>JAGUZQ010000003.1 GCA_020060765.1 Planctomycetota bacterium | reverse complement strand
TCGACCGCGCAAGATTCTAGCTTATCGGACGCCTGCCGAAGTAATGGCCGCCTGGCTATCCGCGCCTCCGGGCGTTCGGCTTGAACATTGAAAGCGCGCTTGCTGTTAAGGATTTGATTAACGAGAAAGAGGTCAGGAGCTTTATCAGCCTATTAACACTTCCGAACAGTAAGGTGTAACACTGACGGATCCCGCGGGAAGAAACATTTAACCACGGCGCAAAAATCGCCAACAGAATCGGCATTGCTCCGAGATACTACAGAAAAGACGGTACTGACAAAAGGGTGAAGTTGCGAGAAAAAAAATCCATCACGACAATATATTATACGATGCCGCCCCTTGGCTTTCTGGTGCTGGGCAAGGAGCAGGATCGCGCCTGGTACTATCGCCGGTTGGTGGCGTATGGCGAGTGACGACGGAACTGGGCGTCAGGGAACTTACCTTCAGCCAGCGGAAGCTTTCGGTGGACGCGGAAGAATTGGTCGCGCACGGTAGCGTGGAGAAGATGCTGATGAAGTTCCGAGCCGGGGCGGAAGCCATCATCTCCGTGGCCAAGCGGGGGGGTGAAGCTGACCCGCTGCACCTGGCGCGGTTGGGACGGATGTTGCGCGTATGTCTGGTCGGCCGTCGTTTCGCATAATCTGAAAATGATGGTGGCGGCTTCGCTGTGAAGCGACGCGCCCCGGCGGAGCGGCGTGTGCTGCCGGGAAAGCTGATGACGATGTAAACCCATAACGGGCCGGACAAGGAATTCGCGAAGGAACCCGGAGGGAGGATTGCGCCTGCCGACGGCTTGGGTCGGCCAAATTTTGGAAACCGCCAGGCCGCAAAGACTGCGGATCGGCGAACAAAGGTGGTTCCAGTGAATTTTCGTCGACGCGAATCATTAGTTTTCCCATGTGGAAATGCGTTTCCTGACAGGAACTAAGCGCTGCTACAAATAGATTGCAGTATACGAAAGGAATTGGTCGATGATGGGTATGGAAGACATGATAAGGAGGAATCCCCATGCCCGCACCTACCGTATTCGTTCCGGTACTGAAAACAAAGGAGCGGCTCCGCTTGCAGAAGGCCGCAGACTCGGCCAAGAGCCCGAAGCTGCGCGACCGCTGCCGCGCCATCCTCTGGAGCGAGGAAGGGAAGACCACCGGCGAAATCGCCCGTCTTCTCGGCCTCGTCGCCACCACACCCATGCGCTGGATCAAGGATTATCTGCGCTTCGGTTTCGGCGGGCTGATCCCGGAAAAAATACCGGGACGACCCAGAGCCGTGGACGACGAGGGCGAAGCCGCGCTTCAGGCCGCGCTCCGGCGGAATCCGCGAGATCTCGGCTATCCGTTCACGCGGTGGACGGCGGCGACTTTGGCCGTGCATCTCTATTCCGTCACCCATACCCATGTCTCCCAAGCCTCGGTGCGTCGCGCGCTCAAGCGCCTGCGTTTTCGTTACAAGCGGCCGAAGCTCTCCCTCAAGCACAAACAAGACCCGAAAGAAGTGCAGCGCGCCAAGCGCGAACGCAACGCCGCATTAAAAAAGTCGCCGCCCGTCCTGACCGTTACGCCCTCGTCTTTCAGGACGAATGCGAGTTCCATCTCAATCCCGGCCTGAGCCGCATGTGGGGACGGATCGGCGAGGACTGCCTCGTCCCCTCGGTGGGGCAAAACCGCCGGGCACCCGTCTTCGGCGCACTGGATGCCCTGACCGGTCGCGTAACGTTTCTGCTGACCAGCCGCAAACGCAGTGTCGAATTCATCGCTTTCCTGAAGCATCTGCTGCGTCGTTACCAAGGGCGCCACGTTTTCCTCTTCCTCGACAACTGTTCGATCCACCACTCGAAAGTCGTCCGTCGGTTCCTTGTCGATCATGCGCGGGAACTGACGCCGATTTGGAATGCACCCTACGCACCGGAACTGAACCGCATTGAGCGGTACTGGGGGCACCTGAAGGCCAAGGCGATTCATAATTACTATTTCGGCACCCTCGATAATCTGAAAACCGCGATCCGCGAGGCGATCCATGCACTCAACAGGTCGCGTGAACTCAAGATGACGGTCTCCTTCGATATCCTGCATCCTTTACGAAAGGCCGCTTAGAATCTGCGTTTTGTAACCGCACCGGGCAAGCCGGATGCCGAGGTCGCAGTCTTCCGCTACGTTATACGGATCCCATCCGCCGACTTACTTCAGCACATCGGTGCGGAAATGATTGGAAGTTCCGCCTAGCGGAATAGGCAGGCCAGGCGGTGGAGACCGGGCAGGAACAGATCAAGCCAGACGGTGTATTCCAGGGTGAAGAAGCTGGTCAGCCAGTTCTGGTCAGGATTGTAGTAATTCAACTTGGCCTTGAGGCAGGCTGTTTCCGCAGGAAGACCAGTAAACGCAGCTACGGCTTTTTTCAACTGATCCGGTTCTGGACGGTCTTCGGCGTCATAGATGACGAGGTATTCGCCCCGCGCCTGCTCCAGGCCGAAATTGCAGGCGCGCGGTTTGGTGCGTGGTAGGCCGCACCCAAACTATTTTCTAATGAATAATCAACCTGAATCAAGCCGATTTTATGTAAAAGAACAGTGGTTTTGACAGCAGTCTGACTTTTGACTACGGAGAGG
>JAGUZQ010000004.1 GCA_020060765.1 Planctomycetota bacterium | reverse complement strand
TCGTCTTTTCCTCCAAAGGGAAAACCTTTTCTCCCCTTGGATATATCGACCCTCAACTGCCATCCTATCCAGCTTTTCTTTCCTGACAGGGTACTAGTGAGTTCAGCCCCATCAGCCCATTCCGCCAGTATGGCATCTAAACCGCCATGCGGGCGCTGCAGGCGAAGCGGCCTGTGCCCAGGAGTTTTTCAACGTCAGTGCTCAGGTGGCGGGAGGGTTTTACGCCGTATTCCCGACCTGCCCGCACCAGCACGCGGCAGTTGTTGCGCGTGCGGATGTCGAACAGCACCGGCTTGTCGCCGCGGTGCGCCATGAGCAGCTTGCGCAGGCTTTCGTTCTGTTCGGCGCTGAAATTGCCGCCGTCGACAGAGATGATTGCCACCCGCGTCAGCCTTTCCTCCGCCTCTTCCAAGGGGATGACCTCGTCGGCGAGGATCGACGGTTCGTCGCGGCGGCGGTCAACCTTGCCTTGGATAAAGACAATGGCGTCTTCTTTCAGCAGATCTTTCACGCGCTCGTAAGTCTTATTGAAAATCATGACGCCGACCGCACCGTGCATGTCCTCGAAAGTGAGTTGCGCGTAACGGTTGTTGTTCTTGTCGGTCTTCAAGCGGATAGTCTGGATCAGCCCGCCGACGGTGGCCGAGGACTGGTCTTCGAGGTTGTACAGTTCGGCGGTCGAAGCCGAGGCAAAGGCTTTCAGCATCTTTTCATGCTGCGCGAGAGGATGGCTGGAGACGTAAAAGCCCAGCACCTCCTTTTCCATCGCCAGCATCTGCTGATCGCTCCAGGCGGGGACGTTGGGGAGGGCGGGTTCGGCTTCCTCCACCACCCCGCCGAACAGTCCCATCTGGCCGGTGGCGCGGTCTTTCTGCGCGGCGTTGCCGGAGGTGAGGGCGCTTTCCACCCCGGCGATATATTGCGCGCGGTGGCCGCCGAGTGAGTCGAACGCGCCGGCTTTTATCAGCGCCTCGATGGTCCCTTTGTTCAAGAGGTGCAGGTCGACCCGTTCGCAGAAATCGTGCAGGCTTTTGAAAAAGCCTTTCTGTTCGCGCTCCTGCGCCATACCTTCCACCGCCTTGTCGCCGACGCCTTTGACCGCCGAAAGGCCGAAGCGGATATTGTCGCCGCGCACGGTGAAGTAGGCGCCGGATTCGTTGATGTCGGGCGGGAGGACTTCGATGCCCATGTGACGGGCGTCCTCGATGTATTCGACCACTTTTTTCGTGTCGCCGCGATTGGTCGTCAGCAGCGCCGCCATGTATTCCCTTGGATAGTGGCATTTCATATATGCAGTCTGATACGCCACCATCGCGTAACAGGCGGAGTGCGATTTGTTGAAACCGTAACTGGCGAACTTTTCCACGTTATCGAAAATCTGTTCGGCGATTTTGGAGCCGACGGTATCGTTGGCCTGCTTGACGAATTTTGACTTGTATTCCTGCATGATGGCGGCGATTTTCTTGCCCATCGCGCGGCGCATCAGGTCGCCTTCGGAGAGAGTGAAGTGCGCCAGTTCCTGCGCCAGCGCCTGCACTTGTTCCTGGTAGATAATCAGGCCGAAAGTTTCGCCGACAATCGATTCCATCAGGGGGTGCAGATAGTCCGGTTTTTCCCGACCATGCTTGCGCTGGATATAGGGGTCGATGAACTGCATGGGGCCGGGGCGGTACATCGCCACCGCCGCGATCAGGTCTTCAAACCGGTCGGGTTTCAGCTTCGCCAGCAGGTCGCGCATCCCGCCGCTTTCGAACTGGAACACGCCCTTGGCGTCGCCGCGCGAAAGCATGTCGTAGGTCGGTTTGTCATCGATGGGGATGTTGTTGATGTCGATCTCTACGCCGACGTTGAGGCGCACGTTATCGACTGCCTTGCGCAGCAGCGTCAGCGTTTCCAGCCCCAGCACGTCAACTTTGCACAGGCCGAGGCGCTCGATTTTTTTCATATCGTACTGGAAAGTCACATCGTCGCCGCGCTTGGCCAGGGGGCCGTATTCGGTCAGCGGCTTGTCGCTGACCAGGACGCCTGCCGCGTGAATGCCGGTCTGGCGGATCACCCCATCCAGCGCGCCAGCCATGTCCAGCAGTTCCTTTACCTGCGGGTCTTTGTTGTACAGTTCCTTCAGATCGGGATTGAGTTCCATCGCCACGTCGATAGTGGTTTTGTCGCCCTTGGCCTTGAGCATGTCAGGCACCATTTTCGCGATTACGTCCACCTCGTGCAGCGGAACTCCCAGCACCCGACCGACGTCCCGCACCGCGCTTTTGGCCGAGATTTTGCCGAAGGTCACGATCTGCGCGCACTGCTCGTGGCCGTAGTGGTCGATGATGAAATCCACGACTTCGTGGCGGCGCTCCTTGTCGAAGTCGAGGTCGATATCAGGCATTTCGTTACGGCCTTCGTTCAGGAAGCGCTCGAACAGCAGGTCGAATTTAAGCGGGTCGAGGTCGGTGATTTTCAGCGCGTAGGAGATGATCGATCCCGCCGCCGAACCGCGCCCGGGGCCGACGGGAATGCCGTTGGTCTTGGCGAAATTCACGATCTCCCATACCATCAGGAAATAGCTGGGGAAGCCCATCTGGGTGATGACGTCGTATTCTTTTTTATAACGAGCCAGCACCTCTTCCGGCAGCGGGTCGCCGTAGCGTTCCTTCAGTCCGAGCAGGGAAAGGTCGTGGAGATATTCCTCCGGCGTGCCGCCGCCGGGAGGCGCGATTACCGGCAGGTGGAACTTGCCGATCATGTCGTCGCGGTTCAGGTCGAGGTTGCAGCGGGACGCGATTTCCAGCGTCCGCTCGCATGCCGCCTCCCGACCGGGGAAGGCCAGATACATCTGCTCCGCGCCCTTGAGATAGAATTCGTCAGATTCCATTTTCATCCGGTTTTCGTCGTCGAGGCGCTTGCCGGTGTTGATGCAGATCATGACTTCCTGCACCTTGGCGTGTTCGGGTTTGAGATAATGCACGTCGCTGGTCGCCACCAGCGGAATGCCGAGTTTTTTCGACAGCGCGTCCATCGGTTCCAGAATTTTCGCCTGGTCGGCGAGGCCGTTGTTCATGATTTCCAGAAAGAAATTTTCCTCGCCGAAAATCTCGCGGTACTCGCGCGCGGCAGTCTCCGCTTCCTCGAAATTGCTGTGCAGCAGGTTGCGGCTGACTTCGCCCGACAGGCACCCGGACAGCGCGATAATTCCTTCGTGATATTTCTTGAGAATATCCTTGTCCACGCGCGGGCGGTAATAAAACCCTTCGGTATAACCCAGCGTGCAGAGTCGCGACAGATTCTGGTAACCGGTGAAATCCTTGGCCAGCAAGGTCAGGTGGTAGGCCGCTTCCTTGATGCCGTGCGTGTTTTTCTCGAAACGCGAGCCGGGCGCGACGTAGGCTTCAAAGCCGACGATGGGCTTGATGCCTGCTTTTTCCGCCGAGAGATAGAAATCCAGCGCGCCGAACATGGAGCCGTGGTCGGTGATGGCCAGCGCCTTCATGCCCAGTTCCTTGGCGCGCTCCAGCAGCGGCGGCACCTGGCAGACGCCGTCGAGAACGGAATAATGCGTGTGCAGATGCAGATGCACGTAGTCGCGCGTCATGTTTTTTTCTCCAGATTGCTGGCGGATTATTATGATTGAATTCGCGTGCCGTACGCTTCCGGCCAAGGGAAAGGATAGGCGATTTTTATCAAGCCGTCAATTTTTTCCGGAGATTTTTTCCTGCATCCGTTCGACGCTGTCCTTCGCGTCGTCCAGCATGAGCGGGGGCGTGCCGGTAAGTCGTTCGTGGTAGGAAAGTGCCCAGACCGCGCGCTCGTAAGCTTCCAGCGCGCCTTTGGTCAAGCCTTTTTCTTCAAGGCGTTCGCCGGTTTCCATCGCCTGTTCGCCGATTTCCAGCAGGCTCAGGCGGTTCTGGTCGCGCGGTTTTTCCGCGCCGAGGCTAGGCAGTTTTTCCAGCAAGCAGCCGCAAAGCAGCGGAAGAGACAGCAGACAGGTCAGGGAGAGCAAACGGAAAAAGCGAGGCATTTTTCGTACGCCTTTGCATAAACACCTGTGCTTTTCATATGGGAACGCGGCACCTGGGTCAACTATTTTTTTGCTGCCGGTTTGTTTTTCAGGCGCGAGTTCACTATAATCCGGCAATCTTTTTTTTACGGAGGCGAAGCGCGCAGATGAAACAGAAAGAAAATGGTCATGAAAAAAGCGAAGGCAGTGATCTGGAAACAAATATTATGCGCTGCCTGCGCGAGGCGTCGGAGCCGCTGTTTCCCGCGCGAATCGCGGAATTGCTGGGTACGGGGGAAAAAAGCGTGCAGCGCGCGCTGGGGCATCTGGCCAAGGCGAGAAAACTGCGCCGCGCGGGAGGGGGAAAGTTTGTCGTCTCGCATCGCTGCCGGTGAGCATCTTTCAAGCTTTTCACACACCACCACGTAATCCATGTGAATTGCATTACTGTCTGGGAGAAAAGAATTGAGCAACACGATGAAAATCATCTGCGGAATTCTCGGCCTTTGCATAGCGTTTGTGCTTAATCTGCCGTATGGCGCGCTATCTTTTACAGCCAACATGGTATTGCTTTCGCTGTCGGCGGTAGGGCTGGTGTTCATGGTGCGGGAACTGGTGAGAAAGCCTGCGGGAAATCATTTGATATCGTTGCCGGAAATGTTTCTGTTGATCAGCCTCTGTAATCTGGCGCTGGCGGCTATACGCAGGATCATGCTGCTATGAAAACACCAGCGTTTCCGCCTGAAAGAAAACGCGTTCCGTGCATACTGTCCAGCGTTTTGCACAGATTTGCATAGTTGCCTGGAGTGGTGTATAATTTACAGTTGAGAAGCGTGGGGAAAAAGTTCGAACCGCGTTGGCGCAGTTGTAATCGCATGAAAAAAGCGTTAGAAGATTATAAAAAAAGAGCTTTCCAGATAAATTTCGGCGCTTGTAAGTCTTTGATTACAAATGGTTTGTCTTTGATTTGCAGAAAGCGTTGAAAAATATCTGAAAAAGTGATTGACGTTTTGGGATGCGGTGGTATTATTCGACCCATCAATGAGACATGGGACACGCGACCAACAGCCTGTGCTCCTGAAAGACTTTGAGGAGCGCGGTTTTTTTTTCGCCTGTTCCGGAAGTAAATGAAGCCTGCTACGTTCAGGCCGAAGATCTTTGAAAACACAATAGATAGCCTTTTATTCAAGTCGTTGTGTGAGTAATGCTCCGATTCATTCGAAGTTTTACTTGACGATTAAAATGATCTTCGTCTTATCAACGAGGATCTAAAACTGAAACAAAAGTAATGCCAGATAAATAGCGATACCGTTAGCCCGGTATCGTAATATCGAACTTTTCAATTGAAGGGTTTGATCCTGGCTCAGAACGAACGCTGGCGGCGTGGTTGATACATGCAAGTCGATCGGGAACGGTTCCTTCGGGAACTTAGTATAGAGGCGGACGGGTGAGTAACACGTGATCAATCTACCTTCAGGATCGGGATAGCCACTCGAAAGGGTGGGTAATACCGGATAAGACCACGGCTTCGCATGAAGCTGCGGTAAAAAGGTTGGGATTTTCGGACCTTCTGCCTGAAGATGAGATCACGTCCTATTAGCTTGTTGGTGGGGTAACGGCCTACCAAGGCTTTGATGGGTAGCCGGCCTGAGAGGGTGGACGGCCACACTGGAACTGAGACACGGTCCAGACTCCTACGGGAGGCAGCAGTGCTGAATTATTCGCCAATGCGCGAAAGCGTGACGGTGCGACGCCGCGTGCGGGACGAAGGCCTTCGGGTTGTAAACCGCTGTCAGTATCTAGGAAACCACAGTCGTTAATAGCGGCTGTGCTGACCAGATACAAAGGAAGCACAGGCTAATCTCGTGCCAGCAGCCGCGGTAATACGAGATGTGCGAGCGTTGTTCGGAATTACTGGGCATAAAGGGTGCGTAGGCGGCCTATTAAGTCAGTTGTGAAATCCCACGGCTCAACCGTGGAACTGCTTCTGATACTGGTAGGCTTGAGGACGAAAGGGGCAAGCGGAATTCCAGGTGTAGCGGTGGAATGCGTAGATATCTGGGAGAACGCCAAAAGCGAAGGCAGCTTGCTGGGTCGTTTCTGACGCTGAGGCACGAAAGCTAGGGGAGCAAACAGGATTAGATACCCTGGTAGTCCTAGCCGTAAACGATGGGCACTAGGCTTTGGGAGGACTGATCCTCTCGGAGCCCGAGCTAATGCATTAAGTGCCCCGCCTGGGGAGTATGGTCGCAAGGCTAAAACTCAAAGGAATTGACGGGGGCTCACACAAGCGGTGGAGCATGTTGTTTAATTCGAAGCAACGCGAAGAACCTTACCTGGACTTGACATGTTGGTGGTACGAACCTGAAAGGGTGAGGACTCTGGCAACAGAGAGCCAACACAGGTGCTGCATGGCTGTCGTCAGCTCGTGCCGTGAGGCGTCGGGTTAAGTCCCTTAACGAGCGAAACCCTTGTCGTATGTTGCTACCAGGTAATGCTGGGCACTCTTACGAGACTGCCGGTGTTAAACCGGAGGAAGGTGGGGACGACGTCAAGTCATCATGGTCCTTACGTCCAGGGCTACAAACGTGCTACAATGGCAGGTACAGAGAGACGCAATACCGCGAGGTGGAGCAAATCTTCAAAACCTGCCCCAGTTCAGATTGGAGGCTGCAATTCGCCTCCATGAAGTCGGAATCGCTAGTAATCGCGGATCAGCTACGCCGCGGTGAATACGTTCCTGAGCCTTGTACACACCGCCCGTCAAGCCACCCAAGCTGAAAGTACCCGAAGTCCGGCGCCAATAGTCCGGCCGAAGGTAAGTTTGGTGAGGGGGACTAAGTCGTAACAAGGTAGCCGTAGGGGAACCTGCGGCTGGATCACCTCCTTTCTAAGGACAATCCTTGGAGGGTCGGGAAAGTTACTCTGCGTAAGCTCATCTTTCGGGATGTCGCACGACGGGGGACAGAACCGGCTCATATCAGACACAACGAGGAGATGAAAGGCTATCTATTATTTATATTCCTGCGTTCCGCGCTACGGATACCCAAGAAGTGTGGTGGTTAACGCACGTAAGGGGATGTAGCTCAGTTGGGAGAGCGCCGCCTTTGCAAGGCGGAGGCCGTCGGTTCGAACCCGATCATCTCCACCAAATATGCGGATTTTAGCGTGGGCTTGTAGCTCAGTTGGTTAGAGCGCATCCCTGATAAGGATGAGGCCGGAAGTTCGAATCTTCCCAAGCCCACCATCTCTTATCCGGAGCGGACGCGGAAAAAAGTCGAACAGGTCAGACCTTCATGGCTGGCCATTTGTTCTTTGAAAATTGAATAGCAGATTATAGTAAAAGAATTCTCCATGAATTCGCGGATGTCGTGTGTTTTAACGATCCTGTGAAAAGTAGCACCGAAGAAACAAACGCAGACTTTCTTCTTCCTTCGGGAGGACGGAAGTGTTGCGATCAAGTTACTAAGGGTGCATGGTGGATGTCTTGGCGCCAAAAGCCGATGAAGGGCGTGGCTTAACTGCGATAAGCTTCGGGGAGCCGTAGGCAGGCTTTGATCCGGAGATGCCCGAATAGTCCGGTTCTGAACACATAGGTTCCGGATGGCAACCGGGGGAACTGATACATCTTAGTACTCCGAGGAAAAGAAAGTAAAAACGATTACCTTAGTAGCGGCGAGCGAAACGGTAAGAGCCCAAACCCCGTCTGTGTAAGGACAGGCCGTTGCAGACGGGGGGTCGTGGGAGTATCATGCTGAACCTGTATAAGCGACCACATTGATTAAAGTTAGCTGAACGGGCTGGAATGCCCGACCACAGAAGGTGAAAGTCCTGTAAGCGAAAACCGATGTCAGTGGTGATATTTCCCAAGTACTGCGGGGCACGAGAAACCCCGTGGGAATTTGCGAGGACCACCTCGTAAGGCTAAATACTTTTGGCGACCGATAGTGAATCAGTAGAGCGATCGAAAGATGAAAAGCACCCCGGCAGAGGGGAGTGAAATAGTACCTGAAACCATGCACTTACAAGCTGTGGGAGACCTATGGCGCCTTTCGGGGCGCAATGGTTGACCGCGTGCCTTTTGAATGATGAACCGGCGAGTTGCCGTCTGTGGCGAGCTTAAGCCCTTCAGGGGCGGAGGCGAAGCGAAAGCGAGTGCGAATAGCGCGTCGAGTCGCAGGGGGCAGACACGAAACCGTAGTGAGCTATCCGAGGCCAGGCTGAACCGGAAGTAAAATTCCGTGGAGGGCCGAACCCACTAATGTTGAAAAATTAGGGGATGAGCTTCGGATAGGAGTGAAAGTCTAATCAAACTCGGAAATATCTTGTTCTCCCCGAAATATATTGAGGTATAGCGTCGAGCCACTACTTGATGGGGGTAGAGGACCGAATCGATGAGGGGGCCTACCAGCCTACCAATTCGAATCAAACTCCGAATACCATTAAGATTATCTCGGCAGTCAGACTGCGGGTGATAAGATTCGTAGTCAAGAGGGGAAGAGCCCAGACCATCAGTTAAGGTCCCAAAACAAACCTAAGTGGATTAAGGAAGTGGAGTTGCTATGACAGCTGGGATGTTGGCTTAGAAGCAGCCACCATTTAAAAAGTGCGTAATAGCTTACCAGTCGAGCAACTCTGCGCCGAGGATTAACGGGACTCAAGGTTTGTACCGAAGCTATGGCTTGTCCGTCTCCTGCGGGAGACGGGCAGGGGTAGGGGAGCGTTCCATACGGGTTGAAGGCAGAGCGTGAGCACTGAGGGAGTACCCTTTCTGGACTGTATGGAAGTGAGAATGCCGGTATGAGTAACGATAAAGAGGGTGAGAATCCCTCTCGCCGTAAGCCTAAGGTTTCCTGGGCAAGGTAATTCCTCCCAGGGTTAGGCGGGACCTAAGACGAGGCCGAAAGGCGTAGTCGACTGGACAGCAGGTTAATATTCCTGCTCCATTCCAGAAGCTTCAGCTAGCGGGAGTACGGAGAAGGCTAATTGCGGGTGGGTAGTTGAGCAGACCCATTCAAGCGTGTAGGGTGGTTCGAGGCAAATCCTTTGACCATAAAGCCCGAGACGTGATGACAAGGTGTATGCGTATAGGCCGCTGATGCCATACTTCCAGGAAAAGCCTCGCTAGTGCGATGGAATGCCCGTACCGATAACCGACACAGGTGGGCGAGGAGAGTATCCTCAGGCGCGCGAGAGAACTGTAGTTAAGGAACTCGGCAAATTGGATCCGTAACTTAGGGATAAGGATCGCCTCTTCTGGTGATGGGACTTGCTCCCGGAGCTGGCGGAGGCCACAGCAAAGAGGCCCGAGCGACTGTTTACCAAAAACACAGGTCTGTGCTAACACGCAAGTGGATGTATACAGACTGACGCCTGCCCGATGCTGGAAGGTTAAGGTGAGTTGTTAGCCCTTCGGGGCGAAGCTGCGATCCGAAGCCCCAGTGAATGGCGGCCGTAACTATGACGGTCCTAAGGTAGCGAAGTTCCTTGTCGGGTAAGTTCCGACGTGCATGAATGGCGTAAC
>JAGUZQ010000121.1 GCA_020060765.1 Planctomycetota bacterium | reverse complement strand
TCGTCGATTTCCGGTTCGCGAAGCATAATTTATGGAAACCCCTCACCCCGACCCTCTCCCCTTGTAAGGGGCGAGGGGGATTTTAATGCGATAGCCCTGGGGAATGTTTCACGTGAAACATTTTGAGGTGGCCGGGAAGACTGATTGACAGAGTGCTGGTTTAAGAAGGAACAGGATAACAAGGGAGGGGAAAAAGTGAAAAGAGAAATACGGATAGAGCAGAAAAGAAAAATGTGGCTGTGTTCAAAGCTTAATAATCCGGTTATCCGCAGCCTGCCCAGAGAAAATGTTTCACGTGAAACATTTTAGATAGACAGGCGAACTGGTTGCCGGGTTTCTGGGTATTTTTTTTGGTTAATGAGAGAAGTAAAAGAAGGGAAGAAGAAAAGGGATGGGCGACCTTACGATATTCGCTCAGAAAATAAAGAAATTTAAATCCCTACAGCTCCTCCACCAGTCAACTTGGCAACCCGGAATGTTTCACGTGAAACATTCCAGTTGCCGAGTGGTTGGGTTAATGGGTAGTCGGATAGACGAGGCAGCAGGTGGAATGGTTATTGTAAAAGTGAATATAGTACCAGAAAATTTCCTCTATCCGTAAACCCAACAACCTGACAACCTGTCTACCCGACCACCCGAATTGTTTCACGTGAAACATTTCAGACAAACAGTTCTCGGATGCGACAGGCAAAACTTTAGCGAAAAATAAAAGAATCCGAAGTTAGTTGCCAAAAAAAGCAAAATAATAGTTGCGCAACAGAAACTGTAAAGTAAACTTCCAAGTGATAAAGAAAATGTGTTATCGGAAGATGATGCGGATTCTTTAGCGAAAAGTGAAAAACCGAAGAAAGGAAGCTTCGCGGTGCCCTAACCTGCCGGGCGTAAAATATGGTAGGTGCGGCGGAAAGGATTTCGTCGCACAAGGATGTAAAGAAGTACGAAAGACAGGGATGTCTTCACCAGCAACAAAAAGAAATTCATTTTCCGCCGGGAACGGAAAAAGGGTTTCTCCCCCATCCCAGTTTTTCCTCTGGTTCTTTTATCCTCTCCATATTTTGCGCGGCAACCGAAACGGCCGGGAACTGTTTCAAAGGTTTTGGGATATCGCGGGGTTTGGCGACGGGAATCGCCTGGCCTGGACGCGGGTTCTGAATGCGCCGGTTTTGACCGGCGGAAAACGGCGAAGGGATCTCGCCGCGCACGGATGATAGGGTCTGGTTGACAGGGATGTCGCCTAAGATGGGATCGGGAATCTTTTTTTTCCCGACTACGCGGTCTGTTGCGCCTCTGCGCGGCAGACGGCGGTAACACGCGCAAATACATCCCTTAAGTTCCGCCAAATCCGCTAAAATTCATCATTTTCGTGCCGCGAATCGTCCCTTCGATTTTGCGGCTTTTTTTGTTTCCCGCAAACGAAAAAACCGCGGCGAAGACGCGCGAAAAAAAGAACTATGCGAAAGCGCGCCAGCGAATAAGTCAGCCCGGACACCGGGCAATAAAAAACCGCCGCGACCGGATGATTGGGGTCTGTCGCGACGGTGGGATGTCGCCGAGTTTGGGATCGGGAATCGGGAAATTCTCGGCTACTTATTATTCGGCTGCCTATAAGAAAACTTAACCAAAAAAAAAGAAAAACTTAGCTCACGGGAAAATAGCGCTTCTTTAAAAATATTATCGGACATTGCAGTTCACGGAGGAATAAAAATGTCATCTCTTAATCTCAGCATCAGCAGCTACGCCGCCCAGAGCATTCACAGCCTGCAACAGGTCAAAGAGGCCATGAATGACAGCCTGACCAAGATCCGCACCGGCTACCGTATAAATAGCGCCAAAGACGACCCGGGCGGCATGATCGACGCGGTTTACACCTCCAGAGATATCAACGCTTCCGAAGCTGCGATCAAGAATAACCAGGATTCCTATAACAAGCTGGCCAAAGTCGAGACCACCCAGACCTCCATGCTAAACACCTTGCAGGAAATCAGGAAATATATCAAGGAAGCGAACGAAAGTTCCGACGACTACACCCGCGCCGCCGCGATCGGAGCGATTACGACTCTGCTCGATTCTTTCGACCAGCTTGCGCGCGGCACCACTATCAATAACAAAGCCGTGATGGGAGGAGCGGGTAAAATCACGTTTGACTCCACCGCCACGCAATTGCTCGATACCGACGCCACCTCGATCCGCAAGATGAGCAAACAGTCGCCGGTGATGATCAACTTCCAGCAGGCCAATGCGGCGGAACAGGCTTATGTCGATAACGCCTACGTCTCGCCCGGCGTCGGCAATGATTCCACCATTCGCATCACCACTGATTCCGGCGCGACTTCCCTGACAATTGCGGCAGGCACGAACATCACCGACGCCACCGCTGCGATCAATTCCGCTATCGACAGCATCGGCGGCTTCGCCCAGGAAAACGGCGGCAACATCGTGGTCGGCACCAGCCAGTACGGCACGGAAAGAAGCATCAAGATAGAAACCATTTCCGGCGACAATATTTTCGGCGCGGCCACGGTGGAAGACACTGCCGGACTCGACGGCTCGATCAATATCAACGGCAGCAATTACGTCCTTACCGACGACCTTGAAGTCAATGTCAGCAGCGGCACCGTCTCCGGCAAATTCGTGTTCGACGGCAGCAAGGTCGGCGTCGACCCCACAACCGGCGCTGCGCCTGCCAGCAACGCCGTCAGCCTGAACCCCAGCGGCGGGTTATATTTGCACACCGGTTCCGGCAGTTCTGTGTATGATTCCGCATATTACGGCTTTGATGACCTGAGGACAGAGAAACTCGGCATCGACAGAATCATCTCCAACGGCGACCCGTTGTACTTCCTCGACCATATGGATGACGCTATCGCAGCCATCGACGACGCTATTGCCAAGACCTTGGAATCCAATGTAAATATAAGCATGGCAATGAATTACGATTTATTAAAGACTAACGATCACCTGGGCGAAATGATCGAAAGCATGTATGATCATCTGGATGAAGTGATTTCCACCGACCAGGCGTACGAGACCGCGCGGTTGGCTCAGGTACAATTATTGCAGCAGGCGGGGCTGAATTCGCTGACTGTCCAGATGTCGGCCAATGAAAAAGTTCTGAGCCTGCTTTCGACCAGTAATTAACCAGGTTGACGGGTAAACGGGTGGATGGGCTGACGGGTTATTGGAAAAAGGGAGAGTAATAATCTTCGAATCGCTTGTCCGGGAATGACCCATCAACCCATTTACCCGACAACCTGTTCACCCAAACAAAAAACTTATTTCGCAAACGAAAAAACGTGAGGTAAAATTAAGAGTGAGATAAATAAGGAGGGACGCTTATGGGAAACGGAGCTGGCTGCCGGGCGTGAAATCAGGCAGACGCGACGGATGGGATCCCGGCGCGTAAAACAAGTCGGCGGCAAGGGAAGCTGCCGAAGGGAATCGGAAAATTCAAGGAGGAAGTATCATGTTAGGCGGAATTAATGTCAGTGTTAACGGCGGCGTAGCCCGTTCGAATCGCGCGTTGGAAATGATCGATAGCACGCTGAACGAAAGTCTGAAAAGGCTGGAATCCGGCAACCGGATCAGCCGTTCAAGTGATGACCCTATCGGTCTTTCCAAAGCATTAACTCTCAATAGCGATATCAGCGAAATCAAAAAGCAACAGCTTCTCAACGCAGAAACTATGAAGAATCTGGAAGATACAGATACTGCCATGACAAATGTCCTTTCAACATTGTCGGACATGAAAGAAGCACTGACCAAGTATGTCGCTGAAGGGGATTTGGCAACTGAAACCCAAGTTGCAGCAACATATCATGGTGAAATAGCTGCGTTGTACGAACAATACACAGCTTTGATAGCAAACAATACTAATATTAGCTCCGGTACTCACACCTACCAATGGGGAACCACTGCGGCTCAAGGTATAACACATTCGGGAAAAGCTCTTGTCGGAACAACAGATTTCGACGCTACCAATGTAGACACTTTAACAGCGACAGGAACCGCATTTGCTGGTGTACGAGTTGGTGGCGAAGGTGCAGATATGCTCTTGGAAGTTTCTGCAGCTCTTGATGTAGCGATGAGGGAAAGCGCCGCGATTGGCGTGTTGAAAAACAATGTCATGGCGTCTGGCATGACTCGTCTGGCCGACCAGCTTGCCAACATCACCACCCAGCGAGACGCGATCATGAAGACTGACGAAGCGACCGAATCGGCGATCATTACCTCCCTGCAGCTCCGGCAGCAGGCGGTGATCAGCGCCATCGGCGTGCGTAACGGTTTCGTCGCCAACACCGTGAATCTGATTGGTTAAAAAAATCCCCGATCCCGGGATGGACCCCTCCCCTTGGCGGGAGGGGTTTTTTTGTTTGCGTGGTCAGGTTAACGGGTGGCGGATTGTCAGGCCGCCGAGTAGTAGTGTTGGCTGCGATATTAACAGATATTTCGAGCCGATTAGTTCCTCCCCTTCCAGGGGAGGTTAGGAGGGGTAGGTGTCATCCTCTACTCACTCCCTCTAAGGCACGCGGAAAGAAGTAAATATACCAAAGGGTAGCACAGGTTCTCGAACCTGTGCGCGCCAGCGCAAGAACCAATGCAAAAAGCTTCCGGCGAAAGTTTTCATCAGCGGTTCTTGCTTTGCCCCGGTTCAAGAACCGGGGCTACCCAGGGATAAATAGTAGTTTCCAAGTACCTTATCACGCATTTTCCCCGGTGCAGCGGGGGCGGGCGGCGCATTCTTCCGTGACGTTGGTGAGAGTAACGATGAGGGTAGTCACTTTACTATTTTCCACCAGCGGCAGCACGGCGAGGCGCAGCCAGACGCGGGTGGTGCCGCTGTATTTCAGGGACAGGGTCGCTTCCCGCCGGGTCTTGGTTTTCAAGGCTTCAAACAGCGGCCACGAACTGGCGGAAATTTTTTTCCCGTTCAGGCTGACCGGTTCCCACGTAGCCACCGGTTCACGCAAGCCCTTTTCCGCCCCGGCCAGATCAGCGCAATGCAACAAATGCAAAGCGGCCTGGTTGGCTTGTTGCAGGTTTCCTTCCCGATCCAGAACCAGCAAACCGCACGGGAGGTTTTCCTGGTCGAAAGTTACCGCAGGAGTGCCGGGAGTTGCTTCCGGGGCGCGGTTGCTTGACGATTCCTGCTGTTCCAGCGCGGCGGGAAGACTGGCTGTTTGCGTTTCCTCTACGGTCAGCATTTCCACCGGTACGTCGACAGGTTCGTCTTCCAGTTCGGTTTGTTGGTGCTCGAAAATCAGTTCCAACCGGAGTGCAACTTCCTCCGCCGCCAGTGGCGCGAGCAGATAGTCAGTAACTCCCTGGCGGAAAAAGTCTATCGCCGTTGTCAGGCTGCGCACGTGCGCCACCGCCACCAGCGGTACGCCGGGAAAGCGTTCCCGCAGGCGCGCGAAGTCTTCGCCATGCGCGCCGCCGCGCAACTCTCCGCTGAAAATTACAATCTCGGGCGTGTCAGTCGCGCCCACGATTTCCGCCACATCAGGGACATAAGTGCAGCGATAACCCAGTTCCCGGAACAGCGGCAGGGAATTCTCCAGCGGAATATTTGGCGCGTCGATAATCAGGAGAGCTGCCGGTTCGCTTGTCATGAAGAAAGCCTCGTCAAAACTGCAAGTATAACCGGTCATCGCGCCAAGTCAACCACGGCACCCGCAACACTTCCACGATAAAACAACACCCTCTCCTTGCGGAGAGGGTAAAGGATGAAATAAAGTTCCAAGGCGATCTTATTGCTTGCTGTTGATGCCCCAGAATTCCTTGAGGAATTTATGCCATCTGGGTTCCAGTTCCTTGATTTCCTCGTCGGTCAGCGGCGACTCGTCCTTGGCCACGCGCATGATCATGTCCTGGATCAGCTTCTTGCCTTTCTTATCCGTGTGCATGAAGTCGATGAAACTTTCGGAGAGGTTATAGTGGTAGCGGGTATTGTCGCCCATGCCGTCCACATCCCATTCCTTATGCGTCACCAAACCGGTCAGGTAACTGAGGGGAGGATATTGCCCGCCGTGGTAATTCTGGATGCCCTTGCGCAGTTCCCGGCTGGTAGGGGAAACTGTCCGACGGGTGTTGCGGGCTTTTTTATCCTTGGCCTTGCTACCGCTGGGGCTGGCGCCGGAGCGGTAGTCCCAGTATTCGTAAAAGGTGGCGAACCCTTCGTTCAGCCAGACCGGGAGACGTTTTTTACCCATGATGGTCTGAAGCATCGCGTGGGTGCCTTCATGGGTAATAACCGGCAGGTAGCAGTTCTTGAACTGCAACAGGCGTTCTTTTTCCATATAGGTATAAAGCCCGAAAATCTGGAACCCGCCCTTGCCGTCCTGCTGGTGCATGAACACTCCCCGGCTGCCGGGAATACCGCGGTACTGCATATATTTGTCGCCGCTATCCCAGACGATCATTTCCGGTTTGATTTCAACCTCGCAACCGGTTTTGAAATCGAAAATTTCCCGGAAAATATCACAAAAAATATCCATGAACATCGCAGTCTCGGCGGTGAAACGCTTGTCGATATCGGTCTTTACAATCCAATATTTGGTTTCATAGGTCTGATACCCATCCTTTTCCTCCACCGCCGCCTCGATCTTCTCGATCGCTTTCAACTCCTTTTTATCCCACATCCATTTCTTTATATATCCCCCTTCCGCGCAGGTATACGCGGAGACGAAGAGAAAGAAACCAGCGAGAAAAGGAATTCCTAAAACACATATCTTCCGATTCACTGTAACACCTCCTACTATATCAGATATCAAAATCAGAATTCTTCTTTGCCCATAATTATCCTAACGCATTCCGCAAAAGTTGTCAAATCTTTCTGTGGTTGTTGGGCTGAATGGCAGAATGGCTTAGGACAGCGCCCCGTAAGTAAGTGAGCAATAATTCCTCTCCTTCCAGGGGAGGTTAGGAGGGGTGAAAGCCTTTCCCCTCTAACTCTCCCTGAAAGGGGGAGAATATATATTGCGTCTGCCCCCTTCTTTGCGAGGCGCTGTACTAAGCCAATAAGCCAGTCTGCCATTCCTCAATCAATCCCTTATGCGCTTGCCTGGAATATGCCTGTGCGGCACACACATTTTTCTTGACCGTCTTCGCGGGAACACTATAATTATTTGCACGCGCGCCACCCAGGCGCGTATTTTCTTTATTAACGCTATGAGGATCCGCGAATGCCTGAGAATCTGCAGACCGAAACCCATCACCACGAAGAAGAAGTTGCCCATATTCTGGAACCGGTGGTGAAAAAGCTGGAGTATTTCTGGCGGGAAATCATTGTTGCCGTCGTCGTCATCATCGGCGCGCTCGTGCTTTACGCCGTCGCTGCGCACGTGCAGGATAAGGCCGAGGAAAAAGCGTGGGAAGCCAACTTCCGCGCAGAGTACGAATCCGAGGAACTGGCCGACGACAAGCTGGTCGAACGCCTGGTAAAAGCTCGCGAGGAAAATCCCGAAGCCAATGCCGGGTTCTATTCCTGCATGCGCGAACTGACGGAGAATTACAACAAAAGCATGTTCGACAAATCCGAGGCGGCGGCGAAACTTTTCCTGCAGCGTTTCCCCAACCACTTTTTCGCTTCACAGGTGCGGCTGTCGCTGGCCAAGGTGCTGCTGGCCGAAGGCAAGGCTGCCGAAGCCCGCGCGCAGGTCGAGACAGTGCTGAAGAGCGGAGCGAAATATCTTGAATCAGAGGCGAATCTGACGCTGGCTTTCACCTGGCTGCGCGAAGCGGAAACAGCTACCGAAAAGTCGGCTGTCGAAGCCAAACTGGAAAAAGCGCGCGAACGTTTTCTCGACGTCAAGCAGGTAGGTCGCTCCTCCAACTGGTTTTATCCTTTTGTCGAAACCGCTTCTAACGGTTACGTCATCGTGAAGGATCGCCTGGAAAATCCCAACGGCGTGCAGTTCGTCATGCCGGAAGCGGAGAAAAAAGCGCTGGATGAAGCGAAGAAAGTGGCAGACGAAAAAGCCGCCGCCGAAGCCGCCGCGAAAAAACTCGAAGAAGAAAAAACTCAGGCGGAAGGCAAGAAAGCAGCCGGAGAAAAAGCGGGAGCCACTCCAGCCGCAAAACCTGAGGAAAAAAAGGAAGAGGCTAAACCGGAAGCCAAATAGCAAGGAAAGTCATGGGCGCGCGCACGGCGGAAATCTCCCGCAAGACCAATGAAACCGACATCAGATTGCGCCTGGATCTTGACGGCTGCGGCGAGGTCAGGATAAATACCGGCGTCGGGTTTTTCGATCACATGCTGACCCTGCTATGCCGACACGCCCTGATCAATGCGGAAATCACCGCTGCTGGCGATATCGAAGTAGACGGCCACCACACAGTCGAGGATGTAGGCATATGCCTGGGACAGGCGCTGGCAAAAGCCCTGGGCGACAAGAAAGGCATCTGCCGCTACGGATCCATGCTGCTGCCAATGGAGGAAGCTTTGGCACGGGTGGCGCTGGATTTGTCGGGACGGCCGCACCTGGAATACCGGGTGGCTTTGCCAACCGAGACTGTCGGCACTTTCGATACCTGTCTGGCGCGAGAATTTTTACGGGCACTATGTGTGAACGCCGGGATTAATCTTCACGTCGATTTGCTGGCGGGAAGCGATCCCCATCATTGTCTCGAAGCTGTGTTCAAAGGCACCGGCCGCGCCCTGCGCGAAGCTGTTTCTCCTGATTCCCGCGAAAAAGGCATTCCCTCCAGCAAGGGTGTGTTGTGATGGCTCCGGCCAGTTCATCCTCCGCGTTATATCTTCATATTCCTTTTTGCCTGAGCCGTTGCAATTACTGCACTTTTACCAGTTATATCCAGAAACAAGCGGATATTTCTCGTTATCTGGACGCGTTGACTATTGAATTTGAGCATCTGGTTTATTCGAATAAATTGGAAAGCATTTATATAGGCGGCGGCACTCCCACCTGTCTTTCCCTGAAAGAGATAGAAAAGTGGCTGGTGTTGTTGTCTGGCGAGTGCAAGGCACCGGGGTGTGAATTCACGGTCGAAGCCAACCCCGGCACGCTGACCATGGACAAGCTGATGTTGTTGCGGACAGCGGGGGTGAACCGTCTCAGTATCGGTTGTCAGACATTTTGTGAAAAGGGTTTGCAAATTCTAGGAAGAACGCACAACGTCAGGCAGACCGAGGACGCCATCGCCATGGCGCGGGAAGCCGGTTTTGACAACATCAGCCTGGATCTGATTTTCGGCTGGCCGGGACAGACGCCATGCGACTGGGGCAGGGACATGGAGAAAGCGGTTGCGCTGGGCGTCGAGCATATTTCGGCTTACTGCCTTTCGTATGAAAGCGGTTCGCCGCTGGAACAGCTGCGGGAAGCTGGCAAAATCACGCCGCTGACCGAGGATGAGGAGCGCGATCTGTTCGACATGACTGGCGAGTTTTTTCCCGCCGCCGGGCTGATGCGCTACGAAATCAGCAACTTCGCCCGCCTCGGCCACGAGTGTCGGCATAACCTGAATTACTGGAAGGGTGGTGAATATTTCGGCCTGGGGCTGGCGGCGCATTCGCATGTCGGGCAGGAACGGTTTGCCAATACCTGCGACCTGGAGGAATATGTCAACAAGCTGCAACTGGAAGGATCGGCCTGCGTTTTCCGGGAAAAGTTGCCGCCGGAAAAATATCTGCGGGAACTTACGGTGATCTGGTTGCGGCTTGCGGCGGGAATCAACCTGCGGGAATTCCGTGCGCGTACCGGCGCGGAGCTGATGAAAGCGCTGGGCCAGGAGATCACACCTCTGGTACGGACAGGGTGGCTCGCCTGGAGCGACAATCACGAACGCCTGTTCCTGACCGAAAAAGCCCTGCCGGTGGCCGACAGCGTGTTGGCAGAGCTGGTGTAACAACCTATCCGCAATTTTTTCTTGCCAGCAGGCGAAATCAAGCTATAGTTCAGATGATCATTTTTTTCAGGATTTTTGCAAAATTGGCAGAACTTTTTTCAGTATAAAACGTATATATTCCTATCAGGGTTTGTATACTGTCATTTGCCAGGCGAACGGGTCTGGCGATAGCGGTTGATTTCAACGAAAGCTTGAAAGGATGTCTCATGGCCAAGCGCGAACGCCAAAATGGAACACCGGCAGGGAAAAAACCCTCCGGCCTGATGTTGCCCATCATCGGCGGCATCGTCGTCGGCGCGATAGTGTTGGGAATCAAGCCAGTCTATAATCTGCTAAATCCCCAGCCAGCCAACAACGGTATCGCTCCTGCCACCAACGCCGATAAGGATAAAAATTTCAATCGGAAGACTCTCGGCGAAGCAGACGGCGCGCCCGGCTCTGATCTGAATCTGCGCGATGCCGTGGAAAAAAAAAGCTCCGCATTCGGCGCGGCCAGAAGCGCGGCAGTGACCGAACGCAGTCTGCAATTTATTGAAAATGTCGAAGCTGGCAAGGTGGCGCTGAAATCCGCGAAATACGGCAAGGCCGCGGATTTTTACGCCAAAGCGCTGACCTCCCCCGCGCCGGAAAAAGATATCGAAGGCGTGAAAAAAATCGCCGATGCCTGCCGCTTGTTCAATGAATTGACCAAAGACGTGAAAATCTCCGTTCTGGCCGCCGACGCCGCCGACCTCTACGAAATAAAACTCAAACTCGGCGGCACCTTCAAAGGCAAGGTGACTAGCCAAAGCCCGCAATTGGTCAAGGTGGTGATGGACGGCATCGGCACCGAGCTGAAGCGCTCCGAAATAGAAACCATGACCCCCATTTCCGGAGAAACCCGCGCGAAGGAACTTAAAGACGCGCTGCTGCGCAAGAAGATTTCCACTTCCCGCGACGGCTTGTCTTATTACCTGCTGGCGGTGGAATATCTGCGCAACAGCTTTTCCACCGAAGGCACCGACCTGCTCAAAGAAGCCTACGAGCTTGACCCCAACCTGGGCGTTACGGTGAAGGAACACCAGGCCTACCAGTTACTCAAGGCGGGTGCGTGGTATTACAGCGTCGGCATCGTCGCGCGCGGCAACGGCAAGTTCAACGAGATTTTCGAGAAATACGGCGATACCAAGATGGCTGCCCGCGCGAAGGAAATCCAGGAAGAAATGCAGCAACAGAACCTGGCGTCCAAAGCAGAATCGTTGCGTAAGAAACAGGAGCAGCTCGCGCAGATGGACGAAGATCTCAAAAAGAAAAAAGCCCCTGCCGCGTCGGCTAAAACCGAAAGCCGCCAGGAACCGGAAAACGACGAAGGCGATCTGGTCGGCACCGGCGGCGGTGGCAACAGCATCCGGATGTTCGAAGGCAAAGACATGGAGAACATAGGCAAGGGCGTCAAAACTTTCCGCACTGGCATGGATCTGGCAAACGAAGGTCGCAATGCTGAAATCGCCAAGGAAGGAACCAAGCTATACAAGCAAGCTATCACCGTGCTGGAAGAGGCAAAGAGCTATTTTGAAAAAGCGCAGAAGAACGACCGCGGCAACGAGGAAATCGAAAACATGATCGGCCGCATTGGCCAGCAGATTTACTGGTGCCGCAAAATGCAAGTGCTGTGATTCTTTTCAACTTAGACCAGCCCTCCCGTGAGCGGGAGGGCTTTTTTAGTCACCAGTTTTTCTATATAAGCATCAATTCAGGTTAATAATGGCTGATAAGTTCCTCCCCTTCCAAATGAAGGTTAATTAAAAAAAGAAACGTGTCCCGTCATTCCCGCCTTCGCGGAAATGACGATACGTACGCCTGTTTCTTTTAAAAGAAGAGTGCCAGTAAAACGCTGGGGGTTATTGAAAACAGGTTCTAACTTGTAAATCCGGAACCCGCCCATGAAAACCAAAACTGGAGACTGTAAACTGGAGACTGGAGACTCAAAAAAACCTGTCTGCCGCCGTTGCGGAACCTGCTGTCACGAAAAATACATAGTCGGCGACGAGGTGGTGATTACCGATATTCCCTGTGAATATCTCGATCTTGATACCAACCTTTGTTCCGTCTACGAACACCGCGCGAAATTGAATCTGCGTTGTCTGGACGCAACCGGCGCGGTTGCCGCAGGCGCGTTTCCTGCCGATTGTCCTTATGTCAAAGACCTGCCTGATTACCAACCCGCAATCTTGTTGAAAAACCATCCCGAACACGCACAGGCGGTCGAGGAATTGATGAAGGAAGAACAACGCATGAAGGAAGCAGACGAGAAACTGTTGCGCGAGGCTATCGCCCTGTCGCACGAAAAAATGGAAGCGGAAGAGGGCGGGCCTTTCGGCGCAGTGATAGCGCGGGAAGGGGAAATCGTGGGGCGCGGCTGGAACCGGGTGACTTCCACCAACGATCCGACCGCGCACGCGGAAATCGTGGCAATCCGCGACGCCTGCGAAAAGCTGAAGACGTTCGAATTGTCGGGATGCGAGATTTTTTCCAGTTGCGAGCCATGCCCAATGTGTCTGGCGGCGATTTACTGGGCGCGGCTTGACCGGCTGGTTTATGCCGCCTCGCGCGAAGACGCGGCGGAAGGCGGGTTCGACGATGCGTTTATTTACGAACAGATACCGCTGCCGCCCCGGGAACGCGATTTGCCGTGCGAACAGCTTCTCCGCGACGAGGCGCGGGAAGTCTTCACCCGGTGGTTGGAGAAAGATGATCGGATTGAATATTGAAAGCTGACGAAAGTATGATTTCCGCTTGGCAGCACTAATAGTTCCTCTCCTTCCAAGGGAGGTTAGGAGGGGTTATTCGGAAACGGGTTCTCTTTCGTCTACCCCCTCTAACTCCCCCTGAAAGGGGGAGAATGTTATCCTTTTGCGGACTAAAAAAATTGACCCCGCGCCAAAGCCGGTTATGATGCAAGCATCGGAATTTCTCTCGCCGCAAGGATCGGATAATGAAACGCAATCAATACGACAACTCGTTGATCGCACCCGGGGCTTTCGTGGTGGGCTGCAACTACTGGGCTTCACACGCTGGCACCGCCATGTGGTCGGACTGGCAGCCGGAAGTGGTGGAGCAGGATCTTAAACAACTCGCCGACGAGGGAGTACAGGTCTTGCGGGTGTTTCCGTTGTGGCCGGACTTCCAGCCGATCTGCCAGCTTTTCACCGGCAACGGCACGCCGCGTGAAATCCGCTGGGGGGAAAAACCCCTGTCAGACGACGAGTTCGGCCGCGCGGGAGTGTCGGAGGAAATGGTAAAACGCTTTCGTTTCTTTGCCGATACGGCGGCGAAAAACAAACTGAAACTCATTGTCGGCCTGATCACCGGCTGGATGAGCGGGCGCCTGTTCGTGCCGCCGGCGTTGGAGCGGCGCAATATCCACACCGACCCCGTCGCGCTGATGTGGCAGGTACGTTATGTCAAATGCCTGGTAAAATATCTGAAGGATCACGCCGCTATCCAGGCGTGGGATCTGGGCAACGAATGCAACTGCATGGCTGCTACCGGTTCGCGCGAAGCGGCCTATGTCTGGACGGCGCAGATCGCCCATACCATCCGCAGCGAAGACCAGTCCCGCCCTGTTGTCAGCGGGATGCACGGTATCAAGGCTTTTTACGATTCCGATTGGACTATCTTCGACCAGGGCGAACTGACCGACCTGCTGACCACGCACCCGTACCCGCGCTTCACGCCGCACTGCGGGCGCGACCCCATGAACCAGATCCGCAACTGCCTGCACGCCACCGCCGAATCGCGCTACTATGCCGATCTCGGCGGCAAACCCTGCATCGCGGAAGAAGTTGGCACCCTCGGCCCCATGACCTGCGATGACGAGGTGGCGGGAGATTATGCCCGCACCGCGCTGTTTTCGCTCTGGGCGCACGACTGCCAGGGAATGCTCTGGTGGTGCGCTTACGATCAGACCAAACTGGAACACGCTCCCTACGACTGGGTGAGTTTGGAACGCGAACTAGGTCTGATCCGGGAGGACAGGACGCCGAAAACGGTTATCAGGGAAATGGGCAAGTTCCGGAAATTCCTGAATGGTCTGCCTTTTGCCAATCTGCCCGCACGCCGCGGCGAAGCGGTGTGCGTGCTGACGAAGGGGCAGGACTGCTGGGGAGCGGCATTCAGCAGTTTCATCCTTTCCCGCCAGGCCGGGTTCAGCCTGGAATTCCAACAGGCCGATCAGCCGCTCAAGGAATCGAAACTTTATCTGCTGCCCTGTCTTTCCGGCGGCCACGCTCTCAGCCGTCGCTGCTGGCTGGAACTGATGGAAAAGGCGCGGCAAGGCGCGACTGTTTATATTTCATTTAAGGACGACATGCCCAGCCACTTCACTGAAATGACCGGCTTGCAGGTTATTACCCGGCATGAACGCCACCGCCCGGCAGGGATAACCTTTACCGGAGTGGAGGGAATGCCGTCCTTCGCCATGAACAGCCCGGTCAAACTTAATGTCAGAAGCGTAGGCGCGGAAATTCTCGCGCGTGAAGGAGATGGCAATCCGGTTTTTGCCCGCTTTGCACTAGGCAAGGGACAGGTGTTTTTCTTTTCCTTCCCCATGGAGGAGGAGCTGGCGAAAAATCCCGGCGCATTCCATGAGGAAGACGCCGCGCCCTGCTGGCGGATTTACCGTCATCTGGCGAAAAACACGGCGGCGGACAGGGTTTTGAGCAAATCCGATCCGCGAGTCGGCGTCACCGAGCACCTGTTCGAAGACGGTTCGCTGCTGGCGGTGCTGATCAATCATTCGCCTGACAAGGTGCAGACCGCGCTGGAAATAGCGCCGGGCTGGTCGATTCTCGAATCCTGTTACGGCGATTTTCCCCTGCGCGAGGGCGGCGGGATTTTCTGCCACATGCCTCCCAACGACGCGGTGGTGCTGAAATTGGGCAAGGGGAAGAAATAATCATCTCCTCTTGCGGCAGGCGGACGGGGAAAGACCGCGGTGTTTGGCGAACTGCGCGGCGAAATGCTGCGAGGAAGGATAGCCCAGCTCGTAAGCTATCGCCGTTACCGGCAGGCTGGTTTCGGTGAGATAACGTTCCGCCTCCCGCAGGCGGGCGGTAACGAGATACTGTTTGGGCGACAGGCCGTAAGCCAGGTGAAAATGCCGGGCAAGCTGGCGATAGGACAGGCTGAACTCCGCCAGAATCGTCTGCGCGCCCAGGCCGGTGAAGAGGTTCGCGTCCAGACACTGCCGCGCCCGTTCCGCCCAATAACGTTCATACTCTTTTCCGTTGCGGGAAGTCAGCGCGCAAGTCGTCTGCCTGACCGCCAGCCAGGCCAGGCTTTGCCCCAGACCCAATAAAACCTCGTCTGCCCCGCTGCCGGGAGCGGCGGCTTCTTCCCGCATTGCCTCAGCCAGTTGCCGCATCAGGGGTGTGGCCAGACACGCCGCCGCCCTGCCGTGAAAATCCGGCTGGAGATTGCAGTATTGCGCGAAAAATATTCCGCGATAACCGCTTTTCCCGTCGGTGCGCAGATCGAAGGCGCTGCCCGCCCGCAACACCAGCGCGTATCCCGGTGTAAGTTTTTTTTCTTCCCCGTCCTGCCGGAAATACAGCCTTCCTTCGGAAATATAGATAAGCTGGAACTGTTCGTAATCCCGGCTGGAAAAGGAATAGGACGGCGGCTGAATTTTCAACCCGGCGGCAAAAGTTCTCATATGACCTGTTTCCATACATTCCATGTCTGCGATAAGAAAGCTTTATCCTTATTATAGCGTATTATAGAAGTAAGTGAATGCTTTTATTCATACATTTGGATTTGGAGAAAACCATGTCTGCCATCGCTACTTTAAATCCGCGCGAGCGCTACCTCGCCACAATGCAATTTGCCCGGCCCGACCGCATTCCCATGACCACGATGGGCCCCCGCGAATCCACACTCAAACGTTGGCGCGAGGAAGGCCTGCCGGAAAAAGCCCATTGGTTCGAGTTCATGTGCCAGGAGCTGGGAATCAAATATGAACAGCCGCAACGTCCGGCCCCGGGACTGGACGTCAGTTTCATCATGATTCCCACCTTTGAGGAAAAAGTGTTGGAACATAATAACGGCCATTACATCGTCCAGGACTGGATGGGCAACATCACCGAGATTTCCGACCAGTTCGATGTGACCTATATCCGCAACGCCAAGGATTTCGTCACTCGCAAGTGGCACAAGTTCCCGGTCGAGACCCGAGAAGATTTCGAGAAGATGAAGAAGCGTTATAACGTCGACGAACCGGGGCGCTTTCCCGCCGACTTCCGCGACCGCTGCCTCCGCTCGCGGGAACGCGATTCGTTGATGAGGCTACATTTTTCCGGGCCGTTCTGGCAGATGCGCGAGTGGTGCGGTTTCGAGCCGTTGTGCATGTTGTTCCTGGACGACCCGGAATTCGTGCGGGAGATGTGCGATTTCTGGTCTGACTTCATTTCTTCGATGCTGGAACGGATCTGTGCCGAAGTCGCCGTGGATTGCGTCCATGTCTCGGAAGATATGGCTTACAAAGGCGCGAGCATGATTTCGCCCGCCATGACGCGTGAGTTCCTGCTGCCGGTCTGGTCGCGCTGGAACCGGATCATCAAGACGGCAGGCGTGCCGTTGTACGACATCGATTCCGACGGTTCGCTAGACGATCTGATTCCGGTTTTTATCGAAGGCGGATTTAATATCTGCGACCCGATCGAAGTCGCCGCCGGTTGTGATATCGTCACTTATCGCAATAAGTATGGCAAGAAAATAGCCTATACCGGCGGTATCGACAAACGCTGTATCGCCAAGGGCGGCGCGGCGCTGGAAAACGAGATGAGCCGCATCGCGCCGGTAGTCAGAAGCGGCGGCTATATTCCCGGCTGCGACCACGGCATACCCTTCGATGTGTCGTGGAAGAATATGCTCCACTTCGGGAGGCTGTGGGCGGAAGTCACCGGCTGGCTGTAACCGCGTTTCCGCAGACGAAAACATTCGCCATAACCGGGAAAATCGGGATAATGCTCCCTGTCGGCGCGAGTCGGCGGGGAGATTTTTTATGCGGCAACGGTTTTGCGGAATCATCCACGGCGGGCTGTCGTTTATTCCCTGTCCTGTATTCTGGAAACGGGTTGTTCTTGGCAATATCTGGAATCTGTGCAAAGTTTTTCCGTTTTATCTATTATCCATACCGCTGGTAATACATCTCTATAACGAATATCTGGTGTGTTATTTTGACGAAACAGATTATGAAATTATCTATTGCTTATATATATTGCCCTTGTATATGTTATGGCGTTGTGAATCCACCAGAGATCTGATGGTATGGTATTGCGACCTTTGGGGAATGAAGTAAAGGCAATAAGGTTTATTTGGGAAAAAGCGTTCGAAAAAAACTAAAACTTACGAATCGTCATTCCCGCGGAGGCGGGAATCCAGTGGAGAAACCGTACGCAACACCGCCTGGATTCCCGCCTTCGCGGGAATGACGGTACAAGTTTTTTATTAAAACAAACCGTATTGCAATTTAAGGCGTCCCATGACTGCATGGATTGAACAAGCTTTAGCCGATTTGCGCGAACGCGGGCTGTTCCGACAGTTGCGGCGGATTGATGCTGTGCAGGGCGCGCGGGTGGTGATCGACGGGCGCGAGCTGCTGAACTTTTCCAGCAATAATTATCTCGGCCTTGCGCAACATCCGCAGATAATCGCCGCCGCGCAAGAGGCGCTGAAAAAATGGGGCTGGGGCGCGACCGCTTCGCAACTGGTCAGCGGTTTTACTTCCGTGCACGAAACTCTGCGTCGTCGCCTGGCAGGACTGGAAGCGGCGGAAGACGCGGTGCTTTTTCCCACCGGTTATCAGGCCAACGTCGGCGCGATTACTTCACTGGTCGGCGCGGGCGATGTCATTATCATGGACAAACTGTGCCACGCCAGCATGATCGACGGCGCGCGCCTGTCGGGGGCGGAGATGCGGATATATCCGCATAAAAACCTGGAAAAACTGGCGCGGCTGCTGGAGAAGAAAACTTCCGGCCAGACGCTGGTAATGACGGAAAGCATTTTTTCCATGGACGGCGATTGCGCGCCTCTTGCTGAAATCGCCGGTCTCTGCGAACAGGCCGGGGCGATGCTGCTGGTGGATGAAGCCCACGCTACCGGCGTTCTTGGCTCTACCGGCGGCGGCGCATTGGAATTGCTGGGTGAGAATGAAGGCGGCGACGGGAAAGGGCTTAAACGCAAAACGACCTTGATAATCGGTACTCTTTCCAAAGCCTTGGGCGGAATTGGCGGTTTTGCGGCTGGCAGTGAAAACATCTGCGACCTGTTGCGCAACCGCGCGCGCGCGGCGATTTATACCACTGCCACTCCGCCAGTCGCCGCCGCCGCCGCGCTAGCGGCGCTTGATTTGCTATTGTCCGAACCGTGGCGGCGGGAAAAAGTTCTGCAAAATGCCGCTGACTTTCGCGCGCGCTTGCGCGAAGAAGGAATCCCTGTTGCGGATAACTCTTCGCCGATCATGCCGGTAATAATCGGCGAGGCGGAACAGACGCGGGCTTTGTCGGAAAAACTTTTCGCCGCAGGCATTCTCTGCCCCGCCATCCGCCCGCCTACCGTTGCGCCTGGCACCAGCCGCCTGCGCTTTTCCTTTACCGCCGATCACTCGCCGGAAGACGTAGCAACTGCGGCGGGGATTTTATTGGAACAGTTTTCCCGATAACCGCTCCTTGCCTCACCGAATTTTATTCGTTTTATTCTCCAAAATTTGTATTTTACACTTGACCAGGCAATTTTTCAGGACATAATTATTTATCTTTCGTTAGCGCGCCTGGCGCAAACTTTTTTAAAATGAATATTATTCGCCGGAGGGAAGAAATGCTGGATGCCAAGGACAAGGTGATTTTGAATATTCTCCAGGAGAATGCCAAGACCACGAATGCGGAAATCGCCCGCAAGGTCGGCATGGCTCCGTCGGCGGTACTGGAGCGGATTCGCAAGCTGGAAAAGAAAGGCGTGATCGGCTCCTACGAAACCCGCCTCAATGCGAAAAACCTGGGGCTGGACATCACTACTTACGTTCTGATCCGAACCGATGAATCCATCGCTTCCTCGGGCGTGGGCAAGAAATTGGCCGAGATTGCCGAATTGCAGGAAGTCCATGTCATGGCAGGTGAGTTCAGCTACCTGATCAAGGTCAGGGTCAAGAACACTGATGCGCTTGCACGTTTGCTGAAAGATGTTGGCAAAATCAAGGGCGCGAAGGATTCCAAAACGATGCTGGTGCTGGAGACGTTGAAGGAGACCTCCGCTATCAGCCTCGGCGATTGTTGAGCAGTCGGATTGCCAGGTTTAAAATAATGCCGCAGGAGTGATCCCTGCGGCATTATGAGTTTCCGGAGATGCGCCTGGTTATTCCGCTTATTCTTCCTCGCCCTTGTCTTCTTCTTCTCCGCCGTCATCAGTATTGTTCTTGCGATTGGTGAAGTCGACGTCGGCGTTTTCCTGCATTTCCTTGTAAGCGGCACTCTTTGTCGGCAGTTGGCGCTTGAAGTTGGAGGGGAAGGTGGCGCTGTCGCAGACACCGTCCCACTTCACTTCAAAGAACACGTCGATGTTGCCACCGAGTTTGGGCGGGTTTGCGTCGGGGTCGCCGTTCATCCGCAAGGTGACTCTTTCATCAGCCAGAATGTTCAGCAAGTGTCCCAGCGGCCCGAGTTTTTCACCGTAACGACGTTTCTCATCATCAGTCGGCTGGTTATTGTCGGCATAATTCTTGTCCAAGTCTTCCTGCGCGACTTTAAGTATAACCTCAATTACCTGTTCCTTCGGCGGTTCGGGAGTGCGCTGCCACTTTTTTGTGTCTTCCGACACCGGGGTACGCAGTGCCTCGTAAGCCTTCAACAACTCGCCCTGTGGCTCCTCGTCCTTGCCCAGCACCATGCTTTTTATCCGCAACTTCGCGACAATATCATCGACGACCGCCTCGATATCGTCCAAACCCCAGCGGATTATGATCAAACCCTTTACGATATCCTCGGGCGCGATTACGCCGCGGAAATGTCGCTCCTTGCCGACTGGATAAATATCGGCTTTGGCCTTGAGGTCGGCCTCGACCGCTTCGCCTTCGGCTCCGACGCCGGGACGCTCAACTTCATTGACCAGTGTCGCTTCCTCGCCGGACTCGACCTGTTCCTTGATCTTGCGCATCACTTGCGTTTTCCAAAAATCGTCGGCCTCGCCGATATCGGTCATGCGGAAGAGAATCCTTTCTCCCTGCCATTCGGTCTTGACGGCCAGCCCGGCGGAGATTACCTCAAACGGCTGGGGCTCGGAAGTGTTGTTGTGGATTTTGTATGGGATATAGCGGTATTGCCGGATCAGGCCGGGCTGTTCTTTTTCGTAGGGAGCGCGTTCAATATCGATTTTTCTGGCGTGACCGGCCACCACCTGCGGCGGCCAGATCCAGACCCATGACGCTATCTTTGATTCCAGATCGATCGGATCAAGAAAATCGTCCTGCCCGCCGCCTGTCTTACTGTAGCTGTAGCGCAGCGCCCGGACGAGAGTGGAATCGAACACGTTGTTGACGTACATCAGCTTGCCGGGTTCGTACTTGGGGACAAAACGCTTGCCCAGGCCGTACACGCGGATTTCGAATTTCTTCACCTCGGGCGCAAGCGCGGGGAAAATTGCCACTGCGTTGATTATCTCGTCTTCCTTCAATACCTTTGCCGCCAATTCCGTTGAGGTCATCAGTTCCTGGCGCAGATGCTTTTCCAGCATGTTGCGTACTGCCGTGCTGGAAGTGTCGGGAATAATCTGGCCGGTGTCGGTGTGCATGACGATGGCAAGGTCTTTCAGCATTTTGGTCTGGGAAATGGTTTTTTCCAGTTTCGCCAGATGATTTTCATACTGTTCCTGCGCGCTTTCCTGGACGTTAGGCATTTGCTGCTTGAGATAATCACGCAGCCTTTCCAGATTGGTCTTGGCGGTAAAACTGTAAGTCCAGTACCAGAAATAAGTCGGTTCCCCGCTCTCCGAAGGCACGACAAAAGGCCGGGGAGTCTGGATTTTCAACCCCGCCAGGCCGATTTCCCAAAAGGGCAGAACGCCTTGCTCCGGTTGTTCCAGGCGCGGCGCGGGGGCGCGGGTAAAGGTTTCCTCGGCTTCGTCCTCTGCCCGGAGGAATCCGGCGGAAAACAGCAGCAGCGCCAGAAGTAAGGCTAGATCCCGCGATAAATTAGTGACTTTCCGCATGGGTTGTGATACTCCTATGCAAAACTGCGATCATAATTATTCTTATCCTCGCGCCACCGGTGGCGCGGAACGCGACAATACATTAAATATATCGGCAAAATTTTCGCATATCGGCAACAATTCCCGTTTTTTGTCAGTTTCATTCTTCAGTGATCCGGCGATAGATCTGTGCGATATTATCGGACATCACCGCTTCGGAGAATCTTTCCCGCGCCAATTCACAAACTTTACGCCCGATTTCCGCGCGCCTGTCCGGATTTTCCAGCAGATACCGCAGATGTTTTGCCAGTGTTTCAACATCTTTTGGCGCGAAAAGAAAACCGGTCTGTTCCGGTTGGATGATATCAGGCAGCATTCCCACGTTTGCAGTTACACAGGGCAGTCCCGCCGCCATCGCTTCCAGTGTACCCCGGCTGGAGCCTTCGGAGCCGATGCTGCACAGGACGAAAATATCCGCTGACGCCAGCACCAGTTCCACATCGCTACGTACGCCGAGAAAATGCACACGATTACCCACGCCCAGACTTTCCGCCTGTTGCTCCAACTCTTCCCGCAGCGAACCGTCGCCCGCCAGCAACGCGTGCAATTGCGGGATCTTCGTCAGTGCCACCAGTAATGTCGCCTGATTTTTTATCGGTTCCAGCCGGCCGACACAGGCGACGACTGGCGCATCTGCCGGAATCCCGACTTCATTTCTCACCGTCATCCGGTCGAGACCGGGGCGGAATCTTGCTACATCCACCCCGTCGTCGAGACGGAAAACATTGTCCATGCCAAATCCGGCGGCGCGGTAATTGTCTTCGATTTTTTTGCATGTCGCAAACACCGCCGCTGTTCGATCATGCAACAGCCGGTTGAAAAAATGCGGCGAAGGCGGCGTGACCAGTCCGCGCGTGCGGGCGAGTTTCGCCTGCGTTCCCCGCGCCGCCAGCGCGCAGGTCCAGTATTCAATCGAATGCCACGCATGAACGATATCAACGTTTTCCTGTTTTATGATCTGCCGCAACAGGCGCACATCGTTCCATAAATCCAGCGGATGAAAACCGCGCCGGAGTTTGACGCCAGACACGATTTCCACCCCGGTGCCTCGCATCCGTTCCCCGACCTTGGAACCCTCGCACGCCGCCAGCAGCACGCGGTGTCCTTTTTCATGCAGCAGGCGGCAGATATGTCCGGCCATGTAACCGGTGCCGCCGCGCCCCTTGATGGAGCAGACCTGGAGAATGGTCAGAGCCTTCATTTTTCCTCGCCAGTGCCGTTCTGCAGTTGCACCAGTTTTGCGTAAGTAGGAGAAAGTTCCAGCAATTCCTCGTGGGTGCCCTGCGCGGTAATGCGCCCGTTTTCCAGCACCACGATGCGGTCGGCGTGGCGGATAGTCGAAAGCCGGTGGGCGATTACCAGGCTGGTGCGACCCGCCATCAGATGATCCAGCGCTGCCTGCACCTGTTTTTCGCTGACGCTGTCAAGGGAACTGGTGGCCTCATCCAGAATCAGCAGCGGCGCGTTTTTGTACAACGCGCGCGCGATCGTGACCCGCTGCCGCTGGCCGCCGGAAAGATTCGTTCCCCGTTCGCCCACGATGGTGTCGTAGCCGTCGGGAAAGGAGAGGATGTCGTCGTGAATATTGGCCGCGCTCGCGGCTGCTTCGATTTTTTCCTGCGTGGCGTCGGCCTGCCCGTAGGCGATGTTGTCGCGGATGGTGCCGTTAAAGAGGAAAGGATCCTGCCCTACCAGCGCCATGCGCGAACGCAGACTTTTGAAGGTGTAATCGCGGATGTCTGTCCCGTCAATGGCGACGCGGCCGCGGTCGGGATCGTAAAAGCGCAGCAGCAGGTTGGTCATGGTGCTTTTGCCTGACCCCGTCGGCCCCACCAGCGCCACGCATTCCCCGCGTTTTATTTCCAGATTGATGTCTTTAAGCACTGGCGCGTCGGGGGAATAGGCGAAATCGATATTTTCAAAACAGATGGTTTCGGGTGATCCCGACAGGATTTTTTCACCCTCCACGATATTCGGCTCCACCGCCAGCAGCGCGAAAACCCGGTCGGCGCCGGGCAAAGCTTCCTGCAGATCGCTGTTGGAGCGGCTGAGTTCCTTGGCGGGATTGTACATCATCATCAGCGCGGCGATGAAACCGGTGAGATCATTCAGTTTGATGGTGCCGTTGAAATACCATTCCCCCGCCAGCGCCAGCACCGCCAGCATCCCTACGGAACTGACGAACTCCATCACCGGGCGCATCCAGGCGCGCGCCTGTTCGCGCTTCATGGTTACGCCAAACAGCTTTTTCGTCTCGCCCTGGAATTGACGGCTTTCGTAATCCTCGCAGGCGAAAGCCTTGACGATTTTCATGCCGCCGAGAAATTGCACCATGGCGCTGGTGATGTCGGCGCGTTTTTCCTGCGCGCGTTTGGAAGCCTTGCGCATCTTGCGCGACAGCACGCTCATCAGATATCCGCCCAGAGGCGCGCCAATCAACCCCAGCAGAGCCAGCTTCCAGGAAATAACGAAAATCGCCACCAGGTAAGCGATAAGCTGCAACGGGTCGGAAATGAAGGTCGAGCCAAATTTGATAGTGCGCCCCAGGAATAACAGATCGTTAGACATGCGGCTGATGATTTCGCCAGTTCTTTCGCGCATGAAAAAACCGATATCCATCGACAGCAATTTTTCCGCCAGCCGGTTCTGCGCGTCCAACACCACCCGCTGCGACAGCCACGCCTCCAGGTAGCGGTTCAGAAAACGCGCCAGCATCTGCAAACCCGACACCACGATTGCCGTGCAGAGCAGCGCGAAATAGACGTGCCGGGCGCTATGCGCGCCGAAATAAGAAGTAATCCATCCGGGAGGGGTGCGTTCCTCCAGAATGGAGAACAGGGTCTTCACCAGCAGCGGCATCATCCCGCCCAGCACCGCCAGCACCGCGCAGGAAACGATAAACCAGCCAAAACGCACCGGGTAAGGCAGCACCAGCCTGACCATTTTCAGGAAGCCTCTCACCACTCAGTCCTCCCGATTTCGATGCGTTCCTCCCCGGCTTCGACGCGGCGGATGATCCAGAGCTTGGCGTATTTCATAAAGACGTTAAAACTAGCAAGCGTACACAGAATCAGTCCCGGCAGGCCGTCGAGAAAGCCGCGTTTCAGAACATACATTTTGAAGAAACGGAAAAGCGGCCGTCCGAGGAGATTCAGGAAAGTTGCCTGTCTGCCCTTGTCGCGCAGATCGAGCGCGCCCCAGGTGGTGAACTGTCCGAAAGTGCGCAGATAATCGTCAAACGACCGGTAAGTATGATGAACGAGCTGGCCGGAAAGCCTGCCGACTTTGCCGGTGGAAACCATCACATCGGCGTGAACGTGTTTGTCTTCATAACGGCCGAGGTCGCGTTTCCACAGCCGCAGCGGCGAATCGCTTTCCCAGCCGCAGTGCCGGATCCGCACCCCGAAAAAATAATTGTCGCGGTTAATGCGATAACCGTCCAGCGGTGGGTTGCCTTGCAGCAGCTCCCGGATTTCCCGCTGCAGTTCCGGCGTGGCGCGCTCGTCGCAGTCGATCACCATCACCCATTCGTGCGTCGCCTGCGGAATAGCCCAGTTTTTCTGCGTAGCCGAGTTGACGTATTCGTGCTCAACCACCCGGTCGGTATATTCCCGCGCAATTTCGAGGGTCTTATCGGTCGAGCCGCTGTCGACGACGAAAATCTCGTCCGCCCACTTGACGCTTTCTAGGCAATCGCGGAGATTTTTCTCCTCGTTTTTACAGGGAATGATTACAGTCAGTTTCGGCATTGAAATTTTCCTACCAGCCGAGGTGTTTATAGATATAACCGCCAAAGCCGCCGATAATAAATACCGGCATCCACACCGCCAGCAGCGGCCCCAGCGTCTCTGATTGGCCAAAGGAAACGAAAGTTTCGTTCAGGATGTAATAACCGGCGCAAAGCAGGATGGCTTTGACGATGTTCTTGATATAATCCGACTGCCCGCCGCGCAGCGCCTGTTTCAGCGCTACGACGATCCCTAGCAAAGACAGCAGCATTCCCGCCCAGGGCGCGGCGCGGCGGCGGTGCATTTCCAACCGCACGTCGATTTCATCGTCAGCCAGTTTCGTCAGGTCGTCCCACGTCATGATCGCCTCGCCCAGCACCTGCCGCTCCAGCATGGCGGGAGTAATCACGGTCGGAATCGGTTCCTCCCACGTGGTTTCAAACCGGGCGTAACGACCGTATTTTACCAGCCGCGGGCTGGCGGTCGGCATCCATTGCAATTCCCGCGTATCTCCCTCGGGTACATCGATCATGCCCCGCGGCCTCAGCGCGGCGGCGTGGGCGGTGTAAGCCTGGAAACTGTCCTGCCCCTGCTGGAGTTTCTCCAGGTCGCGGACTTCGATCCGCAGATTGTGGGCATAGCCGTCGTCGTCGAAGTGGCCCATCGAAATTGATTGCAGTTCCTTGCCGTCGCGCACCACCAGCGACAGCGGGCGGGCGTTCCGGGGACGGATGGTGGTGGAAATCTCATGGCTTTTGCCTACCAGGAACGGCAGGTAGAGGTCGCGCGTCAGGTGAATACCCATGCCGATCAGGAACGCCGGCACCAGCACCGGCAGCAACGCCCGCTGCATGGAAATCCCGGCCGAACGCAGCACTGTATATTCATTATGCACCAGCGAGGAAGTGACCGTAATCACCGCCGCCAGCAACATCACCAGCGGCAGCATGAACCGCAGCACCAGTTGCGGCGCGTAGACGAGATAATACTGGATAATGATGTAAATCACCGCCCAGTTGCCGTACTCGCTTTTTTTCGAAAAATAGGCGAATTCGTCGCCGCGCTGGAACAGGTCGCCCACCACCACCAATGCCAGCAGCGAGACGAAACACAACAGGAAATATTTCATGAACGTCCGGGCGAAATAGGCGTCGGTCTTCGGCATGAGCCGGAATTTTTCCATCTAATCCAGCCTCCTGCTGCGGAACCACATGACCGCCCCGAAAATCAGCAACGCCAGATTGGGCAGCCAGATCGCCCACCAGCCCAGCCATTCCTGCCTGACGCGCATCTCGCAGAACTTAACCGCCAGGAAAAACGACAGCGCGATTCCTACCCCGTAAGCGAAACCGATAGTGGCGCTCTGGGCGCGCATCCGCAGCCCCAGCGGAATTGCCACCACGGCGAAGGCAATACAGGCGAAACTCAGAGCCAGTTTCATATGCAGTTCGCCGGTCTGCTTGCTGATGCTTTTTTTGACGTTTTTGATTTCCTGTTTGTAGGCAGCCGCGTCCTTGGGAAAATCCGTTATTTTCTGTTTCAAGTCATCAATCTTCCGGTGCAATACCCGGCGTTCATTCACGATCTTGCCGATACCCCAGTAGGAAATGCGGCTGGAAGTGATGCTGCCACTGGTGTCGGGCGTAAAAGGATAGCGCGGAGGCGCCATGGCGGCGGTCGCCTGTTGCTCATTGGACCCGAGTTGATAACGTCGTGCGTCTTTCAGGTTGCTTTTCAGAAACAGCATCTCCTTGCCGTCGGGAGTAAATTTTCCAGTCGGCTCCAGCGTGATCGGCTCGTGATCGAGAGCGATGATCCGCTCGCGCTGGTGGGGATAGGCCGGATCCCAGCGGGGATTCTTGTCCAGTTCGTCCGCGCCGCTGGCGAAGAGGGTGATGTCGATACCGGCCTTGTTGTGCTCGCGTTTCATGCGGCAGATGGCGAGGTCGTGGAACAGGAAACTGCCTGGTTTGGACAGGCGTTTCTGCAGGATATTGGTCGTGTCCTCTACCAGAGATTTTTCGATGCTGGCGGTCGCGGCGGTGAGGACGTCGGCGTTAAGATACACCGCCACGGTCGCGGCGATAATCGACACCGCCAGCGCGGGCGCAGCCAGCCACAGCGGATGCACTCCTCCCGCCTGCGCGGCAATGAATTCGTTGCTGCCGGCAAGTCGACCGTAACAGATCAGCGTCGCGGTGATAATCGTAAGCGGCAATACCATGGGGCTGACCAGCGGGAACAGGCGCGGCAGAATCGTAATCAGGGTAAAGACGCTGGCGCCGTCCTGGATAATCTGCCCCGCCGCCAGCCCCAGCATCAGGAAACCGTACACCAGCAGGCACAGCACCAAGGCTTTGCCCAGCTCGCGCAAGACATATAATGGCAGGGTTATCAGCATTCGCTTTTCGTTTCGTCTGTCAAAATCCGGTCGCACGCCTCGCACACGTCGCTGGCGGTAATGGCCAGCATCGCGTCGGGCGGGGCGTTCCGGCGCTTACGGCTACCGCCTTCCACCCGCATTTTTTGCAACGCGACATGCTGCGCGCCGTAGGGTCCGTTCCGTTCCGCCGGGACGGGGCCGTACATGCCAACACACGGAACACCCACCGCCGCCGCCAGATGCAGGGGACCAGTATCTGATCCTACAAAAATCCGCGCCTGGCGCAAGAGCGCAATCAATTCCGGCAGGCTGGTCGGCAAGGCCACGACTGAGGCTTCCGGCGACGCTGCCGCGATTTCCTTTGCCCATCCCTGTTCCTCCGCGCCAGCCCAGGCTATAACCGAGCGCAGTTTGTGTTTCTGAAACAGGTAACTGGCGACCTCGGCGTATCGCTCCGGCGGCCATAATTTCGACACCCAGCCCGCGCCCGGATTCAGCGCCGCGAAACTGTCGCTGAAGTTATTGTCTTCGAGCCATGCCTCAACCTTCGTTTTCGCAGATTGATTTCGCGGCAGAGCGAAGCGGATCTCCTCCGGCGTGATCTGTTCCACGCCCAGCGCCCGGAGTAGTTCCAAATTACGGTCGACTACATGCACGGCGACAGGCGGAATTTTTTCAGTATAAAAAAAACGGCTGAATTCGCGCGCATCGGCTCCGGCGAAACCGACGATTTTTTTCGCTCCCGACAACCAGGCGGCCAGCGCGCTTTTGGTCAGACCCTGCAAATCCAGCGCAACCTCAAAGCCGCAGTCCCGCATTTCCCGGCGCGCGCGCAGGATTTCATCCGGTTTTTTCAGCCAGCCCCGGGGCACGGAAATGATTTTATCCAGCGCTTCGTGTCCCTGCAAAATTTCCGCGGTTCTGCCTTCCACGATCCAGCCGATAAAGGCGGAAGGGAAGCGCCGCCGCAGCACGCAGGCAACCGGCAGGCCGTGTACCGCGTCGCCGATGGCGCTCAGGCGGACAAGCAGGATGCGGGGAGAGTTGTTCAATCCAGCGCTTCCAGTTCTACCAGAATCTGCTCCAGCCGGTCCTTGAGGCCGCCGGGAATCGCGCGGGTGTGGGCGAGTTTACGCCTGAGCGCACGCGCGGTACGGAGGATGTCGGTCAATTCCTTTTTGCGGTTCGTATTGGCCTGGTCGATCTCGCCTGCGTCGGGGCGGAGATTTTCCCGCAATTCCTTGCGCAAATCCCCGTCGTCTTCGCCGGTGAAGGCGCGGCGGTGAAAATCGTTTTTCGTTTCTTCATCCAGCGAATCGTTTTCGCGCAGGCGGTGCAGCAGTTCGACAGTCTGGTAATCCGGAATTTCCGGTGGCATTCCGCCTGCGCCTGCTTCGTCATAGGCTTTCAGGCGGTCAGGCTCGTTGGAGCGCATATAATTGTAACTCACCATCAGTTTCTGCACGGTCGGCTTTTTCAGACCCAGTTCGCGGGCGCAATAGACCTCAAAGTCATCATAGCCCCATTCCTTGTAGTCGCCACCGTAAGCGACATCAGTCAACAACCGACCCAGCTCCACCCAGGAGGAACGGAATTGCCTCAAGGACGCCAACACCTGGGCGCGCAGGCATTCGGGATCAAGATTTTCCATCTGCTTGTCAATGCGATTTATAGCGGCTTTGCTCATGCGTCTTCTCCGAAAAGCAAAAAAGGGTTAAGTGTATATTATGGGCTTAGGAGGGGAAAAGTCAAGAACTTTCTACAGGAAATACGGTATATATTTTTAACCTATTTTCATTTAAGTATTTATCTTTGTCGCGGATGGGATAAAAAGTTTTCAGCACCCGATCATGTTATGCAGTGCCTCGTTAATGCCTGGGGTGGCTGGGGCGATACATTCAATGGCGTTCAGTTTCAGTTTGATCAGGCCGTACTTCTCGAAATCCGCCAGCACTTTCGACAACAGCGCCCGTCCCGTGCCTGTGCTTTTGACCAGGCTGTCGAGAGGAATATCCTGACCCCAGTGGCAGACCAGCGCCTTGAGGATGATCTTGTGCGTCTGGGTGCGGGAGAGGGCGTGGGCGATTTCCCGTGCCATGCGCTTGTCGACGAAATGGCGCAGGTGTTTGCGGCTGGTGGTGGAGACTTCCAGGAACTGCACGCCGATGCCGAGGTTGTCCGAATCGCGGCTGATCCAGCGTACCACCCCCAGCGCGTTCACCCGCGTCCCGTCCGGAGTCAGGTTGAACTCCAGCGTGACGAAAGTGCCGATGGGCGGCGGGTTCTGCAGATTGATGAAGGCGCCGTTTTCGCTGATATTCTCGATTTTACTGAGCAGCATCAGCGCGCTTTTCTCGCTGGTCGAACGCGGGGTAATCTTCACGTCCATATCGGTGCGCAGACGCTTGTATTTGCGGCGACACGGCTCTTTCAGGCTCTTGATCTTCGACAGCAATTTGTGGTCGCCGGTATTGCTCAGGCGCAGGGTCTCCACCACCTTGTCGATCCGCTCGGAAACGGTTTCCATAGACACTGGCCGGTGCAGCGGATCCGGGTGCAGCATGTCGCCCAGCAGATCCGACAGCGCCATCGGCACGCCGGGGTTGGCCTCGTGCGCGACCGGGGAAATGACTCCGCCCTCGCCGTTGACGAATTGCTGGATTTCCTCCTCGTTATACGGTTCTCCCCCCGTCGCCAGCAGAAAGGCGTTGGCGGCCAGGGAAAAAATGTCGCCCGCGATGCTGGCTGCCCCGCCGCCCAGCTGCTCGGGAGAGAGGAACAGCGCGCGCTTGGACTGCCAGCCCTTCGTTTTGAAGCCGAAGCCCGCAAAAGGGTCGTGCAGGAAATCGGCGATACGCGTGCCGGTTTCTTCGCCGTAAAAAATATTGGTCGGCGCGAGATTGCCGTGCACAATGCCGCGGGAATGAGCCTGGTGCAGCGCCGCGGCGGCTTCGGCCAGCAGGCGCAGCACCGATTCGGTCTGCATGGTGCCGCTGTCGGCCAGTTCGGCGACGCATTTATCCTGCACCAATTCGCTGACGATGAAATACAGGTCGCCGGCGGAGATGACGTTGTAAATCTGCACGATGTGGGGATGGATCAGGCTGGAACAGCTTCGACCCGCCTCGAGAAAATCCGTGATCTGCTTGACGTCGGTGACGAATGATCTTTTCAGCACCTTGATGGCCACCTTGCGCCGGAGCGTTACCTGCTCGCCTTCGTGCAGGTAAGAGCGCGGCCCCTGACCGATGACGAAATTGATGCGGAAACCTTCCACGCATTCGCCCGCGAGAATGCCGGATTCTCCGGCTGCGGGCGGATTGTAAAGTGTGGGCTTGTCCTGCTTGGGAAAATTCAAATCTTCATTCATTATATTGTCTATCTTTCACTTTTGGCGGTCAGCAGATGCAGCACCAGGTTGACTTCGTGCAAGCTGAGCCGGGTCGCGCGCGCGATTTCCGCCGGACTTTTCCCCGCTTGCGACAATTCTCCGATCTGCCGGTGCAGCAGCGGCAGTTCTTCCCGGTGCGGTTGCGGTTTTACCGGCTCCGGTTCCTTTATTATCACTTTTCCCGGGGATTCCTTCACCTGTGCGCACAGTCCCAGCAGCTTTTCCAGCCGGCGGCTTTCAGTGTCGGCGTCCTTGACCAGCTTGTTCAGCATCCGGATTTTCATATCGATCTGCGCGCTGATTTCGCGGCTGGCTTCCAGCAGATCCACCAGCGCCTTGTCGGCGGTCTGCCGCACGCGGTTTTCCAGGCGCAGGCAATCGCCGTTATTATCCCCGCCGCCAGTGCTGGCGGAGTTTCGTTTCATCCTGGCGATTCTTACCAGCGCCGGAGTGGCGACGGCGATAATCACGATCAGCGCCAGCAATGCGATTTGAACCATACCGAATTCGGCTTGAGCCAGCGTCAACAGGTGCAAGGGTTCAGCTCCAAGACTATTTTCTACTGAGCGACCGGACTTTTTCTTCCGCGTAAAGTTTCCAGATTGAATCAGCCGCCTTTTTTGCGCAGATCTGAAACATTCCCGCCGCCTTGTCCCTGTCGCCTTTTTCCTCCAGCAGCCTCCCCAGGCTGAAGAGGACGGCGCCGTTGCCGGGCAACAGCTTGGCGGCGGCAGCCATTTCGGCCAGCGCCTTGTCCAGGTTTTCGTCCTGCCAGTGGAGCACAGCCAGGCGGTGGCGCAGGTTGCCATCGTCGCCGGAAAGGGAAACCTGCTTTTCCAGCCGCTTGCGGAACATCTGCCGCGCCTGGGGGCCGAGGTTGCGCAACGTCGCCGGAGCCAGCACCCCGTCAACGTTGGGGCCGATGTTCTCGCGGAAAAAATCGCGCCGCGCCGCATCCATGCCGCCGGTTTCGCCCCTTCCCACCTTCGTCACCCACGCCCGGAAATCGGACTGGAACGACTGCTGGAAATTTTCTCCCGGAAAAGCGGCTTCGTAACTTTTGCGCAACTTTCCCTCGTTCTGGAAAGAGTCGATCAGCATGTGATAATTGCCTGCGGCGTTGGCGACCGAATCCAGCGGGTTTTCCACCGGATGCAGACTCACTACCAAACTGTCGCGATCCCATTCGAAGATGCCCCGTCCCTTGAACGGCGCCACCAGCACCACCGGGTCGACCGTGTATTCCCGGTCGCAGGCCTGCGCCAGGGCAAATCCGCGCGAGGTGTCGGCCATGGTCACGCGGGGGCCTTCGGCAAACATCACCGCGCAAGTCCGGGCCACTCCCCCGGCCAGCGCACCAACCGGCAGCAGGGTCTTGACGAACCGCAATTCGCTCAACAGGTAGTCAACCGCCTTGTCGCGGGAGACAGTAGCCTTGAGTTCGGTCGTGCTGGACTTCTGCTTGTTCTTGCCCCGGGCGGCGTAGCGTTCGCGCCAGTCGCGGACAAAGATTTCCTCCAGCAGGTCGAACAGTTTCAGCGCTGCCGCGTCACGGGTACGCGCGCGCGCCTTCAGCAGTATCTGCCCGCGCATCAGAATCAGTCGCTTACGCTGACGAAACCCTCGCCGCAGTTTCCGGTTGGACAGCAAGGCGACGTCGAGAGCCAGAATCTGTTCGTCCAGCTTGCCGCTGGTGAGAAGAGCCGACAGTTCCTGGGTGATGCCGGGCAGGCCGACGAAAAGGGCTTTGAGCTTTGCCAGTACCGCCAGCCGCGCCTGTTGCAGTTTACTGGCCTGCTGCTGTTCGCTTTCCTTGTCGGCGGCGGTGACGTCTTCCGTCAGCCGGTAGCGCCGGTAGCGGTCTTCCAGCCACTCGGAAAGGTAAAAATGATTCAGCGGTCCGGGCTGGTTGAGTTCCTCCACCAAGGTCTGCGGCAGATTTTCCGCCGCGTTTTCCACCAGCGCCACATCCAGCAGGCCGACGTCTATGAGCAGGCGTTCCTCGTCGCTGAAATTAAGTTCGTCGCGGTCGGAAGAGACCCGGCTTTCCAGCAGGCTCTCGACCTTTTTCCAGTAGAGTCCGTCCAGCTTCTGCTGGAGTTGGGAGAGTTTGCGCTTGGCTTTGGCGTCTTCGCCAGCCTCGGCGCGCAGGGAGAGATATTCCCCGGTCAGTTCCGCCTGCTGTTGTTCCAGCTCGTTTTCGCGCGGCTCGGCCAACTCACTCTCCGTCGGATTCTTGACGCCCGTAAACACACACCCGACTGCGGCCGTAACACCGATCCCGCAGCAGCTCCAGAGGGTTCCAGCCAGGTGGCTGGCGTTTTTTCTGTTCGAAGCGGAACACCAGTAGTCCCCCCGGAGCCAGCAGCCGACTGGTTTCCCTGACAATGGTTTCTGTTTCGGGCAGGGTCTCCCATTTCGCCGCGTCGGCGAAAGGCGGATCGAGAAAAATCAGATCGAACTCGCCCTTGAGTCCGGGGAGGACTCCCTGCACGAAACCCGGCATGATCCTGCCGCCTGCGAGTTTGCACCTTTCCAGGTTTTCCCGCAGCACGGTTTGCGCCTTGCGGTCGACTTCGACAAAGATCGCGCTTTCAGCCCCTCGGCTCAAGGCTTCGATCCCGAGTGCGCCGCTGCCCGCATACAGATCCAGCACCCGCGCTTCCGGCACAAACGCGGCCAGAGCGTTGAACAATGCGCCTCGCGCCATTTCCAGAAACGGGCGCGTTTCGCTTTCCTGATGGACATTAAGCAGAACGCGGCGGGCCGTTCCGGCGATTACGCGCATTCAGGACTCCGGCACATTGGGCGCCTGCTCCTGGATCTGCCTTCTGGCGGTTTCCAGCCTCAGGCTGATCTGTTGCCGCAGAGCCGCCGCCGCGTCCTGGGGCAGGGAAGAAATCATCTCTAGCGCGACTAGCGACTGTTCCAGTCTGCCCAGATATCTTTCCGCCTGCAGCGCCATGTTCTCGTATGCCGTCATCGTGGCCGAAAGGGTCTCGTCGGATTCCAGCACCCGGTCGTAATGCGCCAGTTTCGCCTCGTATTCCTCGACGTGTTTCTCTTCTTCCTTGGCCTTGATCACACTGCCTTCGGCACGCAGTTTTTCTGCCCGTTTCTTCGCGGTCTGGATATCGACTTCCAGCGATTTCTTTTCCGAAAGCATCTTGTCCTTGCTCTTGCCGACGCCATCCTTGTCTTTGTGGTATTTTTTGATCAGCAGATCGACCGCTCCGATAGCCACTTCCGACAGGCAGCCGTATTTTCGCAAGACCAGGTCGGGACGGGGGGCGCCGTTGTCGTCGCAGAATTCCAGGTGGTCGAAAGCCGATTGGAAGTCGCGCAGGTCGCCGCGCTCGCTGCCCCAGCGCATATAACGCTCGGCCATGGTAAGGGCTTCCAGAAATTCATTGCTGGAAGTCTTCTTGCCCAGAAGCATGCTGCCGACGAAGGAAAAAAAGTCTCCGACAATACCCATTTTTTGATCCTCGAAACCAACGATTGTACATTCACCCCAGTTTAATCCAGAAGTATACCGGTGGCGGGAAAATTAACAAGATTTTTCCGCCGCCGCCAGCGAGGCGATCCGGTCAATCAGCCGGGCGCTTTTCACTGCGTCGTCGATATTCACCAGCGGCGGCACCAGGCGAAAAATTCCCGCGAAAAAATCCGCTAACTGGTCCTTGACCTGATTGTTGCCGTAGCCGGTGATGGCTTTGGGAAATTCGTTCAGCCTTTTCACGAACAAGGTCTTGTTGGTGAAGTCGGCTTCAATCCGTCCCCGTTCCGCGTCGATAGCAATAGAACGTTCCTTCCGGTTCACTTTCCATGAGGAGAAAACCCGCCCGGTAACGCCGCTGCGATGCCGGAGGGACAGGTCGCATTCAATCACTATCCCCTGCTTATCGCGGCTGAACTTCGCCGCTTCCACCTTCGGTTTGCCGAAAAACCGCAACAGCAGGTCGACGTCATGAATCAGTTTGTCGATAATGATCGAGTCGGGAATCCGTTCCGGCCGGGGGGAGGTGCGGACAAAACTGTAGTTTGTGACTTTCCCGTAGACCTTATATTTCAAAGTCTCGGCGATATCGATGGTAACAGGATTGTATCTTTCCACATGCCCCGGCAGCACGAAGACTCCGGCGTCTTCCGCCAGTTTTTTGATTTCCAGTATTTCCGCCGTTTTTTCCGCCACCGGTTTTTCGATCAGCAGGGGAATGCCGCGCGTCAGAAAATCCCCGGCCAGGGCGCGGTGCGTAACAGTAGGGGCGGCGATAACCGCCGCGTCGATGGGGCGCTTGCGCAATAATTCCTCGTGCGTGCGGAAGCGGAAAATATTTTCCCTGTCTTTCCCTGTCCGGAGAAAAGAGGGATCAACCAGACTATCGAGGCAAAGCCGCTGCAACACTTTTCCCACGCCGCCTTTGTAATATTGCTCATGCGCGCCGCCGATCAGTTGTTGCGCCGCCTTTTTATGAATCAGCCCCATTTTTCCGCAGCCGACAATAGCCAGACGGATTTTTCGGGGAAGATTGTCCATATCCACTTTTCGCTCCCTGAAAATTAGCGCCCGTATAATATAACATATCCGGCTCGCGCGCCAGAAGGAAGTTTGGCGATTAAACTGCGTAAAAAAGCGGAATATCCGGCAAAAGTTGCCGAAATCTGGCAAAAGCGCAAAATACTGTTGCAGTTTTTCCGGTTTCTGCTTAAATTGCGCGTTTGGATTTTACGTGCTTCGGAGAGGTATATTGAACAGCAGGATTGTCATAACCGGAATCGGCCTGACCTCGCCGCTGGGTAACGACCTGGCGACGCTGCGGACAAATCTGCTGGCAGGCAAGCCCAATGTTACGACTATCAAGCCCCGCTACATGGACGAGGTTCCGGCCGGGGTCTGCGATTTTCCGGAAACTGCATACCAGGGTCGCAAGGATCGCCGTCGCGGCACCCGTGCCGGTTCAATCTCGATTTTCTGTGCCAACGAGGCGATAAAAGATTCAGGCCTTGATCTGGAAACCGCCGACCGCTCGCGGATCGGGATTTACGTCGGCACGACCGAGCACGGCAATGTCGAAACCGAAAATGAGGTCGCCAGCCTCAAGGAATTCAATTACGACGTCAAATACTGGACGCATCACCACAACCCCCGCAGCATTTCCAACAATCCGGCAGGGGAAGCGGCTCTGAATATGAAAATCACCGGCCCCCACGCCTGCATCGGCGCGGCTTGCGCGGCGGGGAATTACGGCGTGATTTTCGGCGCGCAGCAGCTCATGCTGGACGAAGTGGATGTGGCGATTGCGGGCGGGGTTTCCGAATCGATCCACACTTTCGGCATTTTCGCCAGTTTCAAGGCGCAGAACGCGCTGGCGTCGCACGCCGATTCGAACAAAGCCAGCCGCCCCTTCGACCGCGACCGCAACGGCATCGTCGTGTCTGAAGGCGGTTGTCTTTATATCCTGGAACGTCTTGAAGACGCGCAGAAACGCGGCGCGAAAATCTATGGCGAAATCGCCGGTTACGCCGTCAATACCGACGCGACCGATTTCGTTCTGCCCAATCCTGAACGGCAGGCCGAGTGCATGGCGCTGGCGTTGAAGCGCGCTGGTCTGAAGCCGGAAGAAATCGATCTTATCAGCACCCACGGCACCAGTACGCCCGAAGGCGATCCCAAGGAAATCGAGGCGATCAAAACCGTCTTTGGTGCGGAGACAAAAACTTATATCAATAACACCAAGAGTTTCATCGGTCATGCGATGGGCGCGGCCGGCGCGCTGGAACTGGCGGGAAATCTGCCCAGCTTCACCGACGGGCTGGTGCATCCCACTATCAATATCGATAATCTCGACCCGGTCTGCGCGCTGCCGAATCTGGTAATCAACCAGCCGCGCGAAGCAGAGGTAAAATATATCCTGAACAACTCTTTCGGGATGCTGGGAATTAACGCGGTGGTGATTGTGAAAAAATTTTGTAGGGACTGAGGGACTAGGGGACTAAGGGACTAAGTTTTCTTGTGCAGGAATTTTACGGTTATCGCATTGCTGCAAGCAGACGGAATAATCGTTATCTTCCGATAATAAATCTTAGTCCCCTAGTCCCTCAGTCCCTAATATAACTGCAAGCTTAAGACAGGAGAACCCGAACGATGGATCGAGAAGAAATCCGCGAAGCAGTTCTGGCCATTATCGCCGACATTGCCCCGGACGAGGATTTTGATTCGCTCAAGGACGACGAGCCTCTGCGCGACCAGTTGGGGCTGGACTCGATGGATTTTCTCGACATCGTGATGGAACTGCGCAAGCAGCACAAAGTCGAAGTTCCGGAAGATGATTACAAGGAACTGATCTCACTGACTTCGACCGTCAATTATCTCGAAGGCAAGATGTAGGTTATTCGCGAGATTCCCGCTGGAGACTGAAACGAGCCGACACCGCTGATTCAACACCAGGAGCTGCGCGCGCCCCGGCGCGATTTTTACAAAATGCTTAAAAGCCTGATTATAAACGCCGACGACTTCGGCCTGTGTTTCTGCGTGAACAGCGGAATCGAAAAGGCGCACCGGGGCGGAGTCCTTTCCAGTGCGTCATTACTTTGCAACACATCTGGCTTCGCCGAAGCGGTGGAGATATCCAGGCGTAACCCCGGCCTTGGCGTCGGGGTGCACCTGAACATCCTGCGCGGCAGGCCTGTCTCCACCTCGGAAAAAATCTATCCGCTGCTGAATTCCAAGAGGCAGTTCAAACTCTCCGCCTCCTCGCTCTGGCGCACCAGCGTGACCCGCAATCTTGCCAATATCATGGAAATCGAATATCGCGCGCAGATCGAAAAAGCTCTGGACGCAGGAGTCAAACCCACGCATCTGGACAGCGAGAAACACCATATGCTGTGGCGGACATTGTCTAAGCTGATGAAAAAGCTGGCGGCTGATTACCAGATTCCGGCGGTGCGCAACCTGCGCGAACCAGTGGCGTTCGCGCTGAAAAATTTACCCTGGCCGGGCGCGAAAAACGCCTGGAACGCGGCCAAGCTCCGCACCATCGCCACGCTGACGACGGCGAAAGGGAAATGCGCCACGCCGGATTATTTTTTCGGACAGACGCATATCGGGAAAATCTCAACCGCATTTTTACTGGAACTGCTGAAAAATCTTCCGACCGGAATTTCGGAACTGATGTGCCACCCCGGCGAATGCGATCAGGCCGAAATGAAAGCCGTGGAGGAAGAAACCGGGGAAAGCTGGATCAACGACTGCCGCGCCGCTGAACTGGCGGCGTTGACAGCGCCGGAAGTGAAAACAGCCTTGCGCGACAACGGCGTGGAACTGGTCAATTACGGCGTGTTTTCCCCGCGCTTTTCCTGACGCAACCGTTCCCAGTAATCAATCCTCTTCTTGATGTCTTTCTCGAATCCGAACGGCCCGGGCGTGTAATAGATGTGGCTCCGGATTTTTTCCGGCAGGTAATCCTGTCCGGAAAACGCGCCCGGCTCGTCGTGATCGTACTTGTACCCCTTCCCGTAATCCAGTTCCTTCATCAGTTTCGTCGGGGCGTTGCGGATGTGCAGCGGCACGGGGTCGTTGCGGGTCTCGGCCACGTCGCGCGCGGCGTTCTTGATGCCCATATATACCGAGTTCGACTTGGGCGCGGTGGCGAGGTAGATCACCAGTTGCGCGAGGGCGGTGTTGCATTCCGGATAACCGAGAAAATGCGTGGCGTCGCGTGCGGCAATAGCCTGAACCAAAGCATTCGGGTCGGCTAGCCCTATGTCCTCGGAAGCAAACCGCACCAGCCGCCGGACAATATACAGCGGGTCGGCGCCGCCCTCGATCATCCGCGACAGCCAGTACAGCGCCGCCTGCGGATCAGAACCGCGTAGCGATTTATGCAAAGCGGAAATAAGGTTGTAGTGCTCCTCGCCGCCCTTGTCGTATTGCACGATGCGGCTGGCCAAGGCTTCCTTCATGAGGTCAAAAGAAATTTCGCGTACACCCGAGCCGTTGGCATCTGCCCCGCAGACTGCGAAATCCAGGGCGGTGAGTGCCGCGCGCGCGTCGCCGTTGGCGTAATTGATCAGCAGTTCCCGCGCCTCGGGCGAAAGCAGAGGTTTGAACTCCGCCAGGCCCCGTTCGCTGTCGGTCAGCGTCATGTCTATAATGCAGGCAATGTCGGCGTCATCGAGCGGGTTCAGGGTAAAGGTGCGACAGCGGCTTTGCAGCGCACCGATGATTTCAAAAGAAGGGTTTTCCGTCGTCGCGCCGATCAGGATAATCGTTCCCGCCTCGACGTGCGGCAGAAACGCATCTTGTTGCGCCTTGTTGAAACGATGGATTTCGTCGACAAACAGGATGGTGCCCCGGTTTTCGCTTTCCCTCCGCGCCTCGGCCTCGGAGACGACGACGCGTACCTCCTTAACCCCGTTCAGGACGGCGGAAAAGGTGACAAACGCGCGCGCGGTAACCTGGGCGATAATCTGCGCGAGCGTGGTTTTGCCGCTGCCGGGCGGCCCCCAGAGCAGCATGGAACTGACCTGGTCGTCTTCGATCAGGCGGCGCAGGAGCCGTCCTTCGCCGACCAGGTGTTCCTGTCCAAAAAATTCGTCGAGGTTGCGCGGACGCATCCGGTCGGCGAGCGGGGCGTGTTTAGCCATAAAATTCTTCGCAAAGGTTCAGGGGAAACAGTCTCCAGTTTTTTTGAGACAGCGTTTTCTGGTAACAGAATGGAAAAAAGCCGCATCCGCCTCCATGGAAAAACTTCCGTTAACCAGCACTGGAGACTGGAAACTTAACCGCGAAGCGGTTAGTCGTGCCACTTTTCGCGCTTGACGATGGCAGTCAGCGGCAGGCGGCTCTTTTCCACCGGCGCGGAATCCTGGGGATAACCCAGAGGCAGCAGTTCCACCACCCGGATGTTTCTCGGAATTTCGAGAATGTCGCGCACCTTGTCTTCGTAAAATGCGCCGACCCAGCACGCGCCCAGACCCTCCTCCACCGCCGCGAGGGTAAGGTGGTCGATGGCGATGGCGAGGTCGATGGGATAGCAAAGCTGGCCGCAACTCATGACATGCCAGTCGGTCTCGGCGCAGCAGGCTATCACCACCGGCGCTTCGGCCACGAATTTCTGCCCCTTGGCGGCTTCGGCGAGTTTCGCGCGCGTGGCGGAGTTGCGCACGATGATGAAGCGCCATTCCTGGAAGTTCTTGGCCGAGGGCGCCATGCGTGCGGCTCCGAGCAACTTCATCAGAACGTCTTCCGGCACGTCCCGATCCTGGAACGCGCGCACGCTTTTCCTGGTTTTGATCAATTCGTAAATATTCATGATAATCCTCCGGACAATAGTGATAATTAGTATAACACAAACGCCAAAAGGCGGAAGTGGCGCGATAAAAAAGTGGACAAAAAAAAACCAGGGCTTATGATGAAGAGGAGAAATCCGGTTTTAATCGAATCTGATGATTGGCGGGGAAGAGCATGGGCATTCAGGACAACAAGGAAAAACTGAAAGCGCTGATGGCGGCGCGGCTGAAGGATGGGAACAAATCTTCCCCCACGCGAAGCAAACCGGCGGCTGACAAACCGCATACAGTCGCAAAAAAGGTCGAAACCACGCATGAAAATCTGGCAACGGTTCTGATCGCGGAAGACGATAACCGGATCGCGGCGGTGATTGCCAATCAGCTCAAAACCCTCCGCCTGGAATGCGTCACCACCGACAACGGGATGGAAGCGCTGATGTTCGCGCAGACCAAGATGCCGCAGCTTATCATCCTGGACGAGGCCATGCCACACATGACCGGTACCGAAGCCTGCCAAAAAATCCGGGAACTGCCGGACGGGCTGATGGTGCCGATTATCATGATCTGCGCCTCGCCCAAACCTGAAACCCGTACCAATGCGATCAATGCCGGCGTTTCAGTCTTTATTCCCAAGCCGTTCAAGATGCCGGAACTGATGCAGACTATCAAAGATATGCTCGACTACGACAACCTGGGGAAATAATAATGATTCACGTCATCGCGACCATCACCGTCAATCCCGGACTGCGGGATAAATTCCTGGCTGTGTTCAACCGCAACGTGCCAGCCGTGCAAGCCGAGGAAGGCTGCCTCTTTTACGGGCCAAGCGTGGATCTGGCAACCGGCCTGCCGCCGCAGCTTCCCTTGCGGGAAAACGTGGTGACGATAGTCGAGCAGTGGGAAAGCCTCGACCACCTGCGCGCCCACCTCGCCGCGCCGCACATGGCAACTTACCGCGAAAACGTCAAGGATCTGGTGCAGGGCGTTTCGCTGCAGGTGCTGCAGCCGGTTTAAGCCAACCCCGCTTCATCGCCGGGTTGAACCGGTTCCGCTTTGGGAATGGTTTTAGTAATCCGGTTGCTGAAACAGCTTGAATTGGGAATAAGATTGATCTCGGTCTCGCTCTGGAGCGTGACATACCGCAGATTGATGTCAATCACCCTGCCGGTAGCGCCCATCACGGAAATCACATCATCCAACCCGAACGGCGCATAGACGATCAGCAGAATTCCCGCCAGCATGTTGGAAATAGCGTCGCGCAAGGCAAAGCCAAAAGCGAATCCCGACAAGCCCAGCCCTGCGATGATCGGCTCCACCTTCACCCCCAGCGTTCCGAGCGATACCAGCAGACCCATGGTCAGGATGGTGAATTTCAGAATCGAAGCCAGCAGCAGCAGGATCTGCTGTTTGCTTTTGCTGCTTTTGCGCGCGGCGAAACTGATGACGAAATAACTGATGTAACTGGCGGAAATCGACAAGGCCAGGAACACTGCCGCCATGATGCTTGCGTAATACATCTCGGTCTGGATAAGAGTCTGCATGATTGCCTGCCTGTAAAATGCCGAAAAATAAGTCGACAGACAGTATGCCAGCAGAACGCGGGCGAGTCCAGCCGGATTTTATCGTAAAAACCAGAATACAAAAATACTTGACGTTTTCTTTCTAACAGAGACAATTAGCGGACATAGTGCAGTGAAAGCGCGAAACACCTGTCGGCGGGAAAACCTGTTATGTCAAAAAGAGCGAATCTTGCGGAAATGAAACCCGGTGCCTTATGGTTGGCGTTCGCGCTGTTCTTCCTCGCGGGCTGCGCCGCGCCGGAGCGGGAAGAGGCAGTTACTCCTGCGCCGAATCTTCCTTCGGCCAGTCAGATTGTAGAATTCCGCGTGACGACCGATCTTTTCCTGGATAAGGAAAAATCATCGGCTCCTCACGAAACCTTTATAGTTCCCGAATCCTTGACGCCACAATTCCTGGAAACCCTGCGCGGCAGGCTGGCGGAGATACCGGAAAAGAAATGGCCGCTGATTGCGGAGATCAACCTGACCCTGTACAGCGGGCCGGCGGTTTCGCTGTGGCTGTTTTACACTGGCGAAGGCACGGGAGCATACCGTATTTTCTTCCGGATGCGCGGCGGGAAAATGCAAGTTTTCGATTGTCGGGGCGGCGACGAAAAGCGCTGGATCGAACTGATGAAACAGGCTCGGGAAGAAGAGAATCTGGCCGAGGAAAAAAAGGCGGAGGAAATGCGCAAAGCTACGGGAAAGGTGAAAAAATAAGATGGCACTGAGAAGAAGACCGGTCAGGAAAGTTGTCAGGGACGGCGGCGACGAAGCCCTGTCAACCGGCACCGACTCGCAAGAGAAAATTCTCGCCGATTACGGCGGTCGGATTATGGAAGGCTTGCGCGAGGGCGAGAAAAACCTGAAATCGATCAGCCACTACGAGCTGGTGAAGGAGCTGGGCGAGGGCGGGATGGGCACGGTGTTTCTCGCGCACCATGTCTCGGAAGGAGGCATCCGCAAGGAAGTAGCCATCAAGGTCTTGAAAGACACCACCGACGCCGTCGCCATCGGCAAGTTCGTGGAAGAGGCGCAGCTTCTGGCGCAGCTCAGCCAGGGCACCATCGTCGAGCTGCTGGCGCTGGAAAGCATGGAGATGAACCTGCCCGGCCACCGCGACCCGCGCACCGGCCGCACCACCGGCATAAAAAAAAGCAAACTCTATTTCATGGTGCTGGAATACGTCAACGGCCCCGGCCTGGACCAGGTGCTGAAGGCCCACGCCGACACTACCCTGCTGATGAATCCGGCCATGGTCGGCTTCATCCTCAATAAAGCCGTCATCGCCTTGGCCGAGGCGCACATGCTCACCGACGACCACGGGAGGCAACTCAACCTCGTCCACCGCGACATCTCCCCCAGCAACATCCTGTTCAATAAAAAAGCGGGCATCACCAAGCTGGCCGACTTCGGCGTGGCCAAGGCTTTCGGCGGCGAGGCGGGAGTGGAGAAAAAACTGGTGGGCAAACCCCGCTACATGGCGCCCGAGCAACTGGAAGGCTACGCCAACCCCGCCAGCGACATCTGGGCGCTGGGTGTGATCGGCTACGAGGCGCTGACGGGGTTCAGCCCCTACCGTGTTTTTGGCAAGACCACCCATGACCGGGTCGATAACATGCGCCGCCAACTGGAATTCGAACTTCGCGCGCCCAAGGAGGTGCGCAAGGTCGAGCACGACCGCTTCGATTTCTCGCAATTGTCCGACATCGTCATGCTGTGCCTGCACCAGAGCCCCAGCGCGCGCCCGACCTCGCTGGAACTGAATTCCATGCTGGAAGGGAAGTATCTTTATTCCAAGGGTCTGGGCCCGACCAACAAGACGCTTTCGGCCTATCTGAAACTGCTGGACTACGCCATTGCCGGGGGAGAGATTATTCCTCCTCCCGATTTCGGCGGCGGCGAGGACGCCAAGACCCTGTGCGCGACGTTGTGGGTGGAAGACCCGATCGACAGCTTTTTCGACCGGCGCGGATCGGAATACCAGGACGAATTCCTGCTGTCGGCGAAAAACAAGGAACCGAATCCCTGTCTGAAAAAGAAGGACGGGAAAGCTTACAGTCCGCCCGTCTGAACAGTGTCCTCTCCCTTACAGGAGGGAATAGAGGCAATACGGTTTAATTAAGGGAAAGCGTTCTGTTTTCAGAAACAAACGTACAGTCGTCATTCCCGCGCAGGCGGGAATCCAGGGTGCGTGCCGCACTCGCATAATTCGCAAGCGCATCCGTCCGTGTAACCCTACCGCGCTTCCGTTGGTCGCGGGCGAAGAACGCGCGAAAGTTTTATGCGGCCATAAATGCTTGCGTAATATAGCAGCGGGGCTACCCCGCCTGAATTCCTGCCTGCGCAGGAATGACGGTACAAGTTTTTACTTTTGAGGGTGGTGAAATGGAAACTCCCGAAAAGAAAATGGACGTCGGCAGACGCCGCGTTTATCTCATCGACCAGGGCTACCAGATGGGCGAGGTCAACGCCACGCTCGGGGTCTTTATTATCATGGTCATCCTGCAGGCCGCGCTGTTCGTGGCGATAGGCTGGCTTCATCTCAATTACGGGCTGGACAAATCCACGGCGCTGGTTGCATTCGTCGCCATCGCCTTCGCGGTGCCGATGCTGATCTGCATGTGCTATGCCTGGCTCACGATCCGGCGCACGCACCGGGTGGCGGGCGCGGCTTTCCGACTGGTGCAGGACATCAACAATTTGGTGACAAACCCGTCTTTCCGCTTTCATCTGCGCGATGGCGATTACCTGACCGAAATCGCTTCTCAGCTCAATCTGGCGATGGAGTGCCTGGAAGCGCGCAATACCGGGCTGAAGGAAGTGGCCGAATATCTGGACGAGGCTTATCTTAAAATCGTCAAGCTGGAAGGAAACCTGTCGGAGGAGGAACTGGAAAAACTGCGCCTGTCGCTGGAGCGCGCCACCCATTCTCTCGGCATTGCCTGGCACGGCATCAGTTGCAGCAATTTGAAAAGCGAAACCGCTTCAGCCTCGGCAGAAGAAAAAGCCAACGAGGGGCAGGACGAATAAGGCCAGCGGTATAGCGGAAAAAACCAAGCCGGCAATCGCGTGCGTGCGTGATTCTTCCCGCACAATTCCGAGTATTCCTTTGACGACCCCCACGAGCGGACCGAAGGTAAGCAACAATCCCACCGGGATGTTAATCCATGAGCCTCAGCCGGGGCGGAAAACCAGCAGAAACAAAAACGCGCTCCAAACCGCAGCCGCCCAGGCCAAGGAACTTTTTCCCGCATCGGTTTTTTTCATGACAGATTCCTTCCGAACTATATGATTATACAATCTGAAAATGCAAGCAACAAGGAAGAGCCGTGAAAAATCCCGGAATCTGGTTCCCCTACGCGCAGATGAAAACCATGCCGCCGCCGTACGAGGTGGTGTCTGCCGACGGCGTGCGCCTGCGTCTGGCTGACGGGCGGGAACTGATCGACGGCATCGCCTCCTGGTGGTGCATGATCCACGGTTACGGCAACCGCGAACTGAAGGAAGCCATGCGCGCGCAGGCGGAAAAATTGCCCCACGTGATGCTGGGAGGGATTATCCATCCCGCCGCGCGGGAATTGGCCGACAAGCTGGTCGAGATTACGCCTGAAGGTTTGAACCACGTTTTCTATTCCGACAGCGGCTCGGTGGGGGTGGAAGTGGCGTTGAAAATGGCGGCGCAGTTCTGGCTGAACCGGGGCAGAAAAAAAACGAAATTCATCGCGCTGAAAAAAGCCTACCACGGCGACACCACCGGCTGCATGTCGGTGTGCGACCCGGATAACGGAATGCACAAACTGTTCGGCGGTCTTTTGCCGAAACAATATTTTCTCCCTGCGCCGACCGGCGGCTATAACGCGAGCGAGGAAGATATCAGGCGCCAGCTTGCCGAACTGGAAAAACTGCTGGAAAAGAAACACAGAGAAATCGCCGCTTTTATCTGCGAGCCGCTCTTGCAGGCGGCGGGCGGGTTTAATATTTATTCTCCGCATTATCTGCGAGGCGCGCGCGAATTGTGCGACCGGTTTGACGTGTTGCTGATCTTTGACGAAATCGCCACCGGCTTCGGCCGCACGGGAAAAATGTTTGCCGCCGAAAAAGCCGGGGTCACGCCCGACATCATGGTACTGGGAAAAGGGCTGACCGCCGGTTATCTCGGCCACGCCGCAACGCTGGCGAATGACCGCGTGTTCGACGGTTTCTACGACGACGATCCGGGCAAGGCGCTGATGCACGGGCCCACTTTCATGGGCAACGCCACGGTCTGCGCGCTGGCGCTGAAAAGCATCGAAATATTTGAAAGGGAAAATTATCTCGACAAAATCGCCCGGATTGAAAAAATCCTGCGCGAAGAACTGCTGACGCTCAAATCGGAAAAAATAAAAGAGACGCGGGTCTTGGGCGCGGCAGGTATAATCGAAACCCATGAACGGCAGGCGTTGGCGGGAATCCAGGAATTCGCGGTAGCGCGCGGCGTCTGGGTGCGCCCCTTCGGGAAATACGTTTACACGGTGCCACCATACATTATATCTGATTCAGAGTTGCGGCAGGTGACGGATGTTTTCAGAGAGTGGTTTCAAGGTAAGCGCGGTTGAAAAAACCTTAGATTTTAACAATGAAACTTACGAATCGTCATTCCCGCGCAGGCGGGAATCCAGGAGGTGTTGCGTACGGTTTCCCCACTGGATTCCCGCCTGCGCGGGAATGACGGACGAATATTTTTCGGTGTTTCGTGCGATTGTTGCTATTCGGTCAACGTTGAATAATTGATAAGTTATTTTTAATCGAGTCCTTAGCTAATAATAGGATTTGCGCGATGAAATGGAGCGACGACTTTTTGAAATTTCTGCAAAACCGTTTCGGCGTCGAACCGAAGCGGGAAGAAATAGAAACCAGGTTTGCCTGGGTCGGCGAACTGCACGCGCAGGCGCGGGAACTGCTCGCGCCGGAAAATCTGCGCGCCATTCCCCCGCACGAGGTTTACGCCCGGCTGAAGGCGTTGAACGTGCCGCATTGCCCGATCCGGATCACCAACCTCGGGCGTGTGAACGAGGCGGAAAAAGTGGTGGAATCGTTGCTGAAATTATTGGAGACGCAGGGCGGTTTTGAAGAAAAATATCGCGCCGCGAAAATCGGCCAGACCGGCGTCGTCACTATCAGCGAAATCCTGTGCGTGTACCGGCCAATGCGTTTCGTCCTGCGCAACACCGCCTTTACCAAGGCGGCGGCCAAAGTGGTGCCGCTGTATACGAAACGCGCGCTGGACGAGCTGCCATACAATGAATTTCTCGACACCTGCGGCGAACTGGCGAAAGTGACGGAAAACTATCTGCAACCCACCGGCTTGTCCGACTGGGCGCGGGAACTGCGCTATCTTCTCCTATATGCCGTGCTGACCGAAAGTTAGAAAGCGAACCATGACCAAGAAAAAACCATCCAGTTGGGGCGCGAGCCGGGGCAACCTGTCTGGCTCCTCCAACGCGCGCGACAAATTCGCCCCTTCCCGCAATGCGGGCAAAGGGGTCGGAAAATCCGCAAGGTCTCAGGATTACTCGTTTTACGAGAAAGAACCGGCAACCCCCGAATATCTCGCCCGACTTTTTGCACAATATGAATTTGCGCTTGATAGTCGCCAATTAGAGCAATTCTGGAAGTATTATTGCCTGTTGAAAGCCAGGAACGCGGCGTATGATTTGACGCGGATCATGGGCATAGAAGCTACTGTCCTCAAACACTTTATAGATTGCGGCATCGTGGCGCGGCTGGTGGAATTGCCGGGGGCGGTTTTGGATATCGGCAGTGGGGGAGGGTTTCCCGGCGCGCCTATCGCTATACTGCGACCGGACTTACAGGTAATTCTGGCCGAAAGCCGGGGGAAACGGGTGCAGTTTCTGGAGGAACTGAAAAAAGAACTGCAACTCGTTAATGTGCAAGTATTTGGAAAATCCGTGCGCGAGGATTCGCCGCTGCGGGCTGGCAGTGTGGTGACGCGGGCGCTGGAAGTGATTCCGGCGACGTTGCGGCGGATACAGGGTTTCATAAACCCAGGCGGGCGAGCGGTTTTCATGAAAGGCCCTAACTGCGGACAGGAAATAACCGACGCGCAACAGGAGTTCAAGGGCGTCTATAAAATGACGGAAGATATCAAATATTCGCTGCCGAACAGCAATCAGGCGCGCCGCCTCGTCGTATTTGATAAGAAGGCGGAATAAGGCAACCCTGAGAATGTAACATATTTTCATCAAAAGGCTTAGGGGAATGGTGTCGCAACGGGAATAAGTTTTGCCGGATTTTGCCCAACCAACTGGTTGGTTGGGAGGGGTGTTGGGCGGCGCTGTTTCTTGCTGTTGGGAATTTTTGCATATAATTATCCGACCGGCATCTGCGTAGTCGCGGCGGCGAGTCGCCGCTGACTGTCTTCGCACGCGTCTTCACCCGCACAAAACTTTCGCGCTCCCTTCGTTCGCAAATATTCCCAAACGGTAGCTTTTTAGCATATAATTATCCGACCGGCATCTGCGTAGTCGCGCCCTCCGACGATGCTAAATATCGCTTAAACCGCAGCGATATCAGCATCGCCTCCGGTTGCTCCCACGCATCTGCCTGGATGGGTTAGGTAAAGCCGCGACCATCGGGAGCGAGGAAGTTTGTTGCAAGCGGATGCGCTTGCGAAGTATGCCCGTGCGGCACGCACCATCTGCCTGGTTGGGTTAGGTAAAGCGAAAGCCTGGATGGGATAGGTGAAGGAATTTCCCCCTGCCGCAAAAAAATATCTAAAGTCCCGGCGGGGGATGCCGAAGATATGTAGTGACTAGTATCGCGGGAAAGCGATTAGAGATTTCAAGTGTGGGCGTATTTATACTTTGACGGGGAAGCGCGGAGGAAAAAGGGCCTATGGGAAAATGACGGTTTTGCCGGTTGCGCCGTAAAGCGGCCGGAACGGTTTAAGTCTCTGCCGGGCAAGGATGCGAAAAGGGACTACGGCGGCAAGGAAGCTGCCACATTCACGGAAGAACAGAATTCACGGAGGAATTCACCATGTCTATGTCTATTACCAACAATATCAGCGCTATCAACACGCAACGCAATCTCACCATCAACAACCGCGGTCTCAGCAAGAGCCTGGAAAAGCTGTCCAGCGGCTATCGCATCAACACCGGCCAAGACGGCCCGGCCGACCTGGTCATTTCCGAACAGCTCAGGGCGCAGAACGCGGGTCTTCAGCGCGCGGTCAAGAACACTTCGGAAGCGATGAACGTGCTGGGTATCGCCGAAGGCGCGTTGAACGAAATGAACGAAATCCTGAAAAAGATGCGCGCGCTGGCCCTGCACGCGGCTAACAGCGGCATCACTTCTCCCATCCAGGTCGCAGCCGACCAGAGCGAAGTCGACAGCGCGATTCAGACTATCGACCGCATCGCCAACACCACCAAGTACAGCGACCAGTTCCTGCTTAACGGCAACAAGAGCCTGACTTCCACGCGTACCGTGGTTGCCGACAAGTCGACAGACACCAGCCTGCTTGACACCGGCCTGACCCGGATCGACCAGATTTTCAAGCGCGACGGCTATTCGATCAACCTCTCCTTTGCTGGTGCGACAGACAGTAATGAAACTACTGCGGTCGAAACCAAGATGGCCAAGCGCGCTTATTTCGAAGCGGAAAGCGGCGTGACTGGTACTGATATTGACGCAACTGGCAAAACATTGTCACAGGATCAGCGCTTTACTATTACTGGTGTCAAAGGTTCACGTACCTTTAGCTTCGGTAACGGCACTCACCTCGGTGAAGTTGCGGCAACAATCAACAACTTGGCTGATTCAACTGGCGTCGGTGCGCAGCTTATTTTTGACAGCACAGTTTCTGGTACTACACAGGCCGCTGACAAAGTGGCAAACGGTACTGGCGCTGGCATTGCCTTGCGCGGAACAGGCGAGCAGACAGCTTACCAACTGGATTCAAATGGTAATCTATATGGTTCAGCCGCAGTCATGTTGACAACCACTGCTGTAACCGGCGCCGTGTCTGGCAAGAATACTGACGGCGACGGACGTCTGTATCTGAAATGGACTAGCGCAACTGACTATACCGCATACAAAGATAAGGCCATGGAAGTTGAAGTAGGCCGTGGAACCGATGGCGGCGCTTTTACCGCCACAAACAGCTCCGGTCTTGGAGCATTGGTAGTCACTACCACTACAGGTGTTGCCACGGCTGGCGATATTACAATTATTGACACAGGCGCGGGTGGTGGTGCGTTGGAATTCAATGACACGGGTGTTGACACCACCGGTATGGCGGATCTGGCTGCTGTTAGCATCCTCACGAATGACGCTGGTAATGTCATTTCCGGGGTACGTCTGGGCGAAAATACTGATGCCAACGGTAATCTTTATTTCAAGTTTAGTGGTGCGGCTGGTGCCAAGACTATCGAAGTATTCAAAGATGCCAACATGACCCAGGACAGCTTGGTCGCAAAGGCTACTGGCGTCGATCTTGATGACAGTGGCGGTAGCGACAATACCGTATTCCAACTGGTCGAGCAGAACAATTCCGGGCTGTTCATGACCTTGAACCATGACGGTACTGCTGTCGGTGCGGGAGCTGGCGACGACTCGGTTGGTGCTGGAGATATTACTGGTACTCTTGCGTTTGACAATCTCGGCGTCAGACTGTATTCCAGCGAATATGGTGAAGAGGAATATGTCAAGGTACAGGCGCACGAAGGCGCTTTATGGGCTGACTCCAGTGGCACTTTGCTGGATGCGGGTATCACCGGCGCGGAAGCCAACGAATATGGCCAGAACGCCACTGTTACGATCAACGGTTTGGAACTTGAGCTTGACGGCATTGAATCCCTGCTTTCCACCCAGGATATTAACGCAAAATTTGTCTTCAACGAAGGCGAATTGGGCAAGACCACTATTGCGGTTGCTGGATATAACGATGGCGCTGTAGCTTCCCGCGCCGGACAACTCGCAAATGGTGTCAACAGCCAGGCGACCAAAGCCATGCACAACACCTCGGAAATCTTGGATCAGTTTGAAGGCGGTATGCAGTTCCAGTTGGGCGAAGGCGCTGGCGACCAGGAACGCACTGTCTACAGCATCCAGTCCATGGCTGTAGCCAATCTCGGCAAGGTCAAGTTTACCGACGACTTCGACGGCACCGGCGCTATAGAAACCAAGATGCTGTCGATGCAGGACATGCTGGGCGGTGGTTACGCCAGCCTCGCGCTCGACCCGGTCAAGGCTTTGGAAATTATCGACCAGGCGATCCAGGACGTGTCCAACCTCCGCGCGCGTATCGGCGCGACGCAGTCGAACATGTTGCAGACCAACGCCAACAGCCTGTCGGTCGCTATCGAAAACATCGCGAAAACCGAATCTTCGATCCGCGACGCCGACATGGCGGTCGAGACCACCGAGTTCACCAAGAACCAGGTGCTGATCAACGCCTCTACCTCCATGCTCGCGCAGGCCAATGCGCAGTCCCAGAACGTGCTGAAGCTCCTGGGCTGATGATTAACCTCCGGTTTGGCGGGCGGCCTTCGGGTCGCCTGCCAAACGGATTTTTTTTAGTCTCCGCCGGGATTTAATCGGAAGCGGCGGGGATAAGTTGGAGTTGCTGAGTTACTGAGTTTTTTTAATCGATAGTTCTCCCCCTCTTAGGGGGAGTTAGAGGGGGTGAGTGACCCCTCCTAACCTCCCCTGATAGGGGAGGGATTTTGTGTTTCCGGTATTGTGCGAAAAATCCTTTATTGCACCACGAAGGACACGAAGAGCACGAAGGTGAAAATGGAAAAATCATTCGCACGGATGCGACTGGTTATGCACAGGTAAAATACTTCGCAAGCCCTCATCCCGCGGCGAAGACGCGGCGGAAAGGAAAAAGTATCGAAAATGCTTGCGAAGTATGCGTGTGCTGCAAGCACCCCAAGGAGGGAATAAGATGGCTACGGAAATGACAAGCGGTTCCAACCTGCGGCAGATCGCGCCGCTGGTGGAGAGAACCCCCAAGGTAGAGCGGCAGGAAATCCGCCCGGAAATCAAACCGGTGGAAATCAAGGCCGCGCAGGTAAATGAGCAGGCGAAGCTGGAAAAGCAGGAATACGCCAAGCAGGTCGAAAAGACCGCCAAGGCCAGCGAGCAGCTCAACCAGGTGATGGAATCCTTCAACAAGGATATCCGCTTCAAGGTACACGAAGACAGCGGCCAGGTTTACGCGCAGATCATCGACAAGAAAACCCACGAGGTGGTGCGCACCATCCCCTCGGAGGATATGCTTGAACACATGGCGCGCCTGAACGAAGTTATCGGCATGTTCCTGGACACCGAAGTCTGAGGCGCCAAGGCAGAGAAAAAGCCCCCTGACGTTTTCCCGAAAGTAAGGGAAAAACGGACAGGGGTTTTTGTTTTTTGTCATTTCCGGAGAAAGTTGACGCGGTGTGCGCGGGGCGATTTGCGTTAGTTTGCGGGGGGAAGGCAAGTCTCCAGTCTCCAGTTGACAGTCTCCAGTGTTTTTTTCGTAAGCGTATTTTGAACAGACGGGGATTAGGTTTTCGGATTATACGGGGCGGACTTGTACAAAAAAACTGGAGACTGGAGACTGTAAACTGGAGACTGAAAACGCCTTTACCGGGAAAAGTTAGAAAACTATTTTGTATCTACCGGGTCAAGCCGCTGGCACTATATATATGGTGTTTGCGAATAAAATTGGCTATAGGTAGCGTTTTTCCTGAAAGAAACCTCTGGTTTTGTCGATAGTGATAGTATGAGGGAAATTTGATCGGCTGACGGAGGAAGAATCATGCGCAACGTGAAAATCTGGACGCAGGCGGGGTGTGCGATGTGCGAGAAGGTCAAGCAGCATTTCACCGGCGAGGGTTACGAGGAAAGCCCGGTCACGGCTCTGCTTTCCGGCGAAGACCGCAACGAGCAGGCGATGGTGCAGCTGGCAATGCAGGATATGCAGTTGCCGCTGGTGATGGTGGACGGCCAGTTTGTAAATCCGCGCGAAATCCTGGCGGGAGTGGCGGCGGCTTAACGCAGCGCAGCGACAGCCAGCCCGGCGAGGATAAAGGCGATTCCCGCGAGCAGCAAAACGGCGGGGGTGTTGCCTGCGGGCGCGGTGCCGCTGACCGGCACGTCTTCCCAGCGCGCGAGATTCGCGGCGGAATAAATAAGCGAGCCGCCGGTGGCGGTGACGAGGCGGAACAGCGCCGAACCGTCAACGCCGAAGCGGGTCAACTCGGAATTCCGCCGCGGGGAAAAGGGAAACGCGGCCAGCACGTCGCCGGAGTTACGGTCGATCAGGTCAATCCGATGCAGCCCCGGCGCGGGCAGGGGACAGGTGCCGCGCCACAGGTTAGGCTCCAGCGGAAACAATGGGAAAATCGGCGCGTCTTCCCGGAGCGGTTCAACGATGCGCGCGAGATATTCGGCGGGCGTGGAAATGTCTTTGTCGACGGCTAGAGTGAGTTGCAGGTTGCTGGCGGTCGGCGAGATGGAGACGTGGTATTTTTTTTCTGTCTCTCCCTCGCACCAGGACAGCAGCCGGGTGAGAAAGTCGCGGGAAAGATTTTTATCCCACTGCCAGTCTGCCCAGGGAGATCCGGCGGTGACCGCGACCCTGCCCAGTCCCAGTCGCCAGGCGGCGGCAAGCGGTTCGTCGTGGCGGTTGGCGAGAAGGACAGTCGCGCCGCGTTTAGTGTAGGCCGGGCCGACCGCGAGATAATTTTGCAAGGGAGGAAAATCTTGCGCTTTAAAATTCCGCGTGATTTCGTGTCTGCCGATCTTGCCGACCGCGCCGTCTGCGCGAAGATATTCCCGGTGCTCGCGCAGAGACTGATCCAGAATTTCCGGCAGCGACAGCAACCGGTCGTGCGCCCAGACAGGTTTGCCCTTTCCCAACGCGGCGAGAGCTGAAAGCAATTCCTTCTGCGGATCATCGCCCACGGCAATAATAGATATGCCGGTGTCGGCGGCGGGGAACGATTGGGAGAATTTCCGCAGCAATTCGTCGGCGTCTTTTTCCATCGTGTCGCCGTCGGTAATGACGATCAGGTGTTTGCGTCTGGCGCTGGCGAAAGCTAGTTCATGCAGCGCCAGTTCCAGACCGCCGAACAATTTGGTGCCGCCGCGCGCGCGCAAACCGAACAAGGCTTCACGCAAACGCGCAACCTGCGCGGGATCGTTTTTTTCCTCGATATCAATCAGCGGCAACAACACCCGCGAATCTTCGGCAAAAGTCAGCAGGCTGGCCTTGTCGCCGGGGAGCAGTTTTTCCCACAGGGCGAGAATCGCGGAAGCGGCCAGGGACAGCTTGCTGCCGCCGGAAACGTTTTCCTCCATGCTGCCGGAACTGTCCAGCAAAACTGCCAGCGCGAGACTGTCGGTTGGATTCATCCGCACCGGCAGCAAGTCGGCCAGCGGCGTGTCTGGCAGCGCAGCTTGGTCATAGCCGCCCGCGCCCAGCGAGTTTTTCCCTCCCACCGCCAGCAGACCGACCCCGGCGGAGACCGCGTCCAAAATCGCTTTGCCGCTTCCCTGCGGCAAATCGGTAGCGGAAACATCGTCCAGCACCAGGCAGGAAAATTTGCGCAATTTGTCCGGCGTGATTTCGCCGGGCGGGATGACAGTGATATTCTCCGGCGCGAAAGACGGAGGATTTCTGCCCAGCCATAAAAGCGCAGGCGCGGATTTGACCAGCGTCGCGGTTTCAGCAAGATCGTTAGCGGGGATTATATCTCCCGCCAACGCGACTTCCGCCAACACTTTTATCAAACCCGGTTCGCGCAAAGTCAGGGGCAGATTTATTTGCACGCCAGCGGGTGAAATGATAGCCTCTGTCTCTGCCAGAAGTTCTCCCCTCTGGGTTTTGATAAATATTTTTGCCGACACCGGCGCGCTGCCGGTCAGAAATATTTCCGCATTGAAAATCTTTCCTGACGCGACAACGCCGGGAAGGGTAAAAGAAACTATTCTGGCGTCTGGCGCGGGTTGGCTTCCGACCGGAAGCGCTTCTACTAAAACGGAGCCAGCCAGACCGCGCGCGGTCGCTATCATGTCGCCCACGTTTTCCCTGCCGTCGCCAATCAGCAAAATGCGCCTGCGTACCTCCCCGTGGCGTGGCAGCGAATCAGCGAAAGCCAGCGCGGAGGCGTAATCACTTTTATCTGGTTCGAGTAAAGAGGCGTCGGTTTCGCCAAGTTGCGCACGGCGCGCCTGCCCGGCAAAAAGAATTTCCTCCACATGGTCGGCAGATGCTTTCAAGGATGAGAGAAAATCGGGAGTCTCAACTGACGCAGGCATACTGGCGGAAACGTCGCGGAGAATCAGCAGTTCTTGTTTCGGTGCGGGTCGGGCGGGAATGATCGCCGCCAGCAGCAGCAGAATCGTTCCCGAAGTATAGAGAACGGAAGGCAGACGCCGGGTTAGTCTGGCGCGCAATCTGGCAAAGGAAATAATCTTACCGACCATAGTTGACATTGCTTGACGCTTGCTCCATTACCAGTTTCCCCTTTGGTTATAGGGGGGGATTACAGGTTTGCCGCGACTACAGGTTAGTCTCGGCAGCACGGGCGCATATTTTCTGCCACGTCAACCTGCGCCGAGCCTGTGTTTGTGCCAAGTGCCGACTTCGCAAATTGCGCGGAGATCGGAATCCGCACGCAAGGAAATACTTTACGATTACAAACAGGCACGGGTAGACGTCTTCCCCGCCTCGTGGTTTCGCTTTCCGGTATCTCTCTCACTGTCCTGCTGGGCATGTCCACACAACAACTTATGGCGCAAGCCGCATGATAATCTTGTTTTTATTTGCTGCTCCGAAACGTTAAGGGACTAACCTCCCCTGCAAGGGGAAGAATTATTATTCGTTTACCGTTCTCCTGGGAACAGTGCTATGCACCCACTTTGGTAAGCGAACGGCGCACGCTGGCGGTTCACCTATCGTATGCAGCCGCGGCGGCGGCGACAAGATATTTTCAATTTCCGCTAAAGATTGGGGAACTACGGTCGAAGATAAAAAGGCCTTGGCACGGAGTACCGGGGCTTCACGGATGACCTTTCTGTTCACGGAAGAATGTACACGTTACGGACGTGGGGCATTTTTTTGACGGAAAGGGACATCATGAAAATTGTCAGCGCGGAAATCGCCTCCCAGGCGAGCAGGCAGTACGAAAGCAGTTTCAATTTCACCGCCACTAAAACCAAGGCAGATGACGTATCGGCGGATACGCTGGTATTCGGCGACACGCTTTCCGCCCTTATGGGCGAGGGCGCCAACGGCATCGGCGGCGGCACCGATATTTTCGCGGAACTGTGGGACAGCACTATCGGTCGTTCCGACAGCGCGCAGACTGACGGCCTCTTCTGCGATTACAGCCAGGACAGCCTGCCGGTCTCGCAAAATCAATCAGACCTGATGTCAGCTATCATGCAACTGTTGCAGGAACGTTTTTCTTTTCTGCTGGACGACACAAGCGCTTCGCAAGCCTTGGCGACTGACGACACCGCATCCCTGGGCAGCCTCGCGGGACTTAACGGTTATTCGTCAAAACCCCGCTTCGCCCTGCAGATCGAAAGCGGCAGTTACGAATATGAGAAAACTTCTTTCAGCAGCAGTGGTTCGGTGCTGACCGCCGACGGGAAGGAATATTCCTTCAACGTCAATCTGGAAATGGAACGGGCGCAAAGCGAATATATCAAGAAGGCGATTTATCTCGACCCGCTGGTAATCAATTACGGCGGCACTGCCGCGCAACTCGAAGCGGAATCGTTTTCTTTTGATCTCGACGCCGACGGCGAATTGGATAATCTGGCGCGGCTGGGCAGTGGTAGCGGTTTTCTTGCCTTGGATAAAAACGCCGACGGTGAAATCAACGACGGCACCGAATTGTTCGGTTCCGCCACTGGCAACGGGTTCGGAGAACTGGCCGCCTACGACGCCGACGGTAACGGCTGGATTGACGAGAACGACGATATCTTCAACAAGCTCAGTATCTGGGCGCGGGACGATAGCGGAGAGCAGGTTTTGTGCAGCCTGAAAGACAAAGACGTGGGCGCGATTTTCCTGGGCAGCGAGGACACGGAATTTTCCGTCGTCCGCAACAGCGAAAACCTGGGCGTGATCCGGCAGACGGGAGTGGCTCTGACCGAGGCGGGACAGGCGGTGACGGTGCAGCAGATCGATCTGTCGCTACGCGCGAAAGAGACCTCAACCGAGGTCAAGACAGGCGAGATTTATAAAATGAGCCAGAAGCAAACCGCGTAAACCAGTAAAACCAGACCAGCGGATTACTTTTGCTTATCGCTTCTCCGGGAGGAAACTTCCGGAGAAGCGTTTTTATGCGGTAGTGTTTTGCGAAAGATGCAAGAAGAGGAAAAAAAGAAATGCACAAAAAAGCGACGCCATGCCTTGCAATAACCGCTGAAATATGTTTGGCTATTAGTGGTGATCCTCGGGAGAAAACATGCTGCCTGATTCCCTGTCGAACAAAATTAATACGCTGGCTTCTGATTTGATCATGGTCGACGCTTCCTCCTCGGCGGAGGACTGGCGGGAGATGGCGCAATCCGCCCAGGCGATTGCGGAAGAATGCGCGAAGGAAAAATTGCCGGCGGCGGCCGACGCGGCGGCGGAAATGTCACGCCTGCTGCAGCAGCTTTGCGACAAGACCGTGCCGGATCCGGAAAAAGCGATCGAACATATCCACAGCCTGTTTTCGATTCTCGAACGGACCGAGCGGGGAGAGGAAATCGATGACGCCACCCGCAAGGAGACAGTAGCACGCGCCGACCTGTTCCTGCGCGATCTGGAGGAATCGCAGGCTGTGGCGGCACCGGAAATCGAAGAGGAATTCATGCTGGAAATCGAGCAGCGTCTGGACGGGCTGGAGCAGGTGTTGTTTTCGGTTTCTCCCGGCGAACGCGATCCGGAAACCGTGCGCGGAGTGTTTCGCGAATTCCACACCCTCAAGGGCGAGTGCGGCATCCTGGGGCTGATGGAGCTGAACGAATTCTGGCACCGGGCGGAAAGCGCGATTGAAAATGCGCGCCACGGCAAGCTGGAATTGACGGAGGAAGTGATAGACCTGTTGCAGCAACTGACCCATATCGGTCGGCAGTTGCTGAAAAACGAAAAAACCGCAACCAAGGAAACTATCAGGTCACTGCAGGAAAAACTTGCCATCGCCGCGACCAAGGCGCAGCGCGAGGCTGTTGCTCCCAAACCGGAAACGGAAAACCCGGCAGCGGATTTTTTCGCCATTGCCGAGGATGCCGCGGAGGAAGTGGAAACCGTGTCCAGCGAGGAGGAGAGACCGGAGGAAGAAGCTTCGGGAGAAAGGCCGGTCGAAAACGGGCAGATGTCAACCATCAGCGTCGACGTGCGCCATCTGGACAGCCTGCTGGAACTGGTCGGCGAAGTGGGGCTGGCCAGCAGCCATCTGGCGCACAATCCCGAGATCAAGAAAATCCGCTCCATCGCCCAGGATATCTCCTCCCTGGAAAGAACCAGCCGTGCGCTGCACGACATGACCGCCAATCTGCGCATGACCCAGGTGCGGCCGCTGTTCCAGCGGGTGCAGCGCGCCATGCTGGAGGCGGCGCGCGCGCGGGGCAAGCAGGTCGACATAAAAATCATCGGCGCCAAGACCCTGGTGGACAGGATCATTATCGAGCGGCTGACCGCCGCGATGGTGCATCTGGCGCGCAACGCCGTCGACCACGGCATCGAGTCTCCCGCCGAACGGCGGCAACTGGGCAAGCCAGAACGGGGAATGGTAATCCTGAAAGCCTCCCGTAACGAATCCGACGTGATGATCGAACTGTCGGAGGACGGGCAGGGCATCAACCACGAGAGAATCAGGAACAAAGCGGTGGAGCTGGGTCTGGTCAAGCCGGAACAGGAAATGACGGAACGCGAGATCCTGAACCTGATTTTTTCTTCCGGATTCAGCACCGCTAGCGTCGTCACTGGCATTTCCGGGCGCGGGGTGGGAATGAGCGTGGTCAAGGAGAGCCTGGACTCGCTCAGGGGAAAAATCGTAATTGAAAGCAAGCCCGGACGCGGCACCAGGTTCATGATGCGGATGCCGGTGGCGCTGTCCGCTGTCGACGGCTTGTTTGTCCGAACCGGCGGCAATGTACTGGTGTTGCCGGTGTCGCAGGTGCGGGAGTCTTTTCTCGTCCGCCCCGATCAGATCAATACTATCAGCGGCAAAGGCATGGTGGTGACGATTCGCGGGGTGGTGGTGCCGGTGTTGCCTCTGCACCAGGAACTGGGTCTGCCGGGAAAAGCCAAGACCGTGCACGAAGGCGTATTGGTCATGGTGGAGGACGGCGACCTGCTGTGCGCGGTGCTGGTGGACGAGGTGCTGGAAACGCGGCAGGTGGTGATCCGACCGCTGGAGGGAAAGCTGGCACAGGTGCCGGCGCTGACCGGGGCGGTACTGATGCCGGACAGAAGCGTGGCGTTGATGGTGGACACGGGTCGGCTGTTGAAAAGAGTGTCGGTCGCGGGCGGGCGCGCCTTTCAGGAAGCAGGCGCGCGGCAGGTGTCCAGCGAGCGGCAGATTGAAACCGTCCAGATCGGCTCCAACCAGGTGGGCATGATCGATTTCACCGTAAATTGCACTGTCAACGGACAGACGACCGAACATGCTTTTGCCATCAACGCGTTCAAGGTGCGGGAATTCGTGCCGATCGCGGAATTCACGCCTTTGCCGAAAGCGCCATCTGGATTTGTCGGAATATTAGTGTTGCGGGATCATACTATTCCGGTTCTGCGCCTGTCCGAACTGCTGGGGCTGGTAGCGCCAGGCAAGGCGGACAAGCAGGACGAGCAGATCGTCATGGTCTGCGAGTTCGCCGGGCACACGGTGGGTTTCCTCGTGAGCAAAGTCAGCCGCGTAGCTTACGTTTCCTGGAACGATATCATGCCGCCGCCGGAAAGCGGAAAACTGGTCAAGACCGAATACATCATCGGCAGCATTTTCCTCGACCGCCTGCGCGAGAAAAAGGTGGATTCGCAAAAGGAAAAAAGCGTCGCCTTCGTGTTGGACTTCGAGCTGATCGTTCAGAAAGTCATTGCCCTCTACGGCGACATCGGAGCCGATCTCGCCGGAGTGGAGCAGCGCAAGACCGGCAACCGGATCCTGCTGGCCGAGGATTCCGCGCTGATCCGCCGCCAGACCGCCGCCGTGCTGAACGCGGCGGGAATGGAAGTGCTGGAAGCCGAAAACGGGCAGGTGGCAATGAACATTGTCAATGAAATGCTGGCCGAGGCGCAGGCGGCTGGTGCCAGCATTTTCACTAAACTGGATCTGGTGTTGTCTGATATCGAAATGCCGCAGCTGGACGGCTATACCCTGACTGCCGCCATCAAGCGCCATCCGCAACTGCGGGTGCTGCCGGTGATCCTGCACAGTTCCATCACCAACGACACCATGATTTCGCGCGCGCGGGAAGTCGGCGCAGATGGCTTCGTGCCCAAGTGCGACCCGAAGGAGCTGGCGGATCAGTTGCGGAAATATTTGTAGTCGATCAGGTTACAGGCTTCCAGTAACAATTTTCTTGCCGGAAATTAGCGTGATTTTCGTTTTGCAGGCGGCGAAAATCTGCTATAATTACTTTACCTCTGAGTGGTTTCTTATCATTGCTGCCGAATGTTCGTGGCGACTTCTTCAGAAAATTTCCGCCGCCGCCAGCAGCCGTGTTTTCCGGTTGACAGGATGTCTGAATGCAGTACGCCAAGATGCACGACATATTGCGCCAGCTTTCGCAGTTCCGCAGGGAAGCCAGGGAACTGAGCGAAATCCTGCTGGCTAACCTGGTGCTGATCGGCGAAATTCCCTCGCCGACTTTCGCCGAGGAAAAGCGCGTCCGGATGCTGCTGGATCGCTTCACCATGTGCGGCCTGCAGAACTGCTCCTCCGACGAGGCGGGCAACGGTTTCGGAGTGCTGCCCGGAAAAGAGGGGGAAAAGAATATCCTCCTGGTGGCGCATACAGACACTCTCTTTCCCGAAACTGTTGACCACTCCCTCGATATTCAGCCCAACATCGTACGCGGCCCCGGCATCGGCGACAACGCCCTGGGGCTGGCGGTGCTGGCCACTTTGCCGACTCTATTGGAAAGACTGGGCATCACGCTCAAGTCAAATCTCGTGCTGATGGGCGGAGCGCGCAGTCTGGGCGAAGGCAATCTGGCGGGGGTACGATTTTTTCTCAAAAACACCGGCCTGCCCATCTCCGCCGGAATCTGCGTGGAGGGGGTGCAACTGGGGAGGTTGAGCTATTCTTCTATCGGTATGTTGCGCGGGGAAATCCGCTGCGAGGTGCCGGAGGAATACGACTGGACGCGCTTCGGGGCGGTAGGCGCCGTTCAGACCATTAACGAAGTGATTAACCGCATTTCCGAAATCCCCCTGCCGCGGCGACCGCGCACGTCGATTGTGCTCGGGTCGGTCAAGGCGGGCAATTCCTTCAACGTGATCGCCACTAACGGCGTCCTGCGGTTCGAGATCCGCAGCGACGCGGCGGAAATGGTGACGAATATCAAGCGGCAGATCAGCGATATCGCGGCGGAGGTTTCCTCCACCACCAAGGCGGACGTGACGCTGAAAGTAGTTTCGATGCGCAAGCCCGGCGGGCTGCCGTTCAACCACCCGCTGGTGCAGAACGCGCGCGACGTGTTGCGCAAGCTGAAAATCACCGCGCGCCTGTCGCCCAGCACTTCCGAGCTGGTGGCTTTTATCGACGCGGGAATTCCCGCCGTAACGGTAGGCATGACTTCCGGCGACCACCTCGCGGAGGAAGGCGAAAGCCTGCGGATCGACCATATTTTCACCGGTATCGCGCAACTGCTGGGCATCATTCTGGCGCTGGACAATGGATATTGCGATGAGCACTGAAGACTGGCTGAAGAAAAACACGTATCACCACTCCGCCTTCTGGGACATCATGGCGATGGTGCGGGAGAAGGAAAAGCAGGGGCTGAAAATCTCCCTCTGCATTCCCACTCTCAACGAGGAAAAAACCATCGGCAAGGAAATCGTCCTGTTCCGGTCAGAGTTGATGACTCGTTATCCGCTGTTGGACGAGATCGCGGTGATTGATTCCGGCTCGACTGACAGGACGCTGGAAGTGGCCTCCGCGTTCGGCGCCGACACCTATCTTTCCGCCGACATCCTGCCGGAGCAGGGTGCGCGCAAAGGCAAGGGAGAAAATCTGTGGAAGGCGATTTACCAGCTTTCCGGCGATATCATCGTCTACATCGACGCCGACATTAAAAACATTCATCCGCGCTTTGTCTACGGGCTGGTCGCGCCGCTGATTTATCGCCAGGAAATAAAATACGTCAAGGCATTTTACGATAGGCCGCTGGCATTTTCGCAAGGACTGCGCCCTACCGGTGGCGGGCGCGTGACCGAGATTCTGATCCGGCCTTTGTTCAGCCTGTTTTATCCCGACCTGGCCGCGATCATGCAGCCGCTGTCGGGCGAGTATGCGGTGCGGCGGGAAGTGTTGCAGGAGATTCCCTTTCCCATCGGTTACGGGGTGGAGACTTCCCATATTATCGACGTGTACCATAAATACGGCATGGCCGCCTTCGCCCAAACCGATCTCGACCAGCGAGTGCACCGAAACCAGGCGACGCGCGACCTGGCGAAAATGTCTTTCGGTATTCTGCAGACTTTTCTCTCGCGTCTGCAGCAATATGACCGCCTGCACGACCTGCCGGAGCTGGGGAAAATCCTCTACCAGTTTCAGGCCAAGGAAAAGGCGCATGAAATGGTCGAGCATCATCTGGTGGAGGAGGAGCGCCCGCCCATGCTGAGTATTCCCGCCTATCGCGAGAAATTCGGTATTTCGCAATGACGCTGAAAATCGCCATAGTTCATTATCATCTGCGACCGGGAGGCGTGACGCGGGTGATTGAGCACGCGCTGGACGCCTTGGCCGGGAGCGACACGAAAACGGTTGTTCTGACCGGCGAAGCGCCGCAGGAGCCGGTAGCGTTTTCCTTCCAGGTTATTCCCGAACTGCAATACAGCGAGGAGTGTTCGCAGCGCGCGGCGGCGGAAATTCTGCGCGAGATGGAAATGACGGCGGCTGAAGCCTTGGGCGGCGCGCCTGATGTCTGGCATTTTCACAATTACTCGCTGGGAAAAAATCTGCGCCTGCCGGAAATGGTTTTCCTGCTGGCGGAAAAAGGCGCGCGGTTGCTGCTGCAGATTCACGATTTTCCCGAAGACGGGCGTCCGGCAAATTACGCGCGGTTGCTGGAAAAACTGGGCGAAGGCGACGCGCGTAAACTGGGAGAGCGTCTTTATCCGCAGGCTGACAACGTGCATTATGCTGTAATCAATGGCCGCGATTTCGGCTTTTTCGCTGACGCGGGAATGCGGGATAATAATTTGCACGCGTTGCCTAACGCCGTGTGTTTTCAACCGCCGCGGGAAGAGATTCCCGTTCACGAAAAAAAGACTTTCGTCTATCCTACCCGCGCCATCAGGCGGAAAAACGTGGGCGAATTTCTGTTCTGGGCGGCGCTGGCAGATGACGACGAAACTTACGCCCTCACTCTCGCGCCGCAGAATCCGCAGGCGAAACCAGTTTACGACGCGTGGGTGAATTTTGCGCAGGAACTGCGCCTGCCGGTTGCATTTGATTTCGGCAAAAATTTTTCCTGTTCCTTTTCCGCGCTGCTCGCGTCGGCGTACGCTTGTGTCACTACCAGCGTGGCCGAGGGTTTTGGCCTGGCTTTTCTTGAACCGTTTCTGGCGGGCAGGCCGCTGCTGGGAAGGAAACTGCCGGAAATCACCGGCGAATTCGAGCAGGCGGGAGTGAATCTGAATTCGCTTTACGATTTGCTTTACGTGCCGCTTGCGTGGGCGGGCGAAAACGAGTTACGGGAAAAAATCCGGACTGGCTTGGCAGCGTCAATGAATTCCTATGGGCGCGAAATGACTGAAGATGATTTCGCGGCGGCTTGCGGCGCGGCGATCAGAAACGGGATGGCCGAGTTCGGGCGGCTGGACGAGGACTTGCAGCGAAAGGCAATCCGGGCGGCGGCGGAGAATAAAAATGATTTGCCGGAAAGTTCTCCGCCGTTTTTGCAGAGCGGCGCGATAGATGTTTCGGAAAACAGAAAACTGATTACCGAAAAATTCGGCTTGCGGAATTACGGACGCAGACTGAAACAGCTTTACGAAAATGTCGCTGCCTCCCCGGCAGAAAAGTGCGCGCCGCTGGACGCGGAAAAACTGCTGGAACAATTTATCTCGCCGTCGCGGTTCTGCCTGCTGAGGACGTGACATGAACCCCGAACTGATCGATACTGTCCGACAATTGTCCCAGCCGCTGGAACCGCGCCCGACCAATTATCCGGAGAAACTGATTAAACTGGACAATGTCCGCGCCGTGCTGTTCGATATTTATGGTACCCTCTTCATCAGCGGTTCCGGCGACATCAGCCTGGGGCAGAACGTGGACAATTCCGCCGCACTTTCCTCGGCTCTGGCGGCGTGTGGTGTCACCGGCGATCTGACCGGCATGGGGAAAAGCGGAATTGAACGATTGCGCTCCGAAATAAAACTGGAACACGCGCGGCTGAAACAAGAGGGAGTCGATTTTCCCGAAGTAGACATCCGTGAAATCTGGGCGCGCGCGTTGTCGGGTTTTCCCGCTACGCAAAAATTTGATCAGGCTATACTGGAAAGACTGGCGATAGAATATGAGTGCCGAGTCAATCCGGTGTGGCCGATGCCGGGAGCGGAGGAACTGCTGGCAGAAATGCGCGAGCGCAAAATTCCGCTGGGGATTGTCAGCAACGCCCAGTTCTGTACCCCGCTGCTGTTTCAGGCCTTGCTGGGAAAGACGCTGGAGGAAACCGGTTTCACGCCTGAGCTTTGTGTCTGGAGTTATCACCTACGCCGCGCCAAGCCATCTGCGCAAATGTTTGGAAATATCATAAAGCGTTTGCGTGCGCAAAACATCTCTCAGGAACAAATTGTCTATATTGGCAATGACTGCCTGAACGATATTTATACCGCTAAAATGGCGGGTTGCCGCGCCGTGTTGTTCGCCGGCGACGCGCGTAGCCTGCGCTTGCGCCCCGGCGACGCCAGATGCGGAAACTGTCTTCCTGACGCCGTGATTACCGATTTGCGGCAATTGTCCGGATTGTTGGAAACCTGACTTTTCGCATAATCAGCAACACTCCTTGACAGACGCCACCCCAAGTATAAACTTGATAGATTGTGATATCAGTTTTTGCCGACAGGCTGGGGATTCGCCATGAAAGAAAACGCCGTCATCGATGGTGTTTACACGCTGCTCCAGCGGATCGGCAAGGGCGGCATGGCGGCGGTGCATCTGGCCGAGGTCGATCTTGATAAATTCGATTATACCACGCTCTACGCCTACACCCAGGTCGAGGGCAAAAGCCACACCATTCGCCGGTTTCGCGCGGAGGAGCTGGCGCAGGAACTGAAATCGCGCAAGCACCTTGATCTTTCCATGATGCGGGAGATTCTCCAGGCGCAGAACATCCCCACTCCTGGCCGACGGGTGGCGCTCAAGGTCGCGATTGGGGAAATCGAGCCGGAGCGGTTCGAGGGCGAATGGAAAAATCTGCTCTGCCTCAACCACGACAACGTGGTAAAGGTCTACGGCGGCGGGGTGCATGAGGAGCACCCGTATTACGCCATGGAACTGCTGGAAAATCTGGTGGAGCCGGAGGAGATCAAGGAGAAGTTCACCCTTGCACAAAAGCTGGAAACCATTCTGCAAGCCGGGGCTGGGCTGAAATACCTGCACGATAACGGCTTGATCCACCGCGACGTCAAGCCGGATAACATGATTACCTGCGAAGTGAAGCCGGGCAAATTCCGCACCCGTATTACCGACCTGGGCCTGGCGAAGAACCTCGACAGCGATCTCAAGCTGACGATGACGCACACTTTCCTCGGTTCGCCTTATTACACTTCTCCCGAGCAGGTCGCTTCGACTAAAAACGTCGGCCAGCGTACCGACGTCTACTCGCTGGGCGCGTCGCTGTACGAATACGTGACCGGCGAAAAGCCGTATGCCGACAAGGACACGGTTTACCAGATTATCAGCGCCATCAGTTCAGGTCGGCCCCCTGCGCCGGTGCGCAGCCTGGTTCCCAACATTCCGCCTGCGCTGGAAGGAATTATCGGCTGCGCCATGCAGCGGGATATAGGCTGCCGCTACGCCACCATCAGCGAGATGACAGGCGATATTAAAAAATACCTGGCTCTGGAAAACGCGAAGCTGCTGGCGCGCCGGTCGTTCGGCGAGGATGGCAAAACCAAAAGCCTGGCGGTGGTGGGCGGAGGGACTTTCGCTTTCGAATCAGCGCCGAAGCCGGAGGTGTATCGGAAAGTCTCTTCCGTGAAGAGAATCATCCGCCAGCCAGCCCGGTCGGGCGAAAAGAAAAGCGCCAGCGTGCGCATTGACAATTTTTCCGCGAAGTCGCATACCGATATAAAGACTGTCGGCATAGCGGTGACGCTGGGGCTGGTGCTGCTGGGCGGTCTGTTTATTTATGGCCGTGGCAAAAAGGACATCGAGATTCCCGCGCCTGCGCCAATCCAGGCACCGACGGAATTTCCTGAGCACGAGCTTTACGCCGCCGCGATCGGCAAGCCTCTGCCAAATCTCGGGAAATTTTCCATCCTGCGCGAATTGGGAAAGCTAAACTGGGGGATGGCTTATTACGCGCGGGAAGAGCAGTCAGAACCTGTGATTGTCAGCGTCGGCAGCACGGCTTCGCTAAACGAAACGGGCAAGAAATTCCTGAAAAACAACCTGGAGATGTCTCTGGCGAAAAAGGAAATCACACACTATGTCTTTATCGGGAATTTCTGCCTGGTGGTAGAACCGGACTTTTGCAAAATCATCCCCGTTACTCCAGAGGAGCTGCACGAAAAAATCGCGCGGTTCAATCCCGGCTATCAGAAAAACGGCGTCCTTACCCTGACGGGCAACCAGTTTTCCTATGTTTCCCTGAGCGGCGCAGAGATTGAAAACCTGGAGTCTTTGCGCGGCCTGCCGCTGAAGTATTTTTTATTGCAGGGAGCGACGGCCAAAAACTTCGAGCCGCTGCGGGAAATGCCGCTGCTGATGTTTTATCTGACCGATTCCGGCGCGTGTGAAAAAGACCTGGAGTTCCTGGGAGACACAAAGCTCACCCGGTTGGGGTTGAACAAATGCCCCAATCTTATCGCCTGCGGTTTTTTGTCTAAGGTAAAACCTACCCTGATCAGCCTATCGCTGGTCGGCGCCAAATTTCCGGACTATTCGTTTTTGCGGGGCTTGCAACTGCAACAACTCATTTTGAATTACAGCAATATCGGCGACCTGAGTCCGCTGACGGAGATGCCGCTACAGGTTTTATATCTACAAGACGCTGAGGTCGTCGACCTGACGCCGCTGGCGAAATGCCCGCTGGAAACGCTGTTCTTTTCCCCGGAAAAAATTGTGCGAGGTATGGACGTGCTGCGGAAAATGCCGACACTAAAAATAATTGGCAAGGATACTACGGAAAAAAACCAGACCGCCGCCGAGTTCTGGGCGCGCTACGACCGGGGCGAATATTATACCGGCAACTAAGGCGCAACATCCAGCAGTTGTTCCTGCTTCTGTTTTTTCGCCAGTTCAAATTCCACCGCTTTCCACACCAGCGGCTCCCCGTCCTGTATTTGCGCTTTCAGGAATTCCACCATTCGTCTGCTGAACCCCGGCGTCTGTCCGGACAGGATTTTCAGTAGCGCATCCTTGCGGATTGTCAGGATCGGCGGGAGATAATGGGCATAGTCAGGGTCGTCAGGCTTGCGCTTGGCTTCGGGATTCCATTCCTTCATGCAATATTGGAAATAGAAATACTCGAACATCATTTTGTAATACTTGTAACTCTTCACGTCGCCCGCCGCAAGGTGCCAGTAGGCGCGCCCGCAGAACGAATCCAGCAGCAGCAGCGAATCCTTGATCGCGGGCGCGTTGATCCATTCCTTGAATTCCTGCTTGATGAAAAAACTTAAACCCTCTTTCGCGTTGGCGGGATTGACCGTGGCCAGCTTGTTCAGCAGCCTTTCGGCCTGGGTGGTGCGACCGTCAAAAAAGGCGCGGAAAATGGCGCTACGCAGAAAATTGCTGTAACCAGAGACCATGCCCGAGACGCTGAGGGTGGTGCCGTCGACTCTAGGGTTATTTTTGTAATAGGCCAGCGCTTCGTCCATGTGGCGCACCACGCCATCCAGCATCCGGTAATCCGGCACATATAGCGGCCAGCCGTCGACCGTAATCTGCAAGCGCCCGCGCTCGACCAGCTGCATCAGCGAGGCATAGACCTGCCGCTCGTATTTCATCGTCGGGTTGGGGTCACGCCGCAGCTTCCACACCCGATAACCTTCGCTTGCCCAGTACAACGCGTGCGCGTAGGGCAGGCGCCAGTCGATGGGGCCGTACTTGCGCACCAGCCGATCCATGGTTTCTGGTTCCATCGACAGTTCCGTGCGGATGCGGCTGGCAATCTGCCACAAACCAGCCTGGCGGACGGCGTGCAGCGCGGCTTCGCCTTCCAGAATTTTCTTCGCCGCCCCCGGGCGGTCGACATGGCTGTATAACAGCCGTGCATCCTTGAAAATATCGAATCCGGCAGCGGAGAGCAACGACGCGGTTTGCGCGAAAACCGAATCACGATACAGATCTTGTTTCACACGCGGCAGTGTAGACATCTCCGACAGATAGCGCGCCTGTTGATCGGAGTCGAGATTATTTTCAAAAATCGCCATGACCTGTTCGGCGAGATAACGCCGGTAAAGCGGATGGGCGTAATCGGTCTCCTGTCCTATCTTGTGATGAAAGATCATGGCGAGTTCATAATACAGTTCGGGAATATTCGGGTTTTTCGGTATGCCCTGTTTCCGCAGCAGATCAATGCCGCGAAAAACCCAGAACACGCGATCTTCGGTATTGTTGAATTCCACCGAAACGTTATAAGCCAGATCCCACGCTTGAAACGCCCAGGCGTTATGGTGGTTGGGCTGGAGCTTGGTGATGATGTTGTAAATATCGACCATCTCGTAATACTGGCCTTCATTTTTCATATTCTGCGCGCGCGTCCAGAGGCCGGTTATGAAGAATCCGCGGAATCCCCCCAGCAGCGCGCTGGTAACGACATACTCCGGCGGCATGCCTTCGTCGCTGCTGTTGCTGACCAGGCGGTATTTCACGCGGACATGACGCAGTCCCGGTTGCAGGCTGTAGCCCGCAAGCAAGCCGCCGCAGGCAATGAGCAAAAACAAATAGCGCCAGAAATTAGAACCGCGCATCGGTTTCCTCTTATCCTGTAGGTAAGCCCACTTCGCGCCGGTAAAAAGCATTCACGCCCAACGCCGCGACTATGCCCAGGTGCAGCCCCAGTTCGATGAACATCCGCCACAACAATCTGCCGTAGGTTATTTCCCGTCCCACCACCAGATCCGCGACTGGATCGGTCTTATCGAAATCAGGCATGACGCGCAGAAAATTCAGCAGCCCCGCGTCGAAACCTTGCGAGACGAATTCCGTGGTTTTGTCCCAGCCTGTTTTCTCAGCTTCCTTTTTTTGCGCCTCGGGTGAAAGTTCGGTCTGGGTGCGCAGAAATTTGCGTGCGCCTGATTCCGCCACGCCGCTGACAAAACTGTTGCACAGGCCGACGGCCAGCAAGCCCAGGACGAAAAACGCCGCGATCGGCCCGCTGAGAAAAGTGCTGACGGCAATACCGATGCCTGCGATCATCGCCAACCTGATCCACAGCAGGAACAACGCGCGCGCGAAATTCCCCTCGAAGCTGCCGCTGGGAACCAGCACCTCCAGGCCGTCGGAAAGCGGCACGTTCAACATGGCGGGTGGCTTGTCGCCTTCCGGGCCGGAGAGGTTGAACAGGATCACCTCCAGCGAGCCGTCGGCGCCAATGGCCTGCGCGTCCATTTCGAATTCCTTGGAGTTGCCGGACTTCAAGGTCGTTTCCTCGGAATAGACCACGCCGCTGTCGGGATGGGTGAGCTGCCAGCCGAGGTTGAGCCAGCCGCCTCCTTCCGAGCCGCGGGAACCGTGAACTTTGTACCGCACGGTAAAGGCGGCGTTACGCTGGCCGGGTGGGGGAAGATTTTTGAAACTGAAACCGCGTCCAGCGCCGTAAGGAATCGGCCAGAGATTCATCCTGACATATTCGCGCGCCTGTTCGCGGATTTTTTTCCCGTCCCACTTGCTTGCGTCCAGTTTGCCTTCCTGTTTCAACTGCGCTTCGAACAGGGCAATCTCCCGCTCCACATCAGGCATTTCCGGGCGGAACGAACGACGGCTGACCAGCACCTGCCGATTCGCCTCCAGCAACTGCTCCGGCGCACCGCGCACCATCCGCGCGTTGAACATCACCGCCGCGTAGGTCATCACGCCCATGATCAGCAGCAGCCAGCCGCTGAGCAGAATCATGCCCAGCCATTTTCCCAGCAGCAATTTCCAGCGGGTAATCGGTTTCACGTCCAGCAGCAGCATCTGCTTGCCGCGTATTTCCGAATCCAGACTTGTCGCCGACAGTAGCAGCATGAGAACCATCAGCAGCGCGGAAATAATGGTGAAGTTGTAGGTCAGGATAATTTTCATGCGCCCGGCGATAGTGCTGTCGCCCTCGGCGAAAAAACTGAGCGCGGGCGCGGCGATCACCACGAACAGAACCAGCACCAGCGGCGCGCGGCGGCGCACCGTCATCAGGATTGTGTTTCTGGCGATTGCCCAGAGAGGCCCCATCGCTACTCCTCTTTCCGCGTCAGGCTGTCCAACACGGAATGATCGACGTCCGGCTTTTTCCCGGACGGGATGACGGTTTCATTTTCAGATTTTTCCTGCACGGTGAATTTATCCAGCAGACCGGCGTCGGTCGGCGCTTCATCGGAGAGTTCGACAGGCGTAGCGATTTCCTTCCCGCCTGCCGCCAGATTCCGCAACAGGGTTTCCTCGGGCTTCGGTTCGTCCATGAAATCGAGACTGCCGGTGGAAGCAGCCGCGCCGCTGGTTTCGTCCCGCCGCTGGCGCGCTTCGTTGACCACGCGCAGAAAAAACTGTTCCAGCCTTTCCTGCGGGGGAGAAATCTTGATTTCCGTATCCTCTCCCTCGCGCTCGCGGATCAGCTCTTCGATTTCCTCCACCGTCTCCGGTTCCAGTTCCGCTGTAATCTGCGTCAGTTTTTCCGCCGACAGGAGGTCGTGAATCCGCCCGATCGCCTGCGCGCGTCCGCCGTAGAGAATCGCCACCCGGTCGCAGACATCTTCCACGTCGGCCAGCAGATGGCTGGACATGAAAATGGTTTTGCCCTTGTCGCGCAGGTAGAGAATCAGGTCTTTGATCTCGCGCGTGCCGATGGGGTCGAGGCCGGTGGTGGGCTCGTCGAAAATCACCAGGTCGGGATCGTTGATCAGACTTTGGGCAATACCGATGCGGCGCTGCATTCCCTTGGAAAATTCGATTACCGGTCGCTCGCGTTCGCTCCACAGGCCGGTCAGATTCAGCAGGGATTCGACGCGCTTTTTCCGATCCTGCCGAGACAGGCCAAAGATGCGCCCGTAAAAATCGAGCGTCTCTTCCGCGCTCAGGAAACGGTACAGATAGCTTTCCTCCGGCAGAAAACCGATGCGCGACTTCACTTCCTGGTCGTCGGGGCGCTGTCCGAAAATCGCGGCTTGCCCTGAGGTCGGAAAAATCAAACCGAGAATCAGTTTGATCGTGGTGCTCTTGCCGCTGCCGTTAGGACCGAGCAGCCCGAAAATTTCGCCAGGTTCCACCGCGAGCGTGAGATGGGACAACGCCCGCGCCCGCATCAACCAGGGGAACAGCGGATGGCGGTATTCCTTGGTCAGTTCGTAAGTCTGGATTACGGGAAGAACCGGCATTAGCTACTCCTGCATATTTTCCGTCAGCCGCTCCAGCGAAAACACGCCGGTATAACCCTGGCTGTCTTTCCAGGTGCCGATCAGGCGGCGGCGGTTGTCCTTGAAACACGCTTCGATAGCGGCGGTCAGGCCGCGGCTGTCCTGTAACACCGCTACGAACGCGCGCTGTTTCTTGAACGGGTTTACGCGCACGGAAACGATCCGTATATATTCCCCGGCGGAACGGATTTCCCCGCGCAGGAATTTTCCTTTCGCGTCGAAAGCAATTTCCGCCGTGGCTTCATCCAGTCCTTTGATGGTATAGACGCCTGCCCAAATCCCCGCGAGATCTTTGGTTTCGTGCGAGGGTTCGTGCACAGCCGCGGGAAAATTCGATGCGACTTGTTTGAAATTTTCGTCTTTCGCCAGCGATTCCGGCGTCACCAGCACGCGCTCAAGCGGCAACCCGCCCCCGGCCAGATGCCGGATGAAATTCTCGTAAGGCTGCCAGTTCAGCTCCTCCAGTTTCTGCAACGCCCCTACCTTCAATTTGGCGCCGCGCAGAAAAGCCTTGTAGATCAATTCCGAGCAGTAGATTTTATTTTCATCCAGATCGTACTGGAGGTCATAAGGACTGCCCAGTAGTTTCCGCGCCTCGCCAGCGACTTGCGCAAGCTGCTCCGCTGAAAGTCCCGCCGGGCGCAGTTGGGTAAAATCATTTCCCTGCCCTTGCCCCACCCATTCGGGGAGAGAAGTATATTTCACCGGCCCGATCGCCTCGATCACCGCCAGTCGCCCGCCGTTATTCACCACCAGCCCGCAGTGCGAATAACGCGATTCGGTAATGTCGCGAATCACCGAACCCAAGCGGCTGGGGATATGCTGCAACAGCACGTCGCCTTCGCGGAATTCGTATGCCGACAAATCCGGCGGTGGGGAAACAGGTCTCCCCTCGTCGCAACCGACGACGAATAGCAGCATGAACAGATACGGCGCAATTCTTTTCATGACTTCCTTTGTCGGTCTCGCGGGTTCAGTTCTACTTCCGCGTTTCTTACAAATCGTCATTCCCGCGCAGGCGGGAATCCAGTGGGGAACCGTACGCAACACCTCCTGGATTCCCGCCTGCGCGGGAATGACGTTCGGTAGTTGGGTGACAGCTTATGAATACTATCCCTATTCCTGACGCATCATCCCGGCGCGTGGGGTGCAAGTTCCTCGCCGAAGCGGACGATGCGCGCGGAATTAAAAATCACCAGGAAGCTGCTGATCAGGTGCAACACCGCCGCAGTGATAGGAGTGAGCCATCCCATTCCCGCCGCGACCAGTCCCATCAGCACAAACAGAATAGCCAAGCTGAGGTTTTCGACTACCACCCGGCGGACATGGCGGCTTAGCCGGATCAGGAACGGCAGCCGCGCGAGGTCGTCGCTCAAGAGCGCGATCGAAGCGGAGTGAATAGCGACATCGTTGCCAGCCGCGCCCATCGCCACGCCCAAATCGCCAGCTGCCAGAGCCGGAGCGTCGTTCACGCCGTCGCCGATCACGGCCACACGCAGGCCTTTCTGCTTCAGTTCTTCAACCAACTCCAGTTTGCGTTCGGGCAGACATTCCGCCACTACGTCGGTGCAGCCCAGTTCTTCCGCGACGCGCCGCGCCACGCCCCAGCGGTCGCCGGTTACCATGGTGATATTGCGGATGCCTAGCTGCGCCAGTTCCTCGGTAGCCTTGCGCGCCTCCGGACGGGTGCGGTCGGTCATGCCGATCCAACCCAGACAGGTTCCGGCGCGCGCGATATAAATAGTGGAATAGCCTTCATCTTCCTGCTTGGTCGGCTGCTCCAGGGCGGCGGCGGAAATCCCCTGCTCCTCCAGCCAGCTCATGCGCCCGACCTTGATCTCGACGCCAGCGACAATAGCCGAAACGCCCTTGCCGCCGAATTCGGTAAATTTGTCCGGTTCGGCCAGAGTCACTTTCGCTTCGTGCGCGACTTTCACCAGCGCGCGTGCGGTAGGGTGGTTGGAGTGGCGGTCGGCGGACGCGGCCAGCCGCAGCAATTCCGCCGGTTCAATCCCTTCGACAGGCGCGAGCCGCGTCACTGCCAATTCGCCGGTGGTAAGAGTGCCGGTCTTGTCGAACACGATCGCCGTCATGCCGGAAGCCGATTCCAGGTGCGCGATATTCTTGATGAGAATGCCCAGCCGCGCCGCGCAGGTCAATCCCGCCACCATCGCCGTAGGCGTAGCCAGTACCAGCGCGCAGGGGCAGGTCACTACCAGTGCGGTAATGGCGTTGTCGACGCTTTTGGTGAAATAGAGAATAATCGCGGCGACCATGATGATGGTCGGGGTGTACCAACTGACGTGCTTGTCGATCAGGCGCATGATCGGCAGGCGGGTTGCCTCGGCCTGCAGGATGAGGTTGCGCACCTTGCCCAGGGTCGTGTCGGCTCCCACGCGCGTCACTTCCACCTCGATCATGCCGGTGAGATTGATGGTTCCGGCAAACACTGTGTCGCCTTTCAATTTGTCAACCGGCAGACTCTCGCCAGTAACGCTGGCCTGATTAAGCGTGCTTTCGCCAGTAATGATTTTCCCGTCGGCAGGTACGTTTTCGCCGGGGCGCACGCGGATCACGTCGCTAGGCTTCAAGGCGCTGACTGGCGTTTCGCTTTCCTTGCCTTTGCTCAGCAGATGCGCCTCTTTCGGTGTAAGCCGGATCAGGTTTTCCACCGCCGCGCGCGCGCCCAAAGCAGTCCGGCTTTCCAGCAGTTCTGCCAGCATCAGGAAAAACGCCACCAGTCCCGCTTCCTGGTATTTCCCCACCGCAAAACACGCCAGCACCGCCAGCGCCGCCAGTTCGCCCATGTGCAGGCGACCGGAAGTGATTTCCTTCGCCGCGCGCAGGAGCAGAGGCGCGGCGAGAAAAATCGCCCCCACCAGCGCGCAGAGGCTGCTGATAATCCGTTCCTTTTCGGCCAGGCCGGATTCGTAAATCCAGCCTGCCAGGAACGAGTTAAAAATAAACGCGCCGCCCACGAAGGTCGCAAACAGCCAGACCGCGTTCTGCCGCTGCTTTTCAGCCTGTTCCGCCGCCGCGGACGCTTCTTCCAATTTAGGTAAAGAGCCAGCCGTCATTTAGCCTCCTCCGGGTTGTCCAAAGTCATTTCGTCCTGAGTCGAACCGATGCGGAACCAGGTCTTGCCGGGTCTGAGCAGATATTGTTTCGTCCCGGCCAGCATTTCCTTAAGCTGATCGTAACGGTATTGCTGCAGATAGATGTAACATCCTTCCGCGTCATCCGGGAATTTCTCCAGCAGATCCTGCAACCGTTGCGCGTCGCCCTTGGTCTTTGCCACCACTGTCCGCGCATAGCCTTTTGCCTCTTTCACCATGCGGTCGGCTTCGGTATCGGCTTCCTTCACGATTTTCGCGTATTCCGCGCGCGCCTTGTCGACCGACTGGTTTTTCTCGGAGACAGCGCTGGTGACGGCGTTAAAAGCCGATTGCGTCTTGCCCGGAGGCAGCAGGCCGTCGTTGGTGATATTTACCAGTTTCAAACCCCAGCGCGAACCCTCCGCGTCAGCCAGCGCCTCATTTACATCCTTGCCGATGCTGCGGAACAGGTCGTCGGTATTGCGGTAAAGCACATCGACCGAAACACCGGACATGTTTTTCATCACCGCCGAGCAGACCAGCGCCCGCAACACCTCTTCCGGATTCCCCGCCGCCAGCCGGTAGCGAACCGGATCGGAAACGTTGTACTCGACTTTCCAGCGGGTGTGCAGAATGTTCAGGTCGCCGGTGAGGTTGTAGCCGTCCTTGCCGGGCGCGAGTTTTTCCTTGGGAGTCAGGCCGGTTTTCTGATCAATCGGCCCCTGGGATTTTTCTTCCGGCCAATAGGTGGCGTCGATTTCCAGCAACTGGTTTTTAAGCAGGATCTCGTCCAGTTTTTCAACCGGTTCCGGCCAGACAAAGACCAGGCTGCCGGGAGCGAAGGTGCGGTAACTGCCGTCGGGATTGCGCAGATACCGACCGAATCTTTTCACCAGTCCCACGTTGCCCTGCTTGATATAGGTCAGCGAGTCCAGCAGGAAAAATACCAGTAACGTAGCCATCACCAGTTTCAACAAACCGAAGCTGGTGGAAAGCGCCCGCGCAAGGCTGCGCGCTGCCGGATCAGCTTCAATCGCCGCCTCTTCCGCAGCGGTGAGCGGCTCCACCGGCTTGCACGCGGGACACCCCTCGTGCGTGTGACCGTCGTGGGCGTGGGTATGCACCTTTTCCGGAATAGGTTCTTCGCGTTGCTCCTGCGGGGAGGAATCTGTCTCTGCCATCTTATTTTTCCCCTTTATCCAACGGGCGCACCGGCACCTGCGGCGGATTTTCCAGCAGCCCGTCCAGCGGCCGGTCGGCAGGCAACACGATGGTTGAACGTTTTTTCAGAATTTCTTTCAGGGCGTCGAGCCGGCGCAGGAAATTCGCCAGTTCCGGATTTTTCTTGAACAAGCGATAATGCTCCGCCGCCTGCGCGTCGCCCTCGCCCCGGATGCGGCGCGCGCTTTCCTCGGCCTGGCTCAGCAGAATCTCGCGTTCGAGTTTCGCCTGGTTGCGGATTTTCTCCGCCTCGTTCTCGCCGTCGGAACGGAGGCGCTGCGAGATGCGCCCGCGCTCGTCCACCATGCGGCTGGTCACTTTCTGCGTGACTTCCTCCGGCAGAGCGATGGATTTGATTTTCAGCAGAGCGATTTCGATGCCGTAATCCGCCGCCGCCGCGTCCAGTTCCCGCTGTACCTTTTCCTGCAGCCGGGCTTCAAATTTCTCATACGCCTCCCGCTGGGAAGATTCGGTGGAGACGATGTCGGTCAGTTTGGTTTCTGTAATCAGGCTTTGCCGCGCGCCGAACACGCGATTCATGATATTTTTTCGCGCCTCCTCCTCGTTCTTCATCTTGGTGAGAAAATTCACCACGTCCTTTTGTGAATTGCGCACCCGCCACCCGACCGAGACGGAGGCGATGACGCTGTACTGGTCGCTGGTCTGCTGTTCCTTGCCCGGCACCTCCAGCATCCGCACGCGGGTGTCGACCGTCTCCACCGACTGGAACGGCCACGGCCATTTCAGGTAAAATCCGGGTTCGTCCCGGACGGCGGTAATCGCGCCGAGAGTGTAGACGGCGGAACTCGTGCCGGCCTGCACGGTGAAGCAGACGGTGTAGAGGAACAGTCCCACTACCAGTGCGGCGGCCACTACCAGCGTCAGAAAAATCTTTTTCACTTTTCAGTCTCCTGCGAAGTCAAGTCTCCAGTCTCCAGTTTACAGTCTCCAGATTGTTCCTCTATTTATGGGGCGCTGTCCTAAGCGCCGAATCACTCTCGTAAATCTTTTCCTTCCTCCTGCCCCGAACATTCTCCCGCAAACCAGCACTGGAGACTGTCAACTGGAGACTTTATTTGTTCACCTCTGCGGCGATGTCTTTCTGGATTTCCATCATGTCGGGCGACAGCGGCTGCGCGTCGTCGATCACCACCGTCACGTCACGCGGCAGGATGATCTTGCGTGGCTCCTGCAGACTTTCCTCCAGCGTCCGCATCCGCATCCGCGTGCGATACGCTTCCGGCGCGGCTGCGGAGGCTTTCATCTGGCTGGCGAAATTCTCCGCTTCGCCGCGCGATACCATCACCCGCCGCTGGCGATAGCCTTCCGCTTCTTTCACGATCTTATCCGCTTCGCTGGGCGCCAGCCCCGTTATTTTCGCGCGGTCGATTTCACCCCGGTAGATCAGTGATTCCTTTTCCTGGCGGCTGGCCAGCACCTGCTGGAAAGCCTTGCCCACTTCTCCAGCCGGGGGATGGACGTTATGCAGGTTAAGCTGTACCACGTTGACGCCGAGTTTTTCCCGGCGCAAAATATCGCGCATATTCCGTTCCATTTCGACCCGGGCTTTTTCTGGATTTCGCCCCAGCAGTTCCCAGAAGTCTGCTCCGGCGAGATAGGAAGTGATTTCCCGTTCCAGCAGCGCCCGCAACGCGGCTTTCGCGTCGCGGTATTTATAGGCGTAACGGTACAGATCGCCGGGGCGGTCATTGCCGATCGTGTATTCCAGCGCGAAGGTGCCCGACAGCAGCAGCACATCCACCGCTTTCTGTTTTTCGCTTTCCGTTTTCACGCCGTCAGCCATTTCCTCAGGCAGCGGCATCAGGTATTTCGTTTCGTCCGAAACGTGCTCCATGTCCCAGGTGACGATTTTCCCCGCCAACGCTTCGGATTTTTCCTTTTCCTCCTGCTCGTCGCGGATCTTGTAGCCGACTGTCATGATATTGACGCGGGAGAAATCGTATACCTGCGCGGTTTCGATGGGCCACGGCCATTTCAGGTGCAGCCCCGGCCCCAGCGGCGGCGCGAGTTTGTCCCAGTCCGCGTCTGCGGTCGGCAGTTGCGCCACTCCGCGCGGCGCGCCCCAGCGCTCGACAATCGCCCGCTGCCCTGGTCGCACCACGACAAAGGAAGTCAGCAGATAAAACGTGATCAGTTGAATCAGAATCAGCGGCGCGAAAGCCTTTTCCAGAAACCGGAAAAACCAGGTTTCGGAAACCTTGAAACCGAACTGGTAATCCATCGTGTGCGCGAAAGTATGGAACAACCCCTGCGGCTCGGCCAACAATCCTGAGAGACGCGAATCGTAGGCCGGGCGGGTTTCGATTCCCGCCACACGCGGACGGTAGAAATCCAGCACGAAATTGATAATCATCTCCGCCGCCTGCAGGATGATCCAGACCCAGACCGCCGCCGTGATAATACGGTCAGGCCAGTCCTGAATCCAGTCGCGGTGGCTGAGCGCCAGGCCGACGCCGGAAAGAAACAGGAACGCGGAAGACGCGAGCATGTTGCCCGCGCCCGCCCGGAGCAGACTCCACGCTTTTTCCCGCGCCAGCCCCGCCGCGTACATCCCCAGCAGGAAAGACACCAGCGCCAGGAAAATCGCCCCCACCGCCGCGCCGTAGGCGTATTCGCCGGCCAGCGGCTCGGTTTCGGACACGATGTCCCACACGCCGCGCTTTTCGATCAAAGCCCGCGCAACTACCAGTAATCCCGGCAGCAGGAACAGCAGCGCGATAAAAACGCTTGCCGCGGGCGCGAGATATTTATCCATCAGTTTCAGGTTGCGCGCCGCGTCGGCCTCGGCTTCTCCGGCGAAGAGGCTTTCCATGCCCTGGCGTTTGCGGCGGCGTTCTGCTTCTTCCAGCTCGTAAATTTCTTCCCGGGCGTTGCGGCGCAGTTTCAGATGCAGCCACGACAGCCCCCAGAAGATGATGCCGATAGCCACCTGCCACCGCGCCATGCCCAGCGCCGAGGAAGCGGTAGTCGCCGCCAGCAACGCCGTCACCGGCAGCATCACGAATTGCAGGATCAACCCCAGCATGGCGACAAATTCCGCCCGCTTGGGATCAAGCCTTTTCTGGTTCACGTCAGTCGGCATGGACTACCTTTCTTCATGACTTTGGTTTTGAAGCTAAAACTTGCACTTATTTGTCACCGCCCGCTGTTCCCGTCGTTTTTCGAATCTGGGCTGATTATAGACTTTTCCGTTATTAGTTTCGTTGTGATCGGAAATCTCCATTTGCAATACATTATCAATATCATATGTCTGAACGCTATTTCCCTTCGAATCCAACGCCTGCCGCAGATGTTCCGGATATTCGATCACGAAGTCGAATTCGATGCGGTCTGTTCCCTTGGGCGTGAGGTTGCGCACCCACTTCAACTGACCCGGGAATTCCGCGCCGCGCAGCGCCCGGCTGGCTTCGCGACCGTAGTCGATCTTGACTTCGCCGGACTTGGACACTGGCAACTGGTCGATGATGTTAAGCGTGATTTCCTCGGTCGAGTAGCTCGTGACATTGATCTCGAACACGTTGGTAGTCGCCACCCGGTCGCCGCGACGCTTGCGGTCGACCCGGTCTTCCAGCAGACGCAGCGAGATTTTGACCGTTTCGTCGATGCCCAGGCCGAGTTTGATCTTCGCGCCCGGCGCAGTCAGTTTCATCATGCCGCGGCCGACAAACGAATCTCCCACCACCACGTCCACGACTCCCGGCAGCAGCGGGTACGGAGTTTTTTCGACTGTCTCCGCCGAGATAAAGGCGTGTTGCAGAATTTTCGGAATCGAATAATGTTCGATCGTGATAGGCGACCGGATTATGCCGACCGGAATCTTGTGCATCTGCCCGTCGGAGGGAATATCAGCCGGAGCCTGCGCGGTAAACACCGTCGCCATCCCGCCGCTTTCGACCGAGGTGACAGGAGCGTCTTCGTAATCGTCTTCCTCCTCTTTGGGAGAAGGTTCTACTTGTTGAATCGGCGCATTAAGTCCGAAGCTGAGAGTATTAAGGCCGCTCGTTATGTTACGATGGTCGTTACGCGCAACTTGTCCGGGATGAACATGAATATACCACGGATTAAGCACTGGCACATCGGTGCCGAGGTCGGGGCGGGCGGTGGAGAGGCTGAGGGTTGCATTGTTCCAGTCCTCGCCCGAATTCTGACTGACCGAGCCAAACACCTCCAGCGTCACTTTTTTATTTTTCAGATCAGCCCCGGCGCGGTAACTCGGTTCCCACGTCGCGCCATTTACATTATATGTAACCTCCAGCGGCGCCTCGACCGCTTGCGCGCAAGCCACGGTGACGAAGGCGCGGATTTCGTAAATCTCCTTCGGGTACTTGTTTTGCGCTTCGTTATAAGCCCGCTGCACTTCTTCCAGTTTCCGCCCCGCTTCGCGTTGTTCCCGGGCGAAGCTGATCAATTCCTCCCGCGCCCGAACCGAACGGCTTTCGGCAAATTGCACCGCTTTTTCCCAGTCCTCAACATTCATCTTCTGTATAGTCATTTCCCGTCCCGCCGTCTGCGCGGCCTGCTGGCGTATCTTGTTCAGCAGGTCGAGCGTTTCGTTGCGGCTTTGCATTTTCTCGTTAATCGCCTGTAGTTCCTGTTGCGCGGCAAACAGTTTGTCTTCTTCCCGCCGCAGCAGTTCGCGATGTTCCGCGCGCTTGCCTTCCATTATTTTTTCGTCCACCAGCAAACGCCGCGTCTCGACCGCCTCCACCTTCGCTCCGCCACCTACCTTAACCTGGATGCTGCTGGGGTCGGCCTTTTCCGGCAGCGGCGCGCTTCTGATAACATTACGCCCCGCCTGCAAATTTATCTCCCCTCTGCGCACTACTCCAGCCGTACCGGAAGTGTAGACCGTGACCTCGCTGATCTTCCCCTCGAACTGCGCCTCTTCCGCCCGCGCCCCCAGGCAGCAGCTCAACACCGCTACCCACGCTAACAACATTGTCCTGCCCGACATTTTTATTTCCCTCCTTACGCCACTTCCCGTTTCTCGAACATGAACGCCGCCACGAACAGCATCGCCAGAATATAGCAACCAGCGTAGGCGGTCGCCTGTAACATATAATCAAACGGGATCGGCATCTCGCGCGTCAACGCGTCGCTCATCCAGAAAGTTTGCAGATCAGGCACCAGCGCCTGCCACGTTTTCGCCAGCGGCAAAGCTGAAGACCATAATTTTTCCTGCGCCACCAGAGTCGCAACTTTCGCCCTCACGAATTCCGAAGTCAGCCCGCCGAGAAACGCGATAATGCAGACCGAAAAATTGCCGCCGGTGGAAAACCGGGTGCTGGCCGCGACCGCCACTCCCGCCATGATGAAAACCGCTTCCAACGTCAGCAGCGCCGCACGCGCCACTTCCCAGTCGTAGGAGACGATGCGCGAGGGACTCATGATATTTTCACCATCTGTCGTTGCCAGAAACAGCAGATTGTGTTCCTTGTCGATCAGGGAAAATCCGGCAAACAGGACAAACATAAATATAATGTAAAAGACGATAAACGAGCCGATCCACGGCTTGCCTTTGAAATAATTACGGAAAGTCGCCACGATTCCAGCCAGGATAAAAACCAGCAGCATTCCCGCCAGTACCCACATGTCGATAGGATCGCTTACCGCCACCGCCACGCCCATGCGGATAGTAAGGAGCAGCGTCATGGTCGCGGTCAGGGCAGACAGGCCGATTGCGACCGAGACTCCCAGGTATTTGCCGAAAATGAAGGTGGAGCGGTGAATGCTTTTGGAGAGTACGGTCAAGGCGGTTTTGTTTTCGATTTCCTGGCTGATGACGCTGGCGGTGGAAAAAACCGCCAGCAGCAACCCGGCCATCAAAACGGTGGACAGTCCCAGATCCGCCACCATCCGTTCGGCGGAATGTTCCATGCCGCTGCCTGCGCCGAAAGTATAGATATGCGCGGCGAACGCGGGCGACAAGGCAATCACCCCGCAGGTCAGAACCGTGACCAGGGCGTAGACCGGCTGGCGGATAGTCTCCAGCACGGTGTTTCTGATAATAGCGAACAACTGACCCAACTCGGTTCTCCGCTGTTGTCGAAAGCTGACTGTTTTTTGTCGAAACCTGTAGTTTCGCTGCTCCTACTCGCTGTTTATCGTCATTCAAAGACGATCAAACAGTATCATTTGATATAAAAAGCAGGTATCAGGCCGGGAACGCGGGTCGGAGAGATTATGGTATGATAACAGGCAGACTTCCACTTTATAAAAGTATACCTCTCTCGACTCCTAAAAAAATGGCCAACGCGAATATGATAGTATGATGGTATGTATGGAAAAATATATATGTAATGAATTATACTGACGGCGCGGACATTGTCAATTTTTAATTTCCCGCAAGATATTTTCCGCCGCCGCGACCACGCTTTCTACCGAAACAGATTCCAGTGCGCGCAGGCAATCATCTTCCGGCGGCGGGGGAGTTCCGGCATACCAGCGGGGGCGGTTTTCGGTTGGCGCCAGCACCTGGCCGCAGCCCGGCGGGGGGCCGGTGATGTCGTCGCAGGTTGCGCCGAAAACAGCTACTACTTTTGTCCCCACCGCCGCAGCCAGGTGCATCGGCCCGGAATCGTTGCAGATCACGACTTGCGCGTGGGAAAAAATTCCGGCGAGAATGCGCAAATCCACCGGCTCGGGCAAAATGACGTGGGGAGCCTTTTCCGCGAATTCGCGCCTGATTTTCTCCCCTTCAGGCGGCAACATGCACACCACGCTTGCCTGCGGGTTTTGCATCGCTTGCGCGACGCGGATAAAGCGTTCCACCGGCCAGGCCTTCAGCACGCTGGCAGCCTGCGGCGCAATGACAATCATGGATCGGTTGAGATCAACTCCGCTTTTACGCAGGAATTCGGCGGCTTGCTGTGTTTCCTCTTCCTGCAGAAAAATTCGGGGCAGCGGTTTTTCTTTTTGCGGCAGACCAAGACAGGAAAACAACTCCCGGTCGCGGTCGGTCTGATGAATATTAGTGTCGTATGCCGCCACATGGGTAAGAAAAAAATCTCCGCCCCGGATCGCATAACCTACCCGCCAGGGCGCGCCGATCCGCCACGCGAGATAATTTTCCCGCAGGTCGCCGCGCATACTGAAGACCAGATCGTATTTTTCCGAAAGATGCGCGGTAAATTCGCGCTTGTCGTCGCCGTCGGTCTGGCGCATGCTCCATTTGGCCGCGAACGGAATTATATTATCGACAGCGGGATTGTATTTCAGCAGAGCGACACACGAAGGCTTTGCCATGACGTCGATTTGTGCTTCGGGGAAATGCTGACGCAACTCCAGCAGAAAAGACGTAGCCATGATGACGTCGCCGATGTGGTCGAGTTTGATTACCAGAATCCGTCCGACTTTTCCCACGTCGAAAGCGGATACCGGCCTGAACAGCCTGCCGCAGAAACATGCGGTATTGCCAACCACGTCAATCAAACGCGCCAACAGTTTTTTCCTGCCGCGCAGGAGATAGCGTTCCGGCGTACGGGCAATCTCCCCGTTGTCCCGGGGCGGAAAAGGCAACGCAGAACCAGGCATAAGGCAGCTCCGACAATGGTAAAGCCACTGCGCCAGGGCTATCGCATTAAAATCCCCCTCGCCCCTGACAAGGGGAGAGGGTCGGGGTGAGTGGTTTCCGCAAATTATGCTTCGCGAACCGGAAATCGACGATCATAGGTGACCCCCTCACCCTAACCCTCTCCCCCTCAGGGGGCGAGGGAACTTATTTT
>JAGUZQ010000128.1 GCA_020060765.1 Planctomycetota bacterium | reverse complement strand
GAAACTGGATGACGCGACCTGGACGATCGACAACGCTTGCGTGAACCCGACGGTTGGAAGCTATGTCGGCACGCCGCGCGGCACGACCGAGCAGGCGGCGGGGAAATTCGGCAAGTGCGGCAATTTCTATGCTACTGGTCGGCGCATAGAAGTGGCGGATCATCCCGATCTCGCTTTCACTTCCGGCGACTACACCTTCGAGACCTGGATTTACCCGTTGAATTACAATAACAACAGCGGCATCCTCGGCAAGTACGACGGTGCCGGAGGCTATATCCTCAACATGTACAGCAATTACATCCGCTGGTGGGTGGACGGCGGCTGGCGGGTGAGTTCGGTCACTGGCGCGATTTCCGATCTCAACAAGTGGTATCACGTGGCCGTGGTCAAGGATGGCGACTGGTTCTATGTTTATGTCAACGGCAAGCCAGGAACCCCCGCTTCCGCGGTAGGGCTTGACGCGCAGTCCAGCGCCAGTTTTCTGGCTATCGGCTGCGGCGGCGCAAGCTGGGGCGACGCTTATGCCTTCAGCGGCCTGGTCGACGAGGTGGCCATTTACAAGCGCGCACTCACCCAGGACGAGTTGAAGGAGCATTATCTGCGCGGCACCGGCAGCTTGCGGATGCAAGTCTCGACCGACGGCGCGACCTGGACCGACGAAAACGGCGCGGCGGGACAGTATGTCAGCGCCAATCCCGCGACGCTCAATCTGGCGGCTCCGTCTCAGTTGTTGTATTACCGCGCGGAACTTCTCGGCGAGACGGGTCTGGCTACGCCGTTCCTGCGCGGAGTGGAGTTCTCCCGCGCTTTCTATGCTATAAATAATCCTTTCATAATTCCCAATACGGGGCAGGTGTTCGCGGGATATCTGACGTCTTTTGCCCACACTCCCGGCGGCGGTAACCAGGGAGAAATCCGTTACCAGGTTTCCAACGACAACGGCACGACCTGGTATTACTGGAACGGCGCGTCCTGGCTGGCGACGGTGGGCGGTTACGCTAATGCGAATACAGCGGCTGATATCAACACCAACCTGACCGCATTCTATGAAGCGTTCGGGGCAGGCACCTTTAAATGGAAGGCTTTCCTCCACGCCGCCCACGGCCAGCAGTACGTCGAACTGGATCAGGTCGATCTCCAGTATTCGGCCGGCGCGGTGACGGTGACTTCTCCCAATGCCGGGACGGAAAAGTGGTATGTCTCCGGCGACGGCAGTCTGACCTGGACGCATTCCGGCACGGTCAGCGACAACTGGGAGATATCCTACTCCACTAACGGCGGCGGCGCGTGGACGGTGATCGAGGCCAACACGACCATCCACGACGCCGACGACGGCAACGCGGACGGAACATTCACCTATTCATGGAGCAACATTCCCGAGGCGGCGGTTTCCGTGCAGGCGCGGCTCCGGGTACGGGATGTAGGCGACGCGACAGTCTTTGACGTCTCCGACAATAATTTCAACATCGCCTATCCTTCCTTCGACATCACCGCTCCCGACGGCGGCGAGACACTGCTGCTGGGCGCGCCGCACGATATCACCTGGACGCACGAGGGGCCGGTCAGCGCCGCGAATTGCAAGCTATGGTATCGCAAGACCGACGCCTCGCCCTGGCAGCAATTGCCTATCGGCTCTCCGCAACTGGTGGACGGCACCGCCGATCTCTTCGTAGGTTTCACTGCGCCGACCGAGACCACTACCGAGGCGAAAATCAGAATCACCGACGAGCGATTCCCTGCCCAGGTCTATGCCGAAAGCGCCGCGCATTTCACCGTCGATCAGGGCTTTATGATGGTCGCCCCTAACGGCGGGGAAAAGTGGTATGTCGGCGATACCGAGACGGTAAGCTGGCTGTCCTCGCAGGCGATGAGTTCGCCGGTAAGGCTGTATTACTCGCTCGACGGGGGCGGCAGTTGGACGCAGTTCCTGACTCCCGTCAACGTGCAAGGCGCCAACTCCACCAACTGGACGATCGGCGCTTCCAAGGAAGTCGACGCGCTCTATTCCGAAAATGCGCTGTTGCGGGTGGAGAAGTTCAACGCACCTGGCTTGCCTGACAACTCCAACGCCGCGTTTACGTTGGCGGGGCTGAGGGTGCTTTATCCTAACGGCGGCGAGCAACTGGGTGCGGGCACCTTCCCCAATCTCCAGTGGAAATCGGCGGGTGCGGCCAATACCGTGACTATTCAGTATTCTATCGACAATGGCGCGACCTGGGTCACGGTCGACAATGCGGTGCCGAACAATCCGGGGTTGAATTCCTATAACACCTGGGCGGTGAACGCACCTCCCAGCCAGTTGTCGAGGATCAGAATTTTTTCCAACGACCTTGACGCCAAACTGGACGATACTTCCGACGCGGTTTTCACTTTCGCCAATCTGGAAATCACCGCCCCCAACGGTGGCGAGATCTGGCAGGCAGGAAGTGCCAGCAACGATATCACCTGGGATTCCGCCGGTGCCGGTGCGACGGTGTCGATCTACTATTCCGTCAACAGTGGTGGTACCTGGACGCTGCTTAACAACAATGTCGTCAATTCCGATGGCGCCAATGCTTACGGCTGGACAGTGCCGTGGGTGCCGCTGAATACGGTCAGGGTCAAGATAGTCTCTAATAGCGACGCAACGCTGAACGACGCTTCCGCCGCCGATTTTACCATTGCCGGAGTCAAGGTCACTTCCGCCAACGGCGCGGAGAACTGGAGCATCTCTGGCAGCAACACCATCACCTGGACTTATCGGAACGCCGGCCCGCAGGGAACGCTGACTTATTCGACCGACGGCGGCTCCACCTGGCACGGCATCACCGGCGGGGCGGGCGTGTTGTTCTCCATCGGCAGCCTCAACTGGACGCCCGCCAACGAGGCCGACGTGTTGCCTACGGTGCGGGCGCTGCTGCGTTTGACGGCCGACGATCCCAATCACCTCAGTAACACCCCGCCCGTGCCGCTGACCCTGCCGATGCGGGACAGTTCCGATGCGTACTTTACCCTGGCAGGGGTGAAGATCACCACGCCGGTGGCTGGCAACAAGTGGGCGGCCGGTTCCGTCGGCAATAACATCAACTGGCTGGCGGCGGGAACGGGAGTAGCCAACGCCACCCTGACGTACTCTCCCACCGGTGTGTTCCCCGACCCCAACCAGGTCGTGATCGCGTCGCCTTCGATTAACGAAGTCTATCCCGGCAACAACACCTACGCTTGGACTGTTCCCGGTACATTGCTGCCTTCCACAGTCGCGCGCATCAAGGTTACGGCGGGCGCGTTCGAGTCGGTGTCCGACGCCTTCACCCTCAAGGGAATCAAGGTAACGACGCCAGCGCTCGGCGGCTTGGCGGAACAGGGCGCGGCGGAAACGGTGGCATGGACGTCCGCGGGCATTTCCGGCAGCATCAATATCTACTACAGCAAGGACGGCGGCGCGACCTATGGCGGCACTCCCATCAACGCTGCGCCGATCCTGATGGCCGACGGCAACCAGTCGGCGGTGTGGAACGTGAACGTGTCGGTGACGCAGCCCTCGACCACGGCACGGTTGAAACTGGAAGTCGTCTCCGGCGCGGACGCGGGGCTGTCTGTACAGTCGGAAATATTCACGCTCAAGGGCATACAGCTAGTTGCTCCGATTGGGGGCGCGGTCTGGGAACTCGGCTCCAACGGCACGATCCAGTGGGTGGCGGCAGGCGCGGGCGCGACGGTCAATCTTTATTACGCTCCCGACGGAGTGACTTACGGCGCGACTCCGCTGAACGGCGCGACTCCGGTCAACACGACTGCCAATCAGTATGTCTGGAACATTCCGCTTACGGTCAAACCCGTCACCGGAACCGGCAAGATCAAGGTAGTCAGTCTCGGCGGCTACCAGTCGCAGACCAGCGCCTTTACGATTAACGGTATGCGCGTCACTTACCCCTCCACCGGTGCCATCCTCGCTTCCGGCGATACCGCTACTCTCACCTGGGACGCGGCGGGAACCGGCGTAGGCGCGGGTGCTGACAAGTTCGACCTGTTCTACGTGATCGCGGGAGTCGAGACCAAGATCGACGCCATTCCCAACGACACGGTGGTGGCGGGAACGAGTTACGATTGGCCGGTGCCAAATGAAGCGGTAGCGCCTTCGGTTATTATCAGGATCAAGGACAAAGGCACTTCCGCTTATATCGCCAACTCTGTGCCGATCAGCATCGTCACCAATCCGACGTTGCAAGTGGCTACGCCTGCGGCGGGCAACATGTGGGGCGTGGGCAACAGCGAGACCATCTCCTGGACCAAGGGCGGCCCCATGAGCAACAACTTCAAGATCGAGTACGCCGATAATGATACTTTTGTCGGCGCGGTCGAGATTTTCAGCGGGGACGTGGGCGCTCCGGTTGCCGATACTTACAGCTATACCTGGGCCAACATTCCGGATCACGTGGGCCAGCGCTGGATCAGGATTACGAATATCGATAACGGCACCGTGGGCAACAAGTCGCAGGCGTTCAAGATCGTGCCGGTATTCAGCGTGTTCAAGCCCAACGGCGGCGAGGAATTCTACGCTTTAAAGCCGACGGAGGTGAGATGGTTCACTACCGGCACCGTCGCGTCGGTTGATCTGTACTATTCCGTCGATGCGCCGCTTTATCAGAACTGGGAAAAGATCAACACCGCGCCCATTGTCAACACGCCCTGGACCGGCGGCGCCGCTGTCTCCACCGCCTATACCTGGACGGTGGCGAATCTGGAAAGCACCGACGTGAAGTTCAAGGTGTTGCATGCTGCTACCGGCGCGTCCGATGAATCCGACGCGGTCTTCACGATAAAATACTATACAGTGAACTGGATCGTGAAAGACACTTCGGGGACGATCAATCTCGACATGCTGTCGGTCGTCGATTCCACCGGTTGGGCGGAAGGCAATCTGACCAGCCCGATTATGCACAAGTATCCCTACGGCATCCACACCACCTCGTGGTCGCGCGCGGATTACTTCGACAAGACCCAGCGCAATTGGGCGACAGACGTCGATCCGAAAACGTTTGTCTTGCAACTGGCCGAGTCCACCCTCGCGCCGGAGTATCGCGTGATGAGCAGCTTCGCCTACGACGCGGCGACCGACATCTTCCGCATCAACAGTTGGATGGAGCGCGGCGGCCTGATCCTGGAAAAAGCCGCCAGTTGCACTATCCGTATTTTCGACCAGAACGGCAACGAGATTCAGACTCTCGTCAGCACCACTCCCGACGCGACCGGCATTTTCTGGCAGACCTGGCCGACGGCCAACCTGGATCAGAACGCGCTGTATTTCGCCAAGATCGACATTCTGTTCTCGGGCGAAACCTATTCCTCCGGCATGTCGTACAGCATCAATATTCCCAAGGCCATCGCGGGTCTGGGCACCGACATCGGCGACAATATCCGGGCTATGACTGAAGCCGTCGGCACTGATCTTGCGCAACAAACCACCGAGATCAAGGAAGCGGTCGAGCGGCTGGAGGAATCCATCGGCACCAACGTCGCCGAACAGGTGGCGCATATTGAAACCAGCCTGAACGAGAAGATCGTCGGGCAGGTCGAGAAGATCGAGAAAAGCGTCGGCGTGATCGCGGAAAACACCAACAGCGACATTTTCCGGGAAATAACCCAGGAATTCGCCGAGGCGATCAACGGCAGTTCCGGCGCGAATATCCTGAACCGTTCGCTTACAATCGAACAGGGGCAGACGGTCAAGATCAGGTTCCAGACCGGCACCGGTCTTAAGCCTACCATCACTGTCTATGATGCCAAGAACCGCACGCGGGTGCAGGGCGCCGCGATGAAGGAAGTCACCGGCACCGGGATTTACGAGTATATGTTGTTAGTCCAGAAAACCTGGGGGGTGGGTGACTTCACTATCGTCTGTAACGAGGCTACCAAGCAGGCGGCCGACAGCGTGTTGATGACGGTATTCGGCGACACCGCGGCTACCGATACGGTCGATACCGGCGAAAGCGACCTCGCGGCCGGAGTCAGCACCGCCAGCAACGACGCACGCCAGGCCAAGAGCGAGGCCGCCTCCACCAAGACCATGGTGCAGGAGATCAAGTCCATGCTGTCGCAGAGCAGCGGCGACAGCGGCGCGGTGACCAGCTCGGTTAAACAGATCGAGCAGGACATGGCCTCTGTCCAGGCAGCGTTGAAGAAGATGTCGGCTGGCGGCGACATGGGACAGATCGCGGAAACGCTCAATGCCTCTATCCGCCAGATGAACAAGATGATCGCCGACAGCGGCTTCGACAACATTCGCGCCAAGGAGATCATGAAGGGGCAGGAAAACGTGGCCAAGATGCAGAACGCCATGGCCGAACTGAAAGCCATGTCCCAGCACATTCAGGCTTTGATGGACAAGAGTTCCGGCAAACCCACGGTCGAGACATGGCTGGAATGGAAATGAAGCGCTGGCGGCAGGCGTTAGGGCTTGCCGCCAGATATTGATGACGCCTGAAGAAGGGTTTGAATGAGAGCTAGAATATTCATGTTGATGACGGCGGTTGTGCTCGCCGGATTTATGTTCGCGCCCGGTGCGCCCGCCGCAGAGGGGATCGTGGTCAAGGTGTTGGCGACCAATCCATCCGAGACCGAGGAGCGCGAGGTCGAGGTCAAGGGTATGCTGCCTCGGGGAATAGAGCCTGGAAATGTGATCGATTCAGGCGGGTTGGACATCCTGCTCGACGAGGAAGGCGGGCGCTACTGCGCGCGCAAGAAGGTCAAGCTGAAGCCGAAGGAAAGCATAGCCTTTGAAGTGGAGATCGAGAACATCTGGGACGTCGATCAGAAAAAAATCGATGTCTATCGCCGCCACACCGACCAGCTCGTGAATAAGCTGAGCGGAACCGAGTACGGCGAGGCGGCGAAAAAAATCAAGGCCGATTTCGACGCGCGCCTGCAGTCGCTGGCCGAGAAAAACTCCAAGGCGGGAGACGAGGAAAACGTGGAGGCGTATATCAGCGCGCGACGCGAGATTCTCGAAGCCACCGGCTCCATCCGGGACTACATGGGAATGCTGGAAAACCTGACTGTCCGCGGCGGGATGGATCCGGGCGAACTGCTGGGGCGGAAAATATCCGGCAACAGAGCCGAGGAGTTCGATCGGATGATAGCAGACAGGCCGGTCGACGTTCAGACCAACTGGAAAATCGTTGGCGCGGTGCTGGCGATCCTGGGGCTGATCAGCGTGGGCTTCTTCGTTATCTGGTCGCACCAGCTGAAAAAACTCCGCACCGTTGCCGAGATCGAACAAGACGGGGCGGAACAACCGTAAATCCGCGGCGGTACGAATTTTGCGAAAACCGACATTCATCCATTGAGGTCGACCCCCTCCCTGCATATACTTGTGTCATGCTCAAGGTATCCATCCTCACAGCGAAAGAGGCTTTGTTCGAGGGGGAGGCGCACAGCGTTTTCCTGCCCGGCGACTTGGGCGAATTCGAGGTGCTGCCCTATCATCGTCCGATCATGAGTCTGCTGCGGGCAGGCAGTATTGTCCTTGACTGGAGTTCGGCGATCAGGATCAGGCGGGGAGTGGTGCGGTCTGACGGGCGCGAACTGGTGGCGCTGGTGGAGCGATAGCGATGCAGTATGTCATGGTGATGATGCTGATGATGGTGACGATCCTGGGTCCCAGCGCCGTGATCGCCACTATCGGGTATGCCTCGATCCAGGCGCTGGGGCGCAATCCGTCGTCGGCTCCTAAAATCATGATGGCGATGATAACCGCCCTTATTTTCGCCGAGGCGCTGGCGATTGTAGCGCTGTTGCTGATTACGCCGCTGTTGGCGAGCCAGTTGAAAGCGATGTAGCGGGGAGAGACATGTCCGGGAATATGATCTGGCAACTGATTCTGATCCAGATGGCGACCTTTGTCGCGCTGCTGGCGGTGTTGCGGAAAATCATGTATTCCACTTCCGCTTCGGAAGCGGCGCGCCTGCAGAAATTGGGCGAGGAGAATTCACGCCGCGAGAAAGACCTCGCGCGGATGCGGGAAGACACGGAGGAGGAATGCCAGTTGCGCCTGCGCAAGGCCGAGGATCGGATGCGGGAACTGAAAAACCGCGCCAAGGCGGAGGCGACCGAACTGCGCCAGGAAATCATGGACAAGGCGCGGACGGAAGCGGAAAGCGTAGTGCAACGGGCTATCGGCGCGCGGGAAAAAATCCGGGAGGAAGCCGAGCGCCTGGTTGCGATTAAAAGTATCGAGGTGGCGCTGGAACTGATACGCAGCGCCCTGGATGCGGAGGAACTGGCGGCCTTGCACGAGGAATCCGTAAACCGGATGACGCGGGAACTGGGCGGGATCGACGCCAAGGTGTTTCCTGAAAATATTCCACAGGCAGTGGTGACCACGGCGCGGGAATTCAGTCCGGAGGCGCTGGCGGAAATAGAAGCCGTGTTGCTGAAAAAATGCGGGCGGAAAATTCCGGTTAAATGCAAACTGTCGTTGGAGGTAATTGCCGGCGCCACCTTGGAAGCGGGGGGCGTGCTGATCGACGGCAGCCTCGAAGCGCGGCTGCTGAAAGCGGCAGAGTTGATCACTTCGGTTTGAGATTTTTTTCCGAAAGCTTGTGCACATGCTGAAAATCAGGGAAGTCGGCAGAATCAAGGAAATCAAGAAAGACATCGCCCGGGTGGAGGGGCTACCCCGCTGCATGTGCGGACAACTGGTCGATGTGTACCGCCGCGACGCCTGTGGTTTCGTCGCCGGTTTCATCGAGGGCGAGGCTACGGTTTTTCTGCTGGGAAAACTGGACGAGGTGGCTATCGGCGACACGGTACACGCGCACCTGGAGACTTTCTCCATCCCAGTGGGCGAGAAATTTCAGGGGCGGGTGGTAAATGTTTTCGGCGCTCCGCTGGACGGAAAAAAGCTGGTTGTTCCCGACGCGAGATATCCGGTGTTCCGCGAGGCGCCGGGAGTGCTGGAACGCAAGCCATTGCGCGAGACGTTCGAGACCGGGACTCTGATCCTGGATACCGCCATCCCCATCGCCAAGGGGCAGCGCGAGCTGATTCTGGGCGACCGTATGACCGGCAAGACCACTATCGCGGTCGACGCCATTCTCAACCAGCGCGGCAAGGATATCGTCTGCATCTATTGCCTGATCGGCCGGTCTTTCTCTGCGTTGCAGCGGGTGGTGGAGACGCTCAAGTTCGGTAACGCGCTGGATTACACGATAGTCGTTTCGGCAACCGCTTCCACCACCAGTGGCGAGCAATACCTGGCGCCCTACGTGGCGACGGCGCTGGGTGAATATTTTATGGATCGGGGGCGCGACGTTTTCATCGTCTACGATGACCTGACCAAACATGCCTGGGCCTACCGCCAGCTTTCGCTGTTGATGGAACGTTCTCCTGGTCGCGACGCCTATCCGGGCGACGTGTTTTATCTGCACTCGCAACTGATGGAACGCTCCGGCAAATACAACGAAGCTCATGGCGGCGGCTCTATGACTTGTTTCCCTATTATGGAAACCCTACAGGGCGACTTGACCGGCTACGTGCAGTCCAATCTCGTGTCCATGACCGACGGGCAGGTTTACGTTGACAGTTCCCTGTTCGCGGGCGGCTTCAGGCCGGCGGTGAACCTGGGACTGTCGGTTTCGCGTATCGGCAACAAGGTGCATTGTCCCGCGATGAAGGAGTTGAGCGGGATGCTGCGGCTGGAATATATACAGTACAAGGATTTGCTGAAGCTGACTCGTTTCCGCACCGGCGGGGCGTCGGAGGAGATGGAGGCGAAACTAAAGCATGGCGAAACCCTGTCCCGGCTGTTCCAGCAGGAGGCGTCCGCTCCCCGTGAATTGGCCGAGCAACTGATTCTGCTCTATGCGCTGAGAAGGAAAATTCTGAACGAGCTTACCGAGGATGAGGTTGACCGGTTTCAGCAGGAAGTGGCGTCGTTTTTCCGGGAACATCATGCTCCGCTGTTGAAGGAATTGAATTACCGGAAAGCGCTGTTGCCGGAAATAAAAAAGGGACTGGATCAGGGACTGCTCGAATTTTTCCGGCAGACCGATCCTGTGTCAGTTCAAGCAGGGAGCCTGTCTTGAGCGATCTGCAACGCCTGAAAGACGAGTTGGAGCTGAACGGCGACCTGGCGGAATTGCTGGAGGTGCTGAAAGGCATCGCCGTCGCGGAATTCCGCGTGCTGGAATCCCGCCGGGAAAGGTTTGAACAATTCACCGAGGCGTTCCGTGGTTTTTTTCGCATGATCGACCTGGTTGACGCGAACCATTCCTTTGTGCGTAAAGGCACGGGGAAGAAGGCGGTGGCTGTGGTTACTTCCGACGAGGGGTTTATGGGCGGCCTGAACTCGCGCCTGTTGCAGGCGGGGCAGGCGGTGGCGGCGGAAGGCGAAGCGGAAATGATCATCTTCGGCGAACGCGCGCTGGACGAACTCAAGGCGGATAAGGCGCAGGTGAAATCCCTTCCCAGCGTGAATAACGCAGACTTGTTCGAGTCGGCGGTCAGGCTCAAGGACGTGTTTGTGCAGGGAGCCTTGGCTGGCGAGTACGGCGAGGCTTTCGTGGTGTATCCGCAACCTGTTTCCTTCATGGTGCAGAAAATCGAAACCGTCAGACTGTTGCCTTGCGCCGAAATTGGGATCAGGCCGAAGCTGGGGGAAGATGTGATTGTGGAATCCGCGCCGGAAAAACTGGTGGAATATCTGGTGTCTGCCTGGCTAGATCGGAAACTGTATGAAATTTTGGAAGACAGTCGCCTGGCGGTGATGGCGGTGCGGACGGTGCGCCTGGAGCAGAGCGTGCAGACCGTGACCGAGTCTGGCGAGAAACTACGGTTCAAGTATTTCCGCGCGCGCCGGGAAATGGTCGATAAGGGAATGCGCGAATCCTTTTCCGCGCAGATTATCCGCAACCGCCAGGCTGGCGCGCGCGCCGGAGAAAGCGCATGAGTCAGGAAACCGTTGCCTCCGCGGCGGGGCAGGTTGTGTCTGTGCAGGGGCCGGTGGTGGATGTGCGGTTTCCGGTCGGCGCGGGAATGCCGCTGCTGCACGAAGTGGTAGAAACCTGTGCCAGCGACGGGCGGAGGCTGCTGCTGGAAGTGGCCGAGCATCTGCCGGGGAAAGTTGCCCGTTGTATTGCCCTGGGCAGCACGCTTAATCTGCAATACCGCGCGCCTGCCTATCCGTCAGGTTCTCCGGTATCGGTGCCGGTGGGGCCGGAGGTTTTCGGTCGCATCGTGAACGCGGTGGGCGAGCCGATCGACGGGCTGGGAAAACTCGACGTCTCGAAACGCGCTCCCATCCGGCGCGACACTTCCGAAATCAGGATCAATCCCGACCGCCTGACCGGGGGCGAGGCGCACATTCTCGTAACCGGCATCAAGATGATCGACCTGCTGTACCCGCTGGTGACCGGCAGCAAGACCGGTATCGTCGGCGGCGCGGCGCTGGGCAAATCTATCCTCACGCTGGAGCTGATTCATAACGTCGTGGAACGGCACAAGGGCGTGTGCGTTTTCACCGGCGCGGGTGAACGTATCCGCGAAGGCAACGAACTCTATCATGAGTTCGTCGAACAGAAAATCGTTGATAAAGTTATCATGGCTTTCGGTCAGATGAACGAGCCGCCGGGCGCGCGCTACGAAATCGCCTTCACCGGCGTGACCATGGCCGAGGAGCAGCAGGCGCAGAACAAGGACGTGCTGTTTTTCATCGACAACGTTTTCCGCTTCGTCCAGGCGGGAGCGGAGATTTCGACCCTGCTGGGGCGGGTGCCGTCTGAAACCGGCTACCAGCCCACTCTTGCTTCGGAAGTCAGCGAATTCCAGGAGCGCATCCGCTCGACCGGAGCCGGTTCTATTACGGCTATCGAAGCGGTCTATGTCCCGGCCGACGACCTGACCGACCCGGCGGTGGTGGCGATCTTCAGCTACCTGGAATCGGTCATGGTACTGTCGCGCGAGCGGATTCAGCTTGGCCTGTATCCGGCGATTGACCCGATGCAATCCTCTTCCAGCCACCTGGAACCGGCGGTGGTGGGGCGCGACCATTTCGACATCGCGCAGGAGGTCTTGCGGGTCTTATCCAAGTACGAGGAATTGCGGCGCATTGTCACGGTTATCGGCGTGGAGGAGCTTTCCCGGAGTGACCGGATCCTCTACGACCGCGCGCGGCGCCTGCAGAATTTTCTGACCCAACCGTTTTTCGTAGCCGAGGCCTACACCGGCCGCAAGGGCGAAAACGTGGCGCTGGAAGACACTATCGCCGGATGCGACAGAATAATTTCCGGCAGGATGGATAGCGTGCCGGAGGAAAACTTTTACCTGATAGGCAAGGTGGAACAGGCTTTGGAAAAGTAGCGGGAGGAAGCGATGGCTGTGCGCCTGGGCGACATGCTGGTGGAAAAGGGTTTGATTTCGCAGGCAGACTTGGAGGCTGCGATTGCCGAGCAGGGCAAGACCAGGGAGTTTCTCGGCCAGGTTCTGATCCGCAAAGGCATGGTCAAGGAGAAAGACCTTCTCGGCATCCTCGCCCAGCAGCAGGGCATTCCTTTTCTCAACCTGAAGGAAACCGAGATCGACCGCAAAACCGTCGAGGACATTCCGCCCAAGTATGCCTGGCATTATAAAATCATGCCTCTGCGGTTGGCGAACAATATTCTCACTGTCGCTATTTCCGACCCCTTCGACATGTGGCCGATCGACGATCTGGAAACCAACCTGGGGTATACGGTCGAAAAGGCGTTGGCTACCTCCACCGACATCATGGACGCCATCCGTGCGCATTACGGCGTGGCCAGCGACACGATCGAAAAGTTGCTGGCCGACAAGCCGGCGGAGCGGGAGGAAAAAACTTCCGTTCAAACCGAGGAAGTGCAGGATCTGGAAAAAATGGCCGAGGACGCCTCGGTGGTGCGGCTGGTCAACCAGGTGCTGTTGCAGGCGATTCAGGAACGTGCCAGCGACATCCATCTTGAATGCCATCGCGAGGACGTGTCTTTGCGGTTCCGCGTAGACGGGATGCTGCGGGACACCCAGGTCAGCGACCGCATCCGTTTTTTCTACTCCGCCATCGCCAGCCGTATCAAGGTGATGTGTTCGATGGACATCATCGAACGCCGCCTGCCGCAGGACGGCCGGGGTCGCGCGCGCCTGGGAGAAGAGGAATACGACCTCCGCGTGTCGACCATTCCCACCCTGCACGGCGAAAGCATCGTTATCCGACTGCTGCCGACCAGCCGCGTCTTTACCATGCGGGAGTTGGGGCTGGAAAAGGCGGAAGAAGATGAAATCCGCCGCCTGATCGAAAAACCGCACGGGGTCGTTTTCGTGACCGGCCCCACCGGCAGCGGCAAAAGCACCACGCTTTACGCCTGCCTTAACGCGCTCAACACCCGCGAGCGGAAAATTATCACTGTCGAGGATCCGGTGGAATACGAACTGCACGGCGTCACGCAGATACAGGTCAATTCAAAAATCGGCCTCACCTTCGCCAATTCTCTGCGCAGCATGTTGCGTCACGACCCCGAGGTAATGATGGTGGGCGAAATCCGCGACTTCGAAACCGGAGAAATCGCCATGCAGGCCGCGTTGACCGGGCATTTGGTATTGTCTACTCTCCACACCAATGACGCCGCCAGCGGCGTGACCAGGCTGCTCGATTTCGGCGTGGAGCCGTATCTCGTGACCAGCGCCGCCGAAGCTTTCATCGCCCAGCGCCTGGTGCGGCTGATCTGCAAAAACTGTCGCCAGCCTTATCTTCGCGCTGAATTGCCTGACGGCCTGGAGTCGCAACTGGCGGCGGTGGCGGGAAACCAGCCGGTGGAAATCTTCCGTGGCAAGGGCTGCGAGGCGTGTTGTGGAACCGGTTATCTCGGTCGCACCGCCTTGTACGAGATCATGAAAATCGACGAAGTCATTCGCGGCTTGATCGCGGAAAAGGCATCAGCGGGCAAGATCAAGGATGCGGCGGTGAAGGCTGGTCTGCGCCCGCTCTACGAAAACGGCTTGCGCAAGGCGGCGGCGGGGCTGACCACGCCGGAGGAAGTTTTGCGCGTGACCCATTTTGCCTGACAGGGATAGGCTATGCCCAAGTTCCGCTATCGCGCAAAAAAAAGCCCGACCGAGTTCGCCGAAGGGGAAATAGAAGCTCCCACGCGCGAGGCCGTCGTCGGCTTGCTGACCGAGCAGGGGTTGGTGCCGGTAACCGTCGCCGAAAGCGGAGCCAAGGCTGCGTCGGCCGGAAGCCCTTCCGCCAGGATTCGCCAGGGGGAGGTTGATATTTTTTTTCGGCAGTTGGCCAGTCTGCTCAAGGCGCGGGTGCCGATTCTTCGCAGTCTTTCGCTGATCTCCGGGGAAATCAGGAATCCCGCCATGCGGGCGCTGGCCAGCGACTTGGAAACGCGCGTACGGGACGGCGAGATGCTCTCCTCGGCCATGGGCAGGTATCCGCGCGCGTTTGATAATTTCGCGCTGGGTCTGGTCAGGGCGGGGGAGCGGGGCGGAATGTTGGGGGAGATGCTGCGCGAGCTGGCGGCGCACCGGGAGCGGGAAAACGAAATCCGGCGGAAAATTCAGGCCGCGTTGTTATACCCGGCGCTGGTGACGGTGGCCGGTATCGGCGCGGTGGCGGTGTCACTGGCATTTTTTCTGCCTAATTTGCTGACGCTGTTCAAACAGATGAAAGACCTGCCTCTGCCTACGCTGATCCTGATCAATCTCAGCAATTTTTCGCGCGACAATTATCCCTGGTTCCTGCTGGCATTGGCTTTTGTCTTTGCTCTGTTTCGGCGGATGCGTCCGGGCGGCAGGAAAAAGTGGGTAGTGGATCTTGTCAAACTGCACACGCCGGTGGTGCGGGGTTTTGTGCTGAATGCGGATCTGGCCAAGTTTTCGCGCACGCTCGCCCTGCTGATCCGGCACGGCGTGTCGGTACAGGAAGGGGTGCCACTGGCGCGAGATACGTTGGATAACGAGGTGCTGCGCAAAACTCTGTCGGAAGTGACCGACGGAATCATCCGGCACGGCGCGCGCCTTTCCGACAGCTTGCGCAAGGTAGCGGCTTTTCCTCCCTTCGTCATCCAGATGATCGCGGTGGGCGAGGAAGGCGGAAGCTTGGTGGCGTCGCTGGAGGAGGTGGCCGATGTCTACGGGCGCAGGGTGGAGCATTACGCGCGAATCATGACTGGCCTGCTGGAGCCGCTGCTGATTCTGTTGGTCGGCTGCATCGTGGGGTTCATGGTGTTCGCGATGTTGCTGCCGATTTTCGAAATGGGCGAGATGGGATTATGAGTCAGGACTAAGGGGAGCGAGATGAAAAAATCCGTGCGTTTATTCACCCTGATCGAACTGCTGATCGTGATCGTGATTCTCGGCGCGCTGGCGGCGATGGTGGCGCCGCGCCTGGCGGGTCGGTCGGAGCAGGCGCGGCGTCGCATCGCCAAGGCCGATATCGAGTCCAACATATCTCTCGCGCTGAAAATGTACGAGGTCGATAACGGCGCCTATCCCAGCACGGAGCAGGGGCTGGCCGCGCTGCTAAGCAAACCCTCGTCCGAACCGGTTCCGCAGAACTGGAACGGTCCCTACCTGGAGAAAAAGGCGCTCGATCCCTGGGGCAATGAATACCAGTACCGCTATCCCGGCACCAGTAACGCCGAGAGTTACGACCTGTTTTCCAAAGGCCCGGACGGAACGGAGGGCGGCGAGGATGATATCAAGAACTGGTAAAAGTCTCGTCCGGTCGCTGGCGTTGCTGGATGTGCTGCTGGCTGTTTCCTTCCTGCTGATCGGACTGGTGCCGATAATCAGGATTTACGCTAATTCCCTGGCGGCGGCGACCTATGCCGAAAATTCGCGGATGGCGCTGGATTATCTCGACACGCGCCTGAACCAGGCGGAGGCGGAAGCGCGTTCGCGCGGGGGACTGGCGGCCGGGCAGAGCGAGGAAGAGATCAATCTCGGCGGCAGGAAATTCACCCTGCGTATATTCATCCAGCCTGCCGATCTGCCGGGGCTGAACGATATTACCTGCCGTCTGGATGCGGGAACCGGCAAGACTTGGAGTCTGTCTTCCTCCGTCGCCGCCCGGCAGTGAGAACTGTCATGAAAAATCCCCATAAAAATATATACTCGCGCAACTTGACGCTGATCGAACTGCTGGTGGCGGTGTCGCTACTGACACTGGTGGGGATGGCTTTGTTCGCGGTTTTTTCCTGCGGCTTGCGGGCTTTGGTCAAGGCTGAAGCGCAACCGGTTTCCGCCGGAACGACGCTGCTGTTTCTGGAAACCATGGAGCGCGACGTAAGAAGCGCGATGACGTTCGAGCCGCTGGCATTCGCGGGGCAGGGGGGAGGCGTCGGTTTTCCCGCGCTGGTGGAGGATGCGGTTGGGGAGAAAAGCGCCTGGCGTCCGGGATTTATCCGCTATCGCTTCGACGCGGAAAAACGACAGTTAATCCGGGAGGTGTTCACCTTTTCGCAAGCTGTTAGAAAAGCTGACGGCACGGGACATAAGATGATTCTGGCCGGGGTGGACGGCGTCGCTTTTCGTTACGCCGGGAATTACGCTGCCGAAAATCCCGCATGGGACATTGCCTGGAATTCGGTTGATTCCTTTCCGGAAAAAATAAGGGTGGAGCTGACCTTCGGCAGTGGCAGCGAAAAGAGATTGCTGAGTCGTATGATTTCCGTTCCGGTGGGAGAGAGATGATGTTTGCCAATCGCTGTTGCGGCGCGGCATCGCTGGCGGTGTTGTGGGCGATCATGATTCTGTCCCTGCTGGCGGCGGCGCTGTTTGCGCACCTGCGCCCGCGGGTCGCGGTCGCAGCGCGGGAGCGGCAGAACCGGCAGGAATTGTGGCTGGCGGAAGCTTCCGTCAGGCGCGCGATCCAGGCGGCTAATCTCGCTCCAGGAGACAACGTTTCCACCGCGGATATGTGGGCGGGAGGCGCGGAGATTTTCGGCGTCAGGGAACTGTCTACCGGCAGAACCTGGACGTTGCGCTCGGTCAAGGCGTTGGCAGATTTTCTGAAAAAATACCCGGAAGTCGATCACGGAATCGATTTCGGCCTGGCCGACGAGGAAGGCAAGCTGAATGTAAACATCGCGAGTCGGGAGGAACTGGAAAGCCTGTTTGCGTTGACGCTGGAATTGCCGGAAAGGGAGCGCGATCAACTGGCCGCAGCGATCGTCGACTGGCGCGATCCTAACAACATGATTACGGAAGGCGGCGCTGAACAGGAGTATTATTCCAATCTCGCCCAACCCTATCCGGTTCGCAACGGCAAGCTTCCCGTCCTGGTCGATCTGCTGTTTGTCAGGGGCATGACGCAGGAGGTCTACGAAACGCTGGCGCAAGTGCTGACCGTTTACGGTGCGGGGAAGGTGAACCTAAACACGGCGAGCCTGCCGGTATTGCAGGCGCTGGGGCTTGACGCTGGGCTGGCGCGGTCAATCGCCGGGCTGTGCGCAGGCGGCGACGGCGTGCGCGGTACGGCGGACGACTTCGCCTTTTCCGGAGAAAAAAGTATCGTCGGTGAAATCGAGACAAGAATTTCACTGTCCGATAATCAGAAAAATCTGCTGACAGGGCTGGTGGCGAAAGACAGAATGGGCGTTACTTCCCGGTATTTTTCCGGCGTGGCACTGGGGGTGGCCAGTGGCGGCAGCTATCTTGCCGCGGTTGAGTTTACGTTCGAGCGCGGGGGGCGGATACTGTACCGGCGCGAGCGCCGCCTCGGTTTGAGGACGGCGATAAAAGATTAAACGCAATAGGGTTTAGTCAGAAAAAATCTTTCAGTTTAACCGTTAAACTTACGAAATGTCATTCCCGCACAGGCGGGAATCCAGGCGGTGTTGCGTACGGTTTCTCCCCTGGATTCCCGCCTGCGCGGGAATGACGACCGTATGTTTTTGCCGAAAACAGAAACCCTCGTCCTTAAGCAAGCCGTATTGTGATTAATCCCACTTGTTTCCGATAATCTTTTTCTGATTCCGAAAGAATCGCGCGGCGGCATTTCTACTGCAACAAATCCCTTATTTTGTCGATCACCTATATGGATTGCGCGTTCCGCGTGCGTGGAGCGGTGCGGGTATTTTGTGGAAGGATGCACATGCGTCTGGGTTGGAGTCAGCCTGTTGTCATTGTCGAAATAGGTAACGATTATCTCAAAGTGGCTGAAGTTTCCGGCAACCGCAAGGCGCGCGTCGCGTTGACCAAGCTGGCCGGCATTAACGGCCCTCTGGAAAACGCGGTCAGGGATTCCGCGCGCCGTCTCGGCGCGGCTGGCGGCAAAGCCATAATCTCTCTCCCCCGCCATCTGGTGACGGTGCGGTTCCTGGAACTTCCCGCCACTGAACCGGAAGAAGTCGCCGGGATGATAAGCTTGCAGATAGGCAAGCAGACGCCGTATTCCCGCGACGAAATTCTTTACGCCTGGTACGGCACGCCGTCAGCCAGTTCTGGTTACTCCCGCGTGATGCTGGTTATCGCCATGCGCAACGTGGTGCAGGAGCGGATCGATATTCTGGAGCGCGCGGGGCTGCGCGTCGAGTCGGTGGCGCTCGGCACCGAGGGGTTGGCGGAGTGGTTCCGGTCGCTGGAGCGGCAGCAGAGCCGCGAAGGCGAAGCGGAGATCCTGCTTGACGTTGACTCAGGTTATTCCGAATTGCTCGTCTTCCGTCAAGGCGAAATCGTTTTCACCCGCAACATCATGCTCGGTGCCAACCATCTGAATGAAGCTCCGCAGAAATGGCAGGAGCGGATGGTGCGGGAAGTGGGGCACGCGCTCAAGCTCTATTCCACCGAGGATCGGGAGACGCTGGTCGCCCACGTCTTTGTCGGCGGCGCGGAAAAATACCGGCGTGAAATAGCGGAAATCATCGACGCCCGGCTGGAAATCGACGCTACCGCAGTCGTCGACGGAGACGAGGCGGAACTGATCGTTGCCGACGCCATGGAGAGAGAAGATGCGGAGCAATCATGTTCCCGGTCGGTTCTGCTGGGGCTGGGGCGGAAAGGCGGAACCAGTCTTGATCTGCTGCCGCCGGAACATCGCCTGCGCCACCGCATGGTGGAGAATCGCAAAAGCCTGACTGTCATGGGCGCGCTGACCATCAGTTCGGTCGCGGTGCTGCTGCTGCTGCTGGCGACAAGATTCTATTCCCTGTCTTTTTACCGCGAAGAGTTGCAGGGGCGGATCAGCGATATCAAAAACATTTCCGCCAGCGTCGATCGGATGCGGCGGGGGATTTCGATGGTGGAAAGCAGGCTGGACATGCGCGGGCGGTCGCTCCCGCTGCTGGCCGAGATTCACCGGCTGCTGCCGGAGGAAATCTATGTCACGCGCCTTCAGCTCGAGGAGCGCGGCAATGTCGTGATCCGGGGAAAAGCCAAGGCGATGTCGCACGTTTTTACTTTTGTCACGACACTGGAAAAATCCGCCCTCTTTGAAAACGTCAAGGCCACGCGCACTACCAAGCGGCGGCAGAATCAGGGGGAATACGCGGATTTCGAGATATCCTGCCAGCACGAATCCCGGCCCGTGCCGCTGCCGGATCCGGTGGCAGACAATAAACCTAAGAGCGAGGTGGTGACTGTCGCGGAGGGCGTGAAATGATCGCTCAATTTTTCTCCCGGCTTTCGACGGGTGAAAGGCGCTGGCTGCTGGTGGCTGTCGTAGCGGTTTCGCTGGCGGCGATAGACCGCGTGGTGGTGCGATCCGTCTCGGACGAATTTTCCTTCCTGCAGGTGGAAATAGACAAGGCCGAGACCCAGTATCGTCACCATTATGAAAACGTCCGCCTGGAGGAGCAGGTGCGCGATAAATACCGGCGCTATTCTCCTTACATCAAGCAGACTGGTTCCGCCGAGGAGGAGTCGGCAACGACCCTCGCCGAGATCGAGGGGCTGGCGCGTCAGAGCGGTGTGCGGCTACAGGACGTCAAGCCCCGCGAGGCGAAGAAAACCGGCGCTTATCTGAATTACACCATCGACGTGGAGGCGGAGGGGGGAATGAAAAAGCTGACCGCGTTTCTTTACGGGTTGAACAGTTCCCGGCTGCTGTTGCGCGCCGAAACCCTGCGGTTGGAGTCGCGCGAACAGGAGGAGAATCTATCCGCCTCAATGCGGATCACTCGCCTGCTGATCCCTTGATTATCTGCACCAGATCGCAGTCGTCCAGCAACGGCCCGCCCAGCAGGCTTTTGCCCAGCACAGTTCCTTCGATTCTGACTTCCGACCCGTTGTCGAGTTTCAGCAATTCTTGTTTGCGGGAATCGGAAAAGCGGAATTCTCCCCTGGCGTTATAGACGTCGGTGGCGAGGATCAGGTAGATGCGTCCTTCGCTCGTGGTGGAGATATTTTTTACCGTGCCCTCGGTTCTGATTCTCTTGTTATGGTAGCGTTCGTTGGCGCGCAGTTCGTTGCTGTCGTAAGCTTCCCATATTTCCCATAGCTTGGCGTCGACGGCGGCTACGGCAACAGGTGGCTGTTTCTTTGCAAGGGAATAATAAGCCAGGGGCAGCGATAACAGGATTGACGCGGTCAGCAACACAGCGACCAGTTTCTGCGATGGTTCCGCCAGCTTTTTTTCCGGCGCGGGAAGGATACAGGTCAGTTTTATTTGCAGTTCTCTCGCTTCAGCGATATTCTCCGGTCTGCTGCCGGAGGACAGCGCCTGCTCGAACCGCCGCAGGTTGTCGCGCAGCAGCGCCATCTCTTCCGAAATCTCTTGTTCACCTTCGTCTTGAACCGGAATGGTGGGGGGAGCTTTTTTCAGGTTCAGGCTTTCCTCCAGGCGCGACAGCCTGCTGGCCAACTCGTGCAGCAGCGGCGGCTTGATGAAATAATCGTAGGCGCCCAGTTCGAAAGCTTTCTTGCGATTGCTAAGTTCAGCTCCGGTCAGCATTATCACCGGCGGCGGCTCAGGTAATTTTCTGATCTCTTCCAACAGTTGTAAGCCGTCCATTTCCGGCATGGTCAGGTCGGCCATGACAGCGTCAGGACGCGATTCCGCGATCATGGACAGCGCCGACAGCCCATTGTCGGCCAGACGCACCTCATGCCCCATCGCTCCCAGCATGTCGAATAGGCAGTTGCGTATAATCTGTTCGTCGTCGACAACCAGTATCCGCATCGTTGTTCCTTCGCCAGTTGAGATAACATTATACCCCGCAGCCGCTTTTCCCTGAACCGGAAAAAATCTGAAATGTGGAAAAAAGCACAGGGTAAGGTGTTAGACTGCAAATAAATTCGACTTTAGTTGAAAAAACTGCAGATTATCCCCGCCAATGACCGATAAAACATAAGGATGAATTTCATCCAAGCAGAACTATAGCAGGAGGATTATCGGTGCGTATTTCGCATAAACTGTTGATTTCCTTGTTTTTTCTGGCCTTATTCGCAGGCGGTTGCGGCGTTACCGAGCGGGTTACGTCGCTTATGCGGCCTTTGAAAAACATTAAGCCTAACTTCCGTCCACCCGCCAAACCGGAGAAAGAGCCTGGTGCGGTGCAGATGGAGCATGACGCGGTTCAGCCTGAAATGAAAGCCGAACACGGTATCCATTACGATCCCCGCGAATGGATGGCCAACGCCAACTACAACCCCGGTACGGTAGACAAACTTATTTCCAGCCCTGGTTTCCAGGGTTTGTCCCAGCACACCTTCGCCGAGGCGGGAGGCGACCATAACGTTCACCTGTTGCCGGACGGGAAGACCATGGTCTTCGCCACCACCCGCTATTCCAAGAATCCGCAAATCTGCATTCAGAGCGTGTCCGGCCTGGCGGTCACCCTCGTGACTGAAGACAACATGAGCGACATGATGCCCAAGTTCAGTCCCAAAGGAGATTTGATCGCCTGGTGCAGCAACCGTTATGGCAACTGGGATATCCTGGTGCAGGAAAGCAATACCCGGCCCGACAGCCGTCCGCGCCAGCTTACCCGTTCCACCGAGGACGATATCCATCCCACCTGGAGCCCGGATCAGAAATTGCTGGCATTCAGCCGTTTCAACTCCATGGACGGTATCTGGCAGATTTGGGTGATGGACTTCAATACCCGCACCCTCAGTTACATCACCGAAGGCCTGTTCCCGGAATTCTGCCCCGTGGTCAATAAAAAAGATGCGAAAACAGGCACGCCGTTGTACGAACTTGCTTACCAGCGTCACCGCAAGCGGGACGTGCCCTGGTTCAGCATCTGGACGATCGGCGTGAGAATGGGTAACAACGGCGCGGTCGAGGCGGTGAATTCCCCGCAGGAAATTATTTCCAACGACCAGTGGGCGGCGATCACTCCTGTCTGGAGCCCCGACGGCAAATATCTCGCTTTCGCCACTGTCAGGAAAAGTCCTTTAACACAATGGCAGGCCAGAATTTACAAGCCTGATGACGTGTGGGTTGTGCGCATCGACGGCACTGACCTTACCCAGATTACCAATCATAATGCACCGGACTGGAATCCGTTCTGGGCAGTCGATCCCGACGATCCGAGCGGTCCGGGCAGACTATATTTCACCAGCGAACGCACCGGTCACGCCAATATCTGGAGTGTGAAGCCCGTAATCGCGGGTCTGCTGGCGGAGCAGGGAATGCGGATGGAGGATAAATAAATTGGGATTGGTTCGGATCAATCACGCAAGCCATTGTCCCGTCGGCAAAAAGCTGAAACTGGCGGTTATCGTTATTGCTTTGGCGCTGCTGGCGGTCATCTTTTGCAGCGGTTGCATGCAGCAAGGGCGCTCCGCGCTGGCTGCAGTCTCTTCCCGCAGCAAGCCGTACCAGGAAGTGGTGGACGATCCCGTAATGCTGACCACCATCCGGTCGGTGGCGGTGTTCCCTTTTGCCGACGAAGCGCCGCAGGAAGGTTTTGACGCCGATAATTTCTCCACGCGGTTGGCCAGCCAACTCGCCTCTACCGGGGAGTTGCGCGTGCTTTATCCCCGCCAGATCATGGCAATGGCCGACCAGGAAAACCGAAAGATCCGGCGGCATAACGCCACTTACCGAAACCGCAAACTGCTTGGCATTACCCCGGCGGATGATCGCGCCAATATGACCCGCCGCGCCAACGAAAAGCTGGACGAGGCAGTCGCCGGAGAGGAAGATGTGAGCAAACGTTTGCTTGACCCGGTCAATTACCTGGACGACGCCATTACTATCGGGCGGCTGCTGGGAGTAGACGCGGTTATCATGGGCGAAATCACCGATTACGACCCGTACATGCGCCCCCGGATCGGACTGACCATGCGGGTAGTCGCTACCGGCTCCACGCGGTCGGCGGCGGAGGAACTGATGCGGCTGACGCAGTGGGGCGTTCCCGGCGGTGGGGGAGGGGACAACAACGGCGTGGTCTGGGTTCGGCAACAGAACTTCGACAGCAAGGACGGCAACGTCGGCTTGGGCGCGTACAAGCACGTCTTGACCCATCACGTTGATAATCATCCCTACGACACTGAAACCGTGTTGCGTTCGATGACGTTATACTTTGATTACGTAACCTTGGAACTGTCGAAGGCTCTGGTCAAGGCGCAGGCTGACGCGCAGATCGAGGCCGAGGAGCGGGCGTTGCAGGAAGCTTCCCGGATGCACGTGGAGAAGACTGCGGTGCGGCAACGGATTTTCGCGCTGGTAAACGGTCGGGCGAATCTACCTGATTCGGAAAAGGTGATCAGTAATAACCTTTATGACCGCCGCGACCGCAGTTGGCGCGCCGACCAGTACAACCTTTCCCATCCCGCCAAAGCCGACAATCTTCTCCCCAACGGCCGCGTCGGCGACGTGGTGGAGACGGAGCGGGAGTAGGGTCTGGCTATTGGTAGAAATATGAAAGTAGTGTATAAAATCACTTACCCCAATGGGAAGGTTTATATAGGCAAAGACCTCACTGACAGTATTAATTATTTTGGAAGCGCTGACAGCAAGATAATCGAATTTGATTTCAGTAGAGAGGAGAAGCGAGACTTTACCATCAGAAAGGAGATTATATGGGAGTCGAGTACTGCTTCAGATAAAGAGGTCAGTGATAAAGAAATTGAATGTATTTTCATGTATCAATCAAACAATCCCGCAATCGGATATAATCGTTGGCCGAAATTCAGGCATAATCAATAAATCATCCCAAAACTACTTGATTACGCAGCGATACCGTATATAATACCAAATTATGAAGAGGCTGGAAATAGTCATAGACACTAATGTGCTGGTGGCTGCATTGCGCTCCAATCGGGGGGCATCCTTCCGGCTTCTGCAAAATATCGATAGTGATCTGCTGGAATTAAATCTTTCCGTTCCGCTGTTTCTCGAATACGAGGATGCGGCAAAACGTCTGGTAAAAAAAGGCGGCTTGAGTATTTCTGATATAGACAATATCCTTTCCTATCTGGCGTTTGTGGCAAAGCCCAGGAATATATATTATCTGTGGCGTCCTTTTCTCAAGGATCCGAAAGACGATATGGTGTTGGAATTGGCTGTTGCCGTGCAATGCAAATACATCGTCACTTTCAATCAGCGCGATTTTGCCGGAATCGAGCAGTTTGGGATATCGCTTATATCGCCGAAAGACCTGTTGCGATTGATGGGGGACATATTATGAGTACTATGAGTCTTCGCATTCCTGATTCCTACCATAAGCGCTTGCGGGAGTTGGCCAGGCGCGAGAAGGTTTCGATCAACCAGCTTATCACCGCCGCTTTGGGGGAAAAGCTGTCCGCGTTGGACACGGAGGAATATCTGGCGCAGCGGGGCGCGAAGGCGAGCAGGAAGAATTTTCTGCAGGCGCTTAAGCGCGTTCCGACCGCGCCTCCGGACGCGGGCGACGAACTGTGAACTACCCGCGGGTATGAAAACCGGAGTCGGCCATGCCAGACCTGCTTTATCCCAACCCCTACGTGCGCATTCTGATGTGCGTACGGCAGCGTTTGAACAATTGGAATTACGCCAACCACAGCGCGCCGTTCTGGCGGTTTTACTGGAATCCGCTGCCTGACGCCTACGTGATCCTGCATGGGCGCGAGACTTATCTTTCGCCCGACACCTGTTACGCCCTTCCCCCCAACACTCCGTTCGGCTCCCGGAATACGCGCGAGACCGAGCAGTTCTACATGCACTTTCTCGCCCGCGCGCCTTACGACACGGTGGAGCCAGGGGTCTATGCCTTTCCCCTGACCGGCACTATCCGGCAGGCGATTGATTTTCTTTCCTCCTCTTTTCATCGCAGCGCACCGCGCGCCGCCCGCGCTCAGGCGGGGGTATGGGCGCATCTGCTGGCGTGCCTGTCGCTGGGGGCGGTGCCGGAGGAAAAACTGGGGCTGGTCTATACCGACCCGCGCATCGCGCGCGCCATCGACCGGATCGAGGAAACCGTGGAACTGGGAAACGAGGAACTGGCGGGGGAGGCGAGCATGAATGTCAACGCCTTTATCCGCCTGTTCAAGGAACAGACCGGCGTTACGCCCCAGTCGTATATCCAGAAGAAAAAGATCGAGAAAGCCTGCGTGCTGCTGCATTTCACCGACAAGACCATCGACGAAATCGCCGACAAGACCGGGTTCTGCGACCGTTACCATTTCTCGCGCGTCTTCCGCCGCCAGCGTGGATTAGGTCCGGCCGCTTTCCGCAAGATCAGGGCATGAAAAACCGCCTCCGGGGGAGTGACGGAGGCGGTTTCGGCGGGGAGTGGAGGAATGTTTAGCCGATGGCTTCGTTGCCGGTTTCTCCCGTGCGGATGCGGTAGCATTGCTCCAGGTTCATGACAAAGATTTTGCCGTCGCCGATGTTGCCGGTTCTGGCGCCGTTGATGATGGCCTGGACGGTCTTGTCCACGAATCCCTCGTTGACTGCGATTTCCAGCCGGACTTTTTTCAGCAGGTTCACCTCCATGTCGATTCCGCGATAGGACTCATGGTAGCCTTTCTGCTGGCCGCAGCCCAGAGCGTTGGTGACAGACAGTTTGAACACTTCCGCTTCGTATAATGACTGCTTGACCGAATTCAGTTTTTCCGGTTGGATATAGGCGATAATCAGTTTCATGGTTGTCCTTTCTACTGGGTAACGAAAATCTGGAAGCCGGGGTACGCCTCATTGCCGTGCTCGCCGATGTCCAGGCCGCGCAATTCCTCTTCTTCCGATGCGCGTAGACCGATAGTGTACTTGATGACGTTGAAGATTAACAGGCCACAGGCGAACGACCAGGCAAACATTGCGCCTACGCCAGTCAACTGGGTAACGAACTGCGACATGACGCCACCTTCCGGAGTTTCCTGTAGAAAGAAACACAGCCCCAGCGTGCCCCACGCGCCGCACACGCCATGCACGCTGACTGCGCCGACGGGGTCGTCGATTTTCAGAACCTTGTCAATTACCTCGACCGCCACCACCACCAGCACACCCGCAACCGCGCCGATGATAATCGCTCCCACCGGTGTAACCGCGTTGCAACCGGCAGTGATCGCCACCAGACCGGCGAGAATTCCGTTCAGGGTCATGGATACGTCAGGCTTTTTGAAACAGACCCAGGCGGTGAGCATGGCGGTAATCGCGCCTGCCGCCGCCGCGAGGTTGGTAGTCACGGCGATGTAGCCGATGCTGGCGTTGACTTCCAGCGTGCTGGCGGGATTGAAGCCGAACCAGCCGAACCAGAGAATCAGCACGCCCAGCCCCGCCAGCGGGATATTGTGGCCGGGAATAGCTTTGCTGGTGCCGTTCTTGTCGTATTTTCCCAGGCGCGGCCCCAGTGTCAGAGCGCCCGCTAATGCCAGCCATGCGCCGCAACCATGCACCACTGTGGAACCGGCGAAATCCATGAAGCCTTTCTCGGCCAGCCAGCCTCCGCCCCAGATCCAATGGCCGCTGACTGGATAGACGACGGCGCAGATAACTGCGCTGTAGGCAAGGTAGCCGGTGAATTTTGTACGTCCCGCCATCGCGCCGGAAACGATGGTGGCGGCGGTACCGGCGAAGACGCATTGGAACAGCCAGAACGACCAGCCAAGGTCGGCGTTGATGGTTTCGATGCCCTTGCCGAGAAAACCGGTTTCCGTGCCGACGAAACCGCTGCCTGCGGCAAACATCAGCCCGAACCCGCACAGGAACCAGGCGATGGTGCCGACGGAAAAGTCCATCACGTTCTTCATCATGATATTGCAGGCGTTTTTAGCGCTGGTGAAACCGGTTTCAACCATGGCGAAGCCTGCCTGCATGAAAAACACCAGAAATGCTCCGACGCAGACCCAGAGGATGTTCAGCTTTTTCCCCAACAGGTCGATCGCCTCTGGCGCGGCATCGGCCGCGTAAACGCTGGCACCCCACAACAGCGGCAACAAGAACAGGCTCAGCAACAGTTTTTTTCTCATGATGTTCTCCTGTGATAAACTGCAATCTGGAATCAGCGAACGAAATATGGCAAATAGATTAACGCCGGGTATTAAGGAAACATCGTGCCAGCAGCTCCGATCGACTGATAATTATTCAAGTGCATGTAAACAAAGATGTTATGTGATAGAGATGTGTATAATACAGAAAAGTTACATCGCTAATAAATACTGGTTGGTAGAAGCATGGCTGTTAAGTTACAAAGATGTAGAAAAGTGACAACCGATTCTCCGGCTTTTTCTTTTAAAAAGATAAACCATTTTTCGCTCCGCAAGCGTCTTGGAATTATTGCATTGCCAAAAAAAACCGGCTTTTGTTATCATGGTTAATATTCGGGAATTATTTGGGCGGGAGAAAAATATGCGCAAAACTTTGGTTTTCCTTACGGGTGGAATCGCGGCAATTGTCAGTGCCGCGATTTTTTTGGGCAGTCTGGCGCAGGCGGGTGAGGTTGTCGGCGAGGCGAAAAAAGCGCTACCGGAAAATTTCCGCAGCGGCCAGTTGGTGGCGAAACTCCCTGACGGCTCTCTCGGCGAACCGCTGGAAATCCGCAGCCATACCGTCAAGGTCGCGATCCGCGACCAGATCGCGCTGGTGGAGGTGGACGAGGTATTCTACAATCCCGCCGATGACCGGATCGAAGGCACTTTCCATTTTCCACTGCCGCCTGATGCGACTATCTGTCGCTTGGCGATGTACGTGGGTGACAACCTGATGGAAGGTGAAATCGCCGAGGCAGCGCGCGCGCGCCGGACGTTCGAGGCTTTAAAAATCCAGCGCGTCGATCCGGCCTTGCTGGAATGGGCGGGCGGGAATAATTTTAAGATGCGCGTCTACCCCATTGAGGCCAAAAGCGAAAAGCGCGTCATGATCAGCTATTTTCAGGTTTTGAAAAAAAATCACGGCCAGATCGACTTTACCTATCCGCTGGTGTCGGACGCGCTGCAGAAAAATCCTGTTGGAAAAATCGGCGTCAATATTGAGGTGCGCCATTCCGGTCATATCGCCAAGGCAAACTCTGTGGGGCCTGAACTGGAAATCAGGAAGAACGGTCACGGTTTTACAGCCTCCTTTGCCGTGGAGAAAATCAATCCCAGCCAGGATGTGCGGCTGGTTTATGAAATCGCCAAAGGCGAGGGCGAACTGGCGGTGCTGCCATATTGGCATGAGGCCGACCGGGAAGGATATTTCCTGATGATCTTCTCGCCGGATTTCGAGGAGTACGATTCCGAAAAGGAACTGCCTGGCCGGTTCGTGTTCGTGCTGGATAAATCGGGCGGCTTGGGCGAAAAGCAACTGGCGTTGGCGAAGCAGACGCTCCAGACTTCCCTGTCCATGCTGAAAAGTACCGATCTGTTTGGCATAGTCGCTTACGATGCTTTCGCGAAGGACTTTCGTAAAATACTGGTAGAGGCCAGCCGCGAAAACCTTGATGCCGCGGAAAAGTGGCTTGAAGGCTTGTCCTCGATGGGTGCCAGTTCCCTGCCTGAAGCGTGGCGCGCCGCCGCGAATCTGGCTGGAACCGAACCGACGCAATTGATTTACATCGGTTCTGGTCTGAGCACGCTTACCAGCACCAGGACGGGCAAACTGTTGGCCGAGGCCGAGAACGCTTTTGAAAATTCCGACCTGCGTCTGCATTGCCTGCCGTTGGGGGCGGTGCGGGACGATGCATTTCTGGGAGAACTGGCGAAGAAGTATTCCGGCACTGTGCGTCCTGTCGCCAACGCCGACGACATGATGGAAAACGTGTCTGAGCTGATGCTGGATTACGGCTGGCCTCTTTATAAAAACTTGAAATTCACGGTCGAGGGCGCGGATCTGGACGAGGTCTATCCGCTGCAACTGCCCAATGTCGCCGCCGGTCGGCAGGCGCTGGTGTTTGGCAAATACCGCAAGCAGGGCAAGGTCACGGTCAATCTTTCCGCGCAATACAAGGACAAGCAGTACGAAAAAAGTTTCACTATCGATTTCGGCGGCGACGCAGGCAACAACTTCGTGCCGTGCCTCTGGGCGACGCGCAAGATTAACCATCTCCAGCAGCAGGCTTCGCTCGTTGAAGCGGAGGAATCGGTCAGACTCGTGCGCACGGTGGTGGAGACTTCCAAGCGGTACACGGTAATGAGCCAGTACACTTCCTTTCTTGTGCTGGAGACGCCGGAGGATTACGCTCGCTACGGTATCGAAAGGCGCGTGCGCGAATTCGGGCCCTACCGGGGACAAGGCTCGGAAGTAGATTTCGACAGTCTGCAATTCGGCAGGCAGGAAGCGTTGCGCAAGCGGGATGCCGGGAATGGAATGGCGGGGGGCGGAGAGAAGAAGAAAGAACTGTATGAGCGCGCTAAACTCACTGCCGGTGCAGCCGCTATGGATGACGGCGAAGGGGGTGAAGCGGAAAAGCCCTCTGCCGCGCTGAAGGACACAGCTGATCTTCCGCCAGCTCCGGGGCGGGCAGGCGGTGATGGTATTCTGGCATTTGGTTTGGCAAAAAGTGAGGAACACGCAGTGCGGCGGGCAAGCGTAGATAGCTACAAATACGTAAGCCGCTATGAGACTCGCGCATCTTCCGTTGCCGACGTCAAAGAGATCGATGTCCTCGCCTGGGCGCGGACAGACATTTTCCCAAAAATCGACGACAACATCATCGACTACGAAACCATCGCCTGGCATCGATCTAACCGCTTCCAGCCAGCGGAACACAACCAGCATAGCTCCAAGGAAGCGCTTGACGCCTTGCGCAAACTGCAGGCTCGGATCAGGACTTTCAGCGCTACCATAACTCATTTTTCCATCGACGCTGAAGGCAAGGAAGTCAAACAGGGACGCGACTGGAAGGTGTTGCTTGACGTTCCCGCCAACCGCGTTGTCAGCTACCAGGTCGGCGAGGATTACAAGGATGTTTGCGATGGCCAGCGCCGCGCGCGCTTTTTCCCGCTGCTTCGGTACGCCGCCACCCGCGCCGCCTCGCCCAGGGAAACCATCAACCTCTGCACGTTGCTGCCGGGATATCTTCTGCCGTGGACGGAAAAGCTGGAATACGAATACCTCGTCACTTTGGAGGAGGAAGGCAAGGTGATCGTTCTCACCCGCCGCGGCAACAGCTTTGACAAAATCCGGCTGTTCCTGAACGAAACCAGTGACGCAATTCTGCGTGTGGAAATCTACGGGCGGCATTACGACCAGAAAACCCGCGCGACGACCTGCCGCCTGTTGCAGGTTGTCACCTGCGAGAACTTCGAGGAAAAAAGCGGAGTAAAAATTCCCGCCGTTATCCGGATCGAAAGCATCGGTGCCGATAACCAGACAGAAAGGCGAAAAATGTTTACGGAAAGGAAAGCTGGTGTCGTCCCCACCCCGATGATAAAACCGGGCGACGTGGTAATCAGAATTGCTCCCGATTCGGTCAACGAGGCAATCGAGGCGAAGAATTTCACTGTAGAAATTCCGAAAGGCTGGGCGGAGCGCAATCTCGACGCCGTGCCTGCGAACAATGACCGCAATCGCATCAGCCCGCCGGTCAATCCTGGTTTCAACCCCGGCGGATGGCGCAGATAAGGGCTTTTTGCCAGTCACAATATTTGGAGAAAACGATGAGAATAAAAAGTACCTTGCTGGTAATCTGCCTGACTCTGACAGGTTTCGCGTGCGCGGCGGAATACACGCTGGAGACGGCTGCGGCGAAGCTCCAGCAGGAAGACGCCAGCGCCTCTGAAATGTTTTCGCTTTCGTTCTTTTTTGAGGAAGCGGGGCGTCCCTTCTCGGCACTGGAGGCGGCTGACAGGGCGATCAGGCTTGACCCGGAAATGCCTGGTTACCACGCCCGCAAGGGGCAACTGCTCGCCTTGCGGAAACGTTACCGTGAGGCTGCCATCGCCTATGGCACCGCCGCCGACAAGGCTCCCGACGCGAAAGCGTTCCGCGCAGCCGAAGCGCGATTGCTCGACAGTTGCGGCATGTGGCAGGAAGCGGCGCGCGCGTGGAGTTCATTGTTTGAAGGCGCGGATGAATCGAAGGAGATTCTGGATTCCGCGCAGAGGCTGCAGGAACTGTGCCGCAAGACCGGCGAACCGGAAAAGGCGGAAAACATCTGGCGGCAGGCTTTCGCCAAACTGACGGAAAAAGCGGACAGAACCACCGCCGCCAATGCCGCCAGCGACCTGATGTTTCTGCAGGGCAGGTATCGCGAAGCGGTCGCGTTCTGGAAAAGCTGGTTCGACGCGGCGAAAGCGATTGAGGAAAAATTCGAACTCGCCCGGCAGCTGCAGGCGACGTTGGCGAAAGTTCCGGAAGCGGGGCGGAAAAAACTGGCTGTCGCTGATCTTGAGGCGTGGCAAGCATTGGAAAAATCCGCCGAGAACGGCGAGCAGAAAAACTCCGCGCTTTTGGGGCAGGCGCACAACCGGCTGTTGATTGGCAATTTCGACGAGGCGATTGCCTTGCTTAACACTGTCCTGCCGGGTAAAAAAATACCCGAAAGGCTGAGCGATGGGGAAAGGGACGCGCTCTATCTGCTGGATAAGGCATACGCGTTGGCGGGTTACACCGACAGGCGGATTGAGGTGTGGACTCGCGTGTTTGAAAAACCTGCGCAGAAGATAGTAACCGACAGTGGTTTTGATTACGGCGTGAAATCCGAAGCATTGGAATATCTCGAACAGGCGCGGGGCGGGGAAAAACTGCTGGATTATCGCGCGAAACTGGTAGATGCTTTCCCGCAGGAACCGCAGCCGCATCTGCTGCTGGCGGAGGCGTGGGAGGAAAACGGGGAATACCGCAAAAGCTTGGATGAGTATTGCAAGTGGCTGGATCTTGAGGAGAAACAGGAGGGTTATCATCCCGGCGATGTAATGCCTCGGTATGAAAAAATCCTCTCCCTCTGCGGCAAATGCGGCGACTTTGCGCAATTCGAAAAGCTGATGAGTGGCGTTTTCCAATATGACCACGGCCAGAACCAAATCAATAATCATCTGAATCTGGCCAGGGAATATTTCGGCCTGCCCCGTGCGATGATGATCGCCGACAAGGTGGCGGAAAAGGGGGGTGTTTACAGTTGGGGCGCGGGAATATTTTTCAATTCGCTGGAGATGAAGGACAAGGCTGCCGCATTTTTCACCCAGGCGATGAGTGATTCCGAATTCCAATTCCACGAGCGTGAATCGCTTATGCGGATGCTGGTACAGCTTGCCCGCAACTATGAGGAAAAAATTACCCGTGCACGAGGGCTGGTGAACTTCGCGAAAGAACGCTGGGAGCGGCAACGGGCATATCAGATCATTATCGAACAAATGGCGGGCGAAGGCAAGGTTGTCGATGCTTTGCAACTGGCGCGCGAGATTGAAGCCGTCTCCAACGATAATAACAAGTGGGATTTCGTACAGGCGTTGGCGTTGACGGCAAATTATATCTTGCAAGGTAACCGCGTCGGCAAAGAACTGCGCACCGCCACCGGACGTGACCAGGCGCAGTCTGCGGCAATCGCCTTTTGGAGCGAGTATCATGCCAAATATCCAAACCTGAACCTTGTGCAGAATGTCTCCAGTCTCTGGCGCAACCTGGCGGAAATTCAACGCCGCGCAGGCGACCTGAAGGGGGGGGTATCTTTTCTGCACGCATTATGCACGGAAGGAGACGATTCTTTTCTGCGTCTGGCCGGTGGAGAATTTCTCGCCGGGTGTGGGGAAAAAGCTCTGGCTGATTCTGAATATCTGTCCTATCTCGACATAGCCCCCCAGGACATGCTCAAGAGCTCTTCCCCACCAGCAGCTAATAGGCATTCCCTGTATGGGCTTGATTATAGGTTTTTGAATTACGTCGCCAAAGCTGACCTTTCCTCCAAGGCTAAGGAAAAGCTGGAAGAGGGCGTGCGCCGGAGCGAAGGAAGCGAAAAAGAGGTTTGGGGCGATATGCTGATTACTTTCCATAAGCACCAGGGCAACGCCGAGGCCGCGCTGGCGGTAGTCGAGCAGATGCTGGCGTGGGGGCATGACGCCAAAGTCTACCAGCGGGAAAAGGCGGCGCTACAGCAGTCTATAAGACTTGCCAATTCCCGCAGCCGCGCCGATACGCAGGCGCGCGACAACTTGCTCCGGCAGGTGGAGCGCTGGCAGAAAGTCTTTGAAAAGAATCCGGAGGACTATCAGGCTGCGGTGAATATTTACCTCACTTGCCGGTTGCTGGGTCAGAAGGACAAAGGTGCGGAATTCCTCGACGCGGCGAAACTGATCGCGCCTGACGACCCGGCGATAATCGAGATTCTCGCGCGAGAAGATATGCTGCAGAAGCGGTATGCCGATGCGGTCGAACAGCTCGCCCGCGCCGCCGAAATCTCCGGCCGCGGCGACGACTACGAGCAGACTATGGCACAGGCGTTCGAACTGGCGGGAAAGAACCGTCAGTCTTTGTCGATCTATCTCGACGCCCTCGCGGCCGGCCGCCGCCCCGCCACTCCCGAGCAGCTTCTCGATCTGGCGGAGCGTTCCGATAATCTCGATTTTCTGCATCAGGAAATTTTCACCCGCGTGCTGGAGAAACGCCAGCGGAACATCCCGCTGGACGAGACGACCGCTTTGCTGGCCTTGCGGCTGGCGTGGGACCGGGTTGACGAAAAACTGGCTGAAGAAACCATCGCCGATCTTCTGCTTAAATATCGCAGCGGAAGCGCAGCCGTTGGCAACGCCTGGGAGTTGCGGCAACTGCTGGAACGCGCCCAACAGCGCGGCAGAATCGGCGACGTGATAAAGCTCATGGAGGGGATGAGAGATTACAAGCTCGCGTTGGGCAATGCTCCCGTTCTGAACGAATACCGGCAATTGGCTGCTCTTTACTTGCAACACGGCAACCCCGACCAAGCCGCCGATCTGCTGTTTTCCGGCTTGGCTTATGCGAAAAACGGAGCGGCAGACGAAGTGCCATATTCTCCGCGACGCGATTTGCACGAGCAATCTCCGGAATTTCAATCCACCGCAGGATGGGAGCATGCCATTATTGAACTAGCCGCGACCGAGGCGCGAGCGGGTTCGACGGAATTCCGTAAAGCGGGGGGAACACGGTTTGAGGAATTGGTACAGCGCGAACTTGCTGTGATGGAGAAACATCCCCGCGATTGCGCGTCACCGCTGACCGACGTCGGCACCGCGCAGGCGCTGGGCGTGCTGGAACAGGTGACTGCGGCGTACCGGAATTCCCCGGGAACTTCCCCCGACAAATTCGGCGCGCGACTGGCCTTGGCCAATCATTTTGTGCGTCTCGCACAAGCTGGCAAGCGTGATGACTTCAAGGTCGAGGAACTGTTTTCCGCCCTCGACAGTGCGGCGGATATCGCTCAGGCGCGGAATCTGGGGGGCTGCGAGTATGCGCAAATCGCAACAGTTTACCAGAAGCTGCTGTCGATGGGCAGCGACAAAAAACTGGAGGGAGTTACCCTGCAACTGGCGCTGGAAAAACTCAAGCAGTTGTCAGTCGCTCTCGGCGAGGAGAATTTCCTGCTGGCGGATAAATGCTATTATCTTGCCATATCCCAAGGTGCGTATGACAAGGCTCTCGCTTATGCCAGACTGATGCAGGCTCAGGCGAAAGGCGTAAAACAGGTGGATATGAATCTTGCCATGATGCTTTTGCGAAACGGCGACGGTGCGGGCGGCGCGGAGGTTCTGCGTGCACTGGCGGAAAAAAGCGCGACCTATCAGGATTACGAAAACGCGGGCAATTGCTGCCTGGCTAACGGAAGCGATCAAACCGCTTTCGCGGCGGGTGAGGAATTTCTCCTGAAGTCGGTTTCGCTCTACTGTGAGGAAACCGGTGCCATGTCCGCTTTGGCGGAAAACAAGGACGATTACTGGTTGCACAATGCAAATGTGACTCTTGCGCGCTTCTGCGCGTTGCAGGGAAAACCGGAAGGCGCGGCCAAATATATACTTGAAGCGCTGCGGCGTAACGGCAGAATCGACACGGTTCGCAACTGGACGAATAATTTGACCTCTGCTCTGACCAAACCTGAAGACCGGGAAAAGCTGTTGGCCGTTGTTGCCGCCGCCGCCGGGGCGGAACCTGAAAATGCCGACCTGCGGTTGCTGCACGCCTCTTTTCTGGATAGCCTCGCGGACTATACCGAGGCTTTCGACGCATTCAAGCAGGCGTACGCCATCTCACCGGAATTGTCCACCGCCAGACTCCTGATCGATGCTGCTCTCAAGGCGAAGGAGCCGAACGCCGCGCTGGCGTATTGCCGCGAGTGGGCGCAGAGTTTTCCCCGCGACGCGGAAGCTTATGAAAAAATGGGGGAAATCTGCCGCTTGTTGAACGATCCGGAAGGCGCTACGCGCGCACTTTCCATGCTGGTGGAACTGTCTCCCCGCGACGCCGACAACTGCCGACGCGTAGCGGTGTCTTTCGCCGAGCAGGGCGAACCGCATCGGGCGGAAACGCTGCTGGCGCGGGCGGTGGAACTGCGCCCGGAGGAGCCGTACCGGCATGTCGACCTGGCGGAAGTTTTGCATCTGAATGGCAAGGAGGAGGAAGCGGAAAAAATCTGCCGCGACGCCCTGGCGCGCGACTGGGCCAAGGGACTCAGCCCGGAATTGTTGGCGCGATTGCCGTCGTGGCAGGGTACGTTCGAGCTGCGGGCGTGGTCGTTGCTGGGAGAGATTTACACTTCACTGAAAAAGGAAGACCTGGCCGCGCGCGCGCGCCTGAATCTTCCTCCCGGCTATGAGCGACCGAACTTGCGCAACGCCGTGCCTGTTCCCGGTCGACGTTTCACCGCCTTCACGCGGGGCAGGACGATTGGCAAAGACGGCTGATGATCAAGCCGGTTTCCGACTGCGTGTTTTTAGGGGGCGTTTACAATTAATTGTAAACGCCCCCTAGCCAAATCGGGAAAGATGCTCAAGTCCGCGTCCGGTGAGACCGATATAATAATATAGGTCTTTTGCGAACGTTGCTTGTGTCGAGTGTGGGAGTCTGGCGCGAATGAAGGTAAATACCAGCCGCTTCGGCGAGATTGAAGTCCCTGACGAAACTGTCATCACCTTCGAGCAGGGGGTGATCGGCTTTGAGGACGCCAAGCGTTTCGTGATCTTCGATTGCGGCGAGGAAGGCATCTTTAAATGGCTTCAGTCGTGCGACCGGCCAGAACTGGCTTTCGTCATCTGCGAGGCCAACCTGATCGTTCACGACTACCAGCTTATCATGGGCGACAAAGAAAGAAAATCGCTGCAACTGGAACAGGCGCAGGACGCCGTGGTCTGCCTGATTCTGGTGATTCCGGAAGATCCGCAGGAAGCCACCGCCAATCTGCTGGGGCCGATCGTGATGAACGCGGCCAGCAGGCTGGGAATGCAGCTCGTTCTGGTCAATCCCAACTACACTACCCGTTATCGGATTTTCAGCAGGTCGCAGTCCTCACCCTCGCAGGAAGAGGAGCGCAAAAATGCTGGTGCTTAGTCGCCGAAAGGATGAGACCATCATGATCGGCGACGATGTCGAGATCACCATCGTCGACATCAAGGGTGACACCGTCCGGGTGGGAATCAGCGCACCCCGAAACGTTACCGTCCACCGCAAGGAAATCTACGAGGCTATCCAGCGGGAAAATATCGCCGCCGCGCAGCAGCACGCCGTGCCCAACCCCGCAGCTCTGGGCGGCATTGCCGCGCTGCTCAAGGGAAAAAAGCAGGAAGACAAGAAATAACCGCCGCTTTAATCCCGGATAATCAGACGACATGGCATTCTTGTGTCGAGACGAAAGCAGTCGGTAGTATCGCGCAGGGAAACGGCGTCCCCTGCATCTCATATATCAGCGAAACTTTCACTTCGACCTCTATATCCATGTGAAAACATCAGCTACGCTATTCTTGGCGCTAAGTCGAATCGCGGTTATAAGTTGGCGCCAGCTTGCTGTTTCTGAAAATCCCGCCTCCAAGTTCGAATAATTTAGTCATTTTTCTTGCAATAATAACGTTAAGACATAGTATAATGTAATATGTCGAGTGGTTTTAACCATATGTGTTAAATTTTATTAGTGGTGCGTTATGAGCGACGTTTTTTCCAGAGCAAAACGCATTGATGGGGCTGCCATCGAAGGCACTCCGAAGAAGCCGCGCCAATGGCTGCAGGGCGTACTTCTGGCTGGTTTGGCGCAGTTTATCGTTTTGTGGTTGTTTTCCAGTTTGGCCGGGGCAACTGTATTGCTGCCCGTGCTTTTGTCTCTAAATAGTACTGGATTTGGAAGTTTCTTTGGGATGTTAGGTTGTTTTGCGTTGGGATCGGCGTTTTCGGGACATCTGTATCCGCATTATTCGTTCTGGCGCTCGGGAGCGGCTTTTTGTTATATCGCCTTGATTGAAGGTGGTTTATATTGTCTGGGCGACATTTCCGGTATCTATCCCTGGGTAGATACGGAAGTTACTATTATCGTTGCCCTATCTTTCGGCGGGGGGACGGTTTGCGCGGTCAGCGGCTGGCTGGGAGCGTTCTGGAAGCGTAGTTTAATCGATTTCATCCGCGCGGAAATTGACGAATTCCGCGAATCCATCGGCCTGCAGGCGAAAGCCAAAAGCGCCAGTGGAAACGAGGCGATACAGATAGATACAGTGACTCCGCCGATTGCTGAAAGTGGTCTGAAACTTGTCGCGCAGCCGCACATCATGCCCGATATCGCCGCGAATAAAAAACGTTACCCCACCGACGACCTGCTGGATACTCTGGCCGAAACCGAACCCGTGCGCGAAACGGAACAGCCGCCAGTCACGCCTGCTGACTCCCGTGAAAAAAACGACAATGTGAAAACCCCGGCAAAGTGAGATGGTTCCGGTTGCGCAACCTGGCGGCAAGATTAAAATAACCGGTCAGTTAAATGTGAAATGAAAGACTTGCCGGGTGGCGCTGACGTGAACGTCCTGCGTGCGCAAGTAAAAAGAGGAACGGCTGCGGCATGGATCGTGAGGAGGATACATGGATAGTATGTTGACGCTCGGACAGATAGTGCATATTGGTGGCGGCGCAGGCGGTCTTCTCTTTCTGATCGGCTGGATCTGGCTTGTAATCATGGGGTTTAAGGATGGCCAATGGTGGTGGGGTCTCGTCGTTCTGATCGTGCCCGTTTTGGGCGGATTGATCTACGGGGGGTTGCGTTGGCCAGGAACCAAGGTGCCGTTGATTCTCCTTGTGGTCGGTTTACTGTTGGGAGGGGGCACTACAATAAACAGTTTAATATGATGTTGGCGGCTGTAATCCGGTCGGCTTTGCCGCGCAGACGTTCACGTCTGCGCGATCCGTGTTTAGTTCATGCCAGTTAGCTGCTTTGACTTTTTCCAGGAGAACGCCAATGAAAACAGTAGCGGTAAAAGAACTGTCGGCCGAGGGTTTTCTGCCCTACGGGACTTACGCGAATTTCATCAACCCCACTACGGAAAAGCTGGGCGCGTCGCCGATTCAATTTTTCCGCGATATGTTGCAGGCATCGTTTGGCCTGGATGCGCTGCCTTCTTTCTCCACCCTCCGGGTCGAGAAGCGCGAACGGATTATCGACGTCTCCGAATACCACGACCGCACCTACGAAGCCATTCTGCCGCTGGATAACGACGTGCTGATGCACGTGGCTCCGGCGGGGGGCAGGGACGGGCGCGTGCCGGTGGAGAAGATTGAGGTGTTTCGCCTGCCGCGCGGCACCATGGCGGTTTTGCGACCAGGAGTCTGGCACCACGCCCCTTTCACCGCCAACGACCAACCGGCCAACATATTGATCGTCCTGCCTGAACGCCTCTACGCCAACGACTGCACCGCGATTGATATTCCAGAAGGCGAGAAACTTTTGGTAAATTAATTGCTCGTGATCGCCGCTGCAGGAAAACTTTCTGGCACGAAAAACAAACTTATGATATGTTATTGCAGTTCCCCATAACGGAGGGGTATCAGAGAGTCTGTTATCCTCCGCTTACCCCCTCTAACTCCCCCTGAAGGGGAGAGGAGAATATATATCATTGCGTTTGCCCTCTTATTTGCGGGGCGCTGTGTTAATCGTGCGCATTTTATCATGGATCAGGGAGAACAGGGAAATGAAAAGACTCATGCTCAAACTAGCGGTGGTTCTGGCACTGTGTATTCCGGTTGCATTCGGCGGGGAAATAGTGGTGGAGGACTTCGAGAATCTCGAAGGCTGGACGGTGGTGGAGGGAAAATCATCAGGTATGAAGGAAGCGCCGACTAAATTCGAGAAAGCTCCCGACGCCGCAGTTGGCGAGGGCGCGATCAAGGTGACGTTGCCGGGGCAGGTGTGGAAAAAACTGTGGCCTAAATATCCGCCGCTGGAAAATATCGCGTGGGACAGTTACGCCGGTGTTTCCTTCCGGGTGAAGGGCGACGGGTCGGATTATTTCGGTTGCATCTCGCTGGGCGATGGGCCCGGTTGGGGATATATTTATATATATTTTTTCCCGCTCAAGGACACCGAATGGCGCACCTATACGGTGGCTTGGGAAGACCTCATCCCCGAAAACGAAAAACCTCCTCTGGGCGCGCGCGGCAGCCTATCGCCTTGCGGGATTTCTCACATCCGCTTCGGCGACAGATGGAATATTCAGCATAATAATTATCCCGTGCCGGAGCATTCCTTCTCAGTCGACCAGATCGTGTTGGTCGAGAAAATCGAACGTGCCGCGACTGTGCCGCCGATCCGTCCGCTGGCCGAGGTCGCGCAACTGCTGAAGGAGAAAAAGCCGGTCACGATCCTGTGCCAGGGCGACTCCATCACCGCTGGCACCAGTCTCAAGGATCGCGACAATACCCGCTACGCGACGCAGATGCAGAAACTGCTGCGGGCGTGGTTCGGGTATGACGAAATCACGGTGGTGAGTCACGCCGTCGGCGGTTCGCGGATGATTAACGGACGCGCGTGGCTGCCGCGCGATTTCGCGGGTATCGAGCCTGACCTGGTGACGACGCTCTACGGCTATAACGAAAAAAGCGGCGGCCAGTCGGTAGAGTATTTCAAGTATTCGCTTAACGACTATGTTGACCGCATCGCCCGCCTAACCGGCGGTAAGGCGGCGATAATGCCGCTGGCGACGATTCCGGGTTTGCGCAACCGCTACACGATGATGGACGACTACGCCGACGCGGTGCGAGAAGTCGCCGCCGCGCGGGGGCTGACCTGCTTCGATCTGCAGAAGGAGATGAAAACTTACGATCGCGAGAAGATCGAGGAACTGTTCGCCGACATGGCTCATCCCAACGAGAAGGGGCATCTCTATATGGCGACTAAGATCGCCGGTTTCCTCGCGAAGCTGGCGGGCAAGACCGACGCGGAGCTGGTGGTGCCGGACGGGATGATTCCGGAAGAGAAAAAATAAGGAAAGCCGCTCATGTCTAATAACAGCGCCGCTCAATTGCCGGATTTGTTCCGGTTCAAAAATGGCGACCAGGTGCGCACGCCGGAGGACTGGCGGCGCAGGCGCGGGGAGTTGCGTGCGCTGCTGCTGGAAATCGAGTATGGCGAACTGCCTCCGGTCGGCGAGGCGCTGAAAGGAGAGTTGTTGCATCGGGGAGGGGTGCGGCGGTACGACGGCGCGCGGTTATGGCAGTATCGCCTCTTATGCGGAGAAGGGCATAAGGTGCGGTTCCGACTGGATATTTTCGCTCCCAAGGAAGGAGACCGTTTCCCCGTAATTCTGAACGGCGACGGCTGTTGGCGTTACCTGACCGACGAGATAATCCTCGCGGCGGTGCGGCGCGGGTTTGCCATCGCGCAGTTCAGCCGCGTGGAAATCGCGCCTGACAACTACACCAGTGAGCGCGACATGGGTATTTATCTGGCCAGCCCGGAAGGGGAATATGGAGCGATTGCGGCCTGGGCGTGGGGCTACAGCCGGTGCGTGGATTTTTTTCAGACGCTGGATTTTATCGACGCGAAAAAAATTGCGATTACCGGCCACTCGCGCGGCGGCAAGGCGGTGCTGCTGGCCGGGGCTTTGGACGAGCGGATCGCCGTGACCGCGCCCAACTGTTCCGGCTGCGGCGGGGCGGGAAGCTTTTTCGTGCAGGGCGAGGGCAGCGAAACTCTGGCCGATATTCTCAAGGCGGTGCCGTACTGGTTCTCGCCGCGCCTAAAGGATTATATCAAGCGCCAGACCGAATTGCCGTTCGACCAGCACGCCTTGAAAGCGCTGGTCGCGCCGCGCGCGCTGTTTGGCACCGAAGCGCTGGAGGATCTGTGGGCCAACCTTTCCGGGACGTGGCAGACTCACCTGGCTGCGCGGGAGGCTTACCGTTTCCTGAGCGCGGAAGACAAAATCGCCATCCGTTATCGGGAAGGAATCCATGAGCACAATCTCGCCGACTGGAACGATTTCATGGATTTTGCGCAGTGGCAATTCGGCGGAACGCGCCCTGAGCGCATTTACGGCGCATGTCCTCTGCCGGAGACCGCGCCTGTGTTTTCCTGGCGCGCGCCTGTATGAATCAGGCCGCGCATTTCCTCGAAACGGGAATGGCTTCAGTGCATTTTAGGCACCCACTCCGACTTGCGGATCACCGAAGGCACCAGCCCCAGCGCCACCACCAGCAGGAAAACCATTACGCTGCACGCCAGCAGCATCGAGTCGTAGGCGCTCATGTTCATGCCGAAAAACACCCAGGCTTCGTTCAGAATATTGAGTTTAAGAGTCATGGCGCTGAAAATGCCTGACAGCGCCTTGCCGCCTTCCGTCAGGCTGCCGCACAGCGCGGTAGCCAGGGATTTGTTGAGCTTGGGTACCAGCGCCAGCATCTCGGTGGAGATGGCGATGGAACTGGCCGCGTAGGTCACACCGAACAGGAAATGCAGCGCGCCGACATAAACCGTCAGCGGCAGCGGCGACATATCCCGGAACAGAAACGCGCCGATCACCACGCTGTAACCGAAATGGCAGCCGAGAAACACGCTCTTGGTGCCCAGCTTGTCCACCGCTTTGCCGCCGAGGGCGAAACCCGCCACCGAGCCGATCATGGTGAGGTTGCCCATCCAGACGATGGTGCTGTCGCCGAGATTGAGGACTTTCTTCTCGATCAGGTTGAACAGTTGGGGCGCGGCGAAGACGAACAGCATCAGCAGGAAAACGTAACAGCAGAACGGAAGATAATTGTCAGCCCTGAGGACGCTGCCGAAAGCCTCGCCGAAAGAACCGCGGCGGCCGGTGTTTTCCAGTTCCGGAATGGCGCGGTAAACCGGGTATCTGATTATCAGCGCCAGCAGGCTGACGCCGAGAATGATCTGGAACACCCAGAGTTCGGAATCGTGGCTGAAAAACAGGGAGTAGATGCTGACAAACAGCACGCCTACCGCCTGCCAGGAAAAGCGCAGCTTGCCGAAGAACGCGCCCCGCACATTTTCCGGGATGATGGGGCTCAGCAGCGCGAACCAGGTTGAGAGGTAGGAGGCATAGCCGATCGCGAAGACGGCGGTGCCCAGGATCAGTATCGGCATGAGCAGGTCTGTTGACAGCCCATTCCAGCCAGCCAGGATGATCCCCGCAAACCCGAGAGCCAACAGCGGCGAGGATATCCAGGATGCGCGCCTCTTGCCATAGCGGTCACCCAGAAACGCGAAAGGCAGTTGCAACAGGCAGTGCGCAATGCTGGGAAAGGCCAGCAGAACCAGCACGGTTTCGCGCGACAGTCCCAGCTTGGTCAGGTACAGCAGCAGAAACCCGTTGTTGAACAGGAGAAATGAGAGGCAGATCAGGCAAGTGGAAGCAATGATGTTACGAATCGCCCGGTGACGGTCGGCTTCGGCGAATTCGGGATTTGCCGATGTCGCGCTCACTTGTTTTCCGCCCCGCCGAAGTATATCTTTTCAGCTACTATACTTGCTATCGCCTTGCATCCTTCAGGCGTCTGGTGAATATGATCGTAGAAAAACTCCGGCTTGCCTGATAAAGAAGTGCAATCAATTATGTTTTTTTGGGGTACGATTTCGTCAATAGCTGAGTAGATATCTTGAAAAGCCCGTAAGTGCACCTGATAATCAAATCTGTGAAAATGCACCTTGCATCTGGCCTTGTCTGCTTCCGATATGCCAGGAAAAACAAGCGTGGCCTGCTTGGCGCAAAGAAATTTTGCACCCATTATTCCGCATGCTTCCTGGATCAGCTTCAGATTGTTTTTCCACACCTTGATTGCCGCCGGATTATAGCTGTCAGCCATAGGCTCTTCATCCATTCTATCTACCTCTCCGGCAATAGGTTTGTTGCATACTTTTCTAATTCTGGTTAAAATCTGAGACCATTTGATGTAGGAATCTATCCACAACGGTTCCCACCTTTTAATTGGATGGAGAGCCCTTCCAAAAGACCACGATCCGTCCGGCAGCATATAACGCTTTTCTATTTCGTTCATACCTCTGAAATAGTACATCTCATTCCAACCGTGATACATTATCACAATATCTGGAGAGAAAAAACGCACACGATTCCACAGGCGACCATGCGATTCAAAAGAGGTATATCCACCGACAGCGGCGTTGATGAAATCGATTTTCTTGCCGGTTATTTTTTTTAACTTCTCAACCGTTTGCCAAGGCCAAGTGTCTTCATCACGTAGATTAGTACCAGTGCCAGCGGTTGAAGATCCGCCAAGAAAAACAATACGTACGGTTCCCGGTTTTTTTTCCTTGGTAATCTCCGGAGTGGAAATAAAATGATAAGAATTGACCGTCTTGCCTTCCGAATACTGACCGGGCTTGGGGGTATAGGCCGCATATGCGTCTATGCATGCCCATTCTTGCATCGGGTTTTCCCCAATCTTCTTGCCTGTTAAAATATCCAAATCAATATTGGTTTTGAAAATCCTCAGGTATATTTCCAGGCAAAAGAATGGAACGAATCCGAAAATAAATATCGTCATCGCAAAGAATAGTATTTTGCGTCTTGGTGAACTATCGGTTTTTCTTTCAATCATTTTCTACGCTCCGAGAAAATGCTTGAACGCGCCGCCGAAGAGGTAGGACACGTCGCGCTCGATTTCCGTCTCGGTCACGCGCCAGCCGGTGCGGTGCAAATCGGAATACTTGTCCTGCAGCACCAGCGCGATCAGCCACCGGCTGTGCGCCCACTTATACAGCAGTTGATCCAGCACGCGAGCGTCGGAGTGCTGCGGGATAAAGCTCAGCCCCAGCAGTTCCAGCCGCATCCGCGTCATTTCGTCGATGGTCATGGGGTCGTTCAAATACCACCAGCAGCCGAAAGGTAGCAGGTTGTTGAACTTCCGCGCGGCGATGCAGAGCTCGTGCTGGTTTTCGCGAGAAAGCATAGTGACGAGAAACTTGTTTTTCTGATTTTCCAGGCAGAGCCGTTCGACCACCTCGATGGTGGCTTTGCCCACGCTGTCGCCGGCGACGGCGAGGCCGGGGTTGGTTAGTTTCTTCACCCCGATCATCATCGCGAAGGGACGGTGCCGGTCGCGACTGACCGGGAGGATGCACTTGTGGATCAGCTTGGCGCGGTCGGATTTGTCGAATGCGTCGAAGGTTGGCGGCAGTGACACTGCCATGTACAGCGGATCCATCCGATCGATCCATTCATTGAGGAAGCGGTTTACTTCCGCCACGGTGGTCTTGTCGAGCTTGTCCTTGACGTTGTAGCCCCAGGATTTGAGAATTGTGTGCGCCTCGCCCCAATTATTAAGCAGGCCGTCCAGCCGCAGGGCGGCGTGAAAGCGTTTGTCGCCGACCTGGCCGCTTTCCCAGACCGGCCGCTCCTTGTCGTCGAAGGGGTCGTTGGTCATGATCACGCCCTCGATGTTGGCGACGTGGAAAACGGTGTTGATATGCTCCTCGGCGGTCTTGGCTTCGAAATACTCGCGATACAGGTTAAGATTTCGGTCGCGCGGATCCATCCCCAGCAGCCCGAGGGTGGTCAGCACGCCGCGCGCGGCCTCGCTTACCGGGCTGTGTTCCAGAAATACCTTTGCCCAGATGAGGTCGGCCTGCTTGCGTTTGGGCATGGCGTAGAACTTCTGGTAATCGAGATGCTCGTAGAAGTGCTGCTGATCCATCGGGTCGTAGCGGAAAACCTCTGCCACGAGGTAATGGTAGGTCAGAACTTCGTCGATGCCCCACAGCAGCAGATCGCCAAACCTGGCGTCGTATATGTGGGTGTGGATATCGAAAATCGGGGTGCGATGCACCACTTCCCATACGGTTTGGCGCAGCTTGTCTTCGGTTTCCAGAAACACGGCGTTTCCTCCCCTGAAAAAAATCGAACCTTGAAGTAAAGACAGTTTAGCATCGGCGGCGGAATCCGTCAAGAAAAACAGATAGGCTTTGCCTTTTTTTAGCGCAGTGGAGCCGCGCTCGCGAAAAACCGCGCGGAATCCAAAAAAGTGCTTGACCTTTACCCTGAAACAGCGTAAATTGTGCGACTCTTGCTACTACTCTGCGGCAGGATTAATGGTTATTACTTTCATGGTTTTTAGCGAATAGAGGAACAAGATGCCCAATATCAAATCCGCAAAGAAACGCGTCCGTCAGACTGAAAAGCGCACCCTGCGCAACCGCGCCCACAAGGAACGCCTCAAGAAAGCCGTCCGCGCGTTCGGCGAGGAAATCAAAGGTGCTGACGTCGGCAAGCGCAAGGACGCCGTCAGCAAAATCCAGAAAGCGGTGGACAAGGCCGGAGTCAAGGGCATTATCCACAAGAACACGGTCAACCGCAAAAAGTCCCGCCTCGCCAAGGCCGCCAACCGCGCCGCTTCCTGAATCCGCATGTTAGCGTACAATCAAAAAGCCGGGAATTGCTTCCCGGCTTTTTTTGTTTGCGTAACACTTAACCTCGCGAAGTATGTGCGTGCGGCACGCACAAAAAACTCCCGCCTCGCGACGGGAGTTTTTATAGTTTTGCAAAGAGGAGCGGTTTACATCATGCCGCCCATTCCTCCCATACCACCCATGCCTCCCATTCCGCCCATGCCACCCATACCTCCCATGCCACCGCCACCACCTCCGGGCATGGCGGGTTTCTTTTCCGGGATTTCGGCAATGATGCAGTCGGTGGTCAGGAGCAGGCCGCTGATGGAGCTGGCGTTCTGCAGGGCGCAGCGCACGACCTTGGCCGGGTCGACCACGCCGAATTTAAGCATATCGCCGAACTCGTTGGTGGCGGCGTTGTAGCCGAAAGTGTCCTTGCCTTCCATGACTTTCTGCAGGACGATAGCGCCTTCCTGTCCCGCGTTTTCCGCGATGGTGCGAAGCGGTGCGGTGATGGCGCGCCGGACGATGTCCACGCCGATCTGCTCGTCGCCGACCGCCTTGACCTTGGCCAGCGCCTTGGCGCCGCAGCGCAGCAACGCCACGCCGCCGCCGGGAACAATGCCTTCCTCGACCGCCGCGCGGGTGGCGTGCAGGGCGTCCTCGACGCGCGCCTTCTTTTCCTTCATCTCGACTTCGGTAGCCGCGCCGACGTTGATCTGGGCGACGCCGCCCGCGAGCTTGGCCAGGCGTTCCTGCAGCTTTTCCTTGTCGTAGTCGGAAGTGGTGGCGGCGATTTCGTTGCGGATCTGCTCAATCCGACCCTTGACCGCCTTGCCATCGCCCTTGCCTTCGATCAGGATGGTGTTTTCCTTGCTGATGACGACCTTGCGCGCCTGGCCGAGAGCGGAGAGTTCCAGTGTCTCAAGATTGATGCCCAAGTCCTCGAAGACGGCGGTGCCGCCAGTGAGGATGGCGATGTCTTCCAGCATGGCCTTGCGGCGGTCGCCGTAGCCCGGAGCCTTTACCGCGCAGACAGGCAGGGTGCCGCGCAACTTGTTGATGACCAGGGTCGCCAGCGCCTCTCCTTCGACGTCCTCGGCAATGATGAGCAGGGGCTTGCGCGCCTGGGCGACTTTTTCGAGGACGGGGATCATATCCTTGATGTTGCTGATTTTCTTTTCGTGGATCAGCACCAGCGCGTTCTCGAAGACGACTTCCATCGCCTCGAAATCGGTGACGAAATGCGGGGAGAGATAGCCGCGGTCGAACTGCATGCCTTCGACCAGGTCGATGGTGGTGTCCAGCGCCTTGCCTTCCTCGACGGTGATGACGCCATCCTTGCCGACCTTGTCCATCGCTTCGGCGATTTTTGAACCGATCTCGTTGTCGTTATTGGCGGAGATGCTGGCGACCTGTTCGATTTCCTTGCTGCTCTTTACTGGCTTGGAGAATGCGGCGAGTTCCGCCACGATCGCCGCCACGGCCTTGTCGATGCCGCGCTTCAGCGCCATGGCGTTGGCGCCGGCGGTGACATTCTTGAGGCCTTCATCAAAAATCGCCTCACCCAGCACGGTGGCGGTGGTGGTGCCGTCGCCGGCGATGTCGGAGGTCTTGCTGGCGACCGACTTGACCATCTGCGCGCCCATGTTTTCGTACTTGTCCTCGAGTTCGATTTCCTTGGCGACGGTGACGCCGTCCTTGGTGACGGTGGGGGAACCGAAGGATTTATCGATCACTACGTTGCGACCGCGGGGGCCGAGAGTAACTTTGACCGCACGGGCGAGCTGTTTGACGCCGGCGCGGATCGCCTCGCGGGCATCCACGTCAAAAGCGAGTTTCTTCGCTGCCATATTCTTACTCCTCAATATTACCTTAAAAGTTAAATAAAATTCCGTGAACGAGTTTGTCTACTGTATTTTTTAAAACTTACTAACGTCATTCCCGCCTTCGCGGGAATGACGAAGAAAACACGTAAAGTTACTCGACAACCGCGAGCACGTCTTCCTCGCTCATGATGAGATACTCCTGGCCGTCGACCTTGATTTCGGTGCCGGCGTAGGAGGTGAACAGAACCCGGTCGCCCTTCTTAAGCTGGAGCGCGCCGCGCTTGCCGTCGTCAAGCACCTTGCCGGGGCCGACTTCGACAATCTTGCCTTCCTTCGGTTTTTCCTTGGCGCTGTCGGGCAGTACGATGCCGCCCTTGGTCACTTCCTCGGCCTCGAGCCGCTTGACCAGAATCTTGTCACCCAATGGTTTCACTGCCATGATTCTTTCTCCTGTAAACAATCTGTGAATAACCCACAACTGGAAATCAGTCAGATCCTAACCGCAGCCGCACCCGGCTACTTCTTTTTTTTCTTCTTCTTGTCGTCCTCGTCCACCACCTCGAAGTCGGCGTCGACCACGTTGTCATCGCCGCGCGCTTCGCCTTGGTTGGCGTTCATGTCGGGAGGAGGGGCGCCAGCGCCGCCCGCGGCCTGCACTTTCTGGTACATCTTTTCGGCGAGCTTGTGGCTGGCGGATTCCACCTTCTTCATCGCGGCTTCGATTTCCTCTATGTTCTCGGAGGACTTTACCTTCTCCAATTCCTTCAGCCCTTCCTCGATGGCGGCGCGATCATCCTCGTCGACGTTGGCCTTGTTCTCCTCCAGCATCTTCTTCATCTGGAACAGCATGTGATCGGCGCCGTTTTGCGCGTCGACCAGTTTCTTGCGTTTTTCATCTTCCTCGGCGTGAGCCTCGGCGTCCTTGACCATGGCTTCGATCTCGGAATCAGACAGGCCGGAACTTTGCTTGATGGTGATGGACTGCTCCTTGCCGGTGGCCTTGTCCTTGGCGGAGACGGACAGGATGCCGTTGGCGTCGAGTTCGAAAGTCACCTCGACCTGCGGCACGCCGCGCGGGGCAGGGGGGATGCCGTCAAGCTGGAACTTGCCCAGAGTCCGGTTGCCGCTGGCCATCTTGCGCTCGCCCTGGAGAATGTGGATATCCACGGCGGGCTGGTTGTCGGCGGCGGTGGAGAAAGTCTCGGTCTTCTTGGTGGGGATGGTGGTGTTGCGCTCGATCAGCGGAGTCATCACACCGCCCTGGGTCTCGATGCCGAGGGTAAGCGGGGTTACGTCCAGCAGCAGCACGTCGGTCACGTCGCCCGCCAGCACTCCCGCCTGGATAGCTGCGCCGATAGCGACCACTTCGTCTGGATTGACGCCCCGGTGCGGTTCCTTGCCGAAAATCTCCTTGACTATAGCCTGAACCGCCGGGATGCGGATGGAACCGCCTACCAACACCACCTCGTCGATATCAGACAATTTCAGCCCGGAATCGGCAATGCACTTCTCGCAGGGTTTCCGGGTGCGCTCGATCAGTTCGTCCAGCAATTCCTCCAGCTTGGCGCGGTTGAGCGTCATCTGCAGGTGCCGGGGGCCGGAGGCGTCGGCGGTGACGTAGGGTATATTGATGTCTGTGCTCATGGCGGAGGACAGTTCGCACTTGGCTTTTTCCGCCGCCTCCTTCAGCCGCTGCAAAGCCATCTTGTCTTTGCGCAGATCCACGCCCTGGTCTTTCTTGAACCCCTCGACGATCCAGTTGATGATTACCTCGTCGAAGTCGTCGCCGCCCAGGTGGGTGTCGCCGTTGGTGGCCAGCACTTCGAACACGCCGTCGCCGACGTCGAGAATGGAAATGTCGAACGTGCCGCCGCCGAGGTCGAAGACGGCTATCTTTTCATTGGCCTTCTTCTCCAGGCCGTAAGCGAGGCTGGCTGCGGTGGGCTCATTGACGATGCGCTTGACTTCCAGCCCAGCGATTTTGCCCGCGTCCTTGGTAGCCTGGCGTTGGGCGTCGTTGAAATACGCCGGAACGGTAATGACCGCCTCGGTCACCTTTTCGCCCAAGTAATCCTCGGCGCAGCTTTTCAGATATTGCAGCACCATCGCGCTGATTTCTGGCGGGGTGTAATCCTTGCCGTGAGCGTGAACCTTGACCAGATCGGACGCGCCGCCGACGATCTTGTAAGGAACCATCTTTTCCTCGGAAGCGACTTCGCTATGCCTGCGCCCCATGAAACGCTTGATGCTGTAGATAGTGTTTTCGGGATTGGTGACAGCCTGGCGTTTGGCGAGCTGACCCACTAGCCTGTCTTCGGTCGTGAAAGCCACTACCGACGGCGTCGTGCGGTTGCCTTCTTTGTTGGGAATGACTTTCGCGTCTCCGCCTTCCATTACCGCAACCACGCTGTTGGTGGTTCCCAGGTCGATACCTATGATCTTGCCCATGATTTCTCCTATATCAGCTAAATCGCTTTATTTCCCATTTTGACATGCCGCGAAAATGACAGGAATCAACAAAGTTCTGTCATATAATAACTTACGCGACAGGAGCCAGCTTTTAGAATTTGCTTTGCCATCTCTGGCGCTGTAAATATGCAAACTTCGAGCCATAATGTAAACTTTATTGAAATATTTTAATTTATTGTCTTGTAAGACTTTACGCGCTTGCCGTAGAGAGGTTTTGATTTATGGGGCATTCGGGGAGAAATTTCAATGTCAAAATGACAGCATGAAAAAGCGGCTGCCGGTCAAGGCAGCCGCTGGATGTTGCAAAAAACGAATTGTGCTATTTTTCTGTCGGCACTACGATGCCGCGGATAATCAGGTTCTGGCAGAAGATGAAGACCAGCAGCGTCGGAATGGCGGCAATCAGAATGGCTGCGAATACCACTTCCTGGTTGGCCATCTGCTGGAGCTGGTAAAGCCAGACCATCAACGTCCACATTTTCCTGTCCTGGCAGACGATGAACGCGAACATGAAGTTGCCGTAGGCGACGTTGAAGGCGGTCAAGGCGATGACCGCGAGAATAGGCTTGGACAGGTTCATGGAAATGGTCCAGAACTTGGTCCATTCCGTCGCGCCGTCCAGTTCCGCCGCTTCGTAGAGGTCGCGGGGCAGACTGTCGAAAAAGCCTTTCAGCAGGAAAATTGAATACCCGTTGGCCACTCCCGGCAGGATCAGCGCGGCGAAAGTATTTAACAAGCCCAGCTCTTTGAGTAACAGGAAGTTGGGAATAGCCGTAACCATCGGCGGGAACGCCATGGTCGCCATAAGGAACAGCAGTACCTTGTACTGGCTGGGCAGGTTATACCGCGACAGCGCGTAAGCAGCCAGAGGATTGATCATGAGCGCGCAGAGAATCTGCAAGCCGCAATAGACGATGGTATTATAGATGCCGCTGCCATAGGTGCCGATATATTCCAGTACCATCTGATAATTGCGAACGGCAAAATGCCGACGGAGTTCGCCGCTGTTGGCCTTGACGTAGCTGTAATCAACTTCCCTGCTGGGAAAGGAAATGCTGTCGAAGGAGGTGTATTCCTTGCCATGTGCGGAAGAGACGGAGGAAAGGTCGTTGTTGTATTTCCGGCGGAGCTGATCGCGCCAAGCGAGTTCCGGAGTGTCCAGCCTGAGGTACTCTGTCTTCAGGCTTTTTCTGTCCTTGAGGAAAAGAATGTAATCGGCCAGCGAGGAAGAGGCGTGCTGGCGATCCTGGGGGAAATCCACCTCGGAGAAGTCGGAGTATTTCGTCGCGTAAGCCTTGTTCAGGGTACCGATATCGCCATAACAGACAGCCATGAATTTCTGGAAATCCCCCTTTGCTTCTTTTTCGACGGTAACGTAAATCGGATTGACCACCTCGCGTACGAAATAGGACCAGTGCTCCCGCAGCAGTTCCGCAGTCGGAGCCTTGGCCGTCAGGCAGATCTCGTTGAAGGATTCGTGATTCGTACCGTGGATTTTGTTGAATTTCTCGATTCCGCCCTTGTATTTGCTGTCGATCTGCAGCAGCTTGCGGAAAAAGCCGTCGCAGGAGACGTAGATCCGGTCTTCTATCGGGCATTCCTTCTTGAATTCAATAAATTTGCTCACGGCTGGGGATGTTGATATCTGGTAGCTTTTGCCCGTCATCTCTGTCTCGCTGGGACCCTCCAGGAAAAACCAGGAAAGCATGCCGGGAGCGTAGGTGCGGTTGAATTCCGCCAGATCGTCACGGCAGATTTCACGGATGCGTTCGCGGTAGCCGCGCAGATTTCGGGGTATCGTCCTGCCCTTGAAAAATCCGAGCATGTAGAATTCGTCCCGCGCGGTCGTGCCTTCGCAAAACGCCTTCCAGTCGGCCAGCAGCGTTTCCGTCGGCGCGGAGGGAACCTTGATATCCTTGAAGGAAAAGGCTTCGGAACCGCCGTAGTTGTCCTTGTAGATGGCGATGTTGGTATTGCACTTGGCCTGCTCGTATTTCTGGAAAAGCAGGTCGTCGTCGTAAAGGAAGCGCGGGATTACGTCGAATTCGAATGCGTCTACCTCGCTTTTGAAAGAGCCGGAAACCATCAGCAGGAAAGGATAGACCATGCTGATGCCGCCGCCGATCAGCAGGATATACATCCCGATCACGACCAGGATGGATTTGATATCTTTTCTTTCGGTATAGAGCATTATCGGCATTTGGCTATTTCCCTTCGGCTGTCTTAAATGTCATCTTGGAGAGTCTGGTCATCTGGAACGCGGTGAAACCGATCAGCATGAAGCCGAGAATCCAGCCCATCGCGGTCGCGATTCCGAAGCGCAGGTATACGTAAGCGTTGTAGAAAATTTCCAGGCCGATGACTCGGGTGGAGTCGTTGGGGCCACCGCCGGTCATGATCAGCACATAGTTGGCCGCCTGGAACGCCTGGATCAGGGCGAAAATCAACTGGATGAAGATCAGCGCGCGGATCATGGGGATGGTGATGAACCATACCCGGCGCAGGAATCCGGCGCCGTCGATGGCGGCAGATTCGTACAGGTCTTCCGGTACCGTCTTCAATGCGGCCAGATAGATCAGGCAGCCTGGTCCCATGCCTGCCCATGCTTGCGGGATCATGATGGAGAACATGGCAAGGCTGGTGTCGTTCAGCCATTTCTGCGACCCGATTCCGACCCAGCTCAAGACCCAGTTGGCAAAACCGTTGTCATCTGGAGACAGGAACTTTTTCCACAGGATCATCATTATAATCCCGGAAATGATCGCGGGCAGGTAGAACACCACCCGGAAAAACACTTTGCCTACCGGCACTTCGCTCAACAGCACCGCCAGCAGGATCGGGGGTATGAAAACCATGGTAATATATAGAACGGTGTAATAAGCCGCCGCTTTCATGCCAACCCAGAAGATTGGATCCCACAGGATGGTTGCGAAATTGTCCAGCCCGACAAACGTGGAGCCGGAAAAGCCGTACATTACATTATAATCCTGAAACGCCATAACCGCTCCCCGGAACAGCGGCACGTACCGGAACAGCAACGTCGCCAGGATCGCCGGAGCCAGCATCAGGTAAGCCATCCAGTATTTGCGCAGGGAAGATTGGCGGTGAGAGACTTCCTGCTCCTTGGGGGTGAACAGCTTCCAGATATAAATGAACATGAACACGAATACGCCGAACATCACGGCGGCGAAAATGCCGGCCACGATCCGGCGGAAAGACATTTCCTTGGGTGGGACGTAGCCGATCATCTTGTCGTTGGCGTCGGCGACTGCGTTGTCCAGGTAGCCTTGGATTATCTCCAGCCTTTTTTCCTTATCCGGATTCATGCCGATTTCATTGTTGATGGCGTATTCCAACGGACTGGACAGATAATTGTATACCATCTGGCAATTCTTGCCGTAAGGCTCGGGTACGCCGCATTCGAACGCGGTCTTGAAAGTTTCTTCCCATCCCTTGGGGAAAAACTTGGCGTATTCGCCGTAGCCGAAGCGTCGCAAACGGTCGGGGGCGATATAGGCGCCGTAACCGTTTTCGACGTAAACGCGGGTGCGGATTTTCTGCGCCTCGTCGCCGCCGAAGAAGCGGATATACTTCCACGCCGCATCCTTGACCTTGGGGTCGGTTATTCCTGCGAACAGACCTGCCATGGCACAGTTCAACTCGGAGCCCCTGGTGCCTGTGGGACTGAGGGGAACAGGTGCAATGCCGTATTCCTCGGGGCTGAGCTTGGAAAGCAGCTGTTCCTCCAGATAAGTGAACTTCATGGCGATTTCGCCTTGGTTCCACTTGGTGCTGCCGTCAGTGTCGGTATAAGTTACGCCGAACTGCTCCTTGTCGTTCTTGTCGGTCCACGCGCCTTGCACCATCTTGACGTAAAAATCGGCCGCTTCCGCCGCTCCTTCCTGGTTGAAGGTGGCTTCCCACTGGCGGGTTTCCGGATTCTGTTTCACGGCGCGGACATTCATGGAAGAGAAAAACGTGAACGCGAACCAGCCGGCGACGGCACTATTGGATGCCTGGAAGGCGTAGATGCCCTTGTCCTTGTCGGTGATCTTCTTGCTGATCTCCCACATGTCGTCCCAGCTCTTGGGGTAGCCGGTGTCTGGGTCTATGCCTGCCCGTTGGAACAGTGCCTTGTTATAGATCAGCACCATTACCAGATTGCGATAAGGCATGGACCACCAGTGCTTCTTGCCGTCGGGACCGACTCGGTAGATGACTTCTCGCGACTGGGGGATGATGCGGCGCTCAAGCTCATCCCTGTAGATGACGTTCTCGTCGAAAACGCCTTTAGCTCTGGCTTCCTCCCCAGTCATGCTTTCGTCGATATATTCGTCCAGAGGCTGGATAAAGCCTTTTTCGATATAGGTGCCGGAGGTGCGGAAGTTAACATAAATGGCAGCTGGAGCGGTGCCGCCGGCGATAGACATGAGCACCCCGGATTCGGCGGCGGGGCCTTCGATCCGCAAGCCGGTGCTGGCTTCAGGATGCAGATTCGGGTAGGTTTTCTGGAAGGCGTCCAGCACCGCAAGGTCGGCCTTCCCGTCGATGGAGACGTTGTCCGGCTTCGGTACCTGCCACACCAGGAAATTCATATCCTCGGCGGCGAACAGGTTGGTGAGGGAAAAGGTCAGGAGCAGAAACGCGGCGGGAAATGTTTTTCTTATCATGATGGCGCAACCCCTCGCAGGCAGACAGAAAAATACCGAAGATTTTGTATTATTATACAAATTACAATTTTCGTCAAGGATAGAATCAGGGACAAAGCTCAATTTTATTTGAATAATCGTTGAGCGTTGCGCGGAGACAGAATTATATTCGGCGTTCTTGCGGCGCTGCCAAAATAAAGATTAAACTACGAAGGTTTTTCAATAGTTTCATAGGACTTGTTCGAAAACAACTGTATTGACTTATGACAAATATAGCTCCTCCAGTTTCCTTGCGTCGGCATCGGTCAGGAGAAAGGCTGGCGAAAACTTTGATCATTCGCTTGCGTTTGAGATTGCGCATTTGTCCCTCACCAGTCAGATGTGGGAAGGTCGTGCACCAATGGGAGATATTGCACGTAGGGGAAGGGACAAATCATCAAGAATCTTACAGTCTGCACGTTTTCCGTTATGCAAAAAATATGGAACTAATCACTTGACTTTTGGCAAAACACGAATAAACTGTTTTAACTCTTTACAGGGGCATAGCTCAGTCTGGTAGAGCACCGCCTTTTTAAGGCGATGGTCGCGGGTTCGAATCCCTCTGCCCCTACCAATAAATGCAATCAGCTATCGGCTTCAGGCCGTCGACTGAATAAAAAACAACAGTCCCCATCGTCTAGCCTGGTCTAGGACACCAGCTTTTCAAGCTGGCGACACGAGTTCAAATCTCGTTGGGGATACCACTTATCCGCGCCCTTGTCGGCAGATGACAGGGGCGTTTTTGTTGTGACTGTATAGGCGTTTTCTGCGATTTTTTGATTTTCGTTTTCTGCGTTTCTCGCCTTTTCGCTATCGGTCAGGATTGCCCCGGAATGACCGGAAATGCCAGTTTTAGCACCCAGAAGCGGTACGTTTCGCGGTACGCTTCCAAGGGGGTCAACAGCCGCCTTGGCATCATCGGTTCCGGTTCGTTCCGCCGCTATGGCTAACACTTCCGGCAAAGCCGCTATCGCTTCGGCGGCAGTTTCAAGCGCGGTATGCGTGTAACGCCCAAGGGTCAGATTGATATCGCTATGCCGCGCAAGTTTTTGCGCCACGCTGGGATGAATGCCGCTACGCGCAAGGTTTGTAATAAAGCTATGGCGCAGGCAATGGAAGTCCGCCGTCCCTTCCGTCGTCTCATACTGGAGAAAGTCTCTTTCCTCTTGTCCTGGGTTCTCTGCCAGCCAGGACAGCCGCACCGCTTGGAGATCAGCACGAAGCATCCTTGCGCCTTTTCTCCCGCATGGCAAAGAGAATGCCCGCGCCGTCGGCAGCATCGCCGCCAGATGACAGCGTAAACGTTCCACCGTCTCCGGGCGCAGGGGAAGCAAAGCCTCATTGCCGTTTTTAGTCATGCTTGCCCGGCAGCGCACCGTCGGCGTTCCTGCGTCAAGTGCGAAGTCTGCCCGTGTCAAACCGCCAAGTTCTGACCAGCGCAAGCCGGTTTCCATCGCCAGCCGATAAAGCAATGCCCGCGCCTGCCCGGTCATGCAGTGGTGAACATCACCTTGCGCCGTAACCGTCAATAGCCAGCTTATTTCCTGCCCGGACAATGCCCGCCGTACCCGGCGCACGTCGGCCTTTTCATTTGCCAGTTTGATTCTAGCGCAGGGATTTTCGGCAATCAGACCAGCATTAACAGACCAGTTTAAAAAACCTTTAAGACTGCGCAAAAAGTGATTTCCGGTTGCCGCTCCCATGCCTTTCTTGCGTTCGTTTACCAGCCAAGTTTCCACCTTCGCGGCAGATACGTCGGAATATCCCGCAAATCGGCATTCCACCCAAACGCGGCGCACTTCATTCAAGGACTGCTTGATATATCGCGGCGTCGCCTGCTTCGCTTCCAGATGATTTTT
>JAGUZQ010000056.1 GCA_020060765.1 Planctomycetota bacterium | reverse complement strand
GCGGGCGGCGGCGGCATCGATGGCGCGCTGGGTGATTTTCTTGGCGATGCCGGGATGCTCTTCCAGATAGATGCCCAGGTGCTCGTTCACCGCCGCCTCGACCGTGCCCTGCACATCGCGGTTACCGAGTTTGGTCTTGGTCTGTCCCTCAAACTGGGGATCACTCACGCGCACGCTGATGACGGCGGCCAGTCCCTCGCGCGTGTCGTCGCCCTGGATGGCCGCGTCCTTCTCCTTCAGCACGTTGTTCTTGCGCGCCCAGTTGTTGAGGGTGCGGGTAAGCGCGGACTTGTAACCGGAAAGGTGGGTGCCGCCCTCGTGGGTGTTGATGTTGTTGACAAAGGAAAATACCGTCTCATTATAGCCGTCGTTGTACTGCATCCCGACTTCGAGCTCAAAATTGGTCGCCTCGTCGCGGGTGCTGAAATAAATCACTTCGTGAATGGTGTTGCGGTTTTCGTTCAGGTGCTCGACATAACTCTTTATGCCGCCCTTGTAACAGAATTCCTGGTCGAACTCCTCGTTGTCGACTCGCAGATCCTTGACGTGAATGCGTAGACCTTTATTCAGGAACGCAAGCTCGCGCATCCGGTTTGCTATGGTTTCATAGCGGTACTCGACGGTCTCGAAAATCTTGCCGTCGGGTTTGAAGGTGACGCGGGTGCCGCGTTTCTTGGTAATGCCGCGCTCTTCCACCTGGGTGACGGGCACGCCGCGCTCGAAACGCTGGAAGTAAACCTTGCCGTCGCGGTGCACCTCGGCTTCCAGCCATTCCGAAAGCGCGTTTACGCAGCTTACGCCCACGCCGTGGAGGCCGCCGGAGACCTTATAGCTGTCGTGGTCGAATTTGCCGCCGGCGTGCAAAACCGTCATCACGACGGTCAGCGCCGACATTTTCTTTTCCGCGTGCCAGTCTACGGGAATGCCGCGCCCGTCGTCATACACGGATACCGAGCCTTCCTCGTTAACTTGCACTTCGATGCCGGTGGCGTGCCCGGCCATCGCCTCATCGATGGAGTTGTCAACCACTTCCCAGACGAGGTGATGCAGACCCCGGGCAGTGGTGTCGCCGATATACATGGCTGGGCGCAGCCGCACGGCCTCAAGTCCCTCCAAGGCTTTGATCGAACTGGAATCGTACTTTTTCTCTGTCATATTTCTCTCGCTTAAACGCAAAAATACCAACCCGCAAACCGCGTTCGGGACAGGAAATTTGCTCTCCCTGCCGCAGGATAAAACGCGACTTTCAATATGGTCATATTATACCGAAAAGCGCCGGAAAAGGGGAGAGTATTTCAACGATTATCGGATAATTTTCCGGTAAAATTTACCTCGCCTCCGCGGAAAATATAAACGTGATTTTACGCAGCAGAATCTTGTCGGGAAGCTGTTCGCGCAAATCGGCGAGCAAAGCTTCGGCGTAAAACGATTCAAGTTCGGTTTTCAGCGCGCTTGACGACACAGCGATCGTGGCCACGCCTTTTTGGAGTTTCACCGGAGTGGTCTGGCGGCAGATTTCCGGCGGTACGGTTTTTTCCCACGCCCCTATCAATTCCGGTAACAGGCTTTTTTTGCGCAAGCCGGTTTTTTTGACAAATCGATCTACGTATCTGCCCAGTGTTCCCGCTTCGCGATAGCGATTTTTCTCCTGCTGGATTTTTTCCCATTCCCGCACGCGCCGCAGCAGCAGGTCGTCCTCGGACAGAATTTCTTTTTTCTTTTCAGCAGGCATATGTCACGCTCCCGGCACGCCCACTTCACGATAGATCGCCAGGTTGCCCTCGACCATTTTGTCCACGCCGAATAATTTCGTCGCCCGCTCGTAAGCCGCACGCCCGCACCGCTCGCGCTTTTTTCTATCCCGCAAAATATCAAGCAACGCCAGCGACAATGCTTTTGCATCGCGTGGCGGCACCAGCACGCCTCCCCCCTCGCCCACCACTTCCGGCAGTCCCCCCGCGTCGCTGGCCACCACCGCTTTCCCCGCCGCCATCGCGTCCATCGCCGAGGTGCACAGTCCTTCCAGATGGCTGCTCATCACGAACAGGTCGCAGGCCTGCAGCATCTGCGGCACGTCATCACGGAACCCGGCGAAAAACACGTTCCGATCCAGCGCCAACAGGTTTACCTGCCGTTTCAGTTCGTCCTCCAGTTCGCCTTCACCGACGATGATCAGCACGGCCTGGGGAAATTCTATCACTACTTCGTTCATCGCCTCGATCAGATATTTTTGCCCTTTGTGATCGGTGAGAGAAGCGACGTTGAGCAGGAATAGCGGCTTATGCTTGCTGCCGGAGGAAAACTCCTCGGCCAGCTTTTCCCGGTTTTCCTTGGCGCCGCGTATTCTCTCCAAGTCGATGCCGGACATCACCACCGGCGCGAATTCCGGTTTCACTCCCGCCTTGACGCAGATATCGCGGATCGCTTGGCTGATGCAGATCACGCGATCCATGCCCCAGGTGTATTTCCAACGCCCGCGCAAGGAGAAATCGACGCGCCGCGTACATACTTTCCTGACGCCCCCGCCTGCCAACCGCGCGCCAAAAGCCGCCACAGTCACGGCATGTCCGTCGTGGGCGTGAACCAGAGAAGCCTTTTCCTTTTTCAGCAAACGCGAGACTTCCCAGATTCCGCCAGGACCAAACTCGGAACCGATTTCTATTTCCTCCACCCGCAAACCCGCGCTCCGCGCTCGTTCCGCCAAGGGGCTGCCCGGTTGCGCAACTACCAGGGTCGGCCAGCCGCGCGAGTGCATTCCCGTCGCGAGATACAACGCTTGCTGCTCTCCTCCCCTCCACGTTTTCGCCGTCGACACGTGCGCCACCAATCCGCTACTCATTTTTCCCGCTCCCGCGCGCGAGCAAGGCCTGCACCTCGTCCCACACTGTATCTACTGTAATATTTGCCAGCGCCTGTTTCGCCTGTTCCCGCACGGAGGCGGATTTCAGATCAGGCGTCTGTACTCCGCCCGCGCCGACGATTTTCACTATGCGCCCGACCTGTCTTGTGCGTCCGGGTTCAGTCACGCCGTAAATCGCCACCGTCGGCACATCCAGCGCCGCCGCCACGTGCGCCCCGCCCGAATCGCCGCCGACAAAAACCGCCGCGCCTTCCGTCAGTCCCATGAATCCGGACAGTCCTGTGTCGCCCGCCACATTCACCGCGCAACCGGCGGAATTTGCGACAATGCGTTCGCACATGCCCCGCTGCTCCTTCGTCGCAGTCAGCAACACCGGCATACCCGATTCGCGATGGATTACCTCCGCCAGGTTCGCGTAACAGGCGGCGGGCCAATCCTTGACTTCGCCGTAGGCGCTGACGGGAGCAAAGACGGCATATTGCTTTTCCTTCAGTCCCAGTCGCGCGCGAAGTGCAGCCGCTTCCTCGCGACCACTGTCGGGAATGCGCAATACCGGCGGCGGTGTCTTTGCCTCGCCGATATCCGCCCCCATCGATTGCGCGACCCGGTTGTAATAGTCGATCATATGCGCGGCTTTCATTTCATCGCTCAAGGGAATTGGATGAGTGAGAAAAAAACCTCGCCCGTCACGATCAAAGCCGTGCCGTTCGCGCGCGCCGGCGCGCCACAGCCAGAATGCGGTAGAAAAGCTGTTAGTAAACAGCAGCCCCGCGTCAAACCCCCGCACACGCAAGGCCGACGCGTTGCGCCACAATGCAATTATCCCAGACGCGCCGCCAACAGGACAGATGATAGTTTCGTCAACCGACAGGTCGGCGTCGAAACAGGAGGAAAGATGCTGGCGGCAGGCCACTATTATTTTGGCGTGCGGAAAACTTTTACGCAGCAGGGACAGGCACGGCAGCGCCATCACGCAATCGCCCAGCCAGTTGGGAACCCGCACCAGGATATTGTTCATTCCTGACCCTGTTTATCCGTCGCCTCCGCAAGTTGCTTGGGCCAGTAGCGCGCCTGGAAGGGACTCATGTCCATGATTTTGGAAACGCCGAAGTCGGCGGCTTCATGCAGCAGCGCCTTTTCCTCTCCCAAGGCGACCAGTGACACCCCTGCCCTCTCCGTTTTCTCGATTTCCGCCAGCAGCCCATGCAAGGCCAGATATTCGTCAGGCTTCAGCTTCTGCGAGGGGATGATGAGGAAACGCGAAGCGAAAAGTTTTCTCCCCCTGATATTGAAATCCACGCAGTAAAGCGCAAATTCGCCGCGCCAGTAACAGTCAGGCGGCACATCCTTGAACGCCCAGCCTTCCGGGATTTCGTAAACCAGTTCCTGCGAGGCGATGCAATCCCGACCGATCTCAAAATCGTTTTCCCGCGGCAGCGGCGCGACAAACTGGTTGGCTCCGCACGGATAGAGGAACGGGTTGAACGTCAGCCCGTCGCCCTCGTTGCGGCAGAAACTCTTCACCTTGCCAGAGAAATTAAAGACAAACGGCTCCCGCTCAGGTAGCGCGGTCTTTTTGGCAAAATCCGGTTCGGGATATTTTGTTTCATCCACGGTCAACCGGGGAACGATTCTGCTGGCAAGTCGCTCCATCATCTGCGCGCCTTGCTGCGGCTTTTCGGAACTGGTGCGCATCACTCCCGCCCAACTGCCGTGATAGAGCAGCTTGCCCGTAACCTTCGCGTCTCCGTCAGGCAGCAGCGAAATCAGCAGATCCATGTTCTGCAAGGTTTCCTGCTCGCTTTTCCTGACATAGAGCAGCTTGACGCCGTCGCGGGATTTTTCCAGGCAGGGCGCGCCGATCAACCCGTAACCGATATCGCCGGGTCTGAAATTACGGGCGGGATTGCCGAAGTGCAACCAGAAGTCGCCCTGCTCGGGACAACTTACGCGCAGCAACTGCTGACCGTAAAAATCATCAATTATCCGCACCCGGTCACGGCGGGATGTTCCTGGCATAAAGAGCCTGCTGTTAGGCGTGACAAAAGAAGTCTCGCAACCCGCCGCCGCCAGCATGGCCCGCGCCAGTCGAGCCTTGGCGCCAGGATCGCCTGAACGCAATGCAAACACATCGCGTGCGGTGCGACCGCCGCCGGTATCCTTGATCTCGGTCGCGATCCAGGCATATATCCGATTGACTTTTTCCCCGATCGACTCGGTACCAGCGACCAGTTCAAGCGCCTTTTTATCGATCGCGCTGTCGGTATAAATGCGGTCGTCCTCCGACTCGCCGAAATAGTACCTCTGCGAACCATATTCCTCGCCCCTGATTGTCACGCTCACATTGGCGAGAATCTTGTCGTAACTAGGTGTATTACTCTCCTGCTTGCGCCCCTTGACGTTTTTTACGTCCCAAGTAAAAATACGATCATCACCTTGATCGCTTACTTCCGGAACAAGGCTGTCAGGATAGACCTTGAGCGACATCCGCGGCACCAGCTTTTTGGGAACGATCAGCACATAACGACCGCGAATGATCGGCACGTCGATTTCCTCGGCCTCGAAGGTGTCGCTGAACGTCTCGTCCCGACCGCCGTCCTCGGTCTCCCGGTAGGCGTATTCCAGCACCGATCCGGGCTTGACGTTGTACATGCTGGTCGCCTTGCCCAAGTCCAAATTCTCGACCGAAGTCGGAACGTAAACCGTGCCATCTGGCTGCACCGTGCGACAGAAAAGGAGGTTGTCGCTTTCCTGCGGCACCGACATTTCGCCCAGTTGCCCGATGCCGTTTTCGTCAAAAACCTTCAGGGCATTATGCACCAGGCTTTCGCTGGCGCGGTTTTCGTAAATCCGACGCACGACCAAGCGCAGAGCCACGGCGTAATTCGCGCTGGGGTGGTCTGCCTTGCTGATCTTCCCGGTTTCGGCTTCGTCCAACTTCAAGTCATATTGGGGCAAGTCCCATTCCTGCCCTGTCAGCTTGCGCAAGCGCCGCTGGAGGTCGAGATCGATATCATCCGTGGCGAGACTGCGCCGCGAGGCTTCATGGAACCACTGCACCGCTTTTTCCTGATCGTTCCGGCGCAGATAGAATTCGCCCAGGTCGACCGCCAGCTTCTCGTCTTCGGAGTCAAAATCAGCTTTTTCCAGCAGGTATTTCTCTTCCAACCCGACGTCGCCTTTCTCCCGCGCCAGCCACAGCCGCACGCTCCACCTCCAGCGTTTGTCGCTAGGGAACGCAGCGATCCATTCCTCCAGCAGCGATTCGGCTTCGTCCCAACGTTTTTCTTCTTTAAGAATATCCAGGCGCGCGCGCACAGAGAGGCGTTTCTGCTTCCACAGTTTTTCAAACAACGCAGACGCCTCGCTAGCGCGACCGGTTTTCTTGTAAAACTCGGCCAGCAGATGCTCCCGTTCCGGCATCAGTTCGACATATTTCTTATATTCAGCCTCTGCCAGCGCGTTCCACTGTTTTTCCGCATACATCTGCGCCAGGAACACCCGGCCATCCGCCCCCTCAGGCAGCGTCTCCACCGCTTTCTTATACAGTTCCAGCGCCTGCCGCGTCTGTTTGCCGTCGTGGTAATGCCCCGCCGTCGCCAGCAGGGTGCGATAATCGTCTGCTCTGACTGCGCGCGCGCGGGCAAGGAAATCCATCGCCTCCTTGTTCAGCCGATCCTTGTCGTCGATCCGCAACTCGCTTTCGGTGCGCCGAGACGTCTCGGCCCGCACCAACGCCAGCAGGCTTTGCGGATATTTTTCCAGAAGCCGGTCGAGGACTTCCCGCTCCTCCTGCGGCTGCACCAGATCGTGGTTCGCGCGCATCTGCCAGAATGACTTCGCCGGTTCAGGCGCACTCAGGCGGTCTACCGCCTCGCGCAACGAAAACTGCTGCTCACGGCTGAACAGGACTCCCTTGATCTGGCGGCAGGGATATTTGGAAAACTCCGCTCCGTCGAAATCCTCCCAACTTAAACCTGTCAGTATTCCGGTCTCGTTTTTCATGTCGCTTTCGACCAGCCGAAGGGAAAACGAAACTCCATTGGCGGTTTTTATCACCAACGGATTCAGACCCTCCTGTAACCGCACGACGATATTGCGCGGGCTGCGACGGTAATCGCCCCGGTAGGCGTCGCCCCGGTAAACCGGCTGTCCACGCAACCAGATGCGCAGAGATTCCGGGCCACTAACCTGCAGCATCGCCTCGCGCGCGGCACCGCTTTTCACTAGCGCCAGCGCATAAATAATTCCGTTCCGCCCGCCCTGCGGTAGATAATCACCCATCTCCAGACTACCGTTGCGCGTAGCGTCGACGTTGCGGATGTGGCGTACCTTCTCGCCAAAAGCGTTGGTTAATTCGGTGGCACCGGGGTCAGTTTCCAGCGCGGTGGGGAGGTCTACCTGTTCGCCGGCCGGGGCGGAGAAAAAGCCGATCACCGCCGCGTAGCGCCGGATATAACCGTCTGTCTTCTCGATCGCCTCCGCCTGCTCGTACTCGCGCCGGGACAGATATTTGGCATGTAGCACATCACGCGCTATCCGCCTGACGCCGGGATTGTAACGGTCGCTGTCAAATTCGCGCAGTAGTTTGAGATAGTCCTCGTCGGCGAGCCATTGATCAGCCGCCTTAGCCATGTTGTTGAAGAAGAACCGCGACGCGACGCCATCAAGTTCCGCCGCTAGTTTAGCCATCCTGACCCGGAGTTCGGAAAACTCTTGGTCCTCTCCCAGCAGATATGTGCAATAGCACAGTCCCTCCAATGCCGCCAGTTTTCCAATGGCGTGGGGAGCACTTTCAACTTCCCTGGCAAGTTGCGTTTTGGCCTCGGGAAATTTATTTTCCATCAGTAATTGCCAGCCGCTGTCCTCGCCCGCGAGTGCCGCGCCCGAAGCAAGCACACCGAACAGAAAAACCGCCAGAATCTTTCGCATTCCTTTTTCCTTCCCGGATCGCCTATATTATACAGTGGAAACCTTTGCCCGCGCCTTTTTCCACAAATAGACAAATGCCGCCGTGCCAGCGGTAAATGTCAGCAACGCAATTATCTGCCCCAGTCGCAACCCGGCAAACGCTCCCACCGCCAGCCGCAAGGGAGTGTCTTCCCGCCAGAATTCAATAAAGAACCTGAAAACGCTGTACGCCAGCAGAAAAATCAGCATCAGCATTCCGTCAAACAGGCGGGGCAGTTTTTCCAGCCCCGCAATCAGCAGGAACAAGCCCAGCATGGCAACGGTGGTGTAAAGCTGGGTGGGATGCACCGGCACCATTTCTATAGCCGCCTTTTCCAGCTGCGGATCCTTCAGCATCTCCAACAAGCCGTCATGGTGGCGGCTATGCAGAATCGGCGCCAGTTCTCCCTGCAGATACATCCGCAAGTGCTGGAGATATGGCCCGCTGCGCGGCGGAAAATTGACGCCGAGAGGAAAACCGGCTTCGCAGATTTTCCCCCAGCAGCAGCCGTTCAGGTAACACCCAACCCGCGCGATGCCTACCCCCAGCGCAACCGACGGGGCGAAGATGTCGGCGATTTTTCCAGCAGGCAGTTTCTGAGTTTTCAGATACCAGACACACACACCCAGCGCCAGCAACAGCCCACCCTGGAAAGTCAGCCCCCCCTTCCAGATAGCCACGAGGTCGAGCAGCGGATGGTCGCTGGCGGCGTCCTGCTCGTAGTCTATCAGAAGGAACGCGATGCGAGCGCCCACGATGCCGCAGACAATGCTGTACAGCGTCAGATCGAGAATGACCTGCTTGTCGATTCCCGCCCGTTTCGCGCGGTTCAACGCCAGGTACAGTCCGGCGAGAAACGCCAGCATCATCATGAAACCGTAACTGTGTATCGTCAGCGGCTGCAAGCCCAGCGGCAGGGGAATCTCGATCAGGATCGGGTGCATCGGCTTTTCCTTAGCGCCCCGCAAATAAAAGGGCAAACGACCGGTATAAATTCTCCCCCTCCCAGGGGGAGTTAGAGGGGATGAAAGGGGAAAGGCATTCACCCCTCCTAACCTCCCCAGGAAGGGGAGGAATTATCGCCTCTTTTATCAATGGGGAGTTGTACTCATCTGCCGGTTACGCTCATCCACCAGCACTATCGCGGGCGTAAATTCCGCCGCCTCTTTTTCGTCCATCTGCGCGAACGACATGATAATCACCCGGTCGCCCACCTGCCCCAGCCGCGCGGCGGCGCCGTTAAGACAGACCTCGCCTTTCTTGCCTGTGATGACATAGGTCTCCAGCCGCGAACCGCAATCAATATTCACCACCAGAACTTTTTCATATTCCAGCAGACGGGCGGCCTTTATCAGTTTCGGATCGAGCGACAGACTGCCTTCGTAATGCAGACTGGCGTCAGTAACGGTGGCGCGGTGGATTTTGCTTTTCAATAGTTCAAGTAACATTTCACGATGCTCCTATGCTATATAAACTCAATCTGTCCCCGCGCAGGCCCTTCCGGCGTGACGAGGATGTTGTCGATCAGGCGCACGTCGCCTATCAGAATCGCGCCCGCAATCAGCGAGAAATCGTCCACCGTCGCCACATCCTCCAGCGTTTCCGGCGAGACGATACTTACATAATCCACCTCCACCCGCCGATCGCGCAGGATAAATTCCATCATGCCGTTAATCAAGGTCTGCGCGTCGCGTTCACCGTCCTTCAGCATTCCGCAGGCATAACCAAAAGATCTTACCAGCGTCAGCGCGCTGTCCCGGAGATCGTCGGCGATGCGGCGGTTGCGGCTGCTCATCGCCAGGCCGTCCTTCTCGCGTACGATGGGACAGACCACGATCTCCACGGGGAAATTCAAATCAATCACCATCCGCTGGATAATCAGCGCCTGCTGGGCATCTTTCTGGCCAAAGTAGGCGCGCGTGGGCTGCACGCAGTTGAAGAGCTTGCTCACCACCGTACACACGCCCATGAAATGCCGTCGCCCGCGCGAAATGCCGCAGAGGTGGTCAGCCAGTTGCGCGACCGCGACGCTGGTCTGGTGGCGCGGGTGGTACATCTCCTCCGCCTCGGGAGCGAACAGCGTGTCCACGCCCGCCGCTTCCAGAATTTCGCAATCCTGCTCGAAGGTGCGCGGATACTTGTCGAAATCGTCCTGCTCGTTGAACTGGGTGGGATTGACGAAGATGCTGGCGACGGTGACGTCGTTGTCCTCCAGCGACCGCCGCATGAGCGACACATGCCCCTCATGCAGCGCGCCCATGGTCGGCACGAACCCCACGCTGGCGTCGCGCCTGGCGTTCTCGCGCGCCTCTTCCCGCATCTCGGCTATGGTTTTGATGATGTTCATGATTTGTCTTTCAACAGTCAGTCTATTCGCCGGAACGCAGCGATCTTTTATTATACGAATCTTCCAATATTGCCTGTATACCCAAAACACTGTCCTTGTTTATTTTGCAGGTTTTATTCAAGGAAAAAACTTGTCCCGTCATTCCCGCGCAGGCGGGGATATCGTAGCCTGAAAAAAAGACTTGTATTCTCGAAAAACTCCGATTAAGGCTTCACGAAAAAATACTCACACTGGTACAACCTCACACCTCCTGGATTCCCGCCTGCGCGGGAATGACGATCCGTGAGTTTTGCTTTAAACTTGTAACCCCTCACCCCGACCCTCTCCCCTTGCAAGGGTAGAGGGAGTTATTTCCGCCAACATTTCCGCCGCCGTTTTTTTCAAAACCGGATGCCGCGCGTCTGGCGCAATTTCCGCCAGCGGCTCCAGCACGAAACAGCGGTTGGCCATTTCCGGATGCGGAATCGTCAAACCGGCGGTGTCTGTCACTTCGTCGCCGTATAACAAGATGTCAAGATCAATCAGGCGCGCGCCCCAGCGGACGGTTTCCCGCTCCCGCTCGCGGCCGAGTTTTTTTTCGATCCGCTGACAGGCGGAGAGCAGTTCCTCCGGCGACAGGTTGGTCTCGATTTCGCAAACAGTATTGAGATACCTCCCCTGCCCCGGCGCGCCCAGCGGCTCGGTTGCGATAATCGTCGCCACTTTCCGCACTTCGCCGACCGTTTTCAATTCGGCCAGCGCCGCGCGGAGATTGGCTTCGCGGTCGCCGAGATTCGCGCCCAGCGCGACATACGCCAACGTCATTGCGCCATCGCCACGATGCGCGACAGCGCTTCCTTCAGCACCGCGTCGGGATAGGTCAGCGAGATGCGGTAAAAGCCCTCGCCCCACTGACCGTAGCCCAGACCCGGCGTCACGACCACGCCTGCCTTGTCCAGCAGCTCGTCGGCGAAGACGCCGCTTTTGCCGCCGAATTTTTCCGGCACCGGCGCCCAGATGTAAATCGTGGCTTTCGGCTTCTCCACCGGCCATCCCGCCGCGGAAAGCGCGTCGCACACCAGATCGCGGCGCACGCGGTAGATTTCATTTATCTGCGGGAAAATCTCCTCGCCCATATCCAGCGCCTTGGCCGCCGCGAACTGCGCCGCGCGGAGGGTGCCGTTATCGACGTTGTCCTTCACCAGAGACAGCGCCTTCACCGCCGAGGCGTTGCCGCAAAGGCAGCCCACGCGCCAGCCGGTCATGTTGAAAGCTTTCGACAGCGAGAAGAACTCCACCGCCACCTCGTCCGCGCCGGGAACTTCGAGAATGCTCGGAGCCTTGTAACCGTCGTAGGTGTTTTCCGAATACGCGCTGTCGTGGGCGATGAGGATATTGTTCTGCCGACCGAACTCGACCGCGCGCGCGAAAAATTCCAGCGGCGCGACGGCGGTGGTGGGATTGTTCGGGTAGTTGATCCACAGTATCTTCGCCAACCGCCGCACCTCCAGCGGAATCGCGTCGAAATCGACCAGGAATTTGTTTTCCCTCAGCAGCGGCACCTGAAACGTCACCCCGCCCGCGAAGGTGTGGCCGATGTTATAGGTCGGATAACCCGGCACCGGCGCGATAGCCAGGTCGCCGGGATTCATGATGCCCATCGGCAGTTTCGCGATTGCGTCCTTGCTGCCCATGGTGGTGATGATCTGGTCGTCGGCGAGAGTTACTTTGTAACGCCGCTTGTAAAAATTCTTCACCGCCTCCTTGAATTCGCCGGCAGGCACATCGCAGCCGTAACGATGACGGTTGGGATCGTTAGCGTCTTTCACCGCGCGGCAGAGTTCGTCGATAATCGCGTCCGGCGTGGGCAGGTCGGGATCGCCGATGCCGAGTGAAATCACCTGCTCGCCCTTGGCTTTCTTCTCCGCGATTTTCCGGCGCAACGCCGCGAACAGATACGGCGGCAGTTTCTGTAAACGGTTGGCTAGTTGAATCTCCATGTGGTCTCCTGTCTGGGGTTGACGGTTTGACGGGGTGTCGGGTTAATGGATAATATCGTTTTTTGGCAGATGAGCCTTCCTGCTATTAGGGGTATCTGAGGATAAAAGTCAAGAACTCTTTACAAAGTTTTTTGTATTATATCATAAACCTTTTGCATTTAAGGGGTTATTAGGTAAAAAAATCCTGCGCTCCGATAATGGTTGAGGTGTAAATTGGGAAAACACCTCCTGGTTGCAGCTATAAGCTGTTTATTAGCCAAATAATAGCCCATTTTTCGGAAATAGCCGATTGCCTCCTGCTGGCAGTAGGTTGCTCGCGCCCAACAAACAGAAATCTCTTGCCACACCGCCAGCCGCTAGCCTTCTTCCCGCTTCGCCTTATCATTGCCTGTGTCACACCTGCCGCTGTTATAGACTTAAGCCAATAAGGCATCAGAGCCCATATTAGATGGTAGACTCCTGAGAAGATCATGCCAGCTTTGGGTAACCGCAGGCATACCAGGAGTATTCCACTGTTGGATGTCACCCATCCGCATAAGAAAAACCTGAAAGTGCCGACTGATACCCTCTGTTGGATGGAGTAATGAGGTACGGCAGAGAGTCTCCGTAACGAGCCTACCGTATCCGCCAATGCTGTTCAATTCGGCTTTCATGTATTGAAGGTTCTCATCGACCATCAGTTCTTCTAAAACACTCGTGTATTTCGCAACATTACTGCCGCATCCAACACTCATAGCCTGTCTTCCACCTTTCTTTGACTCAGGCTGGAAATCAGGACTACGAAATACCGAAATATGACCTATTGCATTGCCAAGTACATCTGGCTTTGACTGCAAACCAAGCATAATAATGTGTGTCTCGTTGACGCGTTGCTGTTTACCTGATTCAGCAAAAATCATCCTAGCATGTTCAGGCCAGTTCTCGGCAACCCATTGGGGATCCCAACACTCACCATCTGGAACAGGCTGCGTATTTAGAAACCTGCCCATGTTTTCCAATAGATTTAGCCCCGCGAATACGTCTCCGGCAAAGCCAGCCATAACGTATTTGCTGACTGGATATGCTTTCTGAAGTAGATCGGCACGCATATCATTAGCAGCATCAGTGACCTGGATGTCAGACATAACAACACCGTAGCCAAAGAGAGTTGATGCCGCCACTACCCATGTCATTTCTTTGTTCCTGTCATACTTAATTTTGTGCAAAAATAAACTAAGGACACGCAATGGATAGCGTAGATATAAAAGCCTGCACTGCTTGTTAAGCCGATTTACCCAAACAGCACATCCCCCATCTCATACATCCCCGGTTTCTTACCCGCCAGCCACGCGGCGGCGCGGAGGGCTCCGGCGGCGAAGACGTCGCGGGTCTGGGCGCGGTGGGTCAGTTCGATCCGCTCGAAGTCGCTGGCGTAATAAACCGTGTGGTCGCCCACTACCGACCCCAGCCTCAGCGCGTGCATCCCGATCTCGTTTTTCGTGCGCGCTCCCGGCTTGCCGCTCCGACCGTGGACAAGATTTTTCTTCAGGTCGCGCCCGGTCGCGGCGCAGATTTTTTCCGCAATTGAGAGCGCGGTGCCGCTCGGCGCGTCGGCTTTCTTATTATGATGCGCCTCGGCGATTTCGATATTGAAATCCTCGCCCAGAGCCTGCGCGATTTCCGCCGCTACCCGGAAGACGAGGTTCACCCCCAACGAATAATTCGAGGCGTGAATCACCGGAATTTTTTTCGCCGCCGCCCGCACCTCGGCGGTCTGCGCCTCGTCCAGCCCGGTAGTGCCGACTACCAGCGCGACGCCCTTCGCCGCCGCCTCTTTCGCGCGCGCGACTGTTCCTTCCGGCGAAGAAAAATCGATCAGCACGTCGCCGCGCAACGCGCCGCATTCGAGAGCTATATCTGAATCAGCTTCCGGGTCGATATCGCGCACGCATTTGCCCAGCAGCGGATGTTTATCATATTCCAACGCCTGCGCGAGTTCGAGCTTTTCATTTTTTACGCAAAAAGCCATGAGCCGCCGCCCCATGCGCCCGCCCGCCCCGTTAATCGCTACCTTGATGGACATGAGTTCCTTTCGTTATCGTCATTCCCGCGTAGGCGGGAATCCAGGCGGATAAATCTTCGCCTGCGCAAATACTCGTATTTCGTGAAAACGTCGACACAGGTTTCACAAAAAGACATTTCCGCCTGTACCAGCTAACACCTCCTGGATTCCCGCCTACGCGGGAATGACGCGCGTTAGTCTATAAGCCAAACCGTATTGCCTTCATTCAGCCGATCCCGCCTTGCGGATCGCGTCGACGATGTCGCCCAGGGAATTGGCCACCTTCACGCCCTGGTTGCGGAACGGGGTGGTCTTGATGCCATAAGCGCCATACGACTCGGCCAATTCCTTTTCAGTAGCGCTGTGATAGGCCACGGTCGCGTGCGGGTCTTTCAACTGGTGACCCGTCAGTACGCACGCCACCAAGGCGTCCTTGTCGATCACGCCTTCCTCGATCAGTTTTTTCGTGCCCGCCACGCTCGCGGCGCTGGCAGGTTCGCAGCCCAGACCTTCCCGCGCCACCCGCGCCTTGGCGTCGATGATCTCCTGATCGGTCACGGTGCGCACCACGCCGTTAGTGATTTCGATCGTACGCAGGCACTTCTTCAGGTTGACGGGGCGGTTGATTTCAATCGCGCTGGCGATGGTGTGGGCGCGTTCGTTTTTCGCGTCGAGTTCGGCGTAATATTTTTCAATCGCCGCGTCGTCGACCTTGCCGCCGTTCCATTTCAGATCGCGCTCGTTGACGAGATTGCTGAAGGTCGGCGCGCCCGCGGCATTGATAACGGCAATACGCGGCATTTTCGGGATCAGCCCCAGTTGGTGAAGTTCCTTGAACGCCTTGCCGAACGCGGAACTGTTTCCCAGGTTGCCGCCGGGACAGACCAGCCAGTCAGGCACGCGCCACTCCAGCCCTTCCAGCACGCGGAACATGATGGTCTTCTGCCCTTCCAGGCGGAAGGGGTTGAGCGAGTTCACCAGATAAATGCCTTCGTCGCGGCAGACTTCCTGCACCCGCGCCATGGCGTCGTCGAAGTCGCCTGCCACGAGCAAGGTCAGCGCGCCGTAATCCAGCGCCTGGCTCAGTTTGCCGTAAGCGATCTTGCCGTCGCCGACAAATACTACCGCTTTCATGAAGCCGGAAGCCGCCGCGAACGCCGCCAGGCTGGCGGAAGTGTTGCCGGTAGACGCGCAGGCCGCCACTTTCGCGCCCACCATGTTGGCGTGGGTAAAGGCGCCGGCCATGCCGTTGTCCTTGAAACTGCCGGACGGATTCAGGCCTTCGTATTGCAGGAAAAGATTGTCCCGGTCAAGACCGATGTAATCGGCCACGCGCGGGGAGTGGCGCAGTTGCGTATGGCCTTCGCCGATAGAGACGCGCTTGCCCGACGGGGCGAAGTCCAGCAAATTGCCAAAACGCCAGACTCCGCTGACCGCGCCCAGGCCGCCGGGCGGAAGCGCTCCCGCGTCGGCCGCGTTCATCATCAGGCTGCTTTTCTCGATGCCGCGCGGCTTGCTTTTGATTCCGCCCAGCATCTTGGGATTGGTGGGCAACATCAGCTTGTCCCACTCGTAGTCGACGTCAAGCAGATTCCCGCACTTGGGGCATTGGGGCAAGACCTGCATGATATCATAAGTTGCGGCACAGTCGGGATTGATACATTTCTGAAACGCGTTATCGCTCATCATTTTTCCTTGCTCTAAACAGTAGTGCCGAATTGGCAAGGAAACAATCTTAAGCGTATGCCGACGCAAGTCAAGCAGGTTTGCGGGATTGGAAGGTAATCACCAGGGCGATTGGATCAAAAATAATCGTAAACTTGCGGCTGAATGGCTTACTGGCTTGATGTCTGAATGGGTTGTTTCGGGTTATTGGCTTTTCATTGCTACCCGCGCACGGGTGGATGGGAATAAATTCCTTCCCTTCCAGGGGAGGTAGGAGGGGTGAGCGCCATTCCTCTTTTACCTCCTCTAACTCCCCCTGAAAGAGGGGGAACCCTGCCCGCAATCCATGAACCCGCCCTTGCGCCAGATTTTTTAAAGCACCACAAAAAGCCAGTCAGCCATTTAGCCATTATTCGATAGCACTGAATGTTGTTACGCGAGGAAAGGGTATTTGCGGATAGCGAGGTATTTCATGGCGTCGGCGATGAGGCGGGAATAGTCGCTGGGTTTGAGAAAGACCTTGTCGAAGGATTCTCGCAGCATTTTCATGGGGTAAACGCGGGAATCGCCAGTAAAAGCGTAGATCGCCATGCCTGGATAACGTTGGCGCAATTCTATCGCCAGCGCCATCCCGTCCATTTCCGGCATCTGCAGGTCGGTCACGACCAGGGTGAAATCCTCTTCTTCGCAAAGCTCCAGAGCTTCCTGCGCGCGGTTGACGGTACGGAATTCCATGCCCAGTGAAGAACAGAAAACAGTCAGCAAATCACAGACGCTTTTATCATCGTCGACGAACAGAACCCGCATTCGTTATCTCACAAATTTTCTATTATGTATGCCATAAGTTATCACGATATAACCAGTTTTACATTTTTCATTCGCTAAATGCAAGAAATTTCTGGCAAACACGGAAAAAAGCGCAAAATATCTTTTATTATTCGCATATAAACGCCCTGCGCCATACGTAATTCTTTTTACCGTTTTACAATAAGTCATGGCACAAAAGCGTCAGAGAGATGTTCAGGCGACAAAAAACCCTTTAACCGTCAGGTTAAAGGGTTTTGCGATATTTGGTGCCGAGGAGAGGATTTGAACCTCCACTGGATTGCTCCAACTAGCTCCTGAAGCTAGCGCGTCTGCCGTTCCGCCACCTCGGCTCAATTTTTGGAAAAACCATCATACTTTTGATCTGCCGTTTGTCAAGCAGTTTTTATTCCTTGGCTTTGGGTTTTTCCAACATCTTTCCGCCGGCCGAAATGTAATTCATGATTTTGTAGACCAGGCGTGCGGCGGTATAATCGCTGCGGATTTCGCCTTCGCGCGGAGCCAGTTCGGTAATGTCGATGGCGGCGATCCGGCGGTGCGATGCGACTTTTTTGAGCAGGCGCAGCAGAGGCCACCACTGCAGGCCGCCGGGTTCGGGATTGCCCACGGCAGGCATCACGGACGGATCGAGGCCGGTGAGGTCGATGGAGAGATAGACGGGACTGCGCAGTTCCTGGATCACGTCCTCATGCCAACTCTCGTCGTCGCTGCGGGAAAGATCTGACATGAAGAAGCATTCCACCGGCAGGGAGTCGTCCACGATCCGCTCGAAAGCGTCGCGGGACAGGAACCGGACGCCGACCTGGCACAGGTGCGGCGTAGGCGACAGTTCCATCACCCGGCGCATGACGGTGTAATGGTTCTCGCCTTCCTCGGCGTCGTCGAGGTCGGCGTGGGCGTCGATGTGGAGAATGCTCAACTCGTCGCAACGGGGAAGCAGGGTTTTAACGCCCCAATAGGTCACCGTGCCCTCGCCGCCGAGAATGACCGGGACGGCGGTGGCGTCCAGCGCCGCGTTGACGTGGCCGCAGACCCATTCCTCGATCTGGGTTTCGCCGGGAGCGGATTCGGGCGCGATGGAGTGGACGCCCTGATCGATCAGGTTCAGGCCGGTTTCCTCGTCATAGTCCTCGATCTGGGTGGACGCGTCCAGAATGGCGCGCGGAGCCAGCGACTGACCCTTCACGTAGACTGCCGTCGCTTCGTAGGGCGCGGGGATGATGGAAAAGAGAGCTTCTTCCAGGTTCACACTCTCATAGCCGAGGAAATTGGCGGTGTCGCTCATCGATTGGCTCCTGTGTAAAGTTCAACTCTAATCCGCGAACGAAGGGAGCGCGGAAATCATGCGCTATGCGCTTGCGTAAACAGTCGGCGGCACCATACCGCCTCCCGTGTGTTCAAAATAATCCCCGCCCTAACGCAGGAAAGGGGGGAAACTCCGCGAAAGAACAAGATTACAAACAGAAAAAAAACCGGCCGCGCAGCTTGCGTTCGATTTTGCAAATGATGTTCTATATCATAAACGCGCACCCACGGCAAGGGCGTGTTAGGAAAAAATACGCGATATTGCGGATTTTTTTTGCCGGGGCTGGCATTAAACAAGTTTACTTAAGGGAAAACCTTGTACCGTCATTCCCGCGCAGGCGGGAATCCAGGTGGTGTTGCGAACGTTTTCCCCACTGGATTCCCGCCTGCGCGGGAATGACGACCGTACGTTTTTTTCTCGACAGAAAATCCAAACGCGCTAGCGCTTGGCCGCAAGAGTTTCTCCGCCAGTGGCTGCATTCACCAGCATTTCCACCACCACGGTTTCTGGCGTGCTTTCGACATTGACCCGACAGCGTTCGCGCCCCTTGCGATAAATATACGAGGCGGCGTATCCCTCGCTCCTGGAATCCTCCAGCGTCCAGCCCGAAACCCCCATCTGTTCGAGATAGAACGCGGTGGTGCGGCGGAATGTCCAGGCACCCTCGTAGCGGAAATTGGCGTAGCGGAAGCTGTGGCCGCTGAAGGAAAAGCTCTTGTCCCTGATTATCTCAAAACCCATCGGCACCGGCAGGTCGGCAAACTGTACGTCGCGCTTGATAGAGACGCCGGAGCTTTCTTCCTTAGGGTTATATGGCACTTTGTCGCCTACGGGAAAGCCCAGCCACCGCAGCAGCGGACAACCGCTGAGCAGAGGCAGCAACAGAATCAATCCCACCAGCGCGTGAGTTTTACGCATTTTCTTCTCCAGTTGAATCACGCCCCTCGCTAATACGGCGCTTGTATATAATATCGACCTGCGGAGGCGAGTTACTCAACCTTTAACCTGTAGATACATTCAACTTTCTTTCAAAAAAACTTCGACGTCGGACGCAACTCTCCTCAGCGCCTGCGCCAGAGGCTCCGGCGGGGCGGTATCTGTTACCAGGCAATCAATTTTATCCACTTCACAAATGCGAAACAAGCCCTCCCGGTTAAATTTGGTGCTGTCCAGCAACAGAATGCGGGTTGATGACAGGCTCAGGGTTTCTGAGAGAAAATCGGCGTGGTTTTCGTGATAGGTGGTTACCGCCGCCGGGGTAAGCCCATAGGCGGAGAAAAAAAACTTGTTCGGCCTCATGCTGCGGATACTGGCGATAGCGCTTTTGCCGAGAAAAGAGTGCAGCTGGGGATGATAAAGCCCGCCCAGCGAAATCAGGGAAAAACACGGAGGGAAGAGATGAAATTCCTGGATGATCAGCACGGAATTGGTAATCAGGGTCAGGTGCGAAAAAGACAGCCGTTGCATCCGGCGAGCTAGCTGCAAAGCAGTTGTGGAGGAGTCCAGAAAAACAATATCGCCCTCTTCCACGAATTGCAAAGCCAACTCCGCAATGATTTCCTTCTTGTCCAGATTCTTGTTGATACGCAGGGAAAAATGCGAATCTGGGAAAGACTCGACGCCTTTATCCTCCTCGATCAGCGCGACGCCGCCATGAACCTTGCGCACCAGATTCTGCCCGGTCAACTCCTTGACATCGCGATAGAGGGTAGCGGGAGAGATGCCAAACTGCTCCATCAGTTCATTCATGGAGCAGAGCTTCCTGATTTTCAAATAATCGTAAATTTGCAAGCCGCGCAAACTTTTCATACTATTTCCCCTCCTTATCAGCATTACATATAATACTAGCACATTATCGTCTTTTGTCAAAATATTTCACTAAATCCATTAATTTATCTTGTTATTTCATTTATTTATCATATATTTTCATAGGCGGGTTGACAAGTGATAAATCGGTGGTATTATCCTGTTATAAGAAGTTGAGAGAAAAAGCATGTTTATACTGCGCAATCTTTTGGCATGATTGTGGTTATACAAATCCATTGCCCTGCGAGCGGAAAATGAAACAGCATAGTCCAGACTTCATCGGGTTAGGTTATTGCGGACTGGATTATCTCAGTCTGGTGCCGACCATTCCCCAGGACGATAAAGTGGAAATCATTTCCAGTCTGGTGCAGGGCGGTGGACCAGCGGCGACGGCGACCTGCGCGGCGGCGAAACTCGGCGCGAAAACCGCTTTTGTCGGCTCGGTCGGCTCTGACCCTCGGGGTCGCGAGATTGTGGAGCAGTTCCGGCTGATGAAAGTCGATACCACTGCCCTGCTCTGCCGGGAAAGCGGCGAATCGCCAGCCGCTTTCTGCTGGACGGAACAAGCCACCGGCAAACGCAGTATCGCCTGGACCAAAGGCAGTATCGCTTCGCTGAAGCCGGAAGAAATTGATGTCTCACTGATCCGCTCCGCCCGCCTGCTGCATCTGGACGGACACCAGACCGAAGCCGCTATCTTCGCCGCCGAACAGGCGCGCGCGGCTGGCGTCACGGTTTCGCTCGACGCAGGCACGCTTGTCAACGGCATCGACAAGCTGCTGGAATTGTCAGACATTATCATCGCCTCGGAAAAATTCGCGGAACGATACACCGGTCTTTCACAGCCAGAGGAAAGCGTTAAGCTTTTCTCCGGCGCAAACTGCAAATTCGCCGCCGTCACGCTAGGCGCGCGCGGCTGTGTCGGGTTTGATGGAACTGAGTTATTCAAACTTCCCGTATTTAAGGTGAAGGTAGTCGACACCACCGGTGCGGGCGATGTGTTCCACGGCGCTTTTGCTTATAAATATATGAACGGCGGAACGTGGCGGGAATGCGCCCGGTTCGCCTCGGCGGTATCAGCGCTGAAATGCACGGCTCTGGGCGGGCGCACCGCCTTGCCCGACGCCGCGACAGTCGAAAACTTTATAAATCGAGTTTAGCGGCGATACGGTTAAGGAACCGTCGTTCTGTTTTACGAAAAACTTACGGTTGTCATTCCCGCGCAGGCGGGAATCCAGTGGGGAAACCGTACGCAACACCGCCTGGATTCCTGCCTGCGCAGGAATGACCGTTTGTAACTAAACTGCAAAAGTCCACAATTAAGAACGGGAATAAAAATGTTGAAACTGAAAGTCGGTTACTTGCCGCTCATTAAAGGCAGTTGGGTCAACGACAAGCTGGAACGGCAGCGGATTGCCTCGCGGCAGGCGCTGGAAAAGCTGGAGAATATAGAACTCGTCGACACTGGCAAATTAATCCAGACCGAAGCAGAAGGCGCGGAGGCGCTGGAACTGTTTTACGAAAAGCGGGTTGACGTCGTGGTCGCGCATTTCGTAACGTTTTCCCTCGGCGGTATCGTGCCGGGAATCGCTGCGCGGCTACGCGTGCCGGTGCTGTTCTGGTCGGAGCCGGAGCCGCCGATGCAGGGCGGGCGCATCGCGGCTAACAGTTTCTGCGCATCTAATATGAACGCACACGCTTTATGGAAAATGAATCTTAAATACGCGCTGGTGTACGGGCATATCGCCGAAGCCGTGCCGCAGTTTGCCAGCCGGTTCAGGGTCATGTCCTGCCTGAAAAAATTGCAATCCACCCGCATCGGTTCGCTGGGCGGACGGGTGCCGGGATTCTATACTTCCAACTTTGACGAATTAGCGCTGCGGGAAAAATTCGGTACGGAAGTCGAAACCGTCACCTTACTGGAACTGGTCAAGCTCGCCGAAGGCATTGAAAAAAAAGAGACTTCGGCGAGCGCCGAGGCAATGACCAAGGGCTGCGCCTGCGCCACTCTTTCAGACGACGAAAAAGTCAAGGGCGGTGCGTTACTGGCGGCTTTCCGCAAGTTGGCGGAGAATAAGAGGCTTAACGCCTGGGCGGTGCGGTGCTGGCCTGAATTCAGCGACCTGTACGGCATCGGCGTCTGCCACCTGCTCGGGTGCCTGACCGGTTCCGGCCTGCCTGCCGCCTGCGAGGGTGACGTGTACGGCGCGTTGGCCATGCTGATCGTCGAATCACTGACTGGACAACCGGCGTTTTTCTGCGACCTGATTTCCTTCGATCCCCAGGGCGACACCAGCGTCTTCTGGCACTGCGGCGCGGCGCCGTTGGCTTGGTGCAAAAGCGGCTGCCAGCCGAAACTGGGCAAGCATTCCATTATCGACGGCGGCGGAGTTAAAGGCATCGCCAGCGAATTCCCGCTCGAAGCTAAAGATGTCACCGTCATCCGTATCGGCGACAGACGCGAAGGCGGTTTCCGCCTGCTTTCCCTCCGCGGCGAGGGGCAGGACACGGCGCAGCTGCTCAAGGGCAATCCGCTGACAGTCAAGTTCCGCAAAAACGCGGGCGAAGTCACTGACGAACTGCTGGCCAGCGGCTTTGAGCACCATTACGTCATGGCGCGCGGCGACATTTCAAAGGAACTGAAATATCTGGCCGAATTGCTCGATCTGCAACTGCTGGAAATCTGATAAGGAAAACAGATGGAATACCGTAAACGTTATCAACCCCAACCCGGCTTCACGCAACTGGTCGCGCCCGGCGACGGCGGCCTGACCCTGACTTCTTTCGGCATAATCAACCTGACCAAAGGCGAAACCTGCGAAGCCGAAACTGGGGAAATGGAAGTAGTGCTCATCATCCTGGGCGGCAAATGCTCCGTGCGCGGAGACGGGTTTGACTTTCCGAATCTCGGCGAACGCGCTGACGTCTTTTCCGGCAAGCCCTATACCATATATATTCCCTGCGGGAAGAAATACTCCGTCACCGCCGACAGCGACGTGCAACTCGCCTGGACTGCCGCGCCTTCGACTCTCTCCGCCGACGCCTACGTCATCCGCCCTGAACAGGTGAAGGAGGCGCATATCGGCAAGGAAAATTATCAGCGCGACGCCTATCTGATTTTGACCGACGCCACCCCCTCCGCGCATTTTTTCATCGGCGAGGCGTTCGTCCCTTCCGGCAATCACGCCAGCTATCCGCCGCACCGGCACGATTTCGACAATCTGCCCACCGAGGTCGACATGGAGGAGATATATTTCTTCCGCTTCAATCCGGAACAGGGTTACGGCCTGCAGACTCTCTACACCGACGACCGCGCCATCGACTGCGCCTGTCGCGTCGAACAGAACGACGTCACATTGCTGCCGCGCGGTTATCATCCCGTGACCTGCGCGCCCGGCTATACGATGTATTATCTCTGGATCATGGCCGGGAAGGTCAACCGCAAGTTTTTGTCTGTGATCGATCCGACCCACCAGTGGCTGACCGGGAAATGACAACCTCTGATTCGTCATTCCCGCGAAGGCGGGAATCCAGGAGGTGTTGCTTTGTTGTTATAGTTGCATTCATTTGGTGCTGTCGTTGGCGAAGGTTATTAATGAAGCAAGCACATGCTGCCACCAACGGTTTCACCGCCTGGATTCCCGCCTTCGCGGGAATGACATACGTAATGTTTTTGGCAAGATGATTGACTTGTTTAAGGCATGGCATGGCTGACTTGTTATTAGGTATTGACTTCGGCACCGGCGGCTGCAAAGCGACGCTGATCGACACTGACGGCGAGCTGCTGGCCGAAGCGAGCGCGGAATATCCGACTTCGCATCCCCGCCCCGGCTGGGCGGAGCAGAACCCCGCCGACTGGCGCAAGGCGTTGCGGCAGGTGATTACGGAAGTCTCGCGCCACCCGTCCTGGAGCATAGGCAAATTGCTGGCGCTGGCGCTGGACAGCTACACCCACGGCGCGGTCTTGCTGGATGAAAAGTTAAACGTGATCCGCCCGACCATTATCTGGACAGATCAGCGTAGCGTGGCGGAAAGCGAATTCCTGAAAAATAATCACGCCGACCTGATTTTCCGCACCGCCTACCAGATGCCTGCCCCAACCTGGACGCTGCCCCAGATGCTGTGGCTGCGCAACAACGAGCCCGAGAATTTCGGACGGATCAGGCATCTCTCTTTCGTAAAGGACTACATCCGCTTTCTCCTGACCGGCGCGCTGGCGGTGGATCATATCGAGGCGCAGGGCACGTTGTTCTGGGATATGGAAAAACGCTGCTGGTCGGAAGAGTTGTGCGCGCTGGCAAGCATTAACCTGAACGCGCTTCCTCCTTCAGATAAACCTACCGCGCTGGCGGGAAAGGTTTCCAAACAGGCGGCAGGCGAAACCGGTCTGCCAGAGGGAACGCCGGTAATGTTCGGTGCCAGCGACTCGGCGGTGGAGGATTATGCGGCCGGAGCGCTGCGGCCGGGGCAGTGCATCATCAAACTCGCCACCGCCGGCAATGTCAACGTGATGACCGCCTCTGCTCACCCGCATCCGCGAACCTTGACCTATTCGCACGTGCTTCCCGGCCTCTGGTACACAGTCACCGCCACCAACGCCGCCGCCGTCTGCCAGCGCTGGTTCCGCGACCTGTTCTGCGAAGAGGAAAAGACCGAAGCGGCGCGCGCCGGAATCAATGTATATGAAATCCTCAACCGCAAGGCCGCCACGTCTCCGGTCGGCGCCAACGGCGTGATGTTTCATCCCTATCTGATGGGAGAACGCTCCCCCTACTGGGACGCCAACCTGCGCGGCAGCTTCACCGGCCTGAGCATGGCCGCCAGCAAGGGCGACTGTTGCCGGGCGCTGCTGGAGGGTGTGGCGTTTTCCCTGCGCGACTGTTTTCGCACGATTGAGGAAATGGGCTTGGCTGCCGAGGAATTCATCCTGATCGGCGGCGGCGCGAAAAGCGGACTATGGAGCCGGATCATCTGCGACGTCTTTAACGCCCCAGTATCATGCCCGGCGGGAGCCGACGCCTCGTTTGGCAGCGCACTGCTGGCGGGAGTCGGCGTCGGCATCTTCGCCGACGAAAAATCGGCGGTGGAAAAATGCCTGCGGATCGACCAGCGGCTTGAGCCGGAACCGGGTTCGGCGGAAATCTACGCCAAACTGTTCCTGCGCTATCGCCTGATGCACGACGCGGTGGCGACGGTTTACGGTGACAAGGATTAACTTTTAATTGTACCGTCATTCCTGCCTCCGCAGGAATGACGAATCGAATATATCACAGGAGAAAATCAATGTCCAAAATCGTGATCGTAGGCGCGGGAGGCGTCATCTTCGCGCAGCGTTTTATCCGGGACATTCTGCTTGACGAAAATCTGCGCGGAAGCGATTTGTGCCTCATGGATATTGACGCCGAACGCCTGGGAAACGCCGTCGCCTATACTGAAATCGTTTCAACAAAGCTCGGCGTAACGCCTCGGCTGCAAGCGACCACCAATCTGCGCGAGGCATTGGCGGGCGCGAAATACGTAATCACCATCTTCCGCGCGGGAACGCTGGAACACCAGCGCATTGAACAGGATATTCCCCGCCGCTACGGCGTCGATCAGGTCGTAGGCGACACGCTGGGGCCGGGCGGCGTCTTCCGGGGCTTGCGCACACTGAAACCGTTGTTCGGGGTATTGGACGCGATGGAAGAATGTTGCCCCGGCGCGCTCCTGTTGAACTATGTCAATCCGATGTCACTCAACACCATTGCGCTCAGCCGTCGCGCGCGCACGGTAAAGGTGATCGGCCTCTGCCACAGCGTGCAAAGCACCGCGCATATCGTGGCCGACTACATGGGCATTCCCCGCGACACCATCAGCTATCTCACCGCCGGGGTCAACCATCAGGCGTTCATGCTGAAAATCGAACTAGACGGCAAGGACATGTATCCCCGCCTGCGCGAGGCGATGGCAAACCCTGAAATCTACAGGCAGGATAAAGTACGGTTCGAGCTCATGCGCCACTTCGGTTATTTCCCCACCGAATCCAGCGGTCACGGCAGCGAGTACGTCCCCTATATCCGTAAGCGCCGGGAACTGGTTGAGCGCTTCTGCAAGGTCGAACATCCCGAGAAAGAGGGCGGCGTTCCCGGCGGGGCGATGAGTGCTGGCGAGAGCGGTGCGGCGCTGCGGGTCTGCGCTGCTTTGCAGATACGTAACGAGCGTCAAATCTCCGATCTGGTTTCCGGAAAAATAGAGCCCGACCTGACTCCGAGTCACGAGTACGGTGTGCATATTATTTCCGCCACTGAAACCAATCAAACGATCTCGCCCAATCTGAACGTTATCAATAACGGCCTGATTCCCTCGCTCCCGCCGGAGTGCTGCGTCGAGGTGCCGTGCCTGGTAAATGGCGGCGGCATTCTGCCGGGACGGATCGAAAACTATCCCGAGCAACTGGCGGGGCTGAACCGGGGCATGATTAACGTGCAGTTGCTGGCCGCCGCTGGCGCGCTGGAGCATGACCGGCGTAAAATCTTCCATGCCATCGCGCAGGATCCGCTGACCGCCGCCGTGTGCTCGCTGGACGAAATCCGGCAGATGACCGACGAACTGTTCGCCGCCCTGCGCGACGAAATCGAACCGGAGTTTTTTTAGCCGGGTAACTTACGAACGTCATTCCCGCGAAGGCGGGAATCCAGACGGAGCAATCTCACATTTATTCAGCACGAAATTGCAGACAGGAAAGGGTCGGAATAATGAAACCGAATCGCAGCGATGAAATCAGAAAACTGTTCAAACTGTCGGTCGACGAAATGGTAAACAAGTGCGGCGGCAAGCTGGTGGTGACCGAAACCCTGCCGGAGTTGTACGAGTATCTGGCCGAACAGATGGTGACGGAATTCCGTAAAAGCGCGGATACGAACAAGCCGACGGCTTTCATCATGCCGGTAGGCCCGACCCAGCCGTACAAGCTGATGGCGGAGAAAATCAACGCGGAACGCCTCTGCCTGAAAAACTGCTGGTTCTTCTTCATGGACGAGTATTGCACCGACGACGGCAAACTGATCCCCGCTACCCATCCGCTCAGTTTTCGCGGCCAGATCGACGGCCTGTTTTTCAATCTGGTCGATGCGGAATTGCTCATGCCGAATTCTCAGCGGATTTTCCCCACGCCGGAAAATCTCGCCAAACTGCCACGGATGATCGCGGACGCTGGCGGCATCGAAGTCTGCTACGGAGGCGTCGGCATCCACGGCCATGTCGCCTTCAACGAGCCGGAAGACGGCGTGAAAAATACCGGCCCGCGCATTCTAAACATCAATGATTTCACCCGCACCGTCGACGCCACCCGCCACGGACTGGGCGGCAATCTGATCAATTTCCCGCGCAAGGCGATTACGCTGGGGATGCGCGAGTGCCTGGGCGCACGGAAGATGCTGCTCATGACCCGCAACGAGCATGTCGGCATGGACTGGGCGAATACGGTTCTGCGTATCGCCGCGCTGGGCGTACCCGGAGACGATTATCCGGTCACGCATATCCGCGATCACGCGAATTACATTGTCGCCACCGACCGCGCCACCGCGACCGCGCCGCGCACCGTGATCTAAGTCAGTTTGCCAAAAAGAGGGATAAAAGGAAAAAGTTTCTGTTTTCAGAAAATTCACTAACATCATTCCCGCGCAGGCGGGAATCCAGTGGGGAACCCGTACGCAAGGACTGAACATGGCTATCGACGCCCACGCCCATCTCTGCCGCAAGCCACGCGAACTGGCCAAGATCGTTTTGTGCGGGAAATTCGAACAGGTCTGGCTGATGGATGTTTCAGGCTGCGGACTCAAGACCCACGACTTCGCCACGGCGGAGGAAGTGTTGCAGGCGGCGCAGGATTTCCCCGGCTTTTTCCTGCCGTTCGGCTATCTCGACCTGCGCCAGACACCGGATATCGTCGACCGTCTGCGGGAAAAAGGCTTTGTCGGCCTGAAGGCGTACCGTCCCGCGCTGCCTTACGACGCGCCGGAATATTTCCCGTTCTACGAACGCGCGGAAAAACTGGGAATGCCGATACTTTTTCATACCGGCATCGTGGAAAAATGCAAACGCGAAGACATGGGCGCAAATCTTTCCTGCGGGCCAGGCAACATGCGTCCGTCGCACCTGGCGGCGATTGCGGCGGCGTTTCCGAATCTTACTCTCATCGGCGGCCACCTGGGTTATCCGTGGCAGGAAGAGACGGCGCACAACCTTTATTATTATCCTAACATTTATCACGACCTGTCCGGCTATCGCAAAGACGTGGAGTGGCTGCTGAAAAATCTCGACCGCAAATGCAACGATGGCGCGGGACTGCGCTACTTCAACGACAAAATCCTGTTCGCCAGCGACGCGCTCTGCTACGGCGACGCGACCGGCCACGCCGAGGCGTTGAAAATGCTGCAATTCTGGGAACTGTTCCTGGATGTAGTCGGCGGCTATTACTACCGCTGGGGCGAACCGGAGGAGCGCGCGAAAATTTTCCGCGACAACGCGCTCAAGATATGTGAAGGAATGAAGCGATGAAAACACTGGGACTGGGCATTATCGGCCTGAGCCGTCGCAGCAGTATCTTTCGCGATTTTCCGCCCGACGGCGCGCGCGTCGTCGCCGTGGCCGATCTCGATGAAACAACTCTGGTCGCCTGCGAATACGAGGATGCTTTCAAAACTGCCGATTACCGCGAACTGATCGCCCGCCCGGAAGTCGACGCCGTCTGCGTCATGACCCGCGATTATCAGCATGTCGATCCCGCCGTCGCCGCGCTGGAAGCGGGCAAAACCGTCTTTCTCGAAAAACCGATGGCGATTACTATCGCGGACTGCGACCGCATTCTCGCCGCCGCGCATAAAAATCACGCCCGTCTCTTCGTCGGCCACAATATGCGCTACATGCCTTTCGTGCAGACGATGAAAGACGTGATCGACAGCGGCACGATCGGCGAAATTCAAGCCGTCTGGTGCCGCCATTTCATCAGCTACGGCAGTTGCTATTTTCGCGCCTGGTGCTCGACGCGAGAACATGCCACGGGGCTGCTGTTGCAAAAGGGCGCGCATGACCTGGACGTGATTCACTGGCTTGCCGGAGCGCATACCGAAAGAGTGATCGGGATGGGTATGTTGTCGGTATATGACAAATGCGCCCGCCGCGCACCTGATGACGCTCCTGACCGCGACAAGGCATGGAATGCTTCCTCTTGGCCGCCGCTGTCGCTTGACGACCTTGCGCCGGCAATCGACATCGAGGATCACAACATGGTCATGCTGTCGCTGGCTAACGGCGTGCAGGCGTCGTACACGCAATGCTTCTATACTCCCGACAGCGAGCGTAACTACACTTTCATAGGTACGCACGGTCGCGTTGAGAACATCGGCGACCACGCCGACGCCAAGGTGCATGTCTGGACTAAACGCGGTAGCCGGAGCAACCCTGATATAGTCTATCAAATGCACGGCGAAGGCAAGGGGCACGGCGGTGCCGACGAGGTGATGCTGCGCTCTTTTGTTGCCTTCGCCAATGGTGCCGTCGAGCCACGCAATTCCCCGGTGGCGGCGCGGCAAGCGGTGGCGGCTGGAGTCCTTGGACACGAATCGATGCGCAACGGCAATACTCCGCAGACCGTGCCGCCGCTGGCCCGGGAACTGATAGAATATTTCGCAACCGGACAAAAGGGGTAACAACATGACCGCGACAAAAGAAAGTTATCTGCAATCAATGCTGCACGGCGAACTGACGTGGGTCGTCGGCGAGCAATACGTCCAGACCGACGACGCGGACAAACTCGGCCACTCGATCGACTACTACTGGGTGCCGGAAGTCTGGCATGACCGGGGCAAGGAACTTACTCCACCCGATTTCGTGGTGCATCCCGGCTCGGCGAAGGAAGTCGCGGAAGTTTTGCGCATCGCCAACAATTATAAAATCCCAGTCGTTCCCTGGGGCGGCGGTTCCGGTTCCCAAGGCGGGGCGCTGCCCATCCACGGCGGTATTATTCTCGATATGAAACGCATGAACCGTGTGCTCTCCGTCGATACAGTCTCGCTCACCGCCACGGTCGAGGTCGGCATCAACACCCAGCACATGGAATGGGAACTGGAAAAACGTGGCTTCAGTTCCATGCACCTGCCCGCCTCCATCGCCTGCGCCACCCTCGGCGGTTTCATCGCCCATCGCGGCACCGGGGTGCTGTCGACCAAGTACGGCAAGATGGAAGACATGATCATGTCGCTGGAGGTGGTGACTCCAACCGGCGAAATAATCAACACCCTGCCTGTGCCGCGCCATGCCTCGGGGCCTGACCTCACGCAGCTTTTTCTCGGCAGCGAAGGCACTCTTGGCGTCGTCACGAAAGCGACGATCAAGATTCATCCCATTCCCGAATGCCGCAAGTTCCACGCGTTCCTCTTTCCGACCATGCACGCGGCGATGGCGGCGGGCGCGAAAATCATGACCAGCCGCCTGCGCCCCTGCGTGATCCGCCTCTACGACGAACCGGAAACCGCGCACCTCATCAAGCGGGTGCTGGGCATCGACAGGGAAGGCGCGTACCTCGTCTTCGGCTTCGACGGGCAGGAGGAAATGGTCGATCTGGAAATGAAACAGGCCTGCGCCCTCTGCCGCGAGCAGAACCCAGAAGACCTCGGCACCGAAATGGGTCAGACCTGGTGGGACAACCGGTACAAGTTTTTCTATCCGCCCTACATGTTCCACATGCCCCAGGCGTTCGGCACGCTGGACACCGTCGCCACTTTCGCCAATATCGAAAAGGTCTACTGGGCGATGAAAAACGTAGTCACCGAAAACTTTCCTCAGGCGCGCTTCATCGGCCATTTCTCGCACTGGTACGAATGGGGCTGCATGTTGTATGCGCGCTTCATCATCGACGAGCCGCCGACCGACCCGCGCGAGGCGATAGCGCTTTACAATAAAATCTGGGACATGGCTATCCGCGCCGCGATCAGGGAAGGCGGCGTCATCAACGAGCACCACGGCGTCGGCCTGAAACTCGGCCGCATGATGAAAGACCTCTACGGCCCCGCGTTCAAAGTGTTGCAGGACGTCAAGGCCGCGCTCGACCCCAACAACATCATGAACCCCGGCAAAATGGGCTTCCCCGGCGGCAACCGCTGATTGGATAATTCCGCCCCTTGCAGGGGAGAGTAGGAGCAGTACGGTTTAATAAGGAAAAAACTTGTACCTTCATTCCCGCGGAGGCGTGAATCCAGGAGGTGTGGCGTACGGTTTCTCCCCTGGATTCCCGCCTCCGCAGGAATGACGTAGTATTTTTATGGTGCGCCGTATTAGGAGCAATCATGCACATCTCAAAACATCTCGACGTCATCAGCGCCTGCCGGTTCTGCTTCATGTGCCGACACCTGTCGCCGGTCGGGAACGTCACCTGCCGCGAGGCCGACACCCCGCGAGGACGGGCGCTCATGCTTGACCGTATCCGGATGGAGCCGTCCCGCCTCGCCCAGCCGTCTTATCTGGAATCGCTCTACGCGGCGGAACTGAGCGCGGCGTGCCGCACTCATTGCGTAAGCCATTACGATGAAGCCAGGCTGCTGCTGGCCGCGCGGCGCGACGCGGTCGAAGCCGGGCTCGCACCGCAAGCGGTAAAAGAACTCGCCGAAGAATTGCTGCAAGTCAAATTCAAGATTGAGGGCAAGGGCGAAGTCCTTTACTATCTCGATCCCTACGCAGCGAAACAGCCAGAAATCCTCAAGTCGTTCCGCGCAATTGCTGGCGACTGCGCCATTCTTTCGGGAGGCGACACCGGCAAGGCGTTGCTTACTCTCGGTTTTGCCGACGAGGCGGAAAACGTGGCGGCTAAATTCAGGGACGCGGTAAAATCATCCGGCTGCAAGATGCTCGTCACCTCCTGCCCGGCCAGCTACCACGCGCTGACAAACGATTTTCCGCTGGAGGGCGTAAAGGTAAAACACAGTTCTGAATTCTTAAAAGAAAAAGGACTCAGCAGCGGCAAGCCGGGCAAGGCGTATTATCTGGACAGCGACTATCTGAAAAACTATTGCGGGAATTTGACCGCGCCGCGCGAGTTGCTCGCCACCGCCGGTTACGAGTTGAAACCCTTCGGCACCAATCGCGAGGAATCGTATGCCTGCGGAGAAGGCGCGGTGGTGTATGACCGGCTCAATCCGCAAATCGCGGAAAAACTTTCCGCCCGCATCCGTGAACTTGTGGACGATGCCAAAAGTGACGTGCTGGTCACTGCCTCTCCTTACACCAGGCACGTCTTAAAACTACACCAGCCTGACCTGAACGTGGTTTCTCTGGAAGAGGCGATTCTTAAAGCAAAAGGATAACCCATGCCACTCGTCACAACCAAGGATTTATTGATTCCAGCCCGGCGGGAAAAGCGCGCCGTCTGCGCCTTCAACGTGACAAATTACGAAACCGCCGCCGCCGTGCTCGACGCTGCGGAAACGCGCGCGACGCCGGTCATCATCCAGATTTACCAGCGCCTGTTCAATGACCGCAAGGCCGAACACATGGCGGGGCTGATCCGCAGAATGGCGGAAACCAGCGCCGTCGACGTGGCGCTGCATCTTGATCACGGCTTGACAGTCGAGCAGACGACGCGCGCGGTCGATTACGGTTTCACCTCCGTGATGTTTGACGGCTCTCCCCTGCCCTGGGCGGAAAATATCGAGCAGACCCGCGCGGCGGTCGCCTATGCCCATGCGCACGGAGTTTCGGTCGAGGGCGAAATCGGTCACGTGCCCACCGTCGCCGCCAGCGAGCGTCCGCTGACCACTCCCGCCGAGGGGGAGGAATTCGCAAGGGAAACTGGCGTCGACTCCCTCGCCGTCGCCGTCGGCACCGCCCACGGTTTTTATCCGACCGCGCCGGTCATCGACCTTGGGCTGGCGGAGGCTATCGGTAAAAAAGTTGCGCTGCCGCTGGTGCTGCACGGCGGTTCCGGCACGCCGCCGGAGACTGTGCGCGCGCTGATCGGCGTCGGCTTTGCCAAAATCAACATCGCCACCGAATTCATGGATTCGTTTCTGAAGGCGCTTAGAATCCGGTGCGAAACCACGCCAGAATTCAAACCGGTGGATTTGTTCCTGGCACCGGTCGTCACGGAAACTGCCGCGTATGTCTGCGGCCTGATGAAGAGTTTTTCCTGAAATGAGTGACAAGCGTAAAGTTCCGCTACGCGACCGGCGGGGATTATATTCTCCCCCTCCCAGGGGGAGTTAGAGGGGTAGCCCAGGGCTATCGCATTAAAAATAGCTGTGTTTCGGGAATTAATACACCCAGGTGGCATCTACACTTTACCGTGAAAGCTTCATTGAAGGGCAAAACAAGTTCCCTCGCCCCCTGAGGGGGAGAGGGGGATTTTGATGCGATTGCCCTGGGGGGCAGCCCCTTTACTCAAACACGTTTTACTTTAGGAAAAAACTTGTACCGTCATTCCCGCGCAGCGGGAATCCAGGCGATGTTGCGTACTACTTCCCCACTGAATTCCCGTGCTCCATTTTATATTTCGCTGCGAAATGCGATAACTTGCCAAGCAACCCATCAACCCGACAACCCGTCCATCCGTCCATCCGTCAACCCATTCCGCCCCCGCCGCTCTTTTCCAGAATTTCCCGCAGTTGCCGCAGGGCGTTGAACATCCGGCTTTTCACCGTGCCTTGGGGGATGGAAAGCACGGTGGAAATCTCCTGGTAGTTCAATCCTTCGTAGACGTGCAGCGCCACCACTTCCCGGTGCGCTTCGGAAATCGCGTTAAGCGCCTGCTGCATATCCATCCGCAACTCCGCCGCGCCTGAGCCGGACTCGGGATGAGGCACGTGCAGGAAAATTTCTTCGTCAGCTGTGGTGGAGACAGTTCTACCGCGTTTACGCAAAGAATCGACCCAGGCGTGGCGGGCGAGGGTGAAGAGAAAAGTCTTGAACGAGGCACCGTGGTGATAGCGCTCCCGCCAGCGGTAAAGACGCAGAAAAGTCTCTTGCGTCAAATCCTCGGCGGTTTCGATATTAGCGCCCATTTTGCGGAAAAAATTGAATAGCCGCAACTGGTGGCGGCCGACAATGCCTCCAAAAGCCTCGGCGTCTCCGGCGGCGGCGGCCTGCATGTCGAGAAGGTCGGGGTCAATTTCCTGCACGAAAAAGTCACCTGTCGTGAGTGCGCGATGTTTGTCATAATCTATACTATCAGAATAGACAGGAGGCAGGAACAATGCAACGGAAAAAGCAGACGAGATCACCGAGCTTTGCAATAAAACAACTTGTGGAGAAAATCATGAATCGTCATTCCCGCGCAGGCGGGAATCCAGTAGGAAAACCGCACGCAACATCGCCTGGATTCCCTCTAGCGCGGGAATGACGGTACAAGTTTTCCCTTTAACAAACCGTATTGTCTTCAAGTCCGCCCTGTCAGTTCACGCTCCCTAACAGAACATTCAATTCCTTTTCAAGAGAAGAATTATCATTCGCGTTTTCATCACCGGCGACTTTCATCTCCTCCAGCAGAATCGCCGCGCGCATCAGGTAGGATTTTTTCCGCGTGATCACCACCGCGTATTCGCCGCCCCGCTCCCGCGCGGCGAGTTCTTCTTTTTTCGCAACCAGTATTTTTACGTAACCGTCCAGCTTTTCCAGCAGTTTCGCCCGCGCCCCGCCTGCCAGCCTGAATGGCGTCCTGCATTCCAGTTCCGCGCCTACGTCGGTTTTAAGTTTTACCACAATCGCATACTCGCCGTCTGGCTGAGTACCCGGTTCCCACTGATAGTTTTTCGTCACCGCGCTGCCGGCGGATGCCGACAATTTTTCCGCAGGGAGGCTCATGACAGTTTTTTCCCCGTTTCTGATTTCAACCTGCAACTCTCCGCGCCAGGCATTAACCGCGCCCGCTTCCACATCGAAATCCAGCCCCACTCCCGCGCCCATCACCGGCGGCGATTGCAGATCGATATTAAGCGCCCCCCCGTCCCGGTGCGCGCCAATTGACGACAGGCCCCGGATCAGTTCCAGCGTGTGCGGAAATTCTAAACAACCGCCAGCCTCCACCTCCCGAATCCGCGCCCAGGTTTCGACCCCGCAAACACCCTTGCCGCCGTAAGCATAAACCTGTCCGATTTCCTTCTGGTCGTAGCCGTGAATCAGGGCGACGCGTTTGTGCCGGTCGACCAGCGCCGTCCAGTCTCCTGCCGGTTCGTAGGTGCCGGAGAAGGGATAGGGCAGAACTTTCAACTCGCCCTTGTCAAACACCAGCCAGCAGTCGCCCGCGTCGGCGTCGCCCCCCACCGCCCAACCCGGATGCACCCGCAACCCGGTCTCCGCCGCGCCCTGCGCCTCGTTAAAAACCTTCTCCACAATCCCGATCCTGCTTTCGCCTTTTCGCAGAGAGAATTCTTTTACCAGCCGGTTGGTACCTGCTTTCGGGAATGACATGCTGCCCGCACCTGTCCATTGCTTTGCTTCTTTCATCGTCAATCGCACATGGATTTCCTCGTCGGTGTTCACCAGTTCCTCGACTTCGAATTCCGCGTTCCAGTACGGCCCGGGCCACGCGCCGCCGTTTTCCTCCATCCCGCCCAGGTTGCCCCACGACTCCCCTGCCCCGTTAGCGATCAGCTCCCGGTTCTGCGCGGAGTGTTCCATGTTATCAGTCTGCGAAACCAGCGCCACCATTCTCCCGCCCAGCGTCGGCAACAGCCGAAAACTCAACAAGCCGTTGCTGATAAGCAGGCTGTCCTGTCCGCAATATTTTTCGCGCGTCAGCGTACAGGCGGATTCAGTCGCGCGCGGCTGCTCCACCGTCAGGCGGCATTTCAGATTGACGGGATACACCGCCGTGATTTCCTCGCACTGCACCCGCAGTACGGCGTCTGTGAACGGATAAACCGTCTCCTGTCCCGCTTCGCACATTTTCCGGAACAGTTCCTTGCCGCGCCTGACAGTCATGAACAGTTTCCCGCCCCAGCCGCCGCCGGTTTCTACTTCCAGTTCGAACGAAAAATCTCCCATCCGCACCGCGCCATCTTTTGCCCAGATGCGCCCGGCAAAAGGATGTTCGACATCGAGCAGAACATTTTCCGCGTCCGGCGCAGCCGTTTCCGTCGCCGCCGGAGCCGCTTTTTCCCGCGGCACTATTTTCAAGCCGGAGGCGGCGACCAGTTTCAACGCCATCCCGCCCGGAGACGGCAGCAGCGTCTTTGCGCGCGAGCATTCACCGTCGTATGAAACCGGCATTTCCGCTCCGAGCAGATAGTCGAAAATCCGCCACGAACCCGGCACCGCGATTTCGATTTCCCTCACGCCTTCCCGCCCGCGATCGTTCAACAGCAGATATCTTTCGCCATTATATGTCCACGGCCTGACCGCGACCTTGGCAGAGGAAATTTCGCATACCTTACCCACTCCCGCCGCCGCGTAAACCGGCTTCAGCAATTCGTCCACCACCGCCGGATTGCCGCTCCACTGCATCTCGCAATCTTCGCCCAGCGGCAGACCGGTGACGAATAATCTGCCTGCGCCGACTTTTGTTTCGGTAAGGGCGGGCGTGCCGTCGGCGAACTTCGCCAGAATTTTCACCTCGTCCGCGTACAGGGGGTTAAGCCCCGCGACTTTCGCGGCATTGGCTGCGGAAAAGTATTTCACACCTTCGCCCAGCGCTACCACCTTTTCCGCGGCTTCGCAGGGGGCCACCTGAGCCAGCGTCAGCCAGCCGTCTTTCCGTTCCCCCAACTCGTTAAATTTGCCGCTGCCAACAGTCACAAGCACGCTGCCGCCGTCTTTCAGATAACGCAGCGCCGCCTCGTGCAGTTTCCGGTTTTCGTAAATCACCTCGGGCAGAATCAGCAGTTTGCAACCCTTCGGCAGATGCCCTTCCCACACCGCCTGCTCGTCGATGGCGCGGGCGTGGATGTGAGAGTACTTGAAATAGCTGTACAAGCCCGATACGTTGCGGAAACTCAGATCGCCTTCCTCACCCGGCCAGCTTGTGTGGCGGCGGGTGGTGGGGGAATACACGATGCGCACCGGCGCCTCGTCGCGTCGGCCGTCGAGGATAATCTGGTCGAACAGCGAGAATTCGCGGTTCATCTCGCCCAGTTCCGACCCCAGCGGCAGCGGCAGGTTCATGCAGTCAAAATAATTCGCCCCGCTCCGGCCGGGAACGGAAAAGGTGAACAAGCCCCAGCCCACCTGCCCGTTGACAATTCCCGACCACAGCCGCTCGCGCAACAGGTCGATCTTATCCTGATGCGAATCAGGCGGAAAATAGAACGCGCCCCATTCACTGGTGCAATTAGGCGCGAACATTCCGGCGATGTCGTTAGCCAGCCATTCCTTGCGATCCAGATTCTGATGCTCGAAGCCGTTCACCTTCAGCATTTTTCCGTATTCATAGAAGTTCACGCCGTTGGCGGGATTCTTGTGATGCTGGTTATAGGTGCAGAACGGCAGATAAAACATCCCCGGCGCGTGCTCCGCCACCGCCTGCAACATCGGCTTAAACTCAGATTCAAGCCGGTAAACCTCTCGGAACCGCGTCCATTCCTCCCATAGCGCGTGTTCGCTCCGCGAAACCGGACGTCTGACCGGCAGCGCGATTTTGTCGAAAGACTCGTATTCGCTTTTCCACAGCCGGTTCAACTCGCCTATGTCGCCGTACTTGTCCGTCAGATAACGCACAAACAGCAGGCGCGTGCGCTCACCCCACAGCGACCATTCCATATCGCGTTCCGACCCACCCCAAACCATGGTAATGCGCGGGTCGCGCGCCGCGTGTTCGAGCTGCCAGCGGTTGCTTTCCCGCCACCAGTCCCACGCCAACCCCGTCTCCATCCACGCCGCGTTTTTCGGCTTCACTTCTCCAGTTTTCGGATCAAGCACGCCGGACTTGAACGAGGTCTTGGAGAAATGAGAGTTGAATACATATTCCAGCCGATAGCCGGTGGCGTGCAGCCCCTCCCACCTCAGCCCCAGTTTCTCCACCGCCGCCCGCAATTCCTCCCAGCCCAGTTCCCCGCGCGCGCTCATGCTGTCCAGGCCGAAATAAATCCGCCCGAATGGATTCCGGATTTCCGCCTGCTCCGGTTCCCGCGTCAGTTCCGCCAGTCGCGAGCGATCCCGCGCATTCTCTTTTTCCAGCCGCTCGGTTTCGAGTTTGATTTTCTCCACCGCCGCCAGCCGCGCCTGGTGGCCGTAGACAAATTCCGCGTCCCCCCTCAGCAATTCCTGGTCGCAGGCAGCGACAGCGCGACTTAGCCGGTCGAAACCTTCCTGTTCGCTTTTGTATTTTTCCAGCAGAGGCGACGTCGCTCCGCCGAGATAATATTCAGCCCGCAGCAACGACCGCAACCCCTGCCGGTACTTGATCGACAGATTCGCATAAGCCGAAAAAGCCAGGCGCAATTCGGCGGCTGTTTTTACATATGCCTGCGGCGCTTCTCCCGGCAAGGTCGATTCCGCGACTCGCAGCGCCGCCAGCAACACCTCGCCCCCCTTTCCTCCCGTCAGCATCTGCGCGCCCAGATTGCCGAAATGCAGCAAGGTGCCGCCTTCCAACCGGCAGTCGTGATACCGCACCGCGTAAAAATCGGTCTCGCAATCCTTGGGACTGATGCCCGCTTCCTTGCGCGCCAGGTAATCCGCGCCACTAGGTTTTTCAAAATAATACAGCGGCAGCAACAGGTCGCAGGCGTATTCCTCCGCCGCGCCGGAATTGAATCCCTTGCCGCCGGGCAAAGTCAGGCGCAACGCCCCGCCCTCGCGCGACGGGTTCCCTTCCGGCGGCACGATTTCCGGCAGTCCGCAACCCTGCAGAGCAGGGTTCAGCCTCGCCTCCTCGGAGAAGGGACGGGCGTAGATTGAACGATTGTCGTTGGGCCAGGGCTGCACGTCCAGACCTTCCGGATACCCCGCCTGCGTGACATAATCGTAGTTCTGAAAATGCCGCAAGGCAGGAATCCATTCCCCGCTGGTTGCGTCACGCGTGAACACGTTTCCGCGCGGATTCCAGTCGTACCTCGCCATGAAATCATAATAGGCGTAAATCCCCTCGCCTTGGTCGCGCGCTTTTTTCATGCCGTCAATCTGCTTGCGCAATTTTTCCGGCGCGGGCGCGGTGCGCATCATCATATGCCCGTCGACCAGCACCGTGCCGCCGTGAGCGAGAAATTTTTCAATCGCCGCTTCTGCCTCGCGGGGAAAATTGCCTCCTGTCGCCAGAATCAGCGTATCGAAATTATCCGGCGAGAGCTTTTCCTTCAAACCGTCCACTCCCAGCAGCGCCACCTCGCACCCCGCGCCGGTCAGGATTTGCCGGTACCACTCGACCTCGCGCGGGCTTTCCGACGGGAACCCGGGTTCGGAAAAAACCGCCACCCGTTTGCGCGTCAGTTCTGCCGGAAATTCCGCCTTCATTCGCGGAAGCCTGTCCTGGTCGGCGTCATTCGCCGCCACCGCTTCAGCCAGTTCCGTAACTTCCAAATCGTCAATATAGCCGCTGCCAACTTCGATAAACAACAGCACCGCTATGCTGTCGCAGCCTTCGGGTATGGCGAGATCGACGAAGTGGCGCGTCCATTCTCCGTTGGCGTTGCCGTAAACGTCGGTGGCAAGCTTCCCCCACGGTTTTTTCCCGCCCAACACCCGGAGCATGAACCGCCGCCCCGTCATCAGCTTGACCCAGACGCCGACTCTATAGCTTTTCCCTCCAGTCACCCGAATCCCGCCCTTCACCAGACCGTTGCCCCAGGTGGTGGTGAGGACATATTGCGCATATTTGCCGCCATGCTTTTCAGTATCCAGTTCTCCTTCACCCGTGCGGAAAGCCTGCCCCACGCGCGGCGGTTCGCCTCTCCCCCCCACCCTGACGTCATAACCCGCCGCGCCCCAGGCCGCGTCTCCGCCCGGCTTTTCCGGCCACTCCTCGAAGTCGCCGTTCTTCACCAGATTCGCGCCTTCACCTGCTTTTACATAGCGGGTCTCTGTTGCGAATAATACGATGGAAACGGTCAGGCAGAAGAGCAGAGTTGCTTTGGTCATGACAGTCCTTTCGTGAATGCTGGTCGTTTCTCGCTCCACCTAACCCAAGCAGGCAGATGCGTGGGAGTGGCCGGGAGGCGATGCTGACACCGACGCGGTTCAGGCGGTGTTTAGCATCGTCGGACGGGCGCGACTACGCAGATGCCGGTCGGATAAACCTGTGCAAAAAATCCATCAACCCGACAACCCGTCCATCCGTTAACCCGACGTCAGTCGTAATACCAAGGCTGTTTGCGGGTGCCGCAGTATCTGGTGCCGGGCAGATAGAGATCACCTTCCAGAATGCGTTTTACGTGGTTGTCAAAATAGACAAGATTAGTTCCGCCTGTGTGCCGGAATTCGGGAAAAGAGGTGATGGAAGAATAACGCACCGCATATTCGTTTACCTTGCTGTCTGCGAACCAGACAATCACCGAAGGCATACTGATGCTGTTAACGTTTATCAGGCCGTAATCCAACAGGCAACGCCAGATCGGTTTATTCGCGGCTGCCATGTCGTAATAGACTTCCTCGATGCTGCTGTTGATACCGAAATTTGTGGCAGGCAGACTGGTCGAAACCGCACCGCCCTCGGCGGGACAATTAAATATCGAACCCGCCTTTGGCGAGCCGCTGCGGTACGCTTCTTCTATATATCCTGTGGTGCAAAGGAGATAAGGCCACGTCTTTTTTGAAGCGTAGCCGAAATAGTCGTAGTTCATGTCAGGACCCCAGCCGCGGTTGTCGCTGGCGTAAAATCCGGCGGATAAGGTTATCTGGCGCAAGGAGTTACCGCAGGCGATGCCGTGCGCTGCGGCGCGCGCCTGGTTCAAAACCGGCAGCAGCAAACCAGACAGGATCGAGATAATCGCAATAACTACCAGTAATTCCACCAACGTAAATGCCTTAATAGCTTTCATTTACATCCTTTCAAAAAGCGGCGAGACGCGCCGCGCTATGCCTGATTATTAATTCCGGCTCCAGTTGATTTCCTGCCAGTCCGGGATTTTTTCCGTTGATAATTGCCAGTAATTTGCGTACCGCCACCCGTCCCATTTCCGCGCGCGGCATGGCGACAGTGGTCAGTCCCGGATCGAATTTTTCCGCGTAAGGTGCGTTATCAAAACCAGTTACAGATATCTGTCGTGGAACGTTTTTACCGATGCCCTGCAGCATCCGGATTACCTCGCAGGCAATTTCGTCGTTTTGGGCGACAATTGCCGTCGTTTTGTCATTTTTCCGGAGAAATTCCAGCAGTTTTATCTTGGGATGATTGACGTTCCAGTCTAAAACCGCGCCCCCCTCAACCTGTAGTCCGTTATCTGATAATGCCTTATGATATCCAGCCAGACGGTCTACCTGCGGCAGGCTGCCCGTGGCTACACCAGGCCCGACATACCCGATCCGGCTATGCCCCAGACTCACAAGGTAATCCACAACCTTTTTAATACCAACGGTTTCTAACGTAAAAATCTGCTGTTCCTGCTCCAAACCGGCGGTTTTCACATTCAGCAGAACCGAGGGAATACTGCGACGTTTGGCTGTAACTATAAGCTTGGCAAGGTTTTGCAAAGCCAGAAAAATAACGCCGTCCGCCTGCATGTCAATGATTTTTGCCGTACAGTACTCGGTCTCTGTAACTCCTTGCGGGATAGAGACAAACAGCATATTCGCCCCGATTTTCTCCGCCTCCTCCATCACTCCTCGAACCAGGTCTCCGACCAGTGGATTTCCGCCGGAAATGTATTCATGTAAAGGACTTGGAGTAAAAAACAGGATGTTGGAAATAGCAGTTTTGTCGGCTTTTTCCCGCACATAGGTTCCCTTGCCCTGCACCCGCACTAGAACCCCTTCATTGACCAGTTGATTGACCGCTTTTGCTACTGTAACACGGCTGATATCATAAAGTTCCACTAATTCACGCTCGGTGCTGAACCGCGCGCCGTTTTTCAGCAGGGACAGGTCGCGTTTCATGATTTCCAGCAGTTGAAAATACAACGGCACGGGACTGCTGCGATCCAAAACTACTTCCGGCATTTTGTCGCCTTTATATACAAAATACGCACAAATAAACGCAATGTCTTTGCCATCAAGCACTTACTCCAAAAACAGAAAGCAGCAGGAGATAGCGCGCTGGCGACGACTTTTGACAAAGTTCAGCAAAAACTCACGCCGCTTGCTAATTGGTTAAGACAACCTAACATTTAATATACGGTATGATTTCGCAATGTCAAATCAGGAAGAAAATAAATCGCGGAGATCAGCGTTTCTTTTTTGCACACGCCGGAAACGGCCAGATGCGTTTAGTGTCGGCAGGGACGGGGATGCCGTCCGCAGTCAGGTACGGAGTCGGGGTTTGTTTTTTTTCGCGCGGCATTTTCGCCAACGCCTGCGAATCGTATGGCGGCTCCAGCCGGTAAAACGCTACCGGATCCATGAAGTAACCGTCGCGCGGCATCACCACCTTGCCGTCGTTGGTCCAGTCCGGCGATTCGCTGTAGAGGATGGCGAAGTGCAGGGCGTCGCGACGGACTCTCTTACCCATGCTGCCAGTGTTAGCGGTCTTGCCGATTTCCTGCCCCATCTTCACCTGCGCGCCGATTGGCAGGGGAGACATTTCCCGCAGATGCGTGTATTGGGAATAGGTCCAATATTTCAGACCGGCCTGGGCAGGGGTGTGACGCAACATGATTTCAATGCCCTTGCGATTGTGGCGGTTGGGGAATTTGCCTACCACCGTCCCGTCAGCCACCGCCAGTATCGGGGTGCCGCGCGGCTGTGGAATGTCGACGCCCTTGTGCAGGGCGGGACGTCCCTCGCGTTTGCCGGTGTAATCGATCGCCCATTTTTCGCTGTCTATTTCCGGGCAATCGGCGCCATCAATAAAGACCGGCGTCAATCCGGTCTGCACCACGCCCCGCTCTTGCTGGATTCGCACGCACTCTCCGGCATCCGCGTCTTCCTTGCCTCCGCCATCGTACTTGCCCACCATCTTCGCGATCTCATCGCCGATCTGCTCGGGCGGAACAAAACCGTCCAGGTTTTCAAAAGGGATGTCATCGACAACCGGCGCCGCCTGTTGGGGTTCGATTTTTTCACCGCCCCGGGCGAAAGACGCCAGCAGCAACACCGACAGGCAGATCAGCAGTATTCGCATTTTGCCTCCTAGTCTTTAATTACAGCATCCCCACGCATATTCCGTTTACTCTTTGTCAGTCAATCATAGCTTTGAACAGTGGTTTGCGCAAGATCTGCGGAAAGAGAAATGACTGTCGATTGGCATAGATCACTACCGCCCTTGACAACTTCCCCGCCAATGATTAACGTATGTTTCAATTAACCGTAACTGTCTTGACGAAAGGCGAAACATGCTCCAGGTCTACAGTACCGAACTTCGCGCCAAAACCACCTTCACCCCCCGCTTGCCGGGGAGCGTGTTCATGTATGTCTGCGGGCCGACGGTGTACGACTCCTGCCACATCGGCCACGCGCGCCCGGCGGTGGTGTTCGACACCGCGCGCCGCTACCTGGAATACTCCGGCTACGCCGTGACTTTCGTCAGCAACATCACCGACATCGACGACAAGATCATCAACCGCGCTAACGAACTGGGCATCTCCTGCGCGCAGCTTACCAGCCGTTACCAGGACGAGTACGAGGCCGACATGACGGCGTTGGGGGTGCGTGCGCCCACCATCCGCCCCAAGGCCACCGAGCATATCCGCGAGATGATAGACCTGATTTCCGAGCTGGAAAAGAAAGGCGTCGCCTACGTGACGCCGCGCGGGGTCTGGTTCGACGTGTCGAAATTCCCCGCCTATGGCAAGCTCTCCGGTCGCACCGCCGACGACGAAAACACCGAGCACCGCGTCGAACAGGACGGGGAGAAACGCAACCCGCAGGACTTCGCCCTCTGGAAATTCGCCAAGCCCGGCGAGCCGGAATGGGCTTCCCCCTGGGGCGCGGGGCGTCCGGGGTGGCACATCGAATGCTCCGCGATGAGCGGCAAGTACTGTGATTTCCAACTCGACATCCACGGCGGCGGCGCCGACCTCTGCTTCCCGCATCACGAAAACGAACTCGCCCAGAGCGAAGCCTGCACCGGGCGCAAATTCGTAAAATATTGGCTGCACAACGGTTTTATCACCGTACCGAAAGACGACTCCGGCGACCAGAAAATGGGCAAGAGCAAAGGCAACGCCTTCTGGTTGCGCGAGGCGTTCAAGCTCGCGCCGCCCGCGGCCTTGCGCCTGTGGATTCTCGGCACGCATTACCGGATGCCGCTGCTGTACAAGCCGGAATTGCTGGACGCCGCCAAAAACGGGCTTGACCGGATTTACGCCTGCGTCGAAGCTCTGGCGCGAGTCGCCGCCGCCGGGGAAATTTCAGCCGAAACCGCCTCGCACGCCAAGGAAGCCGACGACGCTTTCCGCACCGCCATGGACGATGACTTCAACTCTCCGCAGGCGTTGGCGTCGGTATACGACCTCGTGGGCGTCGCCAACAACACTATCGCGAAACAGGCCGCGCCAGCCGATTGCTTCGCGCTGCTGCAAACTCTTAACGCGCACCTGGGAGTGTTGGGGCTGCCCCTGTCACGTCCGCAGGCGGGCAGCGCCAAGACTGACGGTCTCGTTAAGCTGCTGATCGAGCTCAGGGGATTGGCGCGCGCGGATAAAAATTTCGCCTTGTCTGACAAAATCCGCGACGGTCTCACCGCGCAGGGAATCACGCTGAACGACCGCGGCGGAGAGACCACCTGGACGGTTTCCTAGCATGTCGAGAAAATGCCGCATACTTCTTATCGACGACCACGACGCCACCCGCGAGACCATCGCCGAGGTGCTGGAGGATACGGGGCACACCGTCTCTCCCGCCGAGAACATGGCGCGCGCGCTGGAGCATCTGGAGGCGAACGACTTCGACCTGATCTTGACCGACCTGAAGCTTCCCGACGGCGACGGCATGAGAATCATGGAGAAAAGCAAGTCGCTCTACCCCGCCACGCCGATCGTGATGATCACCGGCCACGGCAGCATCGAAAACGCCATTGAGGCGACCAAACTCGGCGCTTACGAATATCTGACCAAACCGGTCGACCTGAACAAGCTGCGCGTCATCGTCGCTAACGCCCTGCATCTTGTCCAACTTGAGCGCAAGGTCGTCCGCGCCAGCGCGCTGGAAGCGCTTATCGGTCAGTCGGCAAAAATGGCGCAGGTGCGCGAGCAGATCCGGCAAGTCGCCCAGACCGACGCCACCGTCCTCATCCAGGGCGAAAGCGGCACCGGCAAGGAACTCGTCGCCAACGCCATCCAGAGCCTGTCGCGCCGCGCGGGCGAGTCTTTCGTCAAGGTCAACGTCGCCGCGCTCACCAAGGAGCTGATCGAGTCGGAACTGTTTGGCCATGAGAAAGGCGCCTTCTCCGGCGCTATCCGCCAGCGCAAGGGTCGCTTCGAACTCGCTGACGGCGGCACCATTTTCCTGGACGAAATCGGCGAGATGCGCCTCGACTTGCAAGTCAAACTTCTGCGCACTTTGCAGGAACAGGAAATCGACCGCGTCGGCGGGACTGAAACTATCCCGGTCGACTGCCGCGTAATCGCCGCCACCAACCGCGACCTGAAAGCGAAGGTACAGGCGGGGGAATTCCGCGAAGACCTCTATTTCCGCCTGAACGTTTTCCGTATCGCCATCCCGCCCCTGCGCGAACGGCCGGAAGACGTGCCGCTGCTGGCTGGGCATTTTCTGCACCGGTTCGCCGCGCGCTACGAAACCGAAAAGCAGTTTTCCGACGAAGCCTTGCGCCACCTGCAAGCCTACGACTGGCCGGGCAACGCGCGCGAACTGGAAAACGCGGTGGAAAGTTCCTTCGTGCGCGCGCCAGGCAGCTTGATCGAACCTGCCATGCTGCCGGAGGAAATATCGGGGCTCTCCCCTGTCCCGCCCGCCGACTCGCCGGGACTCGCGCCCGGCTTGACTATCGAGCAACTGGAAAAGCAATACATCTATGCCGAACTCGCGCGCTTCGACGGCAACAAGACCCACGCCGCCAAAAGCCTCGGCATCGGCCTGAAAACCCTGTACCGGAAACTGGAGGCATATGAAAGCTGATTACCAAGGCATCATCTTTGACATGGACGGAGTGCTGGTTGATTCCGAACCGATTCACGCCAAGTCGTGGGAACTGGTTTTCCGCGAAATCGGTTACGACTATCCCCCTGACTGGTTCCTTCAATGGATCGGCATCTCTGACCGTAAGCTGACGCGCTACGTCAAGGAACATTGCCGCACCAGCCTGTCGGCCGACCAGATACTGCTGAAAAAGCGCGAAACCTATCAGCAGGTCAGCACCCGCGAACTGCGACTGTTCGACGGCTTGCTGGCTGCTCTCGACCGGCTGGAAAATTTCCCGCAGGCGGTGGCGACTTCGAGCACCCGGAAGGAAGCGGCGCACACCCTGCACGCCGCCGGCATCGGCACGCGCTTCGCTTTACTGGTCGGCGCGGACGACGTGGAGAACCATAAGCCGTTTCCCGACCCCTACCTGAAGGCAGCGTCCCTGCTGAACCTGCCGCCGGAAAAGTGCGTGGCGCTGGACGATTCCCCTCCCGGAGTCCAGTCGGCCAAAAGCGCAGGCTGCTTCACCCTTGGCATCGGCACCAGTCACGACCGGGAAAAACTGGCAGAAGCAGACCTGTTTTTTTCCAGCACCTCCGCCGCGCTGGAGTGGTTTCTCGGGCAAGAGTGCCCCAGTCAAGTTTTCCCCAGCAATGGAATAGCTTGATGACACTGGCCTATTCCTTGTGTTGCAGTCGAGTAAACCGAATTAACGCTAAAAACATGGCGGAGTCATTATCTTTGCCGGAATTTTCACCGACTGGTCATCGGCGGCGGACTCTACCTGCTTTATATCGCACAAACCGGGCGGAGCGTGAAACATGTCGCAAGACGAACGCACGATAAAAACGCCTGCCGATTACGCGGCCTGGATCTTGCTGCTAACGGCCGAAGCCGGTTGCGGCATAGCCTCGGAACGCTGGATACTTACCGCTCCTCTTCTGGCGCTGACGATCCTGCATTTTTTCCTCTGCGACCGGATCAGGCTGAGACTGGGCCTGATCGGATATCTGCTGCTGGCGCTGCCCTTCGCGTTTCTCAGCAACTCCTGGGAAGTCGAGGCGGAAAGCGGCATAGGCTTCAACACTCCTTATTATATTTCTCTCTACCTGTTCACCTTCTGCCTGGCTCGCACACTTTCTCTGGCAGGCAGGCAACGTTATCCCGTCATGGTTATGTGCGGCGGTGCGGGTATGGCGGTGGCGGCGCTGGACATCTATTCCCGACCGCAATACCTGGCGCTGGTCACGATTTTCGCGGTCGCGCTGCTGGTGGTACTCAGGGGCTCGTTGCAGCAGTCGCCGCCGAAAAAACGGGGAGGGCTGCTGGTCGTCGGAGCGTTAGTCGCCGCGATTATCTCCACGCTGGCGGTGACCGCAGGCACGGTTTATATCATCCAGGAAAACTATTACCGGATGAACCGGTATTTTATGACAATGCTGCGGATGGCACCGTTACAGCAGGCCGGGGGATTCTCGGGCACCTCGAAACTTGGCGACATTGCCGACCTCCGGAACGGCGGCGCGCTGGACGCGATCGCGCTCCGGGCGTTTTCCGCAACCGAGCCCGGTTATCTGCGCGGCAAAGTTTCGGTGCACTACGAAAACGGCGAGTGGGGTGCTCGTTCGTCGGGACTGGAAATTGTTCCCGACCGGGGCGAGGATAAGAAACGCAAGACCGGCATCTATACTTTTCCCGGCAGGAACAAACCGGAGGAGTTCGAGGAGCCGGAATTGTCGGTTTATCCGGGCGGAGAATACGGCGCGCATTTTTTCCTGCCGCTGCAAACTGCCGCGGTGGACACCTCCTGCCGGCAGGTGATCCTCATGCCCGGCGACACGCTCACCAGCAAGTACACCCCGACTTCGCGCGGCTACGGCGTTTATTTGCAGCGCGGCGAAGTGCGCGAGTTCCAGCCTAACAGCCAGGAGAAAATCGATCCCTTCGACAACGAAATATATCTGCAGATTCCTACCGATTTCCCCCTGCGTGCGTCTTTCTGGCTCCTTCGCGAAAAAATCCACGGCGCGCAGGCCGCCCGAAACAAGATCGCCCCCGAACACGCCGTAGCCGCCATCGCCGATTGGTTCGCCAACAATTATACTTACAAGATCGGCATTTCGTTCGCTCCCGACCAAGACCCGCTGCTGCAATTCATCACGGAAAAGAATCACGGCCATTGCGAACTGTTCGCATCGGCGGGAGTGTTGCTGCTCAGGCAGGAAGGCATTCCCGCCCGGTACGTGACTGGCTTTTTCTGCGGCGAGCGCGGACTTTACGGCGACCAGTGGCTGGCGCGGAAAAAGCACGCGCACGCGTGGGTCGAGTATTACACTGAAAAACACGGCTGGCGTACGGCTGAATTCACGCCCCCCGGAGGACTGCCGGAACACGGGCAATCGTCCGGGCTGGCGGCGTTCCAGGACTACGTCGCCGGACTATGGATCAAAGCGGTCGGATTTATCCGGCGGGAAGGAATCGGCGGTCTGCTGCAATACTTGTCGCTGCTGGGAACGTGGCTGCTGGAAACCTGGACGCGGCGGATTATGCTGCTGGCGGGACTGGGGCTGTTTTTCTATTATCGCCTCCGCAGGCATGGTCGCGGCGGAAAGGATTTGTTCAAGCCGCGAGAATTTCCCGATGCGATTGAACTCCGGCGGAAGGAATTCTTCCTGCTCTGCCGAGAGTTGGCCAGACACGGGCTGGAAAAAAGGGGAAGCGAAACCCTATTGGAATACGCCGCGCGGGTCGGCGCCTCCGAATTGCCGGAAAAAAACGAGGCGGCGCGTTTCATCCGCGATTTCGCCGCGCTGCGCTACGCGGAGTTCTGACATCACCGCGATTGCAGGAACTCCCGCACCTGCTCCTCTTTCACCGGGCCGGAGATTTTCAAGGCCTCGGCAATTTCCCCCAGATCGACGCCGTTTTCCTTCGCCAGCCGCCGCGCCGCGGGAGTGGCGCGCACCCCTGCGGCGGAAACTGGACGCGGCACTGAAGCATCCTTGGAAGCTAAAGCGACAGTATCGGATTCGGTATAGCTTTTTTCAATTCTTTCATTCTCTTTTTTTGCGGCGCACAACTCTTCCTCGGTCGCATCCAGCACGCACAAAATATACCCCACCGGCAACACGCTTTTTTCCGGCGCGAGGCAGGCTGAGACCGTGCCTGCGCAATCGGTCTCCAGAGTGAATTCCGCCTTCTCGGTCAGAAGTTCCGCCACGCCCTGCCCCGCGTTCACCGATTGCCCCGCTTCCACCAGCCACGAGCCGACCGTAGCCTCATTGACGTTTTCGGCCAAGCTGGGGATTCTGATTTCGCGCATATTACGTCCCTTTAAGTCAAATACGGTTTGATTGAGTAGAAACCGCACGCTTTGGATAAAAACTCACGAAACGTCATTCCCGCGAAAGCGGGAATCCAGGCGGTGTTGCGTACGTTTTCCCCACTGGATTCCCGCCTCCGCGGGAATGACGTTCGTATATTAAACGGCAAAGTGATGTTTTGTAACTGACCGCATGGTCTTAAAGTTACACTCACGACGCACCCATGCGCCCGATTGCCATGGTCTTGTTCTTGGCGATGCCTTCGAGAATATCCGTACAGACCATCATGTCGTTGTTCAGCGCCTCAATGGCTTTCTGGAGAGATTCCTGTTCGTCGTCCATCTGCGACTGCAACTTTGCCATCCACGCCTGGAATTCCTTGCTGTCAGCCCTGGCACTGGTCGCATCGTAAGAACTGATAGCCGAGCCAATCGCCAGTCCGCCGCTGCCAAACTGCATCAGCATGTTCATCACCTGTCCGCCGATCTGGGTCAATTTCGCCGTGACATCAATTGTTTTAGAAAGAGTCTCGGTGCCCTTCGCGCCCAGGTTGAACAGCGAGGCCACCGCATTCGACGCCCCGCCTACCCCGCCCGCGCCCATCGACAGGATACCGGTCGCCACACTCAACACCAGCATATCCACCGCCACCAGAACCTGGGTGGCAATCTTTATGGAATCCTCGTCCATTACGCCCGCCATGTCCAGCGCCCAGATTACTCCACCGACCAAACCAAACATCAGCGGCAGCGTCCAGGAATTGTCCGCGACGAAATCCATCACCTTTTCCGTAAGGCCGGTAGCATCCGATATCATCAGTCCCATCCCGGCGCAGGAAACCGCCAGCGCAGGCAGGGTAAGAGCCAGCGCCGCCAGGGTAGAGCCGCCGGTAAAGAGAGCCGCGCCAACAGCAATAGCGGTTCCGGCCAGCGAGGCGATAATCCCCAGAGAAGCGCCTATCCAACCGGCAATCTTTCCCGCCAGGCTCCAGCCGTCGGCGGTTTTCATCTTGCCCAGCGCTTCCTTGATTTTCCCCATGTGCTCATTGCTGGCTGCTTCAAGTCTCTGCTTCTGGTTCTGTACGCCCTCCTTTGCGGTTGTTACCTGGATATCGCCCAGTTTGCTTTTCAGAGCCATCAGCATCAACGTGAGCTGGCTGGCGTCGCCCACTTCTGGCGCGTCCAGGAATGGCTTGTCGCTGGAGCGGGTTCCTTCGGTTTTCAATTCCCTTTCGTGATTCAACACCACTATACCGACGTTGAACCCCATGCTGGTATTCAGCTTCTGAATCTGCTCCGGTGACAGCTCGGAAGGCGCGGGCAGCGAGTCCTGACCCAACGCCTGCATCATCTGGTTCTGCTCTGCTTGCGAAAACGCGCCCCAGGCTGGATTGATCGAAGTCATGCGTGTTCTCCCTCATTCAGGGTTGAAAGAAGATTCTCGGCTTTGCGCCTGTACTCGTCCATGCCGCCTCTGTCATCAGCCAGCATCACCACCGCCTCTAGCGCGAGGCGTGCCGCGTCTTTTTTTCCGGTCAGGGCGAGACAGTAGCCTGCGTTATACTGCGGCGCGGGGTTTTCCATATCCAGAATGGTGGCGTAGCCATACGACTTTACCGCTTCCTCGTAGTTGCGCATCATCTGCAGAGTCGCGCCCAAGCCCATGAACCATTTCGGATTGAGATGGTCATAAACGCAGAGGAACTGGAACAGCGGCGCGGCCTTTTCATATTTACCGTTTTCGTAATAGCCGTGGGCGGAGAAATAGATTACCTCCATGTCCTTGTCGTCGAAATCGAAAACCGCTTTCATGGTGCCGCCGAGAGCCAGGAGTTCCATGAGGTCTCCGGAAAGGTCAGCAACCTCCCCTCCCCTGCCGGCAGTTCCCTGCCTTTTCAGTTCTTCAACCATTTCAGCGATTTTATCCAGTTCCATATTTTCCATGATTTCTCCAGCCAAAAGAATCATATAAAAAAAGTTACTAACCTTGATCTGTCCAGTCTCTCCTGATGTTACACAATCTTTAAAGCATTTTCACTTACCGCTAATTCCTGTCAACATTAAAACAGGTCTTCGGGTATTGATTGATTCCATCTCTCGGTTGGAAATCCGAACGCACAACCCTCGGGTAAGTCTCTTAAACACCGCCTGTCTGTCGATAGCGTCCCGGCGGTAGGCCGACATGCTGCTTGAAATGCTTGGAGAAAGCGTAGACGTCGGAATACCCCAGTTCCTGGGCAATCCGGCTGATTGGCTGGCTGGACATGTTGAGCAGATTTCTGGCCGCGCGCATCCGCTCGCCCATGACAAACTCCTGCGGGCTCAATCCCTTGTATTGCCGGAAAAGTCGGTGCAGATGGCGCGGTGTGCAGCATAGTTCGCGCGCGAGCGCGGTCAGTGACACGCGTTTCCCTGGTTGCGCCGATACGCGCGCGATAAACCCGTCAAGGTACGCGCGCTGGCGCGGCTCCAAGCCTGAGGAAAATTCGCGCCGCTGTTCCTGCTCGACCAGTTCCGTCAGCGCCGCCGCCAGCCAGGTCGCCGATTCCTCCTTGTCGCCATTACGCATTGCCTTGAGCAACCTCTCCAGCATTCCTTGGAAAAAATCTAGACTTTCAACAATCCGGTAAAACGCGGGAACAGCTACCTTGCCCGGTTCGAAATGGATATAGACCACATCCAGCGGTTTGCGGGGATTGTGGGAACCGATGTAGCGGACTTGCGGACGCAGAACGAAACAGCTTCCCGCCGACAGGTCGTAAGCCTGCTCCGGTGCTTGCATCCTGCCCTCGCCGCCGAGTACGGTCCAGAGATTATGTGTCTCCCACCGTGTGTCGATGCGCCAGTCGGCGGGACACAACACCCTGCCCGCCCTCAGCACCAGGATTTTTGCGCACTTATTCTTCATGTCCTATTTATACAAATATATGTCTGCCTTGTCCATTTATTTTGGCATTTTACCCAGTATATTCAAGTCAGATAACAACAAGTTACCTTCTCTGGAGGAATGGCAATGACCGCAACCACTAACGTATCGCAAGACGTCAAAATCCTGCGCGACCTCGCCCGGCGCTACGCGGAAGTCTGCCAGCGGGAAATCAACACCGAACGCCGTAACCTCTGGCGCGCCCACAACAGTCTCAGACAAACCCGCCCGTTGCTCTACATGCGGGTTTTCGCCTGCTGGCACGAAATGCCGGAATCGAAACTTGCCTGCGCGGATCCGCTTTTCCGCCAACAGGAAAACACCCTGCGCAGTATGCTTTTTCAGGCTTCGCTGGATGATGATTACGTGTTCGAACCCTGGCTGACGCAACGCGCCTCTCTCGTCCTTCCCGGCGAAAGCGCGTGGGGGCCGGCCTTCCAGCATATCCAAGGCGACACTGAGCATGGCTCGTGGAAATACGATCCCGTGCTGAAGGATTTGGCCGACGTGCGCAAACTGGTCAAGCCTTTTCATCGGATTGACGAGGCGGAAACGTCGCGTAATGCCGACCGCCTGCGCGAGGCGGTCGGCGACATCCTGCCGGTGCATGTCGACCGCTCCACGGCCTACCGCAGTTGGACGGCGGACATTGCCAACAATCTCGCCCACCTGCGCGGAATGGAACAGATCATGTGGGACATGTGCGACAATCCGGAGTGGCTGCACGAACTACTGGCATTCATGCGCGACGGCATCCTCGCCGCCCAGCAGCAGGCCGAAGACGCCGGAGACTGGACGCTTGCCAACCACGACAACCAGGCTATGCCATACGCCGAGGAACTGGCCGACCCAGCGCCTAACGGCGCGTCAGTCAAGCGCAGTCAGTTATGGTGTTTCATGGCGGCGCAGGAATACGCGTTGGTTTCGCCGGAGATGCACGACGAGTTTCTGCTGCAATACCAGTTGCCGATCCTGAAAAACTTCGGGCTGGTGGCATATGGCTGTTGCGAGGATCTTACGAAAAAGATAGACATTCTTCGGCAAATCCCGAATCTCCGCCGCATTGCAATCACGCCCTGGGCGAACCTTGCCTCCTGCGCGGAACAGATCGGCACAGACTACGTGATTTCCTGGCGTCCGAACCCGGCGGAGATGGTCTGCACCGGGTTCAATGAGGCGAAGGTGCGCAAAACCATTACTGAAGCGGTTTCGCTCTGCCGCGGCCTGCATATGGACGTCACGCTTAAGGATGTGGAGACGGTGCAGAACGACCCCGACCGGTTGCGCAGGTTTGTCCGCATCTTCCGGGAGGTTACAAAGGGATAGCCGACCGCATGATTGTTTCAAAGCAAAACGCGGACGCCTCGCAGCATCCGCGTTTATTTTTTTACCACAAACTGATAGTTTAATCCTTCAGCAATATTTCCGCCGTCATTTCCTTAGGGACAGGCAGCCCCATCAATTTAAGAATAGTCGGCGAGAGGTCGGACAACTTGCCGCGCGGGATCATTTTCTTGCCGACCGAATCGCTGGCGACGTAGATGCACTCGACGGGGTTAAGCGTGTGACTGGTCTTGACCAGGCCGGTGTCGTAATCCATCATCTGCTCGGCGTTGCCGTGGTCGGCGGTGATAAGAATCTGCGCGTCAAGTTCCAGCAGGCGTTTCACCAGCACGCCCACGTTTTCATCCACCACCTCGACTGCCCTGGTCGCCGCCTTCATGTCGCCGGTGTGGCCGACCATGTCGCAGTTGGCGTAGTTGACCACGATCAGATCGTAAGGATTGTTTTTCAGGCGCTTCAATAATTCCTCTGTGACGAAATATGCGTCCATCTCCGGATGGCTGGCGAAGGAGGACGGGTCGAACCTGCCCTTGACTTCGACCTGGTCTTCGTTTTTATAAGGCGTGGTTGCCTTGCCGTTGAAGAAGCTAGTAACGTGGCGAAACTTCTGCGTCTCGGCAATCCGAAGCTGTTTGAGTCCGGCGTCGGCGACAACTTCGCCCAAGAGGTGGTTCATCTCCCCTCCCCCGCCCATCGCACCCAGCATGTACTCGGTGAAATCGTCCCAATAGCGCGTGAAACCAAGATAAGTGACTTTCGGCTTCGCCTTGAGATGTCCGGCATAGGCGGGATCGGCAAACGCCATCGACAATTGAATGGCGCGATCCTGGCGGTAATTGGTGTGCAGGATGCAGTCGCCGTCCCTCACGCCAGCGTAATCGCCCAGCACGTACGGCACGATATATTCGTCCACCATCTCGACGTTGTCCGGCGTCTTGTCGTTGGCGTAGGACTGTTTCACGGCGGTTTCAATATCCGGCGCCTTGCGGCCTTCCGCGCAGACGATGCAATGATAAGCTTTATCTGTCAGTTCCCAGTTGCGCGAGCGATCCATTGAATAATAGCGCCCCATCGCGGTGCCGATTTTGCAGTTGCCGACTTCCTGCATCACGGTTTTCAGTTTGCCGATATATTCCGCCGAGCTGCGCGGCGGGGTGTCGCGGCCGTCAAGGAAGGGATGCAGAATGATCTCGCCTGTCGGAAATTCCTGGCGCGCGCGACGCATGATCTTGAACAGGTGTTCCTGGTGGGCGTGGACACCTTCGTCCTGCAAAAGACCGAACAGGTGCAATCTACTCTTGTTGGCTTTCCAGTTGGCGACCAGATTTTTCCATTTCTCCACCTCGAACAGTTTCCCCGAGGACAAGCCGTCATCGATGCGTTTCAGTTCCTGGATGACGATACGACCCGCACCCATGTTGAGATGCCCCACTTCGGAAGATCCCTGGTAGCCGTCAGGCAGACCGACGGGTTCGCCGGAACAGTTAATCAACGTCCAGGGATATTTCGCCTTGTAGTCGTCGATATTGGGCGTCTTCGCCTCCGCCACTGCGTTCATTTTCGGATTCTCGTTCACGCCCCAACCGTCACGGATAATCAGGCAGACCGGTCTCATGCAGTTCCTTTCATAGATATAATAAATCCCTCCATGTCATTAATACCCATATCCTCGAAACAGTCAATGAATCTTTGGGACGAGTCAGATAATAACAGCGGAAGACGCGCCTTTATGTAAATACCCCAAATCATTTCTTGCCCGTCTGTTATAAACTCTTGCTCCCACTTTTGCGGAAGGCTATACTATGTCCTTTATCTTGTATATGGGAGACAGGAATATGCCTGCGCAAATCATTGACGGAGAAACTATTGCCGCGGAAATGATCGGCGAACTGAAACCGGAAGTCGAACGGCTGACTGCCGCTGGCCATCAGCCGCACCTGGTCGCCATTCGCGCCAACGACGACGCGGGCAGCGCCTGGTACGCCAAGGCGCAGGGCGAGCATTGCGAACAGAACGGCCTGCGCTATACTCTCGACGACCTCGGCGGAGAAGTCAGCGAAAGCACCATCATCGCCGCAATCGAAAAGCATAACAACGACCCGGAGGTGTCGGCCATCCTGCTGCACATGCCCCTGCCCCGGGGAGTCGACCAGATCACCCTGACCCGCGCGATCAGGCCGGAAAAGGACGCCGAGGGCGTACACCCGATGAACCTCGGGACTCTCATGGCCACCGGCTACAGCGACCCCGCTCCCTGCACCGCGATGTGCGCGGTGGAACTGGTGAAAAGGATTCGCCCGGAGCTGAACGGAGCGCGCGCGCTGGTGGCGGGTCGCAGCGCCATTGTCGGCAAACCCGCCGCACTGCTGCTGCTGAACCTGAATGCCTCCGTCACTTTCGGCCACAGCCGCAGCGACATTCCCGCGCTGGCGCAAGAAGCGGAAGTGATTATCGCCGCCACCGGCGCGGCGTCGGTGAAATGGAACCGCTATAAAAAAGCGCTGAAGGCGTGGAAAGACGGCAAGGAAGACAAGCCTGCCCCCGTCGACCTGACCCCGCTTATCACCGCCGATATGGTAAAACCCGGCGCGATTGTGATAGACGTAGGCGTCAACCATATCCCCAAGGGTCTGGACGAAAACGGCGAGCCGCTGCTGAACGCGAAAGGCAAACCCGCCTTGCAATATGTCGGCGACGTGGATTTCGAGGGCGTCTCGCAGGTCGCCTCATACATCACCAGCGCCAAGGGCGGCACCGGGCCGGTGACTAACGCGTTTCTACTGAGAAATACGGTCAACGCGGCTAGCAAAATTCTCAACAAATAAGGATTATTATGGCAAGCATCAAGCATAAACTCAACAGCCGCGAGCCGCTATTCTCGTTCGAATTCTTCCCGCCCAAGACGGAAAAGGGCGAGGCGGCGATGCGTGAATCGCTACGCGAACTGGTGCCGCTGAAGCCCAGTTTCGTCTCCGTCACCTACGGCGCGGGCGGCTCTACCCGTGAAAAGACCCGCCGCATCGTCAAGTCCATCCAGGACGAGCACTGCCTTGACGTAGTGGCTCATATCACCTGTTACGGCCATACCTACGACGACATCCGGCGGCTGCTGGCCGAATACCGCGAGGCGGGCATCAGTAACTTTCTCGCCTTGCGCGGCGACCCGCCCCGCGAGGAAGCCAACTGGCGCCTGACTGATAACGGCCCCCAGCACGCCATCGAACTGGTGAAAATGTGCAAGGAGATGGGCGACGTCTCGGTCGGCGTGGCCGCGTTCCCTGACAAGCATCCGGAAGCGCCAGACTTGCAGACCGACCTGAAATTTCTCAAGGAAAAGGTGGAGGCGGGGGCGGACTTTGTCATCACCCAGCTTTTTTTCGACAACGACCGCTACTTCCACCTCGTCCACCACGCGCGCGAGGAAGGGGTCAGCGTGCCGATCATTCCCGGCATCATGCCTATCACCAAGGTGGGGCAGATTGAAAAATTCCTGGAACTGAGCGCGTGTTCGATTCCTAAAAAACTGGTCGCCCACCTGGAGGAACACGGCCACGACGAGCAGCGCGTGCAGGAAATCGGGCTGGCGTATTGCGCCTCGCAGTGCGTCGACCTGCTGAGGCGCGGCGCGCCGGGGATACATTTTTATACGCTGAACCAGTCCCGCGCCTGCCACACCGTCTACGCCGCGCTGCACGCAATGGGCATGTGGCGGCGCTAAGCGCTGGCATTTCTCTGCGGACTGAATTATAATATATGAAGCCATCAAGCCGAACTCCGGCACGGAAAGGAACCAAAATGGGAAAAACAATTGTGGAAAAAATCTTCGCCGCCCACCGCCGCGACGAACCGTTTCCCGGCACGCAGGTGCTTAATCTCGACGTGGTCATGTGTCACGAAATCACCACTCCGGTGGCAATCGCCGACCTGGAATGGCGCGACAAGGATCGCGTGTTCGACAGCACGAAAATCAAGGCGGTGATCGACCACGTCACGCCCTCGAAAGACACCAAGACCGCCGTGCAGGCGAAAATCCTGCGCGACTGGGCGCGGCGCCACCAGATCCGCGACTTCTTCGACATCGGCGAAAACGGCGTCTGCCACGCCATCTTTCCGGAAAAGGGTTTTATCCGCCCCGGCTACACCGTCATTATGGGCGACAGCCACACCTGCACCCACGGGGCGTTCGGCGCGTTCGCGGCAGGCGTCGGCACGACTGACCTTGAAGTCGGCATCCTGAAAGGCGTCTGCGCCTTCCGCGAGCCGAAAACCATCCGCGTCAACCTGAACGGCACCATGCCCTTCGGCGTCTATGCCAAGGACGTAATCCTGTCTGTCATCAGGGAACTGACTGTCAACGGCGCGACCGATTGCGTGCTGGAATTCCGCGGCGAAGTCGTGGATAACTTCGATATGGACGAACGCATGACGCTGTGCAATATGGCGATTGAAGCAGGCGCGACCTGCGGCATCTGCCTGCCGGACGAAAAGACCGCTGACTATCTGCGCGATTTCATCAAGGACGACTATGATTCCAAGGCGCAAGCGCTGACCAATTTCAAGAAATGGTGGAGCGACGACGACGCGGTTTACGTCAAAACGCTGAATTTCGACGTGTCTAAATTCGTTCCGGTCGCGACAGTTGAATACAAACCCGATCAGGTGAAGCCGCTTTCCGAACTGACGAAAGTCCGGGTCGATCAGGTCTATATCGGCAGTTGCACCAATGGCCGCCTGAGCGACCTGCACGCGGCAGCGCGGATTCTGAAGGGAAAGAAACTCGCTACCGGCGTGCGCGGCATCGTCTCGCCCGCGACGCCTAAAATCTTCGACGAAGCCATGCGCGACGGGACGATGGCGGTATTCAGGCAGGCGGGCTTCCGCGTCACCAACCCCACCTGCGGCGCGTGCCTGGGGATGAGTAACGGGGTGCTCGCGCCGGGAGAAGTGTGCGCCTCCACCACCAACCGTAACTTCACGGGTCGCATGGGCGCAGGCGGGATGGTGCACCTGATGAGCCCCGCCGCCGCCGCCGCCGCCGCGATTTGCGGGCATCTTGCCGATCCGAGGGAGTTTATGTAAGAAGTCCCCTCTCCCCCTGTAGGGGGAGAGGGTTAGGGTGAGGGGGAACAACATTATATTTTCGCCGGATGAAAAACGAAAATTCATTCTCGGACAGGCGCGCCGTATGCGGAAAGACGCCACCGACGCGGAGCAACTGCTATGGCATATTATCCGCAGCAACGCGCTGGGAGTAAAGTTCCGCCGACAGCATCCGGCAGAAGGATATATACTCGATTTTTATTCGCACGAAGTACGCTTGGCAATAGAACTGGACGGCGGCCAACATAATGAGACAGATTTGGCCGAAAAAGATTCGGACAGAACTAATGCCTTGTGCGCCAGCGGAATTGAGGTATTGAGATTTTGGAATAATGATATATTACAGAACACTGACGATGTCATTGAACATATCTATAATATCATTCAGGAGAAAAAGAACAAGCGAGTCGCTGGCGAGCGATAGAATTAAAACTCTCCCTCTCCTTGGGGAGAGGGTCGGGGTGAGGGGTTACCGCAACCTTATACAGATAATCGAAAGTCGGCGACCGCCGAAAGTACCCCCTCACCCTAACCCTCTCCCCCTTTCAGGGGGCGAGGGGACTTGTTTTCAGGTTTGCGATAGTTGACAAAAAAACTTACTGCCATCAATTTTAAAGGAGTCCAACTTATGAAACCCTTCGGCGGCGCGGTAGTATTTCTGGATCGGAATGACATCAACACCGACGAGATCATCCCGGCGAAATACCTGACGGAAGTGAAAAAGGAAAATCTGAAAAACTATCTGCTGGAGGATTTGCAGATCGACGGGTTCGATCCCAAGGGCGAAAAGCTGGCTCGGGTGAAAGTGGTTGTCACCCGCGCTAATTTCGGCTGCGGCTCCTCGCGTGAGCACGCGCCCTGGGCGCTGGAGGTGAACGATATCACCTTGGTCATCGCCGAGAGTTTCGCCCGCATCTTCCGGCAGAACATGTTCAACTGCGGCATGATGGCTGTCGAACTCCCCGCCGCGACGATTGAGAAAATATTCAAGCTGGCAGACGGCGATGTGACCTGCGACGTCGATTTTGCCGGACGCAAACTCGTGTTCAAAACTTCAGACGGTCGGAGCGAATCAACAGGATTCACGACCACGGAATTCGATAGCGCCCTGGTAGAAAGCGGCGGCTGGGTGGAATTCGCGGATGCCAGATATTAACCGGCCACTGGAGACTTTTTCCGCAGGCGCGCCTGCAAGAATCTTATTGACAGGAGTAAAAATGACCTTCCCTCGTTGCAGCGGAATCTTGCTTCACCCCACATCCTTGCCCGGAACTTGCGGTATCGGCGACCTGTCGGACGCGGCTTACCGCTTCGTCGATTTTCTGCATGAAGCCGGCATGTCGGTCTGGCAGATGTTGCCGCTGGGGCCTACCGGCGCGGCTAACAGCCCATATCAATGCCTCAGTTCCTTTGCGGGCAATCCGTTGCTGGTGTCGCTGGAGGCGTTGAAGGAGGAGCGGTTGCTGGGCGCAAGCGACCTGCTGCCGGACGCGGGCTTTCTGGAAAGCTGGGTGGTTTTCGACAAGGTGCGTTCTTATAAGGAAACCGCCTTGCGCAAAGCGTACGCCGCTTTCGAGGCGGGGAAATGCTCTGTTGAATTCACCAAGAAATTCGAGACATTCCGCGCGGAAGAACAGGACTGGCTGGAAGACTTCGCCCTGTTCGTGGCGCTGAAGGAAAAGTTCGGCGGCAAGGCGTGGCCGGACTGGCCGGAGCCGGGATTGATCTCGCGCGACGAAGCGACCATGAAAAAGTATCGCGTGGAACTGGCGGCGCAGATCCGGTTTCACTGTTTCGTGCAGTTTCTGTTTTTCACGCAATGGCGGAAACTTAAAAAATACGCCAATGACAAGGGCATCAAGTTGATGGGAGATGTGCCGATCTACGTCGCGCACGACAGCGCCGACGTGTGGGCGTCGCCGGAGTATTTCGAGCTGGACGCGAAAGGCGGGGCCGACAAGATGGCGGGAGTGCCGCCTGATTATTTCTCGCCTACGGGGCAGCTCTGGGGCAATCCCATCTATAACTGGAAAAAGCTCAAGGCGGATAATTACAAGTGGTGGGTCAACCGCATCAACGCGACGTTGACGATGGTCGACATGCTGCGCATCGACCACTTCCGCGGCTTCGAGGCGTACTGGGAAGTTCCGGCCGGGGAAAAGACTGCCGTCAACGGCAAGTGGATCAAGGGACCGGGCGCGGAGCTGTTCGCGGCGGTGCGCAAGGAATTGGGCGCGTTGCCGATCATTGCCGAAGACCTGGGCACCATCACGCCAGAAGTCCACGCGCTGCGCGAAGGCGAAGGCTTCCCCGGCATGAAGGTTTTACAGTTCGGTTTCTGCGATGGCGCGGAATTCTACCTGCCCCATACCTACGAGAAAAACGCGGTAGTCTACACCGCCACTCACGATAACGACACGACCAAGGGCTGGTATCTCGCGCAGGGACACGATTACGAACACCACGACCGCGGCACGATCGAACGCGAGCGTGACAAGTGCCGCCGCTATCTCGCGCGGGACGGGGCTGACGTCACCTGGGACTTGATCCGGCTGGCGTTGCAATCAGTGGCGGATATCGCGATTTTTCCCATGCAGGACGTACTGGATCTCGGCAACGAATTCCGCATGAACCGCCCCGGCGTGACGGACGGGCAGTGGGCGTGGCGCCTGACCGCCGCGCAACTCGCCAGCGCCCGAAGCGGCGACCTGCGGGAAATGAATTACCTCTACGACCGTATCATGTAGCTCAGGCAAAGTCTTTTGTCGCCAGCGCGAAAGCGTCGCCGTCCTGCTGAATGCAGACGGCGGTGACGGGGTTGGCGAAATCAGCGAAAACGCCCTTACCTAAAACGAAGTCGCAGGCGGCGGAGGCGGTCTCTGCGTCAAACCCGCTTTTGCGGCAAGTCGAGGGAACGTTGTGTTCGTAGGTCGAGACGTGGAAACACTCGCCGGGATTCAGTTCAAACGACCTGACATCGAGCCCGTCCTTGCGCACCACTCCCAGCCAGCCCAGGCTTTCCCCGGCGCGGAAAATCGCGGCTATGCGTGGCGTGTCGTAGGCGTCTTTCTCGTAATCCATCACACAGAGAGAATAAACCAGCGCGTCGCGGATACACATGCCGGAAGCGATTTTTTCCGCTATCGGATCGGTCTGCGACCCGTTGGTGACGATGGCGGTGTCGCCGACTATTTTCGCGCAATTATAGGCGATATACGGATTCTTGAACACATCGCCCTCGTGGCCTTCTTTGGGCACGATACTGACGGTCTGCTTTTCCCCGTTCACCTGCGCTCGGCGGTTGGGAAAGCTGCGCGAGGACACGCGGTACATCGCGGTCATCCTGCCAGCCTTGCTTTTCGCCACCGCCACGATCCGACCCAGATAAATTTCCGGCATGTACACTCTCCTTTCGCTCAATTTTATTCGTAAAAGATACAAGCACGCCGCCTCTTTGGCAATATCATTTCACAAAAAAAAGCCTTCCCTTGCGGAAAGGCTTTTGCGTCACGCGATTTGATTTCACATTATGCTTTTCTTGAATTTGGGATTCTGTTTCTTGACTATATCCACCACCTCCATCACACCCAGCGCCTCGTCGATGGTGATGGGGAACTTTTTGCCCTCGCGGATGGATGCGTACAGATAATCCCAGATGCTGGCGGTGTCGACCTTCAGTTTGGGTTTGACCTTGATTTCCTTTTCGATCCATTTCAGATTGTCGCTGCCGCCGAAGCCGTCAGGAGTGCCGTCATCGACCTTGCAGGGCTTGAGCTTGTTTTTTGGATCCAAATAGCGGAGTTTGATCGTCTTTTCATTTTCCGAAATCAGGCTGCCCTTGCTGCCATGTACCGCGTAGACCGGCGAGGGCAGCGCGACTCCGCCGGAAATCTGCACGTTAACCACGCGCCCGTTCTTGCCCTTGAACATGATGTTGACGTGATCCTCGGCGTCGCCAACCGCCGCCACGCATTTGAGGTCGCTCCAGATTTCAGCAACCGGGCTTTCGAGAAAACGCAGCGCGTGGTCAATCAGGTGCGGACCCCAGTTCAGAAGCTGCCCGCCGCCGCAACGGATCAGGGTCTGCCAGTCGTTGCGGCGCTGGTAGCCGTGTCGGCACAGGCGAATCTCAAAAACGTCGCCGAGAATGCCGCTGGCAATGATTTCGCGGATATGCACGAACGGTGTTTCAAAGCGGCGGTTGTGGCGGATGTAGAGTTTTCCCTTCGCCTTCGCAGCGGCGGCTTTCAATTTTTTTGCTTCCGGAAAAGTAAGGCTGATCGGTTTTTCGAGAAACACGTCCTTACCCGCCTTGAGCGCGAGCAAGGCGTGGGGGACGTGATCGGGCGAGCGGGTGGAGATGGACACGAGTTCCACGTTGGGATCGGCCAGCATTTTTTTCAGATCATCATACATCACCGCTTTGGGCAATTTCTTCGCGAAACGGTCACGCTGGCTTTTCAGGATATCGCATCCCGCGACAATGGTGATTTTTTTTCCGCGCGGTGCCAGTTCGCATGTCGCCATGCCGTAACCCGCGCGACCCAACCCGACGATGCCGACCTTGACCGGCCCTTTTGCTTTGACTGCGCACATTTTCTGCTTCCTTTTCCGAAAATGAATTATGCTGGCAAGACGCCTACTGCCTTGACTATCGCCCATAACCTATGATTGGTCAAAGACAAAGCTGGCGAAGACAAAAACTTGCGCGAAAAGCGCACATTGGCGGCAGGCAGGATTATTACATGTCAGCAAAAACTGGCTGACATTTTTCCAGCAGGATGGCGCGGATTTTTTCCGATATTTCGATAATCTGCGGATGCGCCGCCGGAGCGAGGCGAAGCTTCAGATAGTGCCGCCATTCGCGGAAATTGGCGGTCATGACAATTTCCGTTTTCAGGCAGGTAGGCAGAACGCTACGCGCGATCTGCGGCGCGGCGCCGGAATCGATCATCTCGAAATAGCCGCGTTCCGCCGCTTCGCACGCTTCCCGCCACGCTTTTTCCTGATGCTGCGCCATGGCGGGGGGCTTGATTACGGAAATCTCGCGCCCGAATTTATCCTTGGCATAGTTGCAGTAACGGGTCGATTCCTGGCAGTAGCTGGCTATCCGGTGGCGGACGATTTCATGGGTAATGCCACGGTCGGTGACGATGCGGAAAGAGGCGCAGGCGTGCTCGATCACCGCTTCGTGGCCACGCTTGATAATCGCACGCACGAATCCCTCCGCCGTATTATCGGAAATTTTGTCCTCAGACTTGTAACAGGTTCGCCCCGCCGCTTCGATCGCCTTGAGCGGTTCTGGCGTGATCCATTCCAGCGTAACTGAGGGTTCGACTATCAGCATGAACAACCTTTCTTCAGGCAGACGCGTCTTGCAGGAGGCGACCGACGACGTCGTCGGCGGTTACGCCTTCCGAATCGGCGTTGAAGTTGGTGACGAGGCGGTGGCGCATGACCGGCTTGGCCACAGCCTTGATATCCTCCACGTCGACGGCGAAACGCCCGTTCAGAACCGCTTTCGCCTTGGCGGCGAGAACCAGGTGCTGCCCCGCGCGCGGTCCCGCTCCCCAGGCCAGCCAGTCCTTGACATACCGGGGCGCGTCGTCGCTTTTGGGGCGGCTCATCCGCGCGAGTCGCACCGCGAAATTCAGCGCGGTATCCGGCAAGGGAATGCGGCGCACGACCTGTTGCAGGCGGATAATCTGTTCACCCGTCAGGATAGGGCGGATTTCGACATCGGCGTCCTTGGTAGTGGCGGCAACAATTTCCCGTTCCTCGTTTTCCGGCGGATACTCGATCAGGATATTGAACATGAACCGGTCGAGTTGCGCTTCCGGCAGCGGGTAGGTGCCTTCCTGTTCGATCGGGTTTTGCGTCGCAAGCACGAAAAATGGTTTGGGCAGGTCGTAGCGCACTCCGCCGACCGTGACCTGCGTTTCCTGCATCGCTTCCAGCAGAGCAGCCTGGGTCTTCGGGGGCGTGCGGTTGATTTCATCGGCGAGGACGATATTGGAAAAAAGCGGCCCCTTAACGAAGCGGAAAGAGCGAGTTTTCGTCGTCTGGTCTTCCTCCAGGATGTCGGTACCGGTGATGTCGGAAGGCATCAGGTCGGGTGTGAACTGAACGCGGTTGAAGGAGAGGTGCAGCGCCTGCGACAGGGTTTTCACCAGCAGCGTCTTGCCCAGCCCGGGTACGCCCACAATCAGCGCGTGCGAACGGCAGAACAGCGCGATCATGAACTGCTCGACCACCTCGTTCTGGCCGATAATGACCTTGTGGATTTCGCTTTCCAACAGATGCCTGGCCTTGGCCAGTTTTTCCGCCAGCGCCACGTCGTCATGCCTGTCGCTCATGCCAGTCTCCGGGGGTGAGAAATTCTTTGCGCAATTTTACCCTTGCCGAAAAATTTCGCAAGCGAAACTACGCGTGCCCTACGCGTCGGGGCAATGGCGAGTCCTCGCCGATGTAGCAGTGCAAAAATTTGGCCAAGAGCGCGTTCTTTAACTGCTGCGACTGCGGATCGTGCCAGAGGTTGCGGAATTCGTCGGGGTCGCTGCGCAGATCGAACAACTCTCCCCAGTCCTCGCGTTCACCATAGATCGTGATTTTGTAGCGGTTGGTGATGAAGGTGCGTAGCGTGACGCCCAGATAATCCTCGTCGTTTTCCACAATCACCCAGTCACGAACCTTTTTTTCCTGGCCTTTCAACACCGATACCAGCGACTTGCCCGGCCAGGGCGCGCGCTGGAGCTTAGCTTCCGGTTCCGACGGCGCGGTGACCTCGGGGATGGATACGCCGCAGAGGTCGAGCACCGTCGGCGCGAAATCCAGTTGACTGGCCAGCCCCGGCGTACGCACTCCGGCGGAAAAATGTCCCGGGCAAGACCAGATCATCGGCATCCGCAGCAATCCCTCGAAATGGAACGGCCCCTTGTTCAGCATGTGGTGGTCGCCCAGCATATCGCCGTGATCCGAGAGCAGACAGATGGCGGTGTTGCCGGTCAGCCCCAGTTCATCGAGGCGGTCGAGCACCCGACCCAGCGCGGCGTCGACTGAACTGATCATCGCATAAGTCAGCGCGCGAATCTGGCGCAACTGGTCGTCGGTCTTCTCCGTGGGAGCGATGCGGCCTGAAACGCATTTCCAGCGACTGGCACCTTCCTCTGCGATAATGCGGTAAAACGGCGGCAGGTTGTCCAACTCGCCCTGGCTTTTTTTCGGCCTGGGCATGGCGGCAGGGTCATACATGTCGCAGAAAGGCTGCGTCGCCACGAAAGGATGATGAGGATCGGGGAAAGAACACCAGCAGAAAAACGGGTGGTTATCGGCCGACCGGGCTTCGATGAATTCGCAGGTTTTCTCGGCGATGTAACGATTGTAATGCAGATCCTCGGGCAGTGCGGATTTATAAGCGCTTTCTCCGCCGCAGGCTTCGGTCAGGTCTTCCAGTTTTTCCTCGCCGCGCGCGGCAGGCAGCATCGACGCGTCTTTTTCCCGCAGCCAGTTGATATATTCCCCAAAGACATAGCTGCAATGCCCTCCGACGAAATCGGCGGTCTGCAACCCGTAATAAGGCAGTGGCAGCTTTGTGATGGCGCCGCTGTCCCAGGCGTCTTTTCCTTCCGGCCAGCAGGAAGCGTTGCCAGGACGTTTCACATCCTTGGCGGCGTGATAGGGAGAGAGGTGCAGCTTGCCCACGGAGTGCGTATGGTAACCCGCCTGCCGCAAAGCTTCAGTCATGGTCGGCACTTCCGCCTGGAGAGGAATACCGTTGGAGCGCACGCCGTGATGCCTCGGGGCGAGGCCGGTGAAGAAAGTCGCCCGCGCCGGCATGCAGAGGGGATTGGCCACGTAGGCGCGGTCGAACACCACTCCCGCGCGGGCGAGGCGGTCGATATTCGGCGTCTTCACCACTCCGTCGCCGTAGCAGCCCAGGCAGTCGTACCGGAGCTGATCCAGCACGAAACACAGCACGTTCAATCGTTTTCGTTCAGGTTTTTCAGGGATGGAAACTTCTTCTTCAAGGGTGTCGTTCATTCAATTCTCCACGTCATTTTCAAAAATCTCAAGCCAGGCGTCTACCTCGAACGGCTCAAGCTTTTTTTCTTTCATTACCTGTTCCTGCTGTCGGCGACCATCATTTTTTCCGCCTGAGTTCAGGCTTTTGCAAAACTCTTCCAGGCGGATGATTCCCGCCCCTTCCGTTCGCGCCAGCGACGCCAACTGTCGGTCATCAGTCACTACCCGCACATTGCGACGATTCCCAGTGCCTCGTAATTTCTCCAGCAGCACGTCGTCAGCCTTGCCGCCGGGACCCGCGTACAGCAGGCGCAGACCGTGGCGCGTCTCGCTTCCCCGCGCCTTGCCGCCATCGAGAAACAATAGCGCGTTTTTCCGTTTCGGCAAGGCACAAGTCAGCAACCGCACCGCCGCGTCCAGCGCTTCGGGAATATTTTCCCGCCGCGCGAACAGTTCCGCCGTCGGCGGCCAGCGGTAAAAAAAATTGAACCCGTCAATCCACAACTGCATCGCGTCCCCGCAAGTAAAAAACTCCCCCCGTCGCACCGGGGAGAGTTTGTATTGTACGCAAATCAAACTAAAAGAAAAGAGATTGCTTGCGGGTCAGGCATTTTACTTTTCGGCGGAAGCAGCTTCGTCCTTGCTTTCGGCGGCAGTGTCGCCGTTTTCTTTCCCGTCAGTTTCCTCGCTCCGGCAGGCGAGTTCCACCATCTCCTCCAGCATCTCGGTCGAACGCGCGGCGGCGCGCAGGGTTCTGCCCTCGCGGCTCTGGAGCAGGAATTCCCGCTCCTGCTCGCCGACCGTGGCCTGCAGGCGGAAGTTGTCGCCGCCGCACGCCCAGATCACCCAGCAGCGGCTGCACTGGCCGGTGCAACCGGGAATGATTTTGAATTTCTCCGTGGTAAAGCAGGTCTTTTCGCCAAACAGGCGGCAGGTTTTATCGTCGATCAGGATAAAGGCGTATTGCCCGGATTTCGGCAGCTTGCGCGAGGTGCCGGGATTGACCTCGTACGCGAATACCAGGCGCGCGCCTTTTTCGATATCGTCGACCGCCAGTACGCCCTCGCTTATCAGTTTATCCCGCACCGCCTTGCGCCTGCGCGCCCAGCCGAAAAACAGCGGCTGCCAGAAATTGATTGCAATAGGCAGCAAGATGCCCGCCGCAACCGCTATCAACCCGATCGTCGTTACCGCCCGGTCATTCGCCCCCGCCGCTCCGAACACCACCACTATCAACGCCAATGCAATCCACGTCAGAATCGTCACCAGGCACATGCTAATTCCTCCCCGTGTAAAAAATCCGCCCTATTCTTCCTCGGAAGAGCTTTCCCCGGTTTCCGGTCTTTTAGGATCGCTGGCTCGCGCCTCGGCGATCAGCCGCAACATTTTGTCCTGGGTTTCGATGGTAGCATCGAAATCGAAATGCAGGCGCGGGGTATATTTCATCTGCAGCTTGTGCCCGAGTTCACCGCGGATGTAACCCGCCGCGTGGCGCAGGGCGTTGAGGGAAGTCTCCCTCTCCTCCCCTTCGGTCAGCGTGGAGATAAGCACTTTCGCGTGGCGCAAGTCGGGAGAAACTTCGCAGGCGGTGACAGTCACGAACCCGATGCGCTCGTCCCGAACCGTGGGGATGATCGCGCTGACTTCCTGGACAATGCGGTGGGCAACCCGTTCCTGTCGCCTCGTGGGCATGATGATATTCCTTAAAATTGCGTATGAAAAGCCGGGTTGAGGGCTCTTTATAAAAAAAAGCGCTTTATACTTTTTATCTTATAAATTTCCGCTAAGAAAAAGCGGGCAAGGGATCAGGCCCTTCCGCGACAGACACTTGAAAATCCAGCAGCAGCAGATCAGGCAGGAGACCGCAATAGCTTCTTACCGATTCCACCTGCTGCTGCAGATGCCGCGCGTCCGGAGCGACCAGCGCCACTCCTACCGTAGCCCGCTGCCAGGCGTCCTGGTGCGCGATTTCCGCCGCCGCGCAGTTGAACCGGTTGCGTAGCGCCGCCAGAAAACTCTTGAGCGGACTCCGCTTTTCCTTCAGGCTTCTCACGCCCGGAACTTGCAGTTCAATCCGCAGCAGGCCGCACTTCATCAGGATTCCAGTTTCCTGGCCACTTCCTCGATCGTGTACGCCTCCAGCATATCCCCGACCTTGATGTCGTCGTAGTTGGCGATTTTCAGGCCGCATTCGAACCCTGTCTTCACCTCTCTGGCATCGTCTTTGAACCGCTTAAGACTGTCCAGTTTCCCGTCGTAAATGACGATATTGTCGCGGATGATGCGGATTTTCGAGTGGCGGTTGATAAACCCGTCGGTGACGTAGCAGCCGGCAATATTGCCGACACGGCTGGCGCGGAAAACCTCGCGGATTTCCACCCGACCCTGCGCGACCTCGCGTTCCTCCGGCGGCAGCATTCCTTCCAGCGCCGCCTTCATGTCCTCGATCAGCCGGTAGATAATATGGTAAATCTTGATTTGGATACTGTGGGAACTGGCCTGCAGCCGCGCGTTCTGGTCTGCAACCACATGGAAGCCGACGATGATGGCATCGGAGGCGTCGGCCAGAATCACGTCCGCGTGGTTGATCCCGCCCACCGCGGCGTGGATGACGTTGATCCGTACCTGTTCGTCCTTGGACAGTTCCCGCAAGGTCTTTTCCACCACTTCCAGCGAGCCCATCACGTCTGCCTTGAGAATGACCTTCAACTCGCGGGTTTCGCTTTCCGCCAGGTGCGCCTGCAGGTTTTCCAGCGTCACATGCGCGCGGCGGGAGAGAGCGGCGTTGCGGGTGGCGCGTTCGCGCTGTTCGGCGATGTTGCGCGCCTTGACGATGTCGTCGAGCACATAGACCTTGTCGCCCACCTCCGGAACGTTGCTCAGCCCCACGATCCGAACCGGCTTGCCGGGGCCGGCTTCCTCGATCGTGCGCCCGTTCTCGTCGTACATCAGCTTGACCTTGCCGTAGCCGGTTGAGCAGAGCAGGATATCGCCACGGCGCAGAGTGCCGTCGATGACGAGCATGGTCGCAACAACGCCCCTGCTTTCGCTGACCTTTGCTTCCAGCATATGCCCAGTGGCGGGACGGTTGGGGTCGGCCTTGAGTTCTAGCATTTCCGATTCGAGCAGGATGCGTTCAAGCAAGGTTTCGATGCCGTCGCCGGTAAGGGCAGACACATCGACCATGCCGACGTTGCCGCCCCATTCTTCCGGCAGCAGCCCCAGTCGGGTTGACAGCTCCTGGCGCACGCGGTCTGGGTTGGCACCGGCGATATCGCATTTATTGATCGCCACCACCACCGGCACGCCCGCGTTTTTCGCGTGGCTGGCCGCTTCCTCGGTCTGCGGCATCACTCCGTCGTCGGCGGCCACCACCAGCACCGCGATGTCGGTCAGCGCCGCGCCGCGCGCGCGCATGGCGGTGAAAGCCTCGTGGCCGGGAGTATCCAGGAACGTAATCTCGTGCCCGTTTTTCTCGACCGTGTAAGCGCCGATATGCTGGGTAATGCCGCCAGCCTCGCCCGCCGCTACGCGAGTGTGACGAATCTTATCCAGCAGCGAAGTCTTGCCGTGGTCGACGTGACCCAGGAAAGTGATGACCGGCGGTCGCATGACCAGGTCTTCCTCCAGCGAAGACTCTTCCTGCTCCACGACGGAGGACTCCAGTTCATCTTCCAGGTTCTGTGTCAGTTTCCACTCGATATTGACGCCGAACTCGGTGGACAGAAGTGCGACATCATCCTCGGAAAGGATATCGTTGACCGCGACCATCTGCCCGTTTTTCATGAAGTAGCTGACAATGTCCGAGAGCTTGATGCCCATGGCGGCGGAAAGGTCGCGGATGGTCATGCCGCTGGAAACGGTGTAGACGGCGTTCGGATCGCGCTCATGCAGCACCTTGCCGGAGGAGCGCCGGTTGCGTCCTCCGCTACGGAAGCCGCTTCGCCGACCGCCGGTACGCCGCGAACGTCCGCCGCCCTTGGCGATAAACTTGGCGTCCATTTCCTTGAAACCAGCCGGTAGTTCGAAATTGACGTTGGCGCTGCGAAAATCCGCGCGCTTGTGCTTGTGCCCGGCAGGCTTGCGTTCTTCTTCTTCCGATACGATCAGCAAAGATTCCTGGTCGCCGATAGCCGGATCACGGCTGTCGGCAGGCTTGCCGAAGACAATGGGAGTATCGTCCTCCATCTCGTCCAGATCGAAGTCCGGCAAATTCTCCGCCGCAGGCTTGCGCCCGGGCTTTTTCTCTTCCTTTTTTTCCTCGTGACGGTCAGGCTTGCGCTCAGTTTTCTTGGGCTTGTCCTTGGCTTCCGCGCGCGGCTTTTCCGCCGCGGCTTCCTTCCGGGTCGGCTTCTCCGCAACCTTGGTTTCTACCTGATCCTCTTCCTGCTCCACCACCGGCGCCTCGACGGGCGGCAGTTCCACGACAGGCGCGACTTCCGGTTCTTCTTCTTTGCCGCGCAAAGGCTTGCGGATTTTCTGTTTTCGCGCTTTCTGGGGAGCGTCTTCCGTTTTCTCCGGTTCGGAAACAGCAGGTTGCGGCGCGGCGTCCGTTTTTTCCACAACGGGAGCCGCGACTTTTTTCGTCGGCTGGGCAGCGACCGGTGCAGCCGGTTCTTCTTCCTGCTTTTTGACCGGAGCGGTTGCGACTTTCACCTTGCCGCGTCCGCCCGGCTTCTCCACCTCGAAAGTTTCCGGCGGCTGGTTTTCGACCCAGGCCACGATGTCGTTGCCGATAGTCGCCAGGGAGTTATGCACTTCGAATCCGGCATCCTGCACGACCTGCAGCAGATCTTTGCCGTTCATATTGAGTTTCTTGGCCAATTCAAACAACCGCATACCTGCATCCTTTTGTGAGTTCCAAGAGTAAAAAGACCCGCGCCACCCGGCGCCAGCCGTCGCCTCTCCGCCAAACGGTCGAGGACGGCTTTACGCTCCTACTCTTGCACCTCCTCAGCCGCTCCGGCGGAAAACAAGGCATCCTCCAGCGACTTCGCACCGACTTCTTTTTCTGGCGCCTTTGGTTCGCCGCCACCCGTAAGCGAATCCTCCAGCGATTTCTCGGGCTCCTCGGTCAAGGCAGGCTTGCGCCGGGAGGCTCCGCTCTTGCGATCATCTTCTTTCTGCTGCCGTGCCTCGGCAGCGGCGCGCGCGTCCTCCTCCACCCGCTTGCGGTGTCCTTCGACCGCGAAGTTGAATATCTCCTCCGCCTTCTTCTCGCCGATGCCCTTGATGGTAGTCAGTTTTTCCACTCCCAGTTCGACGATGTCGCGGAAACACTCGAAACCGGTAAGCAGCAGATTGTTGACCGTCGCTTCGCCCACTCCGGGGAGTGTGGCGATTTCATCCCGGCCTTTTTCGCGCCAGGAACGGTGTTGGTCGACTGTCATGATATCCAGATCCCAACCAGTCAGGCGGCTGGAAAGGCGCACATTCTGCCCCTTCTTGCCGATAGCCAGCGACAACTGATCCTCAGGCACCACCACGCGCGCGCGCTTGTGGTGCTTGTCGAATTCGATCGCCTCGATTTCGGCGGGAGAGAGGGCGTTACGGATATAGACATCCTCTGATTCGCTCCAGCGGACGATGTCGATTTTCTCGCCGTTCAGTTCCTCGACGATGTTGCGGATACGGCTGCCGCGGATGCCTACGCAGGCGCCAACCGCGTCCACGCGGCTGTCGGAACTATTGACCGCGATCTTGGTACGGTAACCGGGTTCGCGCACCAGCCCCCGGATTTCAACAATGTGGTCGTAGATTTCCGGCACTTCCAACTCGAACAGTTCGCGCACCAGGTCGGGATGCGTGCGGGAGAGGAGAATCACGACCTTGCTGCCTTTTTTCTTGACCGAGACCACGTAGCAGCGCACCCGCTCGCCGGGGCGGTAATTTTCCGAAGGTATCTGCTCGGCACGGGGCAGCACTGCGTCCGACTTGCCGATATTGAGAATGATGTTGCCGCGTTCGATGCGCTGGATTACACCGTTGACAAGGGTGTCGGTCTTGGCCTCGAACTCCTCGTAGACTACGTCGCTTTCGGCTTCGCGGATGCGCTGGATCATCACCTGCTTGGCGGTCTGCGCGGCGATGCGGCCGAATTCCGCCGGCTCAAGCACCCGCAGCGGCCGGTCACCGTCCATCAGGCGGATATCACCATTCAGGCGGTCTATCTTGATGCGCAGTTCCTCGATGTCGGTATAGCGTTTGCGGGCGGCGCTGACGAGAGCGGATTCCAGGCTTTCGAAAAGCAAATCCTTCTGGATGCCTTTTTCCATGTGCATACTTTCGATCAACCGCAGCAATTCGTCCCTGTTCATAACAGCGCTCCAACCTTTTCCAAAACCCAAAATATGTGCAAAAACAACAAAAGCGGGCCAAAGCGCCCGCTCGCAAACCGGAATTCCCTGATTTAACAGAACTCCCCGATGCGAAACTAGCTGTTAAACCCCCGGCAATCCCAAAACGCTGCTTCCGCGCGAGTATTTAACACCTTGCAGTCTGCCATTTATCCCGCCACAAGTCAAGCACAAATTCCGAAAAATCCTTTATCCATTATGCGTTTAGAGGCGCAAGCCAGTCCAGTCCACCTTGTCCGGAAGTTTGCTTTTTCCGAGATATTTTTCCAGAATCTGCCGATATATGCAAAAGGACTTCGGCATTTCGCGCAAGTGACAACTGCCGGTTTCCTTCCCTGACATGCAGGGATGCTGGCTTCTTCGTTATTATCAGGCACGGATGCAACCTCATGGATCGCAGGGATTTCCTGAAATATCTCGGCGGAGTCGCTGCGCTGGGGGCATTGAGCGGCTGCGGAGGAGGCACTTCTCCGGACAAGGTTTCATACAACAACCAGCCGCTGTTCAAGAATTTCGGCAATATTCCTTTCCTGCCGCGCCGCGAGTCCGGACCGCAACCGCCGCAAACCACTACCCCTTCCGTCTCTATCAATGATATCGTTGCAGACATTCCTCTCGCCGCCTATTCCCGTTCGGTCTGGCACGCCAATTTGCCGGTACGCTCACGCATGAATCCGATGGGCTACGTCAACCGTATCACCCTCCACCACGATGGCAGCCCCCAGGGCAACTACGACACCTCGGTGTCCCAGGTCGCCACCACCCTGCGCCGGATTCAGTCCGAGCATCGCAAGCGGATGCAGGCAGGCGACATCGGCTACCATTACATCGTCGACCGCTCCGGCAATATCTGGGAAGGACGCAACCCCGCCTTCCAGGGCGCGCATGTCAAGGACAAGAACCCGCACAACCTGGGAGTCATGATGCTGGGGAATTTCGAAAAGCAGCGCCCCACCACCGCACAGCTTAACAGCCTGCAAAATTTATGTCATACCTTGGTCAAGGGTTACAATATCCAGCCCAACAACATTTACGCCCACCGGGAACTAGCCAGCACCTGCTGTCCCGGCCGGATCATGCTGCCCTACGTCACCCAGATCCGCGGCAACCTCAGGTCGGCCTAGCCGCAAGACGGTTTAATTTAGGAAAAATCCTTCTGTTTTCAGAAAAAACTTACGGTTGTCATTCCCGCGAAGGCGGGAATGACGGTACCAGTTTTTGCTTAAATAAACCGTATTGAGCCTAGTACACAGTCCAAAACATAAAGTGGAGGGTGAGTTTGGTCGCTAACAGGTATATCACTCACGGTGAAGGGGATATGTCAAACGCAGCGTACTCTGCGAGGGCGCGGGGTTGCCGCTGGCGGTGGTGACCGACGCGGTGCCAACCGGCATGATATGAAACTGGCGGCAGGAACCATGACTGCCCTGGTGGTGCCGCGTCCGGAACCCGCGCCGGAAGCGCCGCAGAATATGTGTTTGGACAAAGGATATGATTACAGGGAAGTGCGGGAACTGGTGGCCGAGTTCGGCTATATCGCGCATATCAAGGCGCGGGGAAAAGAAGCGAAGGCGATTATGCACAAGGCGGCATTCAAGGCTCGGCGCTGGGTGGTGGAGAGGGAGTTGGTTGAACCGATACCGGCGGATTCTGATCCGCCGGGAGAAGAAGGCGGCTAATCATCTGGCGTTCCTCCAGTTTGCCTGCGGCCTGATCGTATACCAGGCAAATCGCCGCGTGCAACGCAATAAGATGATATCCGGATAAGCACTAATTAGCATTGCGCAAAAATATCTTGACTAATGCGATATTAGCGATATATTGACAGCGATAGTCCTCATAGTGCAGCGGTCAGCACGTCAGATTCTCAGTCTGAAAACCGGGGTTCGAATCCCCGTGGGGATGCCAGCTTATATCGCCCTGCAAGTCATTGACCTGCAGGGCTTTTTCGTTATCAGTCAAGGAGTTAGATAACACCGATCCGGATGTGCAGGCGGAAGCCGTTTGTACGCCTTCCGCACTTGCTCACTGATTTGGGCAAGCCATTTTTCGCTTTCCTCCAGCGTCATAATCTGGCGAAAGCGGGATTTCTTCCAGTTGTTCATCTTGACGAGACAGGGACGAAACAACTTGTTCCCAACCGGCAGGAGCAGGATGCTATCACGCAGATGATATCATGGCGCAAACAAGGTAAGTCCTTGCGGCAGATTGCCATGAAATTGACAGAAGCGGGAGTCTCCACCCGCACCGGCCAGCCGTGGAGTGCCAAGGTAATTGCCAGCATCATAAAGAGGCAATCGCGCGACTTTTGGGAAAACCCGTTCGCAGGGCACAGAGAATAGGCGCACTCATTCCGTGCTTTGTTCGCCGATTTTTGGTTGCCAAGGAGGCCTTCCTTCCCATCGGCTTCCTTCTGGAACAAAAAGAACCTGCTTAGGTAGCCATTCGCAGTGTCCGTCCGCAAAGGCGCAATTGCTGCCCTGGCTGTGCCGGTACGAAACATAACGGTTTGCCCACCAGACAGCGCCGGAGACATAGCTGCTTTCTATGTCCACAAAAACCAAGGTCTGACCGGGCAGCGATATGTCTTTAATTCTATGCCAACTATCCTTGCCGTCTCCGAATATGGTATTCATGCCGTAATGGGGTTCCAGTCCCGAAGGAGCGGCGTTTTTGACCGGACAGTGAAAAACTCCGCCGTCGGTCAGTCTGATATTGGACTTTTCCGGTTTTGTCTTTAACAACATCGGATCGTCGAAATAGTTCTGCATCAAGGTTGTCCAGACAGCATAGTCTTCCCAGCTTTTCCCGGTTGATGCGATTTTTATTCTTGTCGGCGGCAATATGCCGTCATTATCTTGGACATACTTTTGCCACCCTCCGATAAGATGCTTAAGATTTCCCACGCACTGCGCTTGCTGAAGTTTTGCAGTCATCATTTTCGATGAGACACGGAATATCGAGCCAAAAATGCACAAGACCACAACTATAACAGCCAATTCGACAAGCGCGATTGAACGGCTGGTCTTTCGCGAAAAAATCATCATTTCTCCTCCGGTTTATTTTTATCAGGATCAAACCGGCTGTGCAAAAACCAGTCTTGCGACTCTTTCGCCATTAGTGCAGTTTCATCATGTTTCCTCGCCGTCAGAATCGCGCACACGTGTCCAGTGTTCACATCGCCCGTGTAAGCTTTTTGCGCAAGTGAACGAGCCAAAACAGCATCTTCGTTATCTGGATACAAACTTGACGAGAGACTCAGAACAATAGAACAATATTGATAGGATTTCCCGAAATCCCTCTTCAGGAATGCCGTACAGGCGAGAAAATACGCACACCGGATTTTCTCCTCACCGCTGGCGGTAGTTTCGTATATGTGCCGAAACCGCTTTTCACTTTCGGCATAACTGGCCGCGGGGTTATTGCTTTGCTTTTCTGCGTAAAACCCTCGGCAAGCCTCCCGGTACTCATCGGATATACCGGCGAACTCGGCGATTTCCAATTCAAGGGAGCTTTCGCCATCTCCCGATGGTTGCATTCCTAATACGTCAATCAACTGGCCTTCCAGAGCGTGGGTTATTAGCGTTTTCCCTAGAAAAAAAGCTGCGGCAAGGCATATCGTCATGACTGCCAACCTGAATCTCCATCTTTGTCGCAGGGCACATCTTTTCATGGAATGCCCCTTATTTGAATTCCAGCACGCCAAAGCAACTTGGATTATCCACGGTTCTGGCGTCCATGGAAGCCCAACTTGAAAACTCACTATTCGGCTTTTCCGCGCGGGAGAAATTGACGCGCCAGGTTTTGCTTTCGCCTCCGGGAATGGCGGCAAGCGGGATGGCAATTTCGCCAGACCAAAAGGTTTCGTCCTTATGCACGGCAGAAGTCCAGACCGCGTCCCATTTTATCCCCTGTCCGTTGTTTTCGCTATCCATCTGAGTGTTGATCGAATTCAGCAAAAATACATAATATTTATAAGAGGCGGCTTCGGGAGGGACGCCTACACCAAGACGAAGTTCAAAATCGTCATCCAGCCAGACCATGCCGTCACGTTGCTTAATCTGGGCGAATGTCTTGTCCATATCCCGCTCGTGGCAAACGAATCCGACATAGAGAGTGTCGTCGGTATAAACCAACTTTACCGAAGCTTTTTGAGTAGGCTCTTCACCGGCCAGATTTAGCAGCTTAAAGTCATCCGCCGGTTGAGCAGACTTCCAAATTTCGTCATCAAGCTTTCCGTCCACTACCGGCGCAACGGCTGTCCTGACCGCCGAAATCCGTTTGAGCTTGCCAACGTCGATTGCCGCATCCTGGGTCGTGCTTTGTTCGGAATTGCGCCTGTAGCTGTTCCACGGCACCCGCTTGGCGGTCTGCACGGCGGGAATCCACTGGTTGAGCCACCCCGCTTTTCGCAGCATGCTCCTGGTTGCTTCTCCGCTACCGTATTGAGTTTCCTTTCGCGGTGAAAAATTCTTACCGTACCTCTCCAGGAAGCGCATAAAGAGCCAGGCGTTCTGTTGAAGATCGAAAGCGTCACATCCCGAGATACGGAGAATATTTCCCTCGCACCAGCATCCCCGCTCAGAAAATTCCGGATTATCCGAAAGCATTATCGCCGGACGATCGGAAGGCACCGCCCCCGTCACTTCCGGTTTCTTTTTCAAACGGATTTCAAAAAAGTCCTGCAAGGCCTGCGCCGTCGCGGCAGTACGCGGATTGGCGCCATCAGGCAATACTATAACAGCGTCCGCGAAGGGGAAAGACGTCAACTCGGATTCGCCCGACTTGAACAGTTTCGATTTTGTCGCCACCTCAATTTTGTTTTCCCCCTTGGTCAGGGCGATTTGTCTGGCCTTGCCGACAGGCTTGCCGTTGACCTCGATGGCGACGATTTCATATTCGTGATCGGCTTTTACAAAGAGCATCGCGCCGCCGTCATTTTCCGTTATTATGCTGGCAGTGTAGGTAATCGAAACCGCGTCGCGGGTCAGCGTGGATCTGCCGGAAATCGCCGCCGCTTCCGACAGGCGCAACGCTAAGGGGAAAACGGTAAGAGCGTTTTCCAGCGGTTTCACGTCTATCCGGTAGGAAGAAATCTGCCCTTCAAGTTTGAACGACATATCTCCGCCTCGGAGATTGAAGGGAACAGCCGTAAAATTGCCGATATAGGCATTATTGAAAGCTTCGTCTGTTGTTACCGGTTCTGCCGTCCGGTTGCTGCTGACCACGACCGCGCCCAGTCCGTCGCCGTAACGCACCCTCTCCAAAACCGCTTCGCCCTTGCTTCCCGGCACAGGCTCGTAACCGCGCGGTAGCACATCAAGCAAGAAAGGCAATTCGTCTGATACTACCTGATGGGAGCCGATGGTGTGCCTGCTGGGCATCTGCCCGGCCTGGTAAAGGAAAACCACATAATCGCGAATAAAGTCGTCGTATGCCGAACGTATTTCTTCCGGAGACATCGTCTCCCACGGGAGATAGTCGCCGAGTTTCACGTTGCTGGCATAGGAATGATGATCCACCGGCTTGTGTCCGGCGAATATACGGTAATGCAGATACTTCCGGCGATTGTCTTCCTCCAGCATCCTGACATACTTGTCCTCGCTCATGAACAGGTCTGGTGCGAAGTGGCAAAGGGGATGCGGCTGGGAGATACCGTTGGCCCAGACGGCAATCCGCTTGCCGTCCTTTTTCAAGGTGTGAAAATATTCGGTAAGCTTGCGGAATCCCAGGGAGCGCGCGATGTATTTCCCTTCCTCGTCGTAGCTCCACCCCGGCATGAAGTAATCTAAGGAGCCACGGTAATAGTTGGTGTTTTCTTCGTAGTTCCCGTAGCAGTCGAAAGCGATGCCGTAAGTGTCGAGGTCGCGGAGCACTTCCGGTATATCGCGTTTGACGATCTGCTCGAACGGAGTGGCCCAGGGGAAGATGTGGTATTGGCTGTTATAGGGCAACCCCCAGCCGCTTCTCAACGCCGGTATGCTTTTGTTGGGGGGATAGGTATAATCCAATACCCCGAGCCTTTCTGCCAAGTCTTTTTCGATATAGTTCAGAATGTAAAAACACAATGAGCTATTGCCGCGAAGGTCGGCGTTGCGGAACATTTCCCTGCGCTCATCGACGAACCTGTTCATGTCGGTGCGGTCAGGACTGCCTTTTTTATTAAGATTATCGATGGTTTTCAGCATTCCTTCAGTTAGCGGCATATCCCAGTATTCCGGGCGCACATAAAAATCCCCGCCTCGCCGGTACATGCAGTAACCCCATTCATAACCACTGTTACTTTCGCCAAGTTTCACCGCCTTGTTTGCGTCGTCTATGCCGTTACCGTAATGGCATACCTGCAAGCTGTCAATTCGTCTCCCCGACGTAAGGCGGGGATCGGTATTGTCAGCAGGCGCGAAAGAAGCGGGGAAACGCCGGTAATAGCCATGCACCGCGTCGCGATATCCAGATATCGGCGCGACATTATATAAAACAAAACGGATGGTCGCTTCCTGTCCTGGGGCAAGGACAACCCTTGTGCCGTAGAACATTCTCCCCTGGCTGTCGACGCCGTTTTCCAGATAGCTGGTTTCCATAGCCGGGGGCATGCCCAGGCAAAGCCCCGAATTTCCGTCAAACAGATAAGCGACAGGGAATGTGTTGAGCATCTTAGTGCGGACGACAGGGAATCTATCTTTACCGTGAAGTTCGAACCCGTCCCAGTAGGACTCGCCTAATTCCGGCGCTACCGGCAATCGCAAAGACATGTCCAGCCATGCTTCCCCGGCATCGTTGTTTCTGACGATAACCTCCCAGAAGAGAGAGTCGTCGTGCGAGAGGACATGCTGTTTTATGTTAATACTTCCCGGATAGTCCTGGATAGCACAGACATAGTTTTTGCCGGAATAAAAAGCTTCTTTCCCCGGTTCGAGAAAAGCTGCTGTTTTTCCGTTTCTGAGAATCAAACCAGCGGGGGAGGAAAGAAAATTCTTTTGCCCGCTTTTTTCCGTTATCTGCCGCAGAGCAAAAGGTTTGTCAGTAAATGTCCATGCCGTGCCGCGCGAGGGAAAAATGCTTTCGCCTGTTTCAAGCGTCGCTTCCATGGCAAAAGCTCCCGACGCAATCAACACAATAACGGCAGTCAAAACCTTTGCTTTAAAGTACATGTTTGCTCCTTTCGTGGGGATATGGATGAAAAGGTTAAGGGCACGGTGTCCAGCGGTCATAATCCTGCGGCCAGCCGGTAATCACCATGGAGGTGCCGATCTGGTATATCTTGAAGCTTTCCACATGACCGTCCAGCAGCAGGAAGTTTGACTTGTCTTGATGCCGAAAAGCCATATCTTGATCTTCCCATATTGCGGAAGTAGTTGCGCGCAAATGCATATAACGGGCATCGCCGTTGATAACGACATATCCAGGTCTTTTTACCGAGGAAATCCTTATGGTCGAGTCTGAGGGAGGAACGTCCCATATAGTGCGGAATTTGAAATTCTGCCCGTACGATTTGGCATCAGGGATGGTGATGTCGAATACATTCTTTTTTTCTATAGTCTCGTTTGCCGGACAGTGCATTACGCCCTCTGCGCCTTTCAGGTACGGGTACAGGGCATGCCAATACCATTTCCAGGAGTTGCCCCCTTCCGGCCAAGTGGTGGTGGTGCGAAAGCAGTAGTAGGAACAATTGCCCGCATTGTCATCCTGATAAAACCTTTGCATAAGTCCGATCTGTCGAAGATTGTTGACGCATGAAATTGAGCGTCCCATTTCCATCGCACTTCGCAGAACAGGCAGCAGTAAACCAGCTAATATCGAGATGATTGCAACCGTAACCAGCAGCTCCACCAAAGTAAAAGCCCGGACAGAATGGCAATTACGATCTATGGAATATGTTCTTCTCACTGCGACCTCCTTACATGGCGGCATTGGCTCTGGCAACCATCCTCTCAGAAACGCCTGCTGGCTGGTAATCAATCCCATGGAAACTGATTTTTGTACTATTTCAGAAAATTGCTTCTTTATTACAGGCAAATCCTTTGTATCCATTAGGGTGCGCAAAGGCTTTGTCACTAGAACTATACCCTTTTTATCTACATCCAACAGCGGAAAACCTATGGCATGCAGAATAACTTGGGAATGCTTCTTTCTAAAATTACCAGGAACAGCAAGGTGAACCTTAAGCGGAGATTTGTCAATAAGGCCGAAATAATATAAGGCGCTTTCATTACATATTACGCCTTGGGTTTTACCCTCTCTGTTTCTACTCCACAAGCACCACCTTGCCAAATCATCCCTGCTAGACACGTCTCTGATTCCGGAAAGAGCAAATATTCCGCAATCAATATGCTGCCAATCATTATTATTGCAATGATATGAATGTGTCCCATGAGTAAACCCGAGGGAGTACGCTTGCTTGGCGGAAAAATAACTTGCCTGCGAAATGGCAAGTTCTTTCAGCATCACATATTTGCTTCTGTTTTTTTCAGTCATAGTGCTTTTTCTACTTTTTTTGTGGCCATACTCTAGTGCAAGTTCCGTTGTTGCTGGTAAAATAAAGATACTTTTTGTCTTATTTTCCCTATTATGAAACAGTAGTTGAGCATTTCCGGCTAGCGAAATTACTATAACACGGCGATTTGTATTAGCAAATTTGGTTTCTGGCAAATCGCGTATTTTGCTATATTTTCACATAACTTACTTATATGTAAAGATGATATCGTTGCGATGGATAGCATGTAATTTACAGAGGCGAAAGTTCCACCGCCCGCACCATCCAGCCGTGGAGCGCCAAAGTGATTTCCGGTATCTTGAAGCGGCAATCGCGCGACTTTTGGGAAAATCCGTTCGCGCAGTAAGGCGAAAAGATTCCTTTCCGCCGCTCGCTTTCCCTTTTGGACGAAAACCCCGGTTTCTGCCCGCCGCAGTTTTGCATTATTTGCAATCAGTGAAAGGCCGATGCCGTTGAAATAGGCATTAAGTCGCCGTTACCGCAAAACCGGGGATTCTGGAAGTGTAGAAAGGCTTAACATGGGAACGGATAACCCGTCAACGTGATATCATGGCGGGATAGCTTGGGCGATTCATGCAAGCTGCAAGGCTTTCAAATCGCGTGAGATAGTCGCCTGGGAGACGCCAAGCTGCCGTGCTATCACCGTTTGGCTGGGTTGATAGCCAAGCTGGTCAAGAACGGCGCAAAGCAATTTTCTCCGCTCATTCCGTATGATCCGCCGCGCCAGATTATACCGTCGCCTTCCGGCCAGCAGACGCGGTCGGATTACCAACCGCCACCAGAGATGTTTGGGAAGTAACTGGTTCATTCACACCCCCTTGTATTCCCACCGCCAGATTCAGCCAGCGCGGAGATAGCAGCCTTGCCGCTATCATCTTTAATTGTTTAACCATTCGCCCCTAAACGAAAGCTTCTAGCGTAGACAATGTAGACGCGTAGACGGCGGTAGACAACAGTCAGGAATCCAGTCCCGCAACGGTCAAAATGGTTTTCCTGATATGCTCCGGCAAGGAGTCCCATACCACCGCCAAACGGTCAAGTTCCGGGTAGGAATTGGATTTCCATCGCGGTCTACGTACTTGTTGCCATCGTCAAGAAGGAACTCGGCCTGAAGCAGAGCCTCTACACAATTCTACAGGTTATAAGCGTGACACTTTTCGAAAAAATGCCTATTTTACAGGCGTTTTCGGAGCAGCCCAATATTTTGGAAACAACCGATTCCTGCAACCAGTTGACACTAT
>JAGUZQ010000045.1 GCA_020060765.1 Planctomycetota bacterium | reverse complement strand
GACTTGCCTATGGTTAGCATAGCCTGCGTCGTCATGCCTAACATCTGCACTGTTTATGCTCATCTGTATCCTGCAATTTAAGGCTGACAGGGTACTAGGGGACTAAGAGTTTTTTTGATTCGAGAGTATGCGGCATGCGTCGCCAGCGATAAGCTAAGTCCCCTCTCCCCCAGTTGGAGGAGAGGGGGTGTAACTGCCGAAATCATTTGAATGGTATAAGAAAAATTACTATATCGAGAGAGTGTAGGAATGAATTCGAGTAATGCAGATACTGTTCCTGCAATAAACAAAACAGCCTTCGCTTGTCCGCATTGCGGCGCATACACGACTCAGTATTGGCATGAGTTGTATTCGAAGAGCATTGATTGTGAAGATAAAAAGACTCCCCATTTGTTTTTTCCAGACATGAAAGATAAAGTACTACAGGATTTCAAAAAAATAAATAGTGATACTGGGCGTACCCTAGATAAAAATGATATTGAGAAGTTTTGTGATTGGTTCGAAAAGCAATGTTCTGGAAAGCCTTTTTTGGTAAACATTGATTCTACGTGGGTTCCATGTAGCGTCAATAATATTCATTTTGCAAAATGCTATAATTGCTCTGAGATATCAATTTGGGTTTACGATCAAATGGTTTATCCGTGCAAAAAAATTGAAATACTTCCTAATTCCGACATTCCTGAATATATCAAGAATCTTTTTGAAGAAGCGCGTCAAATTGTTAATTCATCTCCCAAGGGCGCTGCTGCTCTCTTACGCTTGTGCATTCAATACATATGTAAGGAGTTAGGTGAAGAAGGAAGGAATTTAGACGAAGATATCGGTAACCTTGTTGCAAAAGGATTAAATCCTACCGTTCATAAGGCTTTGGATGTAGTTCGCGTCATTGGTAATGCGGCTGTTCATCCAGGCGAAATCAATCTTAATGATAATCGAGAGATTGCATTACAACTTTTCGATTTGATAAATCTAATAGCGGATCAGATGATTTCTCATCCTAAAAAAGTTGATGATTTGTTTAATAAACTTCCGGAATCAAAGCGCGAGAGTATAGAGCAGCGAAACGCAAAAAAGACCGGAAAGCAAAGTCAATAAAACAATTTCAGGAGAACCGATGCAACTCATTTACGAACGTTCCGTTCCGGGGCGCAAAACCTCGCAAGTTCCCGCCTGCGATGTGGCGGAGGAATCGCTGGAAAAATTGTCCGGAGGTATTCTTCGCGACAAGGCGGCGGAACTGCCGGAAGTTTCCGAACTGCAAGCGGTGCGGCATTTCATGGAACTATCGGGCGAAAACCTCGGCGTGGACTGCAACTTCTATCCGCTGGGAAGCTGCACCATGAAATATAATCCCAAGGTGAACGAAGCTGTCGCGGCGCTGCCGGGATTCGCGGGCGTACATCCATATGTGGAAATCTACCGCGCGCAGGGGACGCTCAGGATGCTGTATAACCTCGAACAGTATCTCTGCGAAATCACCGGCATGAAAGCCTTCACCCTCGCGCCGATGGCCGGGGCGCACGGCGAATTCGTCGGCATGAGCATGATCCGCGCCTACCACGACCACCGCGGCGAAAAAAATCAGCGCACCACCGTGCTGGTTCCCGACAGCTCCCACGGCACCAACCCCGCGTCGGCGGCGATTGCCGGATTCGACATCAAGGCAGTCAAGTCCAACGAGCGGGGCGAAGTCGACCTGGACGATCTTCGTGCCCACTGCGACGAACACACCGCAGGCATCATGCTCACCAACCCCAACACGCTGGGGTTGTTCGAGACCAAGATTCTGGAAATCCAGAAAATCGTGCACGGCGTCGGCGGCCTGCTGTATTACGACGGCGCGAACCTGAACGCCATCATGGGCAAGTGCCGCCCCGGCGACATGGGTTTCGATGTCGTTCACCTGAATCTGCACAAAACCTTCTCGACTCCTCACGGCGGCGGCGGCCCCGGTTCCGGGCCGGTGGGCGTGTCGGAAAGACTGCTGCCGTTCCTGCCGACTCCGCGCGTGGTCAAGGCGCCGGTGGAGACGCCGGAGATCGAATTTGTCTGGTCGCGGGATTTCCCTCTCTCGATCGGACGGGTGGCGACTTTTTACGGCAACGTGGGCGTGTGCCTGAAGGCGTATGCCTATATTCGCAGCCTCGGCGCGGCGGGTTTGAAAGAGGCGTCGGAAGACGCGGTGCTGGCGGCCAATTACCTGCGCGTGAAACTGCGGGAGAAATTCCCCACCGCTTACGACCGCATCTGCATGCACGAATTCGTCGCCACTCCCGGCCAGGCGCTGGACAAGGGCGTGCATACTCTCGACATCGCCAAGCGCCTGATCGACAACGGCATTCATCCGCCTACCATTTATTTCCCGCTGATTGTGCCGGAGGCGATCATGATCGAGCCGACCGAAACCGAGCCGCTGGCGGTGTTGGATCATTTCGCCGACGTGATGCTGAAAATCGCCGACGAAGCGCAGTCTGATCCGGAACTGCTGCACCACGCGCCGGTGACGACCTCCATCGGCCGCCTCGACGAAACCGCCGCCGCGCGCAAACCAAAGCTGGCTTACGGATGCCAGGGGTAGGGACGTTTTTGCGCAAATCTTTATTAGCCGGAAACCGAGTTCCCTCTCCCCCTGTAGGGGGAGAGGGTTAGGGTGAGGGGGCACCTGTTAACTTGGCTTTCCGGTTTGCGAAACCATATTATTAAAACCCTTCACCCCGACCCTCTTAGGGAGAGGGAGGTATTATTGCGATCGTCTTGCCGGAATAGCCGAAAGTGATGGAAAATTTCTACACCGAAACCGCGCCGGAACTCGCCTGCGCCTGGGAGGAACGCACGACGGTGGCAGGGGTCACGACGCCCACGGCTTATGCGTGGGCGCCTGCGTCTATGGCGGTCGTGTTGGGGCTGTCGCAGAAGGCGGAAGTCGAACTTGATCTTAATGCGCTCAACGCCGACGGGGTGAAAATTATCCGCCGCTCGTCTGGCGGGGGCGCGGTACTGCTGGGTTCGGGTGTCTTGTGTTTCGGCGTGATTCATCCGGTCGAAAACCTGGACGCCGGTATCCGCGAATCGTTCCGCCTGCTGACGTCTCACGTCGTCGACGCCTGCGCGGCATTCGGCGTGACGGCGGTGACGGCGGGGATTTCCGACCTCTCCGCGCCGGAACCGGGAAACGAAAAACTTTTCAAAATCGCTGGCTGCGCGCAACTGCGGAAGAAACACGCGGTGCTGGTGCATGGCTCGATTTTGCTCGACGCCGATATTTCTGTATTTTCAAAGTATCTGAAATTCCCCTCCGAAGTGCCGGATTACCGCGCCGACAGAACCCACGCCGATTTCTGCCGCAATCTGAATGCTTTGACCGAGGCGAAGGTTTCGCTGGCGACCGTGACAGAAGAAATCCGGCGGCAGGCTTTGCGCAGGAACTGGGACTGGCGGGAAATCCCGGACGAGCCTGACGCGGAAACGCAAGCCTTACTGGAGGCAAAGTATCTGCGCGAAGGCTGGAATCTGCGCCGGGAACGCTTGCGATAGAGTATCTGATAATTTTTTCGAATCGTCATTCCTGCAGAGGCAGGAATCCAGTGGGGAAACCTTACGCAACACCACCTGGATTCCCGCCTCCGCGGGAATGACGGATACGGAGCTTTTTTCCTTAAAACCGTATTGATACTCCATGATTGGCAGTTCCTGAAGCCTTGAACTCGATTGCGGCTTGTCAGAGATGGGAATAGTTCATGAAAGCATTAAAACATCTGTTCGACCAGAACCGCGCCTGGGCGGAGGCGCTGCACCGCGACAACCCGGAATTTTTCAGCCAGCTTTCGCACCAGCAGAATCCGGAATATCTCTGGATCGGCTGTTCCGACAGCCGGGTGCCGGCCAACCAGATTATCGACCTGCCCCCCGGAGAGGTCTTTGTCCATCGCAACATCGCCAACGTCGTGGTGCATACCGACCTGAACTGCCTGTCGGTGATCCAGTACGCGGTCGAGGTTTTGAAAGTGAAGCACATCATCGTCTGCGGGCATTACGGCTGCGGCGGCATCCGGGCGGCGCTGGACGAGCACGAGCACGGCCTGATCGACAACTGGTTGCGCCACGTGCGCGACGTCGCGCGATTCCACGCCGACAAACTGGCGGGGCTGTCGCCGGAGGAAAAGCTGCGGCGGCTGTGCGAGTTGAACGTGGTCGAACAGGTGCGCAACGTCTGCAACACCACCATTGTCCGCAACGCCTGGCGCGCGGGGGCGAAGCTGTGCGTCCACGGCTGGATATACAATCTGGAAGACGGCATTATCCGCGACCTTGACGCCTGCGTGTCTTCTTTGGAGGAAGCGGGGGAAAAGTAAATCTGCGGGGTATTGCCGGAAAACTAACGAAACGTCATTCCCGCGCAGGCGGGAATCCAGTGGGGAAACCGTACGCAACCCCGCCTGGATTCCCGCCTTCGCGGGAATGACACGCGTAAGTTCTTCGGATATTATGCAGATATTTCACTATTCGCTTTTTGCCGAAGCCGGAGAATGCCATGCGGTGGTGCAAGCTTTATGCGCTGGCCAATTTTTTCGCCCCTCTCTGCGGCGCCGCGCTCGCGGCCAGAATCGCCTGGGAAAGCCTGCCCTTGGCTATGAAAATTGGAGAAGCAGGATGGTTTCACTTTTACGCCATTGCCGTATGTTTTACGTGTTCACTTGTAGCGCTTTCAGTTATTCATATGGGAGGCATCTTACGCCTCAGGCTTATTCCTGGTTGGCACAAAATATTACGCTTGTTCTTGCCGATGATTGTCATCGTCGCAAGTGTTCTGCTTTTTATTCATTCAAGATACGTGGGAATCGTTTTTGACTTTCCATGGGCATTGTCCCCCTTGGTGCCGGTGGATTTCATATTATGGTTGCTTGGCCTGTGGCGTCCTGCCCCTTGATTCCCCCCGGTTTTCTGATAAAATTGTCTAAATGCATTATCCGTGCAACTTAGTACAGCGCCCCGCAAGTAAGTGAACAAAAGTTCCTGAGCGGCCTGAAGCGAAGTATATCTGGATTAGCCGGGTTAGCTTTCTCAGTAACTCGGCAACTTGAATTTCACTCTCCGGGGGTGTGTGCTTAGCATAAAGGTGAAGAATTGCCTCTATTCCGCTTGCTGAGATTTCCGGGTGTTTTCACCGCGCTGGCCGATGTGCTGGCGGGGTATCTGCTGGTGCGTTTTTCCGGCGCGGGGGAAGGCGAGCCGCGGCACCTGCCGTTCCTGCTTGGAGCCAGCGCCTGCCTGTATCTGGGCGGCATGGCGTGGAACGACGTGTTCGACTTCGAGCAGGACAAGGAAAACCGTCCCGACCGGCCGCTGCCTTCGGGCATGATTTCCCTGACCGGCGGTTTCCTGATCGCTGCGTTTCTGTCGGTCGCGGGAGTGATGCTGGCGATGACAGCAGGGTTCCAGCCGTTCGCGGTGGCGATGGCGATTCTCTGCGCGGTGCTGCTGTACAATTCCGGCGGCAAGCAGATCGAGATCGTCGGTCCGCTGGCGATGGGCAGTTGCCGGGGGCTGAACCTGATCCTGGGCATGACCGCGCACCGTAACGCCTTTCTCATGCTGACCAATCCTTCTTTATGCGTGCCGGTGGTGATGCTGCTGGCGTATACGGCGGTCGTTACCGTGCTTTCGCAAATGGAGACGCCGCAGAAAGAATTTGAGGAAATGGATGAACTGGAAAGGCTGGACGAGCCGCAGTCCGACCTGCCGACGGAGCTGGAAGAGGAGCCGCTGCTGATCCGGCCTGCGATTCACGGTGACGGCAAGCTAGTGGCGGAGTTGTCCACGGTGCAGCGGGCGGTGTCGGTGCTGGGTGGGGCGGGGCTGCTGCTGTTTCCCGTGGCGGGGGCGTTGCTGCTGCCGCTCAATGCGGTTTCAGGCTTTTTTTTTGCGGTACTGGCGCTGCTGCTGGCGGTGAAAATTATCCGCGCTTGGGCGACGCCGCTGGCGGAAAATATCGGCAGGCTGGTGGGAGTGTCGCTGCTGGGTATCGTCCTGCTGGATGCGGGCATGGTGGCTGCGTTGGCGGCGGGAGACAGACTGTGGCCGCTGCCGCCGTTCGATTCGGTGCAACTGGCGGCGGTGGGTCTGGTGGCGGCGCTGATTATTCCAGCTTATCTGCTGAAAAAGAAAATCGCAATTACTTGAGAGTACGCCATGCCTGAAACGGAAAACACGTCTTGCTCGACAGCCGCCAGATTCGCGGCTCTGGCTGCGTTTGTTTCGATTCCGCTGGCCGACTTCGGTGCCACGCTGGACTTCCTGCCCAAGCGCGACCTGAACCTGGCGCTGTTCGACCTGCTGGTGTGGGTGGCGGCGGGCCTGTGGCTGGGTTGTCGCCTGCCAGACCGGGATAAGCTTTTTACTGAGCTGAAAAAATGGCTGGTCTGTGTCTGGCCAGTATTGGTGCTGCTTGCGGCGGCGATTATCAGTCTTGCGCAGATTCCCGCCTGGGACAAAAAGTCATTGCTGCTGGTGGCTAAAGCCGCGTTCCAGTGGAGCGAATATCTGCTGGTCGCGCCGCTGGTTTTCATGCCGCTGTTTGCTGATAAGAAATGGCGCTTGCGCGCGTTTGCCGGTTTTGCTTTTACCGTAATTTTGTCAGTCGCCGCTGTCGCCTGGCGCACGCCGCTGGAAGAGGTTTTTTCCGGAAAGATTCATCCGTATTTCGTCGGCGGGCTGCTGGGCAATCGCCACACGTTCGGCATTTTCATGGCAATCGCCCTGCCGCTGCTGGCGGAATGGGCGTTTGCGGAAAAGCGTTCCGCCGAGACGAAGACGTTTACTCCCTGGGTTATCGTGCCTGCGCTGCTGCTGCCGATTCTGGCGTTGCGGGCTTGCCTGTCGGCGGGTGGAGCGCTGGGAATAATCGCGGGATTGACTGTAACCTACGCGAAGAATTTTCGCGCGGGCGGCGTGATTGCTTTTCTTCTGCTGGGAGTGCTGCTGCTGGGGGGGACGGAATCGGAACGCCTGGAGAAACGCAGAATCCTGGCGCGCTCGATGCAGACTTTCCGTCCGCAGAAACGCGAGGGCGAGATCGTCGCCCAAAGCCGCCCCACCATGCGCGCCTATCGCTGGGCGGCGAACCTGAGCCTGATTCTGAACAACCCGCTGGGCGTGGGTTGGGGACAATACCAGCGTAGCCTCCAGAAATATTACGGCGATCTGCCTTATCCCGAAGGCACGACCGACGATCCCGCGTTGTACGACCTGACCGCCAACGAGCCGCTGACGTTTTCCTGGTTCTTCGTGATGGCTTGCGAAATCGGCCTGCCGGGACTGGCGGCGCTGGCGCTGTTTTTGGTAGAATTGCTTTGGCGCGCGGCCGGACGAAACGGAAATTCCGTCTTGTCTGGCGGGATTTGCGGCGCAGTAATCGGCCTGGCGATTGCGGCGGTTTTCACCAGCCCCCTCGTGCGCGGAGCCGGGCCGCTGCTGGGAGTTTTGTTGGCGCTGAGCGCGCTGCCGGAAAATATCGAGGAAAGGTCACAAGCATGAAAATCTGGGGCATGTTGGCATTCTTATTATTCTGCCTGGCTTCCGGCAGGATTACGGCGGGAGAGGACAATTCCAATTTGGTTATTCTGGAAGACATTCCCGGCCTGACCGAGGAAGGGCGGAAGAAACCTCCGGTGCGGCAGAAGCAGCCCGAGGAAAAACAGCCGGAATTGGAATCAGTCCCCGCCCGCGTTGCGATCGAGGGGAAGAAGCCGCCGGTTTCCGACGATCAGGAAATCGTCAGCCTTCCGGAAATCTCAGACCTGGGGGAAGGAACGGTCAGCCAGGAAAAGAAACAGGAAAGTAAAACTGAAACCGGCGAAGCCCTGCCTGTTCCCGCGGATTTCCCGCAGGCGGCACCAAGACCTATGCCGCGCGTGGAAGTGAAAAAAACCGTGTCGGACGAACGGGCGCTGGCGGTGCTGGGCGATCGGGAAATCACGCGGGCGGAATTGTACGACATCCTGATGGATGGTTTCGGCAGGCAGGTTTTTGACCGGATGCTGAACCGGTTGCTGCTGGAGGAGGAGCTTTCCCGCCAGGGCTTGTCGATCACTCCGGCGGAACTGACGGCGGCTTTCGACGCCAAAACCGCAAACCTCCGCCAGAATGGCACCGAAAACATCGACGCGATAATCCGCCGCCAGTTCAACATGACGGGGCAGGAATATCAGCACCGGGTGCTGTGGGTGGAACTGGCGATGAAAAAATTGACCCTGCGGTCGCTTAACTTGACCGATGCCGATGTGCTTAATTATTACTGGTCTAACAGCGTGAAATACACCCGGCCCGAGGAAGTGCGGCTGTTTCATATTTTTATCAACCCCCTCGCTTATGCTAACGCCCTGGATAAGCAGCGGCTGGTCGCAGGCATGGAGGAATGGGAAAAGGCGCACGCCGCCGCGTTGTCGATCAGGGAAAAACTGGGCGAAGGCGCGGATTTCCGCGAACTGGCGAAAAAATATTCCCACGACAAGAAAAGCGCCCCTAACGGCGGAGACCTGGGATTTGTGCCGAAGGGAACTCTCAGTCCGCAGCCGTTGGCCGACGCCGCGTTCTCGCTCAAGCCCAAGGATATTTCCGAAATCATCAAGACCCTCTACGGCTATCATTTGCTGCTGGTGACGGAAAAGTCGCCCGAGCAGTTGTTGCGTTTCAGCGATATCAAGGACAAGGTGCGCAATGATTACGAGGAATACATGGTCGCCGCCCAGGTCTCGGAACTGCTTAACCGCCTGCGCCAGGAAGCGTTCGCCAGCGGTCGTCTAAAAATTCTCGCGCCGGAATTGCAGCCGCAACAGTAATATGGGGTATAATATGGACAGGATGTCTTTGTGTTGAAACGGGAAAGTGGAGCAGCTCATGAGCGCGCAGGCCGAAGGATTCGGAGTATTGCTCTCGCGCCTCCGCGCGGCGCGGAGGTCATGGCTGGCTTGGCGGTTCGCGGCGGCGTGCGGCGAATTTCTGGGGGCGGTTTCGCTGCTGGTGTTGTTGCTGCTGTTGGCGGAGACGGTTTTCCGCCCTTCGCCAGCGGCGCGGTTCGTGCTGGTGTACGCGGCTGCCCTGCCTGGCGCGCTGTTCATTTTTCTGAAAACTTTTTGCCGCGCGGCGACCGGTTCCGGCCTGCGCGCCACCGCCCGCCTGGTGCAGAGTAAAAACCCGAGACTGGGTTCGCGTTTGGAATGCGCGCTCGACCTGGCGGCGGGCGAGTCTTCCCCGCTGGTTGACGCCGCCCTGGCGCAGGCTGCCGCCAGCGCGAAACAGGTAGATTTCGGCAAATCCGTGCGGCTGGAAAAATTCCTGCGGCGGCATCTTCCGCATCTGGCGTGCGTGCTGGTTCTGGCGCTGGTGCTGGTTCTGTTCCCGCAGCGGGCGCTTAACGCCTGGCAGCGGCTGCTGGCTCCCGCCTCCACCCAGGAAACCGTCGGCACCTGCAAAATCCTGAAAATAATTCCCGGCGACGCAAAGGTGGTTGAAGGCTCCGATCTGCCCGTTTCCGTCGAGGTTGACGCAGGCGTTAATGTCAGGCACGCACTGCTCAAGATCAGCAAAAACGGCAAGGAGGAACAGCTCCGGCGACTGGCGCGGATTGACGAAAACAGGTTCGGCTATACCCTGCGCTCCCTGCGCGAGGGGTTCGACTATCGTCTGGAAATCGACGACACTGCGTCCTCCTGGCGGAAAGTGACTGTGATCCCGCGCCCGGCGGTGAACGGGATTTCCGGCACGGTTTTTCCGCCCGCCTATACTGGCATCGAGCCGTTTGCGCTGGCGGGAGCCGACGGCAGTATTCGCGCGCCAGCCGGCAGCCGGGTCGAGTTGTCGGTGGCGACCAATCACGCGGTGATGGAGGGGCATGCGCGCCTTTCCTCCGGCCAGACCGCGCCGCTGATGCTGAAAGACGGCAAACTGGTCGGCGCCTTCGAAATCTCCGCCAGCGGCACGTACACGGTTTCGCTGTTGGACAAGGAAGGCAATACCAACGAAAATCCCATCGCCCGTCCGATAGACTGCCTGCCGGACAAGCTGCCGCAAGTGCGTTTCGGGCAACCGGCTTCGCCTTTTCAGACCGGCCTGAACACGACAGTGCAACTGCGGATAATTATCGAGGACGATTACGGTATCGGCCAGGCCAGCCTGTTTTTCCGCCGCAACAAGCGGGGTGAACCGCAACTGCTTAAACGCTGGGACACCGCCGGTGGCAACGCGCGCGAGTTGAACCTGTCACATGCGCTGGAACTGAACGCGCCTGATTTCGACGTCGGCGACTCTGTCTCGGTCTACTGCGAGGCGTCGGATTTCGGTGTCGGCAAGGATCGCGTCGGTCGCTCCGCGCCGATGATTATCAATATAGAAAATCCGCAAAAAGAAGCGCGCAAGGATGTCAAATCCATTGAGCAGACTTATCGCCTGGTCGAGAAAATCCTGGCCGAACAGAAATCTATTCACGCCGAAACCGTGAACCTGCCTGCCTCGGGCGACAAACTTCCGGCAACCGCGCAGGCGCTGTGCGCGCGGCAATTGGGTTTGCGCGCCGCACTGTTGGACGCCGCCGCCGCGGTCGCGGAGGTGGAACATCCCGCCGCCAGTCGCATCCGGCTGGTTCTGCGTGGGCTGTCGGTCAACGAATGCCCCGAAGCGGCACAGGCGTTGAATTCGTTGTCGGGAAAAACCCCCGCCGAAGAACGAAGCAAGGCCGTCGCTTCCGCGGTCAAGGCGCAGGGGGAAGTAATCAAGCGGCTCGTGCAGATACTGGGCATCCTGCCGGAACTGCGGGAAAAGATCGAGGAACCGGCGGAGAAGGAGGAAGGCGAAGACCTCGAAAGCGACGCGCCGGAGGAACTGCGCAAAATCAAGGACGCCCTGGACAAATTCAAGGACGAGCAGAAAAAAGTGGTAGAGGCTACCAAAGACCTCGCCAAGAAAGACGTGGACGATTTTACCGAGGCCGACAAGGAAAAGCTGGCCGACCTTGCCGCCAAGGAGGAGAACTGGGCGAACTTCCTGAAAGACCTCGGCTCCGACCTGTCGAAAGTGCCGAAGCAGGATTTCAGCAATCCGTCGCTGCTGGGCGAGGTCATTGCCGTGCTGGAGGAAGTGGAACTCGCCGCCGGTTCGATGAAAATGAAGGAAATGGAAATCTCCACCTTCGCCGCCACCACCGGGTTGGAACTGGCCGAAAGCATGACCACGCATCTGGAGAAATGGTTGAGCGACAAACCCGATCGCATCGCCTGGAAGATGGAGGAGCCGCTGAAGGACTACGATATGCCCATGGCGGAAATGCCGGACAAACTGGAAGACATCATCGGCGAACTGGTCGAGCAGGAAGAGGAACTGATGGAGGAGATCGACGACACGTCCTCCTCCTGGGCTGATTCACTCGACAAGGGCGCGGGCTGGGATGCGCTGGACGGGCCGATGAGTAATTATTCCGCCCAGGGCGTGACCGGCAACCACCTGCCCAACAACACCGAGATCGGCGGTCGTTCCGGCGAGGGTCGGCAAGGGCGCGCGCATGGGGAAATGGTTTCCGACACCGCCGTGGGCAAGGGCGGGCGGCGCACGCCCAGCCGCCTCGCGCCCGATACTTTTGAAAAAGGCGAAATCAACGACCAGTCCAAAGACGCTTCCGGCGGAGCCACTGGCGGCGGCAAGGGTGGCGCGGCCGGAGCCGAAGGGCTGGAAGGCCCAGCCGCCCCTGCGGACAAGGGGCCGCTGCCGCGACTGATGGGCAAGCAGACGGAACTCCGCAACCGCGCCGAGCGGATCAATCTCAATCTGAAAATGATGGGCTATAATACGTCTGTTTTGGAAAACACCCTGTCGAAGATGCGCACCGTCGAGCAGGATTTGAAATCCGGGCGCTACCGTTCCGCGTCGCGCCAGGCGCAGCATTCCATCGACAGCCTCAAGACCGCCAGCGACGCGGTGTTAGGCGAGGCGACGGTGCGCGCCGACCGCGCCTCGGGCCTGCCCCGCGACCTGCAACGGGAAATCGTCGACGCCCTCGACGCCGGGATGCCCAAGGGCTACGAAGATCTGGTCAAGGCTTATTACGAGAAATTGGCTGACGAAAACGCCGGACAGAGGTAATTATTAAATCGGAAAACACCATGGCAAAAAAACAACTGACCCAAAGCGCGCTGGAGCGGCTGCCGCGTTATTACCAATATGTCCGCGATCTCCGGGAAAAAAGCGGTTCGGAATCTGTTTCCAGCGCGGCGCTGGCTTCTTTCGTCGGCGTGGACGATACCCAGGTGCGTAAAGACCTCGCGTTGATCGGGGTGAAGGGCTGCCCCCGCGTCGGTTACAAGTCGGCGCTGGTGCAGAAGACCATCTGCCGCGTGCTGGGCTTCGACCAGCCTTATCGCGCCATCATCGTCGGCATCGGCCAGCTCGGCGGGGCGCTGGCCAATTACGGCGCGTTCGCTCTCTACGGTTTGCAGATCGCCGCATTGTTTGACAACGACCCCCGCCAGATCGGTCGCACCATCAGCGGTTACGCGGTCCGTTCCTCCGCCGAGATTGCGGGGTTCGTCGCCAAGACCGGCGTCAGGCTGGCCATTGTGACTGTCCCCCGCCGCGCCGCGCAGGAAGTGGCGGCGATGCTGGTGGAGTGCGGCATTGACGCGATCTGGAATTTTTCCCATACCCGGCTGGAAGTGCCTGCGCACGTCGCGGTGCGAAATGAAAACCTGGGCGTGGGGCTGGCGGAATTGTCCTATCATCTGCACCGATAATCGGCGGTAACTCGTTTAATTTTTCACCTGCTTTTTTTGCAACCGCAAATCGACCAGGGGGCAGCCGTATTTGTCCCGCGTCCGTACGTAACAGATTGCGTGCTGTTGTTGTTGCCGCCGGTTCAGGTCAAGCGTCGCGCAGATCAGTAATACGGGATTGGCACCCGCGCTCCGGATCGCGGCAATCACGGCGTGCAGTTGCGCCTGCAAGTCATCGGAACTCATCCCCGCCAGCGCCGGTCGCGGATCCAGCGGCAGTACCACCGCCGCGCCCGCGTGTCCCGCCAGCAGTTCTTTCAGTTTGGACGGAGCGACTGTCCAGATGTTTATGCGCAAAGGTTGTGGAACAATCTCCTTTCCGTCGCTCCTGTTTTTCAGCCAACCGGCGCAGCTTCCCGCCGGCAAAGCTGTTGTCTGCCCTGACAGCGTCGGTTCGATCACCTCGCTTGCCGTGAACGGAGGGCAAGCGACTTCCGACTCTCCCGGCCACTCCGGCGTGGTGCCTCTGGCCAGCGGAATATTGCGATAGGAGATAATAAAAGGCAACGCCTGTTGCTCCGGCGCGATATTCCAGATTCCCGGTTTCCGTTTCTCGTGCACCTGCTGGCGCGGCTCCTCGTCGCTGACTGAAAATGACAGCGGCAGGGAAATGTCGTACAGTTCGCTCTTGATGAAATGCTGCCGGTCGCTGGTTCTTCCTGCTTCCCATTCCAGTGAAAACCGCCGCCAGTGAGAATTATCGACCCAGACCGGCGCGCCATAGAGTATTCTCCGACCGGGAGTGTCGAACACCTTGAACTCTCCCGCGCCGTTGCCAGGCAGTTTGAGATTGACGCCGTAAATCCTTTTCAACGGCTTGCGCAGTTCCAGTCCGGCGCAGGGATTGATTTCGGCGCGGTCAACGCCGTTTTTCAAAACCTGTACGCGACAGGGAATTTTTCCGTCGAAGTATTGCGCGGGAATGACCTGCCATTCCTTTACGATAAAATCGTAAGGGCTGGCGTAGTAATCCCGGTTTGGCGCTGAAGCTTCGTCGCCTTCCGGCAGCCAGCCCACCCGCGCCATCTGCCAGCCGGTGCCTTCCTGATGATAATACTCCAGCCAGTGCACACCCGCTTCCAGCCGGAGGGTTTTCTTGTGCAGCCAGTTGTTGCCCAGGGGGCGGTTTTTTATTTCCGCCTCGTGCCCGCCCAGCCAGGAGGTCAACACCTCGCCGTCGAGCGACAGGAAACTGCCGTCGTCGGAGTTGATCGCAAAAGTATAAGTCCCCTTTTCCGGCACGAACAGCGGCCCGCGGTAATAGGCGACAAACCAATCGTTTTCCCCTGCCGGATTTTCGATTTGATCGATAATTCCCACCCGCAGTGTTTTCGCGTTTTTCGCCTGCAGGAAGTGCTGGCGAAACAATTCCGGTTTGTTGAAGTGACCGCCGCGATAGGAGTCGATGCTGACAGTCAGGCCGATTGCGTCCTCGTCCAGTTTTCCCGGCTCCACGACCTCGGCAGGCGGAATTTTCGCGCGCGGCACGGCGCGCATCAGGTACTCGCCTTTTTCAGTCGGTTTAATCCAAATCTCCCAGCCGTTTTTTTCCGGCAGAAAATCCCAGGCATAATCCGCCTTGCCGCCTGTCGGACTTTCAATAACAGGATAACAGCCCCGGCCTTCGTCAGGCGCGGCGATTTTCGTGAAATACACGCACCGGGGCGTGGCCTTGAGCTGTACCTCCTGCAAGAAGGGTGTAATCTTCCACAGCCAGGCGTGCGCCGCTTCTTCGTCTGGTTCCGGTTCCCGCGTTTTCCCGGCAACCAGTTCCGGCCAGGTCGGTTCCTTGCCATCGGGCAACGGATAAATCTTTATCGCCAGGTCGTACTCGAAATCAGGCACCTCAAGTTTCAGCGAGCCGTTTTCCGCGTCGACCCGCTGGACAATTCCGGTCTTGCCTGCGCGCGGATTCCAGAATTCGGCGAGATAGGAGCCGTTGCGCATATCTGAAAAAGTCAGCACCGCCTGTTCCACCTTGGTCGGGATAAGCCGGGTGCGGGCGACGGTGTCGAAATTGTAAAGATAGATAAAGCGGCGGGAATCGTTGCCCACCATCAGCGCCTGCAAATTGTGATTCTTGTTCGCGCAGACTCCGTGCCGCTCGCGCCAGAATCCTTTCGTCGCGACATCCTCGGCGATCAGGTCTTCTCCCTGGAGGAAGTCTGCCGCGATACGGTAATAACGCCTCATATCGTCGCCGTAGTTGTAGTTCCACCACCAGCTGAGCGGCGCGCCGGAAAGGCGGCTGCAGATTCCTCCCCACAGACCCGCGATAGTGTCCCGCCCCATTTTCCAGTCCGGGTCGGCCGCCCAGTGCCCGCCGTACTCGGCGACTACCACCGGCTTGGCGAACCCGGCGAACTTGTCGGCGAAGTCGCGCACGGTCTGCGCCTGGCTGTCGGAAAAGCCGCTCAAACCGGGATAGGCGTTGGTATGAATAAACTCTATCCGGTTGTCGGCGTAGAACGACATATCCTTGGTCGGATTGCACATATGATTGGAAATCAGGCGCTGGTACGGATCCTGCTTTTTCATAAAGGCTATGGCTTCATAAATTTCATTGCGGGCGGAACTCCAATAATTGCCGCTGACGTTGTCCGGCTCCGACAGGTAATTCCAGCTTTGCACCGCCGGTTGGTCTGCCCAGCGCGCGACAATGTAATCCATCCGCTTCTGGTTGAGCGGTCTGACCAGCGGATCGGTCCAGTAGTTCAGCGGCGCGTCTAGAAACCCGCCGTTACGCCGGTTAAACGGATTCTCGTCCCAGCCGTAGCCCCTGGCGGCGAGGCGGACGTGGTTCATGGTTTCCAGCACCACGTAAACCCCGCGCTCGCGGCAATGCTCCAGCAGGCGGTCGATGATCCAGGCGTTCTTGAGGTTATATCTGCCCAGTCCCCCGTAGTTGTCCACGCTCTTGTTCCACTCGATCCCCGACCACCAGTCGGTCATCCAGAAGCGCATGAAGTTGCCGCCGCAGTCGGCGAGGTCATCGACCATTTTCAGCATGATGGAAAGGCTGTTCTCGTCGTGGAGATAAGGCACGTATTCGACTTCGTAGGGTTTGTCCACCGGGTAGATCAGGCACCAGCCGAAGGGATAGAAAAAACTGCCGTCGGCCTTTTCGAAATACCGTTGGTTCTTCGGGGAGATGCGGATGAATTCCGGAGCCTTGCCCGGCAGCGTGTCGAAAGCGCCTGCCGCCAGTTCGATATCCTGCGCCCCTTCCTTGCGGTAAAGCAGGCGATATTTATGCGTTCCCGTAACCAGCGGCCGGAACCGCGCGCGCCAGTGCTTGGCGCCTTTGGGCAGGATTTTCTCGCCTTGGGGAGAGACGAAGGATTCGAAATTCTGAAACAGAAATCCCTGGCATTCGCGCGTGTTTCCGTCGGGTTCTGCCACTTCGAACATCAGGCGGAAATTGGTGTAATCGAACGGGTTTCCCCGCCAGCCGGTTATATCGAACGCCAGTTCGAACCTGTCTCCCAGCGCGACGTTTTCCTCCAGCGGATAACACCACGCCAGGCCGACGGCTTCCTTTTCCGGCAGCTCGATGCGGGAGTAATGCAGCGAGACTTCGGCGGCGATCGGCTCCCGGGCGAAAAGTTTAACCTGGAAGCGCCGCAGGCCGGTTATGTTCCAGTCTATCCATTCCCCGTCGTGGCCGACCGGTTTCCAGTAGCCGCCGTGATGACGCAGCGGCACCGAGAACCGGAAGCCGTCCCCCGCCATGCGCGCAAGATTAAAGGTATGGGAAAAGCTCTGGTGATGGTCGCATTCCATAATCGCCTGCACGCTGCATTCGCCCAGCGGCTGCGACGGCGCGAGTTTGAATTCAAAACCTTCCGCCCCGTCGAAAACCGCGTGGTCGACCCGGCTGTTGAAGGTGAAGAGGCGGCGTCCCTCGCTGATTAGCGGCGGCCTGCCCGAAGGAGTGAATTCGACTTCCCGGTAAAGGAGGGGTGGTTGGTTGATTCTCGCGCTCCCGCCCTTGTCCGGCGTCAGGCGCGAAAGCAAACTCAAAGAACCCGCCACGTAGACCAAGGCCAGCGCCAGCCAGAAGCGGACAGAATGAAAGATGCCGGTCATGCCAGTTCCAATGCGGTTATCGCAGAATGCGCTTAAGTAATATCGATATTACCACAAACCAGTCGCCAGGGAAATAATTTTGTCTGCGGCTTGACAAACGGCAGATGGTTGGCTATAATGCCAAATAGCCAACAGAAAGGGGCTGCAAAAATGGACAAGTGTACCCAGGCGCGGATGGAAGCGCAGGCTGTGATTTTCAAGGCGCTGGCGCATCCTAGCCGGCTCTTCATCGTCAACGAACTCGCCCGGCGGGAGCGGTGCGTCTGCGAACTTACCGAGCTGATTGGCGCGGACAAGTCCACGGTCAGCAAACACCTCTCGCTTCTGAAGCAGGCAGGCATAATCCTGGACGAAAAGCGGGGCAACATGGTTTTCTATGCGCTCCAGACTCCGTGCGTGCTGGACTTTGTCACCTGCGTGGAAAAGATGATCGAAACTAGAATCAAGCAGATGGCGGCGCTGCGCAAGTAATTTTTTTTAACGTAGTGTTGGCCGTTTGGCCAACCAGCAAATAAGGTCAACGCATGGACTGGAAGAGAGAAGGAAAATGGCTGGCTTTAATGGCAGGTGTTTTCCTCGCTTGTTTTTACCTGCCGGTAGGGTGGAGCCGGTTCGATCAGGCGACGCTGGAGTCGCTGGCGTTGGTTAAATGGTATGCGCGCGAACACGTGCTGCTGTGCCTGGTGCCGGCCTTTTTCATCGCCGGTGCGGTCGGAGTTTTTGTCAGCCAGGCGTCGGTCATGAAATACCTGGGCGTGCGGGCGAACAAGGTACTGGCTTACGGCGTGGCTTCGGTCTCGGGCACGATTCTGGCCGTCTGCTCCTGCACCATCCTGCCGCTTTTCGCCGGAATTTATCGCATGGGCGCGGGGCTGGGGCCGGCCTGCACCTTTCTCTATTCCGGCCCTGCCATCAACATCCTCGCCATCGTGCTGACGGCGCGGATTCTCGGCCTGGAGCTGGGCGTGGCGCGCGCGGTCGGGGCGGTCGTGTTCAGCATTGTCATCGGCCTGTGCATGCACTTCATTTTCCGGAAGGAGGAAGCCGAAAAGGCGTTGCAACAGGCGGAAATGCCGGACGCGGAAAGCGGGCGGCCGCTCTGGCAGACCGCGCTGTACTTCGCGGCGATGGTCGGCATTCTTGTCTTTGCCAACTGGGGCAAGCCCCAGAAAGAGACGTCGGTTGTTATATTTGATAAGAGTGGTGACGGCCATCATCTTCTCAACGGGCAGATGCTGGCGTCGACTGAGAAAGAGTTTACTATCCGCGTTAGCCATGCGACGTTATACCGCGCCAGTCCTGGCGAAGTTGTGACCATTGATCGAGCGAAATACGAGACTGACGGGGCGACACTGGACGTCAAGACTGTGCCGGTTATGGGGCCGTGGAAAATGATCTACGACTACAAGTGGCGCATAGCCACGGGTTTTGCCGTAGCGTTAGCGGTCTTCCTCTTGCTCTGGTTCGGCGTGGCGTGGTGGAAGATGGTTGGCGTCGGCGTTCCGGTTGCGGGGCTGGCGTTGGGCTTCCCGCACGAACCGATGATCCCGTTTGTCGCGGCTTTCGTGGGGTTGTCCCTGATCACCGGCACGCAGAAGGGCGAGATGCAGGAATGGTTTTCCTCTTCCTGGACTTTCGCCAAACAGATTTTGCCGCTGCTGCTGTTCGGGGTGTTGATTGCGGGGCTGCTGCTGGGACGTCCTGACCATGAGGGTCTGATCCCTTCCAATTGGGTGGCGCAGGCGGTGGGCGGCAATTCCATCCAAGCCAACCTGTTCGCCTCGGTGGCGGGGGCGTTCATGTATTTCGCCACGCTGACCGAGGTGCCTATCTTGCAGGGGCTGATCGGTTCGGGCATGGGCAAGGGCCCGGCGCTGGCGTTGCTGCTGGCAGGCCCCGCCCTGTCATTGCCCAACATGCTGGTGATCCGCAGCGTGATGGGTACGAAAAAAACCGTGGTATTCGTGCTGCTGGTTATCGTAATGGCGGCGCTGAGCGGGATGCTGTTTGGCGCGATTTTTTCGTAAAGGAAAAACCATGAAGATTCAGATACTGGGCACCGGTTGCCCCAAGTGCAAAAAACTGGCGGAAAATGCCGAAGCGGCGGTCAAGGAACTCGGCCTTGCCTGCGAGCTGGAAAAAGTCACCGCCATCACCGACATCATGAAATTCGGCGTGATGATGACCCCGGCGTTGGCGGTGGATGGTGTGGTCAAACTCGTGGGCAAGGTGGCCCAGGTCGAAGAAATCAAGGCGTTGTTAGGCGGTTGACGAAAGGGAAAAACATGGCTGGAAATTCGAACTGTAACTGTTGCGGGGGCACGAAACTGATCTTCGCCTGCTCCGGCGCGGCTGACGTAGGGGCGGTGGCGGATCAGGCGGCGCGGAAACTGTCGGCGGAAGGCAAAGGCAAAATGTTCTGCACCGTAGGTATCGGCGGCCGGGTGCCGGGCATCATGAAAACGACCGAAGCCGCCGACCAGATACTGGCTATCGACGGCTGTCCCCTGAATTGCGTCAAGAACAGCCTTGAGCAGGCCGGTTTTCAGAAATTTGAGCACTTGCAACTGGCGGAGCTTGGCCTGGAAAAGGGAAAAACCGAAATATCGACAGACAATATCGCCAAGGCTGTTCAGGCAGGCGCGAAAAAACTGGGTTACGGCCAATAGTTTCATTCTAGTACCCTGTCAGGAAAGAAAAGCTGGATAGGATGGCAGTTGAGGGTCGATATATCCAAGGGGAGAAAAGGTTTTCCCTTTGGAGGAAAAGACGAT
>JAGUZQ010000115.1 GCA_020060765.1 Planctomycetota bacterium | reverse complement strand
CCGTCGGCGCGCGCCCAGTGACGGCGGTTGTTGTCCGTGGTGTCCGCCGCATCGAAGCGGGCTCGCACGCGCCGAACCGGCACGGCGCGCAGGGCGCTCACGCGGATCGGCTTCTTTTCGCTGGCGGCAGTTTCCGGCATGACGGACTCCGGCCCGGAACGCGGGCGTGGATAAGATGAAGGAAAAGAAAATACTGGCGTGGTGGTTCAGGCGGAACCGGGCGGCACCATCTTGGCGATCCTGACGCCGGGGCCTTTACGCCTGGCCGCAGCTTTTGAGGCAAGATAGCGGTCCGCTTCGATCTGGTCTTTCAGGGCGTGCTGTTCGACGGAACCGGCGTCGCCTTGGACGCGTTTGGGGGCGGAAATATTGTCCCGAATCTGTTGTTCCTGTTCGTCTGCCATTTGAGTGCCCTCCCTATGGTTCAGAGTCGCAAGGGATTGGAAATTCTCACGGTTTTCAGAAATATCTGAAAAATTCCTCCTCGTCGGTCCCGGCCAGACGCCGCAAATCATCCAAAAGCTTCCGCAAAAGCCGACGGACGCTGCTATAGGGCATGCGTAATTCCGCCGCCGCCTGACGCGAATTCAGGCCGCGCCTGAAGTGCGCGTGGAGAAGCCGCTGTTCCCGCAAGGAGCGCGCCCGGATCGCCTGGCGAAGTGCGCGCGCAATCTCCCCGCGTCTTGCCGAAGCGGCGGGAGAGATCGTTTTTTGCCCGCAGATATGCGCGTAACGCCCTACGGCTTCATTGCCGGAGGCGTCTTCACCGGCGGAGCGGTCAAGTTCAACCACATCCTCCCGCTCGCGCCGGGCAAGGCGGGCGGATTTGCGCACCCGGCCGCTCGCTGCCCAAGTTCCGGCACGCTGCTGGTAGGATTTCGTGCCGCTTCCGTCGGTGCGGAATCCCGCCGCGTAGGCGGCGGTTACGTAGTCCTGCGTTGCGTCCTCGGCGAGATGACCGTTTCTGATATTCATCCGGCGCACATGCTTCGCCGCCAGGACCATCAATTCGCCTGGGCCGTATCCCCGTGGATTTTTCATACCTCACCTCCGTCTCGTTTTCTGTAGCTCCGAAAGTCTGACCTTCTGCCGTTTCTGCTCCCGCCTTCCGGTTGAGAAGTCCTGCAGGACAATCCCCTGTTCGGACGCGCCGACCGCGCAACCCACAAGGCAGTCCCAGAGATGGTTTTCCGTGTGGCCGGGGCGCATCTGCCATTCGTCCACCACCCGGCCGCGCCCCTCGGTGCGCACCGAATATTCCGAAACCATGTGCTCCACGAACATTCGCTGCGGTTCCGGCCTTTTGCCATAGAGGGACAATGCGCCGGGGTCGCCCTTGGCCACGCGCCAGCGGCTGCGGATAAAGGATTTCCAGTAGTTCGTGTCGAAGAGGATATAGCGTATGGCGCTGCGCCCCTTGCTCGCGGGAATACGCCAGTTCCATTCCGACACGCGGTCGCCCGGCTTCTTGCGGTAATCGCAGAACGGCGTGGAGGATGCGGTGACACCCTTGCCGCGCGAGGGCATGACGATGGCTGCGTGGGAGCTCTGGCGGCAGAAGTCATACACCGTCTGCGCCGCATTGCCGTCGTTCGCGTCGATGAGACAGCGGCTGATTCGCAGCACCGACCCGTCGTCGCGTTTCCATTCCCGGCCGAGGAGATTTCCGGTCAGCGCCTCGAATCCGGCGCGCCACGCGCCTTCCTGGCCCGTGCCGGGGAAGGCGTTCTGCAGCGTGCGCGTAACCTCGCGGAGCGAGAAATAACGCTTGTGCTGATCCGGAAACACGCCGTAATCGACGACGTAGCCGGTGAAATCCGCGCCCCAGCCGCAGACTACGTAATAGAGGCACTTCCCCTGCACGTCGATAAACGCCGTCAGCTTTTCGCAGGCCGTAGCCACTTCGTACCGCTTCAGGTTATTGAGCTTCGCGAGCACCTCCTCGCGCGTAAGCTGCCCTTCCTCCTCGGGCGGCGTCAGCGGATCGTTCTGGAATTCCGAGGCGAACACCTCCTCGCCGTCGTCGATGAGGGCGTTGTAGGCGTGTTGGATGGCGCTCACCTCTCCCTCGTCGCGGGCAAAGCAGTACTCCCAGGAGACGAGGCAGCCCTTGTCCATCTCGGCGCGATGCGCTTCATAGAACGCGGTCGCCTCGGCGCGCGCGCGGATCTGGTCGTCAGGGTCGTCGGCGTTGTAGGTGTTCCGCAGGCGCGCGTATTCGCCCAGCCACAGATCGGCGTGGGCCGTGCCGGCCAGGCGTTCACGCGACGGACGCGGCGCGGTTCCTCCCGTGTTATCTCCCGCGTTCGACGCGCTCTTGTCAGTCGAGACTCTCGACTCGGCCCAGCGCCGGACAAATGGAATGCGCTCGCCCTGCCACGCCGGATTCTTGCGCTGGTCGAGAAGCTGATCGACAAGATCGTCCTTCTGGATCACGGTGCACGGCATCACCACGGACATCCCGGTCGTGTGCCCGGCCGAGCGGATGATCGCTTTCTTGATGATGTTCAGGCGCTTCGTGACCTGTTGCGGGGATGCGGCGGACTCCTCGTCCTGCGGATCGTCGACAATCACGAAGTCGGGGCGGAGCTGCACGCCGTCGCCGCGCCGCTTCTTCATGCCGCGCACCTTGGAACTCGTGATTCCGCAGGCAAGAATGACGCTGCCCGCCGCTTCCGATCCCTCGATCATGGGGAATACGAGAAAATCCGCGCTCCATTCGATGTGCGTGGGATTCCCCCGGTAAAGCTGGCCGTGGCTTCGCTGGTTTATGCCTTCCAGAGCGTGAATCGGATAACAGACCTCCGGAAAGTCCGCCAGAAGCCGATCGCTCTCGAAGATGCCCTTGATGGAATCGAGATTGTCGGAGGCGCGAGTCTGGTTTGCGCCGATGATGGGGATGAAGCGCTTGTGCCCGTACAGAACGGCCCAGGCGGCGGTGAGTTCGCTGATCGTGGACTTGCCAAATCCCCGGTAAACCGCCTCGACAAACCGCCCGCCGTGGAAAATTGCGTTCTCGATCCGGCGGATCACGCGGATGTGATCGTTCGAGAACGGGTCTTTTCCCTCGGGCGCGTAGGTCAGGATGAATTTCGCCAGATCATACCGGCACGATTCCTTGCGCTCCGGGTTCTCCACCGGCGGGAGAACGCCGATGTCGCGCACCGATTCGGAGAGGCGGCGCGACCGTTCGGCGGCATAGTTCCGGTGCCGTTCCTCGTACGTGAGACCGGTTGCCCGCGTCTCTTCTGTCCGCACGCGAAGCCATTCCAGGAACAGCCAAGCCACGTAACGCACGAGGTCGATCCGTTTGCCGTCGCCGATACGCAGGCCCGCGCGATTCTGCTGACGATACACCGCCGCCTGGCTCACCACTTCGCCCAGCGGGGTGCTGTTCATCAGGCGCGCCAGTTCGACCGGCTTCATTCTGTGGGGATTGATCGCCATCGGTTTCCTCTCGCCGGAAATCGTTCACGTACGGTTGATGCGCTAGCGGGGGCCTATCGGTCGAAACCGCCGATTTCCCGCAGCAACCAGGCGCCAAGGTGGACAAGATTGAGATCGCCGCCATTATCGACGGGCGCTCCTGCCTCCACGGCTTCCACGATCTGCCGTTCATCCACCGGCTTCCCACCCGCCTTGGACAAGAGCCGCGCCGCATCGGCCGGAGCAAGGCGCAGAGGATTCAGTTTGCCGTCGGGCATGGGAATTCCTTTCGGGGCGCGGGGCCAAACGGGCTGTTTTGGGGACAGGATGCCCGTGGGGGGTGCTACCAAAGGTACACCTGGGAGAACTTCGTTGAATTTGGGGCTGTTTTTGCGCTTTTGCGGGGGCTGGCGCAGATTGATTACAATTCGGCGCGGTAAAAAAGGTGGAGGAACCTTGATGCCAGCTTCGCGATATTGCCCGCCCGGGCTCCGGGCCACCCGTAGCGCAACCCCGGGTCGATGCCCGACAGGCATTTGCGCTGCGCGCTTGCAGGATGGCCTTTCCATTCGCCTCCCGCTGGTCGGGGCAAATTCCACTCGTAGCGCGACCCCGGCAAGGGAAGCCAGGGCGCGCTGGGGTATTGCTGGAACGGCAATCAGGCGGAAGCGGGTTGCCCTTCAGGGGAACAAGCCGGACAGCGATCCTCGTCTCCGCAGGACCAGCCTTCTTTCTTGGCCAGAGCCACCGGGTCTTCGCTTTCCAAAGCCTCGGGGCCTTGCGCGCCGCAACTGTCGCAAATCAGGCGGGTAATTGTTTCAAGCATCGTTCGTCTCCTCTATCGGGTTTCTTGGGTTAGGCGTTCAACGCAAAGCGGCCCCGATCCGCGCGGCGGAAGCGGCTCTCCGCTCCCTTGGCGGCGATCTCCCGCCCCATCGCCGCCGAAAGGGTGGCGTGAGGCGTTCGCCCGTTGCTGGCGGCAAGATCTTTCTCGAAAACCGCGCGGGTGATCTCCTTGACCGTGATCGGTTCCGTCGAGCCCTTCAGGATCTCGACCGCCGCGTCGAGCATGCTCATCTTGCCGCGCGGCTTTCCACCCCGATTGCCGGAAGGCTTCTGCTCGTCGGCCTTCGGCAAGCGGTAGAACTTACCCGGCAGGCTTTTGACCGCGCGGTTCAGTTCCAGAACCATCAGCGCCGCCGCAACGTCGCCAACCGGCGCGCCAGTCGCCTTGACGATCTCGTCGAACTGGACTTGGAGCCGGGGAAGTTTCTTGTCGTCGACCAGGGCGGCAAGAATCCTGCTCTTAAGCCGGGTCGTCACCTGCGGCATATTCCCCGCCTCCGCGCCCTTCTTGCCCTTGCGGGCGGACTTGGCCTGTTCCTTCAGGAATTCGGCGCGCAAGGCGTTCGCGATCTTCCGCGCCGCATCCTCCACCTTGCCCTTGCCGTCGTAGCCGAAATGGCTGTGGTAGCCGGTCGGGCTGACCGCGCCCCGGAATTCGAGGTGGTTGCGGAATTCCGCGTCGAACGTAACCTCGACCTCGTTCCCGTCGTCGGTCGTCACCTTGAAGATTTGCTTCTCCGCTTTCCGCGCCTCGAACCCCGGCGCGGCGCCGTTTTTCGCAATGGTACGCCGGATGCTTTCGGCCAGGTCTGCCTCGCCGTGCTTGCCGAGGGCCTCCTTCGCCTTCTCTTTCGCTTCCTTCTGCGTGAAGCCGACCGCAATGCGCCCGCCGCTGGTTGCTTCGCTGATTGTCCAGCCTTTTCCGTCGGCGCTCTTGTGCAGGAAGAAAGAGAACGCGCCAAAGCCGTCGATCTTGACCGCCTTGGCCTGTTCGGCCGGAACGAACTTCTTCTGCCCTTCGTCGTACAGGTGGAACGCGCAACCCGCGTCCGCCTTCGCCGCCTTCCCGGCTGGAGCCGCCTTTTTCGGCGCAGCGTTCTTCTCCGCCGGCTTCTTCGCCAGAGCCTTCTTCGCGGGAGTTTTCTTCGCGCCCGCCTTCTTTACCGCGCCCTTCGCCTTGCTTATCTTCGTCGCCATGGTTCCGCTCCTCTCTGAAAATGCGGCCGGTCCCGCCCGGCCCGGTTTGTTATCGCGACCTTACAATGGTCACCTGAAATTCCGCCACCCCGCCGTCCCGGTTGAACCGGAGCACGATGCCGGGGTCTCCGCTCAGAACGCCCTCTTCCTCGAAGGTCGACACCCGGATCAGGTGTTCCAGTTCCGTCGGCATCGTCATCCCGTCTTCGTCGATCTCGCCCAGCGCCACCGCGAGGGCTTCGTCCAGCAGCGCCCGCATCCCTTCCTCAAGTTCCTTCGCCGTCATTTCCGTTCCTCCCGTTTTTTGAAAACCGTTCAGCCCCGAATTTCCGCCAAGGTCGCCTCGATCTCTTCCCGCGAGAACGCGCAAAGGCCTTGCAGCGTTTCGATCAGGTTTTCCCGAACCCGCCCGAGGTCACCCGCCGATGTCCAATCGACGCCCGCTTCCTCAATCGGCTTGAACCGCGCGTTCAGTTCCTGACCGATCTGGTCGAGAAGCGCGCCGATGTCCCCGAGCCGCTCTTCGCAAACCGCCGCCGCCGTCTGCCCCTTTTCGTTCTTGGTCGCCATTCTTTTCTCCTCGTTTTGTTTTTTGCGCCGCGCCCCTTGCGCGAAGCTGTGAGACATCAGCCATGCGTTTTGACCCGCAGCAAGTCCAAAACCACGCCTTTTTTGAGGCGAAAACGGGGCGAAAACAAAAGTTCGTAATGTGATTGAGTTTTGGAAACCGGCGATGCGGAAAGTTTTTTTGAAAAAAACGACCGCTCGGGTAGCGCGGAGAAACGGCGCTGCCACGCGCGATAACGGTTTATCGCCGCTTCGCTTCTTCCGCATCCCGCCGCCCCAGGTCGTAAGCGGCGCGGATCGCGTTCGCGAGGCTGGTCACATACACCTCGTGAAAGTCCAATCGGTCGGATTTCCGTTCCTTCATCGTTTCGATGCCCGGTACGGCAAGGCGCGCCAACTTGAGCAGCGTCTGTTCGTTCATCATCGATCCCTTTCATACCTCACGGAAACCAAGCACAAGAAACTCGTCCACCGATACCGGCTCGCCGATGCCGATGGCGAATGCCCGCGCCGCCGCCTGGCTCGGAAAGGCCAACTCAAGACAGCGCCCGCCAATTGTGCGGAGTTTCCCGTTATGTTGACCAATTCGAATCTCCTTGGGCGAAAGACCACGCATGTGCCTGAGAATTCACATGCGTGGCCCCCAAAGCTCCGCATAAAACTACAGCGATTTCAGAAATTCCAGCAGTCTGTCATCTGGCCGGAAACGTTTCATGATTCCCTTGGCACCGCTTGTTTTGCCAAGCGCCTCCTCTTTCAGCTTGATATCGGCTTCCATGTATCGATGGGTCGTTTCCAGCTTTTCGTGGCCGAGCCAAAGCGAGATCACCGTCAGGTCAATACCCGATTGGAGCATGTGCATCGCGAGCGTATGCCGAAATGTATGCGGCGATACTTTTTTGCGCATAAGCGACGGCACTTTTTCGCTGGCGGCGGTAACGGCAATTTTCAGACGTTTTTCTACCCCGGATCTTGTGATGGCCTGCCCATGTCGGTTTGGAAACAGCGCATCGGCTTGTTGGAATGCATTTTCTGTGATCCACGCATTCAATTGTTCGGCGGTTTCCTTCCAGATGGGGACGGTTCGCTCTTTTCGGCCCTTCCCATAAAGATCGATTGCGGGCCTTCCCGAAAAATGGACCGCCTGTACGCGGAGAGTTGCTATCTCCGAAACGCGCCCCCCGGTGTTGTACAGCGTTTGGAGCATAACCCGATCTCGACGACCGCTCCATGCAGATGCACTGGGCGCATCCAGCACGGCCTTCATTTCCTTTTGACTCAGGAATCCAAGAATCGGCTGATCCGTACGTTTGAAGGGGATCGCCAAAATGCAATTCGCCGTGTGCAACGCTTCCGGACACTTGAATGCGACAAATCGCATGAGAGTCCGTATAGCGGCGAGCCGAAGGTTGCGGGTGCGGATCGAATTCCGCCGGTCCTTTTCGAGATGAGCGAGAAATTCCAATACGTGATCGGCGGTCAGATCAGTGAAACCGAGACGTTCGGGCGATATTCGTGCCTTTTCCTGCATGTAAATCAGGAAGAGGCGAACGCAGTCGCGATACGACTGCAGCGTTCGGTGGCTCGCGTTGCGTTGTCCGGGAAGACATTCCGTAAAGAAAAGTTGTATCACCTGTGAGAGGCCCAATGTCATTGCAGTCCTCCTTCGGCGAATTGTTCCATCTTCCGACTGCAGAGCGCCATGAGTTCGGGCGTTGCGGTCAGATACCAATACGTGTCGTCGATTTCACTGTGACCGACGTATGCAGAAAGGGCTGGCAGCAGTTCCTGCACATTGCGGTCTTCCCGATACCAGATCAACAGACGGCGACAGACAAAAGTATGGCGAAGATCGTAGAGGCGTGGTTGCCGCTCCCCCGGGGGTGCCGTGAGATCGGCCCATTTCCTCAAATAGCGGAAACTGCCGTCGATACAACGCCTTTCGATGGGACGGCCTCTCTCCCGGCGAAAGAAGGTGGGAGCCCCATGGCGGGGAACGGGAATCGGAGTATCCAAGTACCGATCAAGTGCCTTTGCGGTAGTTTCGTGGATCATTATCCGTCGTCGCAAACAGGACTTGCTTTCCCGGATCACAATCTGCCTGTCCGGGATGTTGACATCCGCAATTCGAAGCCGCAGTGCTTCTCCCGGGCGCATCCCGGTACAGGAAAGAAGCCCGATTATGGCCGGAAGTGTATCACTCCAGAAAGGCACGCGCCATTTACCGGTTTCTGCGACCGCAATCATGCGTCGGATTTCCTCGTCGCTGTAGATATATGGACGTCGGCGATATGGGGCGTAACCCAAAAGACCGAGTTCGGGGATTTCCGTTTTCGGGTCAAACAGCGAGAGGTATTGCGCGAAGATGCGAATCTGGCCAAGCAATCTGCGGCGATAGTACGGTCCCGCTTTTTTTCGCGATGCCACCCAGTCTACGGCGATTTCTCTGGTGAGGTGGCTGGACTGGTCCTGCTTGCAACAATATCTGGCAAAGCGCGGGAGCGCGTCCTTTAGCGTTATATCTTCGAAGCCAAGGGAATTTCTATATGCGAGGAAATCGGCGACCCAATCCATCATCGTTTTGGATGCAGTCATCTGCCGCCCTCCTTGGGCCAAGACATGGCGACGGCATCCAGCATCCGGTCGCTCGTCTTGATATAGATACCCGTGGTCTTGATGGATTTGTGACCGAGCACATCGGCTATACTCTTGATCTTCGCCCCGCCGCCACTCATTCGGGTCGCGGCGGTGTGCCGCAATACATGCGTTCCGGAAAGGTTCAGCGGAAGCCCAGCGCGTTCGAAATAGCGCACGAGTTGGTGCTGGATCCCTTGTCGGGTAAACGGGCTGCCAACCAGCGTAAACCGGTAAATACAATGCCGGACAAAGACGTGCCGCGAATCGGTCTTGGGGCGGCCATTCAACAGATAATCGGAGATGGCGGCACCAACATCATCGGGCAAGGGAAGAAGCCGTTCCCGACGAGCCTTGGTATTCCGCACCAGGAATCGTCCCTCATCCCAATCTATGTCATCGATAAGAAGTTCGCATACATCTCCGACTCGAAGCCCCAACCTGATCATAAGCAGCGTGGTGGCATAATCGCGTTTGGCCTGGGCGGTTTTTCTCCCGATTACGCGCAGCAATTTAGCCTCCTGTTCGCGGGACAAAACTTTGTGGTGCAGAGATCTTTTGGGCTTTGGCCGACGAAGATGCACATCAAGAAACGGTTCAAGCTGAGTATCGCCCTTTACCTTTCGATAACGGCAATAATGGCGAATGGTGATCTGGTTGTCCCGTTTGGCAGAGAAACTGACCCGCTTCGCGTATTCGTCAATATACCGGCAAAGAGATTCAACGGACATTTCGGGAACATCCGTTACCTCATTGCCGTTTCCCAAATACGTCAAAAACCGCTTGAGTCCCTGTCTATGCTTGGAAATCGTCCGGTCGCTCAAGCCCCTGACGGTACGCAGCCAAGCGCAAAAGTCATGGATGTGTGCATCCAGTGGCGCCATCGGTGTGGGGCGATTGTCGCGCCCCAGAATGGCAAAAAGCGCCCTCAATCCCGGGCGAAGGCTATGTGCGCCGGAAACGAATTTGACGCCCTCGATATTTATCGGATTGTCGAGAAACCTTTTCATGTCTGCTTGCGTAACGGCATCCTTGGCTATCCCATTTCTGGAACACCATATTCCAAAGTATTCGCAGGCGTGAAGATAATGATCTCCAGAAAGAGACGAATACCCAGAAGCACCAATTTCTCGCGAAAGCGTTTCCATTTCCGGCCCAAACATGCTCCCTTTCATCCGCAGCGCCACTCGCTTCGACACATAGTTCTCAATCATGACAAATCCTCCGTGGGACCATTCCCACGAAAGATTGTTATGCGGACATGGAAAGACGGGAATGATGAAATCTCGCGGCATCACGTGCAACTCCACTTCGATGTCAACATAACGGGAAACTCCGCACAAACGGCGTTATGCAGAGATCCGCATAACGCCAAAATCATTGACCAAGTCGTTCTCGATCATGAGGCAGCCGCCCGTCCGGTCCAGCACGAGGCAGTACCGCTGCCCGTTTTCGAACCGCCCTTCGCCGATCAGCGGCAGCGTCTGACGCTCTCCGCTCCAGGACTCGCAGCCCGCAAAGCTGTTCCATGCCGCCCTGTCGAATTCGTTCATCCGCACGATTCGCCCTCCTGTTGCCGCGCCGCGTCAACGCAGTCGGCCATTGCGTCGCCCGCCGGGTTTTCCAGAACCATGAATCGTTCTATGGCAGCAACCGCCTCCTCCCGCGAAAGCCCGTCGTTCTCCATCAGGAAGTCCTCGGTCCAATACGCGACCGCCGTTTCCGCGTCCGGCGGGTATTGCCGCAACTCCTCGATCAAATCCCGAATCTTCATCGTTCACCTCCTTCGTATAAACACCTGTCACAGAGATGGAGAACGTGAGGGCGACCGGCAAGTGCAAATTTGATGTGCACACAAATGACAGCAAAGTGCTTGCATATCGGATATCTTGTTGTATAATGCTAAGGACGAACAAGGAGGCCCGCTATGGCTACACTGACCGTGCGCAATCTTCCCGATGCGCTGGCCCAACGACTGAAGCAACTGGCGCAGGAACACGACTGTTCCATGGAGCAGGAAGT
>JAGUZQ010000077.1 GCA_020060765.1 Planctomycetota bacterium | reverse complement strand
TCGACAGATTTGGCATGGCGATTCCTCCGGTAAAAGTTGCCTTTATGGAGATATCGTCCTGTTCCGACAAAAACTTAAGAAAACATTGAAAGACCCTGAAGCGGTTGGTTCTTGCTTTTTCCCCTGCCAGCGGTTACATTATCCTGCCTTTATTTTTCAGGAACCAGACATGACTTATGCTTCGGTAGCAATTGTCGGCCGTCCCAACGTCGGCAAGTCCACTCTCTTTAACTCTCTCGTCGGCAGCCGTATTGCCATCGAGGCCGCTACTGCCGGGGTTACCCGTGACCGCGTGCTTTTCCCGCTCACGATCGAGGACACCACCTTCGACCTGATCGACACTGGCGGCATCGGCATCGTTGATCTGCAAAATCTTTCCCAAGACGTGGAAAAACAGATCACCATCGCCATCAACGAGGCAACGATCATTATCTTCGTGGTCGACTGTCGCGACGGCATCACCCCGCTGGACGAGGATGTGGCCGACCGCCTGCGCCGTTGCAACAAGCCGGTGCTGCTGGTCGCCAACAAGGCAGACACCCACGCGCTGGAGGAGCAGCTCCCTAGTTTCCACAAGCTGGGATTCGGCGACGCGCTGGCTATCAGCGCCAAGCAGCGACGCAACATTTCCGACCTCGAGGAAGCGATTCTGGCGCAGCTGCCGGAAGAAGCGCGCGGGAATTTCACCGGCGATAAGATCGTCTCAGCCACCGCGGGGCTGTTGAAAATCGCGTTTGTCGGCCGCCGCAATGTGGGCAAATCCAGTATTATCAATAACCTCTGTGGCGCGGAGCGGACTATCGTCTCCGACACTCCCGGCACCACGCGCGACTCGCTGGACATCATTATCGAGCGCGACGGCGAGAAGTTCGTCGCCATCGACACCGCGGGTCTCCGCAAACGCGGGCAGATGGACGACATCATGGAATTCTACGGCCACCTGCGGGCGGAACGAGCCGTGCGCCGCGCCGATGTCGTTATCCTGATGCTCGACGTCACTCAGGAGATCAGCCGGGTCGACAAACGCCTGGGTTCGCTGATCGTGGAGGAGCACAAGCCCTGCATCGTCGTGCTTAACAAGTGGGATCTCGCGCGGGAGAAAAACCCCGCTATCACCGTCGACGCTTTCCAGAAATATCTCGCTGACCAACTCCCCGGCCTCTGGTTCTGCCCGCTTGCGGGAGTCAGCGCAAAAGACGGCACCAACGTCTGGGATCTGGTAATAACTGCGAAGGCCATGGCTGCCATGGCGAAAAAATCCGTCGGCACCGGGCAGCTCAACGCCGCGCTGACCAATGCCCAGAAAAAGCGCCACACCAAGACCCAGTACGGCAAGGTGGGCAAGATTTATTACGGCACCCAGAGCGAAACCGCGCCCCCGACCTTCATCCTGTTCTGCAACAACCCCTCATATTTCGACGACAGTTTCCGGCGGTTCCTGGAAAACCACCTGCGCCAGGAACTGGGTTTTGCCGAAATTCCCTTGCGCCTGATTTTCAAAACCACCAAGGAAAAACAGATCGGTCGCTACAAGTAGGAACTAGCCGTGCAAATGTTGATCCACGTCTGTTGCGCGCATTGCCTGGCGAAAACCCTCGCCGGTCTCCGCGCGGAATTCGGGGCGGAGTTTTCACCGCGCGGGTATTGTTTCAATCCCAACATCCATCCGCTGATCGAATTCCGCCGCCGTGCCAAGGCGGTGCAGGTCTATCTCGAACGCGACGCGATTCCGTGCGATTTCGACGAAACCTACGGCTTGAAACAATTCTGCGCCGAGATTCATCCCGTCTACGATTTTCCGGCGCGCTGTGCGAAATGCTATGAACTGAGGCTGGAAGAGTCTGCCCGTTACGCGGCGGCAAAGGGAGTGCCGGTATTCACCACCACCATGATCACCAGCTCGCACCAGTGCCACGAACTGATCCGTTCGGCGGGCGAAGCGGCGGCGCGGCGGCACGGAGTGGATTTTCTCTACCGCGATCTGTGTACGGCACAGGCTCCGGAAAAACTGGTAACCGGCCTGTACCGGCAGCAGTATTGCGGTTGCGTCTTTTCCGAGGAAGACCGCTACCGCGACACTTCCACCCATCTGTATCGCAATGCTACATCCTGATTGGACTGAAGCGCCGCTCGCAGGATTCCATCCTTAGGTTTTAGGAACGCTAATAGACAGGCGGCGAATGTGCTCAGGCGCTACCCGAGGAGGCCGCATTTTGGATGTTTTGCGGAAAAGGGGTGTAGATCGTTTCGTCGCTTTTGAGATCGCGGTAGGGATAAGAGATATACGCGATGAGTTGCTGCTTGGTTTCGGCGAGTTCGCTTTCGCGCGAGCAAACCTGTCAAAAAAAGGGGTTTTGGGAACTAAGAGAGACTTGCGAAAAAAAAAGCCGTAAACCCTTTATGTACAGGATTTACGGCTGGTTTTTACTGGTGCTGAGGGGCAGACTTGAACTGCCGACACCTGCCTTTTCAGGGCAGTGCTCTACCAACTGAGCTACCTCAGCGAGGAAAACTAATATAATGGCAACAGGAAAATAGTCAAGTCTTTTTCCGGTTTTCCTGGCACCAATTTCTTCCCTACCCGAAGCAAATGTCAAACGTCAGCCGTGACCAGTCAAGGTCGATATCGTTGTTGTATTCAATGCTGCGCGTTTCTCCCGTCACTCCGGCGACTGGCGAAAGCTCCGCTTTGACAAAATTGTAAAACTCGTTTTTAACATCCTGCATTCGCTTGGTGCAGAGACCCAGGCGATGCGTACCGCCAGCTTCCTTCAGCAGTTTGCTCAAGGGAATCCAGGGCGAGACAATTCCCGGCCATAGCAGCTTTTCCCGTTTGGGCGGCGTCTTGCCGAAACCCTCGGCACCGACGTAACCCAGCAGCCGTTCTTTCCTCGTCAGATCGCGCAGTTCCACCACGTTTTCAAACAGATCCCACCAGAGCGCGTCCTCGTAATTATTGGGATAGTTCTGCACCCAGACGCGGAGAAACGTCTCGCGCCAGGGTGTTGTTTCAAACCGAGTCTGGCGCAGGTGCGCGATCTTTTTCGTATGGGCTTTTTCCGTAGCGGGATGGGTCGGATAGGGATTCACGAACCGCTTTAGCGCCGCGGCCCAACCGCTGGAAGTTTCGGCTATCAGCCAGCCGGTTATGCCGTAACCCTCCAGTGTAGCGGTGAAGGCGGATTGCGTCGAATCCCGTTCCGCCGCGCATTCCATTTCTCCGGCGTGGAGGCGGTGGCAGGTTTTGCCGGGAGCGAGGCCGAGTTTTTCCCAATCGACCGTGGTCTTCACCTCGCAGGACTTGTCCCTGAAATTGGAAACTATCAGCAGAACATTGCCCAGCCTGTCCGCCCAGAGTGAGACGCCGGTATCGGCGTTGTCGGTCGAGAAAATTCCGTCCGTGCTTTGCGAGGAATAAACCCTGATATCGCGTCTGCCGTCGAATATCTGCCACAGCTTCCAGAGCGGGCGGGCGAAGGTCAGGGTCGAGGGAGCATGGGGATGGTCGAGCGAGCAGGAGTGCATCTGCGTGCCTGCGTGTAGGAACGGCATCTGCGAAGTTGTCGCCAGGAACGGCAGCATCTTCCGGGTGCGATAGGTGGGAAAAGCCCCGGTCCAGAGCGAACTGGGCGCGACCGAAACCCCGGAGAAGTAGCTGTGGAGAGTCTGGTTCTGGATCAGTAAACCCTTTTCCTGTTCGCCGCCGAGGTAGGCGTCGAGCACGGTGTGGCCGACGGCGGAAAAACCGGAGCCGCTGTGGCTGATGAAGAGGCCGTCCTCCCCGACGAAGTCTCGCACGCGGCGCGTCTTCAGGTCGAACTGGCGGAAATGGATGCGTCCGCCGGGAGAGTATTCTTCCTTGTTGGTGAAGGAGCGCGCGGAACCGTAATCCATGTATACGCCGTCGTAATTGTGCTTCAAAAACGGCGCGAGGTGGCAACCGAAATCCTCGACAATGCCGTCTTCGTTGCCGCGAACATAAAGCATCACGCGCAGGCCGCGGCGATGGCAGGAGCGGATCGTGCGCTTGAGTTCTTTCACATCGTAGGGAAAGGTGCCATCGCGCATAAGCAGTCGCCAGCTTTCATGCAGGATGAAAACGTTGGCTCCTTCCTCGGCGACCTGCCCGATCAGCTTGTCCGACGGATAGCGCTGGAAGTTGTCCAAGTAATGATAGATCCTGAGCGGCGGCTGCCGACGCTCGACCGGGAATCGTCGGATTGCCCAGCCCCAGGTGTTTTCCCACTGGTAGGGACGCCCCGCGACCAGAACCGGCTTTTTCTGGAAAGTCCAGTCCACGGTCGCGGTGCGGTTGCGCCATCGTATGTCGGTTTCGGTATTTTTGTAATCGGGAGTAAGTGAGCACCACGACTCGACAAACCATTCCAGATGCCGGTCGCGGCGGGAACCGCTGCCGAAATCGAAGGAGACGTAAGGATGAATGGTGTTTTCGGCGCGGCGGAAATCCTGGCGGGCGAGGTTTCGCTCAAAACTGGTAAACGCCTGGATGTCGGCGGCGCTGGGGCCGTCGGCGGGGAAACTCCAATAAGCCCAGTTGGCTTCTTCCTTCGCGCTTAGGTTCATGTGCGGGGAAAGGCGAAAGGCGGAAATTTTGCCTGGCGTCTCGGTCTCGGTGTAGAAAAATGTCTTGGCGAACGCGACGCCGTCGGGGAACAGTTCATAGCGGAGGGCGAGGCGATAGCCGTCGAGAAATTCCCCTTTATCATCCTCCCAGGCGATATTGTCGAACAGTACTTCCAGATGGTCGGCGTGTTTGCGGACTTCCGGTTTGAAATTTCCGCGTAGCGAGGGGCGGATTGGCTTGCCGTTTCTCTTGGCGGTGAGTAGCGGCGAGGCTTGAGACAGCAGCTCATGTTTCTCCCCGGCAAAGCCCAGGGAAGCGGGAAAGCCTGCCGCTTCCTCGGTAAAAACAAGACGGAACAGATCGTTGGTTATAGCAAGGCTTTCGGCTCCGGATTCGATGCGGAACGACATATAAAATTCTCCTGTAAGGCATATCAAACAAGTTATTTCCCGGTGACGGGAAACGGCAAGGCGCGCGACACGGGCAGGGGTCGCGCAAAAAACAAATGAGATATTTCGGGTGGGGTCACCAGTCATGGGGATGGCGGGTGTATTTCTTCTCGTACCAGAGAAAAAATATCGCCGTCAGGCAGTATTGCTGTCTTTGGGCTTGAAACATTCCTGTCTCTCCAGGAAGCGGTATACCGGTATTCTCCACCATGAAAACGGAAAAGCAAGTGGGTTGACAATTTTTCCGGTACAAATTAGTGCACGAGGGAAGGTTTTGCTTGCAAAAAAAACAGGTGGCGTTACAAGTGGCTGTTAAGTTGATAGTAACAGGTGCGTTTACCGGTTGAGTTTTCCGCATCGCGTCTATTCGGGAGGATTTGCGACATGGCTATCAGGATGGGAGTAATTGGGTACGGCGGACGTATTCGGGGAGTAATCAAACAAATCAAGGGAATATGCCGGGAGGCGAAAGTGACGGCCATCGCCGACCCGCGCCTGGCGGAAATCAAGGAGCAACTCGGAGCCGACGCCGAAGGTATCGCGTTTTTCCCGGACGCGGATAAAATGCTGGCCAAGGCTGAACTGGACGGCATTCTGATCGGCACGCGCTGCGACCTGCATACACCCATGGCGGTCAAGGCCATGCAGCGCAACCTGCCGCTGTTTCTGGAAAAGCCGGTCGCCATCAGCATGGAGCAGATTCGCCAGTTGCATGAAGCCAGCCTCAAATTCACCGCGCCCAGCGTGATCTCTTTCCCGTTGCGCCTCACCACCTTCGTGCAGCGCGCCAAGGAACTGATTGATGCCGGGGAAATCGGTCGGCTCGAACACATTCAAGCTACCAATAATGTCACTTACGGCTCGGTTTATTTCGACAAGTGGTATCGAGACTACAATATCACCAACGGCCTCTTTCTGCAGAAGGCGACCCACGACCTGGATTACATCAGTTACCTGGCCGGAGACCGCATCGCCACTGTCGCCGCGATGATGAGCCGGGGGCGGGTCTACGGCGGCGACAAGCCCGCAGGACTGCGCTGCAATAGTTGCGACGAATACAAGACCTGCCACGAAAGCCCGTTCTGGAAGTATTACCGCCTTGGCGCGGGGGAAAAGAATGAAAAGGGCGACGTCGTCGCGGTCAACCCCGAAGACCATCCCTGTCCCTTCGGCGTCGACGTGGGTACGCCCGAAACCGGCATGAACGAGGATTCCTCTTCCTGTCTGTACGAATTCGATTCCGGCTTGCAGGGCGTCTATACGCAGAACTTTTTTGTCCGACGGGATGCGGGCTATCGCGGCGCGACCCTGATTGGCACCGACGGCACCATCAAATTCGACTGGTACACCGGGGATTTCCAGTTGATCAGCCACCACCGTCCGCTTACCCAGAAACTGACCATAGGCCAGACCCTGGGCCACTACGGTGGCGATGCGGAACTGGCGTACGATTTCGTGCGCGGGATGCGGGGCGAATTGAAAGAAACCCGCTCGCCCCTGTCGGCAGGCATCCAGAGCGCGCTGGTCTGCTATCTCTGCCGCGAGGCGGCGCTGAAAAGGACGTTCCTGGAAGTGCCGGTGTTGTAGGTGCTGCCTACTCTCAACCGAAGCGGAGGTGGCTTTTTCGGCGTTTGGGAGAAGGGTTTTTCGTAAGACCGGCCAGGCCGAAGCGGTCGCGGTTAATGTGGGTTATAGCTAATGCCAGCGCGTCGGCTTCGTGGTCGGTCGGCGGGATTTCCCCGAGATTCAGGAGAATCCGCACCATCTGCAGCACCTGTTCCTTGGAGGCGCGCCCCGATCCGGTCACCGCGCGCTTGACCACGGCCGGTTCGTAGCCGAACACCTCGACCCCCAGTTCCGCCGCCGACAGCACCGCCACGCCGCGCCCCTCGCCAATGGCGATGGCAGTCTTGACGTTGTTCCCGGCAAAGACGGTTTCAATCGCCGCGGCCTGCGGCTGGAATTCCCGGATGACGATCTGCAGCTCGTGGTGGATCGTCACCAGTCGCGAGGCTATTTCCTCGGCGTTGGCGCTGATGCAACCGCCTCCCAGAAAGCGCAACGACGAGCCGCGACTTTCCACCACCCCGTAGCCCACCGAGCGGGTGCCGGGATCGATGCCGATAATCCTGCAGGGCTGCTCCATCAGTGCTTCTCGAATTCCATGAAATTGTAGCGGGCGGGGTGGAAGCCGCCTCCGGTGGGGGACCAGCAAACAATCAGGATGGCGGCGTTTTCGAATTCTGTGCCGGCCTTCATGCTGGTCGAGAGATGCCGCTGCCGCCGGATGTCGGCATTCACCAACATGCCGGAGACGTCGCCGGAGTCAACCAGTTGAGTTAGGGGAATCCTTATTTCCACCTGGTAGTGGTCGGAGAACCTCCGCGCCGCGCTTTTCAGCCCCTCGCCTTCGGGACGGGTCAGGCTTTCGTCTCCGCCGGTGTGCTGGTAATGGGCGTAGGAACTTCCCGCCGAGCCGATCCATTGGTGCAGATATTTGAGATCGCGGTGGGGGTCGAGAAAGAATTCGATACAATCGTCCTTCCATGCTTCCCGGTTATCTCCCGAGCGTTGAGCCAGCCTGATGAGCGACATGTTGGTCTCGAATGCGTTCACGCAGAGGTAGAGATATTTTTCCGTATAAAAAGCGTAGGCGGTGAGAGTGAATTGCTCTTCCTTGACGATGGGCAGATTGACTCCGCCTCCGCAAAAACTACGCCAGAAGTCTCCGGGAAATGGCTGCAGATCCTTGTAGACCGACTCGTCGAAGTTTCCGTCAAGTTCCAGATCCTGTCCCGGGCGATAGACGATTTTGTACAGAAGTTTCGGGCAGGAGCCTTTCCGGCCGGTGCGTGCCCAGATTTCGCCCTTGACGAAGTTTCCGATCAGGTAGGCGAACTCGTCAGAAAGATTCGAGGTCATTTCGCCTATCCGGGCCAATCCTTCGAGGTCGTTGATTTCGAGAAAATATCTGGCGCTGTCCATTGCGGCCTTGGAGAATGCGTCGAAGGTGGCCTTATCCTTGGTGGACGAAGGCACGTACTCCGTCTTGGCGAGAAAACCCCAGCCCTTAGTCAGCGCGACCGCGTTTTTCGCGCGCGCGGCCTGGATAACCGCCGCGACGTAAATAAGCTGCAACTGCTCACGCTGATCGGGAAACTGCTTGATCAGGCTGGCCGTACTGGCAAACCCCGCGTCGAAATTGCCGGCCGCAAAGCTGGCGATAATCGACTTTGCCTCCTTTTCCAGTATCTTGCTGACATCTACTTTTTTTCGCAGTTCCTGAATCGACTTTTCCGTGCTGGCGACCTTGTCCTTCTTCCCGTTCTTTTCGTAAAACTTCATCAAGTTGACCATGATCGAAAGCTGTTGATCCGGCTTGATGTTTGACTTGAGCAGCAGTTCCGAGGTCTGAACGTAGAAATCCTCGGCCTTGGCTTTTTCCGCGATACGCAGCACGTCGTTAATCAGCGTGTTGTTGAGATTGGGCTTGAGGGCGATTTCGCGCAGGCACTCCAGCTTTTGCAAAGTATCGGCGACCCGACCGGCGGAGGCGTAACTTTCAGCCAGAACCTTATTGGCTTCTATCACCCTGGTATCGCGCGAGTTGGGGTATTTCTCAACTATCTCCACCAGCAGGCTGGACTGGGCGACGGTATAGCCCAAGTCGCCGAGAACCTTCGCCAAGTCCTTGGTGACGGCGAGGTATTCCTCTTCGTTGGTGGCGGTGGCCAGTTGTTTTTCCAGGCGTTCTTTCTTGAACATGTTGTCGTAGTGGCTGTTGAAATAGTCGTCCACCGGCGAGGCCAAACCGCCGACCTGACCGAGATGCAAAGACAGGTTGGAAGCCTTCCAGGCCAGGTAGTCGGTTCCCACCAGCGCTGCAAAGGCGATCAGAAAGATGACCCAGAGTGTTTTCGGTGCCATGGCATTCCCCCGCAACTCCATTCCCGGAAGTAAAAATGCTACACAAGCAATGTTACCCCCTTTTTCCGTATTATGCAAGCTGGAATGTGGCCAGTAAATCGCTGGGTCGTGTTCAACTTCTGTCGGAAAAAATGATTGCATTCGCGCCTGGAATATCTATCCTATCCGTAGCGAAGGTTTTTTCCTGAAAGGTTGATATGAATCTGCAACCGTTTGACTGCTGTCTTGAGTGGCTGGGGGTGGTGTCGGTGGAAGACGCGGGGGAGCATGTCCAGCCCTGGCGGCTGCCGCACCGTGAACTGTTTCGCTTTCCCTATATCGAGCCGCAGGCGGCCGCCGCTTCGGGGGTACGCCTTCGTTTCGCCACCGACGCCGGGCGGATAATTTTCCATATCAAGCCTGCGTTGGCCGACAACTGCGCCGACTTGTTTGTTGACGGTAACTTTTTCCTGTCACTGCCGTTCAAGGCTGGTACGGAAAAACTGGTTTTTGAAAATCTTCCGGTTGGCCTGAAGCAGGTGGAGTTCTGGCCTGCGCAAAATCAGCGTTTCGCCCTCAGGCGGATCGAGCTTCCTGATGGCGCGCGGACGGAAGGATACATCGGCAAGCGCCAGCCCCGCTGGGTGCATTACGGTAGTTCCATCTCCCACGGTTGCCAGGCGGCGAGTCCCTCGCAGACGTGGCCAGCGCTGGTCGCGCGTTCGCAGGGATTGAACCTGACTTCTCTCGGCTTCGGCGGACAGTGCCATCTCGACGCCATGGTTCTGCGCCTGATCCGCGATCTGCCCGCCGACCTGATCACGATCAAGGCAGGCATCAACATCCACGGCGCAGGCAGCATGAACGCTCGATCCTATCCCGCTGCATTGTATGGGGCGGTGGCGTTGATCCGGGAAAAGCATCCCCGCACGCCGCTGATCCTGTGCTCGCCGATCTGGTGTCCTGATCGTGAGGACAAAGCCAATAGCAATGACTATCAGGACAAAAAACTGTCGCTATGCCAAATGCGTGCAGAGATGAAAGAAGTTGTAGCCAAGCTTCGCGCCGATGGAGACGGAAAGCTGTATTACATCGACGGACTGTCGTTGTTTGGGTCGGAACTGGTGGAATTCCTGCCGGATCGCCTGCACCCGGACGGCGAGGGGCACCGTCGCCTGGCGAAAAATTTCGAACAGGAGGCGTTTTCACTGGTAACGCTTTAGGAGAAATCATGCCGACAATTCTGGTGGTGGAAGACGATCCGCATCTGCGGGAGATTCTGGTGACTTTGGTAGAGGCGCTGGGCTACCAACCGCTGTCGGCGGAAAACGGCTTCGAAGCTATGGCGGAACTGGCGGAGCAGGAGGCCGATCTTGTCATTACCGACGTCAACATGGATGGAATGAACGGCATAGAGCTCGCCGCCGCGATCAGGCGGGAATATCCGCACATGCCGGTGATGGCATTGACCGGTCGGGACAAAGTGGGTTTGGAGGATATCTTCGACCTGGTTCTGACCAAACCCTCGGGTGTCTTCGAGCTGGAAAAAGCGATTACGTATTTCCTTAACCCGGCACCGGCTTCTATCTAAAGGCTATTCTAAAGCTTATCGAATCATAATGTATCGGTGTTCGTGATAGTCTGATGAACACTATATATGGTGATTGATGTAATTTTAGAATAACCTCATATTCATGTGGGTGTCATTTTCCTTCCATGCCGGTTTTTTCCTTCAACATTTCCACTGTTTTTGCCCGAATCTCCAGTAGCAACATCAGGCTTTTATCGTCCGCGCCCAACGCAATCAGGCTGGTGGCTTTGCGCCGCAAAACCTTGGCGGTGAAGCGCATCATCCCCAGGCAACCGTCCTGACCGCCGCCGATGGTGCGGATCTCCCTTCCCAGCCGCTTGCAGTCCTCCTCTTTTTTTTCATCCTCCTCGGAGGAATCGACCAGCTGATAAAGCTTCTCCGTCAGGGTCTTGAAGTATTCCGGAGTCTTCATCCTTTCCGCCCGTTCGGCATAGGTCCACTGCAAACGGCTCAAGTCCTGGCGAAAGTTTTCGAGCAATTCCGCGCATGCGGGTGTTTGTTTTTGTTTTTCCAGCAGCAGCGTGTCGAGTTCCCGTCCCCACTGCCGATATTCCTCAATCCGAGCGCGCAGAGTCACGACAAACTTGTTGGTGGAATCTATATCTTTTTTGATCTCAGCCTTTTTTTCCTTTTCCTCTTCCCGATAGAATATTTTTTCTATACGTTCGGTGGCGCCACAGGTCGCCGAACCGCCGCTGGATCTGTCTTTTGCGCAAAGTCGTGAAAATGTTTCTGCTCCCAGCAACTGCTCGACTGCGGCAAAAGGCAAAGCTGCTTCTTCACTTTTCCATTTATTGCCATGCGTGAGTTCCAACGGATATACCAGAGGCTGGAATTTAGGGTCATAGGAATTGCGGGAATCAAAGGCCGTTATTTTGGGAAAGTTGATCAGGGAAACACTATTTTCAAAATTAAATGGGTAGATAAAACTGCTGCTGCCGGAAGCCCATGCCTTCCAAGTTTCTAGATTGATCACCCCTACTCCATTTTCGATATACGGTTTTTTCTCGGGATTCTTGTCAACAAAAACCCAGGTATTGAACAGGCCGTCTTCCTCGGGAAAATAGCCCTTGTCCTTTTTCAGCGTCACGAACCAGCGCGCCTGAAACGGCGGAACCCACGCCAGCTTGACCGGCTCGATATAGCCCAGTTCCTGCGTCACCTTATGCCAGGCTCCCTTGGCCGCGATCAGACCCAGCCAGAGAGCCTTGCCGTCCCCGTTGTCCGCGTATTCCATCACGCCGAAAGTTTCGTTTTCCTTACGCAGGCAAATTGCTGCTTGCGGAGATTCCCAGACGCACGCCAGCAGAGCATCCTCGCCCTCCAACAGATTCAGGCACAAATGATTGTCAGCGGGAACATAGACCTTTTGCGGCGCGCCTTGGGCATGAATAGCGAAATCCTCGCAGCTCAACCGGTCGGGAATGATAAGGGCGGATGCGTTTTGCATAATCGACAGCGTGATTCCCGCCCTCGGCTTGAATCCGACATATTCGTAATCATCCTTCACTATTATCTCAATACTGCCAACCTCCTCCCCGAAGACCGCGGTCAACGAGACGGCGTCAGCGCTCTTGCTGGCTTTGACTTCTTTCAGGGCGACCGCTTCCGCGCTGCCGGTTTTGCGAACGCTGATTATTATCGGCGTTAATTTCAGTCCTGCCGGCTTTGCCGCCTTGAGTATTATTTCCGTCTTTCCTTTGCCGAGTTCAAGCGCAATCCTGCCGTTGTCGAGGGTAACGTTTTCCGCCGTCTCCTTGATATCCATGCCGTAAGAAGGAATTGCGGAACCTGCGAACATGAGAATAAATGCAATAACGCCGATTCTGTTCATACCCATCTCCTTTGAAAATCTGAAACCTGAAATCTCCTTCGTTCGCGGCGAAGACGCGCGAGCGATTTTTCTGATTCGCGAATGCTTGCTAAATTTGTCAGTGGCTACTCGCCATCGCCAGCGATGACACCAGTTTTGTTTTCAGCAATTCATCTGCGATCAGTTCGTAACCTTCCTTGAGCGGATGGCTGGCGTCGGCGTAGAGCTCGCTGGGCAGGTCAGGCACGACCACTGATTCAATGCCGCGCGCGTCCAGCCACGCCTTGATTTCCTGCTGAAATTCCCGGAATTGCGCCAGACTGGCGGCGGTCTGCATGTGCGGATTGATAGGGCCGACCATGACGCACAACTGGTTGTCCGCCGCCTGCAACCGCGCCACCACCGATTGGAAATAACTCCACTGCTTCGAATCCTGCAACGACACCCACTTCCAATCCTGCGGGGGAATGCCGCTGGCGACCCAGTCGCGCGTACTGTTGATCTTTTCCTTCTGCCCGGCGTCGATAGTCAGGCTGATTCTGCCCAGGGGGTTTTCGCCGGGATTATCCACTATCCATTGCTTGAAATCCTTGTTCTGAAAAAAGCACAGCCGCAGATGATTCAGCATCCTGACAAACGGAATCCGACGGTCAAGAGTCACCGACATGCGCTCCGAAAATTCCGCGCCATAGCATTTCAGCCCTGGGGAAAACTGCGGCAGCAGGCGCGGGTGATGCGGACTTGTTTCCTCCTCCCCGCTCAGGTCGTACTGCTGGCTGTTCATCCAGAGCGGGTTGTAATGCAGCAGCACCTTCTTCCCCCGCAGCGCGCCGCAGTAATTGGCGACCAGCCCGTCCAGGGCGACGCTGTGCAAACCGTCGATGGCGAGGTTGGCGACAGACATTTTTCCCAGCCTCTTATTCAGGACGGCAGGCAAGGCGCTTTCGTTGTCTACGTACATGCCCCACACCACCGAGTCTCCCAGAAACACCGCCGGGAATTCGGACGCAGCCCTTGTCGCCCATTTGTCGTAAACCCAATAATCGTCGCGGTAGTCATAGGCAATGCGGAAATTGTCCTCAGTTTTCACCGTTTCAGCCTTGTTCCAAGCGGCGGGAATCAGCGCCATCAGCGCCGCGAAGACCGCCGCCAGCGCGATTAGCTCTTTTCCGCTCATACGAATGGCGTTGGAAGTAAACGGTTCTTCATACGGTTTCTTTTCTGCGGATGCGTGCTCTCCGTTCGCTGTCATGACTGTCTCCTCTGATGAACTGCAACCAGAAATCCGCGAGCGAAGCGAGCGCGAATCGTCTATGCTCCGGAATCGCTTGCGAAAAATGGCAGTGGCAACATGCCACCTCCTAGAATTGGAAATAGATAAACTGCTGGTTGCCGGAACTGGCCAGAATCAGGAACAGCGTCAGTGCCACCGCCAGCGCGCCGACTCGCAAAGCTTGGCTTTCGAGCAAGGTCTTAAAACGGGAATTGAACGCCAACTGATAAACCCAGACCAGCGCGATCAGCGCGAACAGAATCAAGGGGATTTCCGCGTTTCCGCCGATGAAGCCGCCGATCCGTTGCAGAATGGTCAGCGCATCGTCGAGACTGTTGGCGCGGAAAAATACCCAAGTCAGGCAGATAAAATGGAACACCAGCAGTTGCTTGACGATCTTCGGAATACGCTTGTAAAAATTGTTCTTTTCAATATCCATGGTCGCGATTCTTCCCAGTGCGTTGATCGCGCCCCAAATGATGAATGTCCAAGCCGCGCCGTGCCAGAATCCGGAGATGACCATGGTGAGGGCGACGTTCCAGTAGACCTTGTAGGAAGGCCCCGTACGGTTGCCGCCCAGCGGTATGTAGACGTAATCCCGGAACCAGGAGGACAGGCTTATGTGCCAGCGACGCCAGAAATCACCCAGGCCGACGGCGGTGTAGGGGTTGTTGAAATTCAGCATCAGATCGATGCCCATGATGCGGGCGATGCCGCGCGCCATGTCGGTGTAGCCGCCGAAGTCGAAATAAATCTGCCAGGCGAAGGCGTAGGTGCCGAAGATCAGCGCGAGACTGCCGTACGAAGACGGGTCGTCGTAGATTTTATCGGCATAGATCGATAAAAAGTCGGCCATAGCCGCCTTCTTGAACAACCCTACGAGAAACAGGGAGATGCCGTCGGCGAAACCGCGCGCGGTAATTTTCGGCTCCTGGTGAAGCTGCGGTAGAAGAGCTTTCGCCCGTTCGATAGGCCCGGCAACAAGTTGAGGGAACAGCGCCACGAACGCGGCGAAGCGGATGAAGCTTTTCTCGACTTTCAGGTTGCCGTAGTAGACGTCGATGCTGTAGCTCATAGACTGGAAAGTGAAAAAGCTGATGCCGACAGGCAGGGTGATGTCGGGATGTGGAACATCCAGCGGAATGTGTGTCCACAAAAACAGCGTCCGCAGATTGTCGCAGAAAAAACCGGCGTATTTATAAAAACCCAGCAAAAAGAGATTGTTGATCAGACTGAACGCCAGCCACATTTTCCGGCGGGGAGATTTTTCCAGCCTGAGGCCGACAATGTAATCCACCGCGGTGGAATAGATGATCAGCAGCAGGAACATCGGATTCCAGCCGGCATAGAACACGTACGAGGCGGCCAGCAGCCAGTGCATCCACCACCGCGTTTTCAGGAGCAGCACATAACCCAGCATCGACACGAAGAAAAAGATCACGAATTCCCAAGTATGAAATAACATCTGTCTTCCTCCAAAGTTACGCTCACTGATGACAGAACATCCCTTCGCCTTCGCGCGTCCGCGCGCGCAATGACCTATTGCTGCCACTATCAGAAATTTCCGTTATTCCTTGGGCACGGCTCGCACGCAACGGAAGCCGTAAGTATCGTAGCCCTGGCAAATATCCCCGGTGGCGGGGGCGTCAGCTTCGCGCTTGGCGCTTCGCAGATGTTTCTCGCGGCTGGACCAGTTGCCGCCGCGCAGGACTCGTTTCTTGCCTTCTGCCGCTCCGCGCGGGTTTTCCTCCGGGCTATTCTGGTAATACTTCTCGTCGTAGAAATCATTGCACCATTCCGAAACATTGCCGTACATGTCGTAAAGACCGAAAGCGTTGGGCTTTTTTTCTCCGACAGGATGAACTGTTTCCTGAGAGTTCTTGCGGAACCAGGCAAAGCGTTCCGGTTTTTCCTGGCCGAAGAAGCGGGATGCTGACACTCCGCCGCGACAGGCGTATTCCCATTCCGCCTCGGTAGGGAGCCGGTAGCCGTCGGCGGTGAAGTCGCAGACCCAGGTCTTCAGGTCATAGCACGGCGTCAACCCTTCCTTTTCCGAACGCGCGTTGCAATACATCACCGCATCCAGCCAGCGGGTTCTTTCCACCGGGCCGGTCTTGTCCTTGAATTTAGAAGTATTGACGCCGGTCAGAGCCTGGAACGACTCCTGTGTAACCTCGTACACGTCGATCAGAAAACCGTCCAGTTTTACCTTATGCACCGGCTTTTCGTCGTCCGCGCCCTCGGAGTCGCCCATCATGAATTCTCCGGCTGGAATCCGCGTCATCTTCAACCCCGTTTTGGTGACAATCGGGGTGAAATCGCCTGGCGCCGCTTCCGGCTGGTTGACGGTTTGGGCAGGGGCGGGTTGCGCCGGTTGAACAGAAGCGTCAGTGCCGCTTTTTCTCTTGGCAATAAAAAACATTCCCGCGATTGCGATCAGCGTTACAATAATCAGCGGCAAAGCCTTATTCATTTTGCATCTCCCTTTTGTTGAGCATCGACCTTGCAGATCACGAAAACCTCTTTCTGGTTCGGCGTGAAGTCAAACCGTATCTTCCTCTTGTTTTCCACCACGGTATATTCCGCTGGGATTTTCCGTCCGTCTTTTGTCTCGACCCAGGCTTCCCACGTTCCCGGCAGAAGGTCTATTTCCACGGTAATCGCGACAGCGGAAACGGCGGCGTCTTTCCGTTTGACCGCGACCCTGATCCTGCCGCCGCCCAATTCCTCCTGCTCCACCTTGATGGTTGCGGTATAGCGCAGATACGCGCTGATCGCCTCCGCGTCTGTCCGCCAGAGCACGCAGGCCAAGTCTTGCAAATACTTCTGATGAAGCTTGAATACTTCGCCGTCCTGTAATTCCTCCGGCCAGATTTCATTAAGCCATGCGCCCTTGGTCAATGCTTCGTCAACCGCCGCATTCGCAGCTTCGGGCAGTTGCTTGCCCTGCGCGAAAAAGTTCAGCGCCACCACCCCCTTGGCGCTCACCGCCTGCGCCGCCAGCGACAAGGCCGCGTCCTTCGCGCCCGGCCAGCGGGTGAATCCCAATTGCAGATGTTCCTGTCGCTGCTTTTCCTTTTCCGCATTGGCCTTGGCCGCGCGGACAAAGCTTTCGATTTTCAGGGTGACTTTGTTTTCCTCCTGCATCTTATTCACGTTCACGTTGTGCAAGTCGCCCAGGCTGCTCAGCATGAACCAGCCCTTGCCCCGGTTAGGTTTGCCCGTAACCCGGAAGACCTGCGGTTTGCCGGATTCAACCAAATCAGCGTGTGGCAGGATGCGCATGATGCCGAACATATCGCCGTTGCTGTCGACATGCAGTCCGCTGAATTCAGCCGCGCCGCCCGGCCCCTCCCACCGCGCAGTTTCCCTGAGCACGGCATTGAAATCCAGCACATGCTTTCCGTTCATTTCCAGGCTGTGCCAGTTACCTTCGCCCTTACTCGAACCCAGTCCGCAGGGAACCAGAAAAACCGCGTCCCTGTCTGTCGCGCTTTCGGAACTCCATTCGACCAACTCGTTGCCGTTGGAGGGATATTCCCAGTAGCTTTTCACTAATGCCTGCGTGAAAGACATGTATGGCTCGGTATTGCTCGCCTTCACCGGCAATTGCCGATCAAACCCTTCCACCGTTTCTCCGGTAACAGCTTCGCTGCCGAAGAGAAACATCGCCAACAGGCAACAGCACCATAGTTTTCCTTTGCTGCGCATTACTTGCCTCCTATGATAACCGTAGCCGGGAATCCGCGCGAACAGTGTTACGCTCCGAAATAGCTTGCGCAGGACAGCAGTCGACCTGCCACCTCCATTTTCAGGATACAGGAATACTTTTCTCTTTTTTGATTTTTCGCATGCAGATATCCACCCGCGCCCTTTTATCGAGTTGGAAGCGCAATTCCTGGTAGACGCGATCATTTGCCGGCAATCTGCTTTTTAGCGCCGAGATGAAACATGCCGTTTCTTCGTCGGGCTGGTTTATGTTCAGGGCGATGGCACCGTCTTTTCCCAGCAGGCAATTTTCGTGGGTCTTGACCGTCACAACTTCTGCGGAACCATCGCGCACGATGCGCACGCTGCCTGCTTCCACTTCCAGGAAAATGCTGTTCTCGTTGCGGTAAACCACGAATCTGGCCTGATAAGCGCTGATCCTGGCGTCGGCCACGAAAACGTTGGCTCGAATCGAACAACTGGTCAGGTCAGCCATGACCACCCCTTTCTCCAACACGACTTCGTGGCAAGGCTGTTTCTGCCGCAAGGATTTCCTTTCGGAGGCAAAGGTTTTCAACTCCAGTTCGCTGCCGCTGCCGATTTCCAGCAGGAACTCGTCGTCAAATTCGATATAGGCGGCGTCGGGCGAAAACACGTTCAACCTATCGCCTTCAGTCAGTTTCATCCCATTTTCCAGGTATTCGTTTTTGCCTTCCCGCATCAGCAGCCCGCCGGGGGAAGATACCAGCAATTGCGCTTGCGAAGGATTTCCCCGCGTGCCGCTCTCTATCCCCGTCACCGCCAACAACACCCCAATTGTTACGACCAGCGACGCGGCCAATGCCAGGATAGCGCCGAAATGCCCGGACAGTATTTTTCCTTTTGCTTCACCAGAGCGCACCGCCAGCATCACCCTATTCACGAAGGCCTGGTTCTGCTCCACGCCGTTTTTTGCGAACGCACGTAACAGTCCGCCCAACGCCAGATCGCCAGCCTCGTCTTGTTTTTCGGGATTTTCGTCAGATGCGTCCATTATCTTCTCCGCATTCAAGCCGTCGGCTTTTGTTCCAGGCAATAACGCAGCCCCGCACGAATCCGCTCCAGTCTTTTCCGCACCGTCGCCGGTTGCAACTTATACTCGCGGGCGATGTCTTCGCTACGCGCGTTTTTCACGTAAAACATTTCCACCATTCCTCGCGAAACGCTTTCCAGTTTTTCTAGGCAACCGGCAAGGCGCTGGAACACGTCGCCTCCTTCTTCTCGCGCGTCGCCGTCCCACTGCTGGTGCACTTCGCTGATTTGTTCTACCACCAGGTTATCCAGGGGAATCTCCCTGCGCCGACGCATGTACTCCAGATATTTCATCTTGATAATCCCGCGTACCCAGCTACCGAAATCCCGGCTGCTGTCGAACTCGCCGAGTTTCCGGTAGCTTATCACCAACGCGTCCTGCACCAGGTCTTCGGCCGTGTTTAACTCGCCAGTCAGGGAGCAAGCGAACGCCAACAGGCGCTGATGGTGCTCTCTCACCATCGCTTCGAAAAGTTTTTCCGCAATGCTTTCCCGGCTGCTTCTCACTGTTCGCTCCTATCTGTATTGACGGTTGCGTTACAACTGTGACAAGGTTTCATTTTTTTATAATATTTTTTAAGGGTGCCATTCGTTTCTTCATTCAGAAAAAGTTACAAAAGTCCGGCGGCGAATCAGGTGCGAAGGGGCGGTGAGGGTGATTCTCCCCTGATGATTCGACAGCCAGCATTGCTCACAGACCAGTTTGACAAACAGGCTGCCAATCAGCTCCAGCGGCTGCGCCATGGTGGTGAAGTTATACGTACGGAAAGAGGGGTTGTCGTCAAACGTTATCAAGGCGTAATCACCCGGCGCAGACAGTTTTCGCGCGGAGGCGGCATCCATGAATTCCGCCGCGATCTGGTTATTGACCGGCGCTACGGCATACATGCCCCGGCCGACAGCGATCTTTTCGCAAAGAGATTTATATTGTCCGGTTCCTGAGAGAATTTGCTCCCATTTTTTTTCGGCGACTGCCTCCTGCCGTAGACCCAGGCGGATGCCGTTGGCGCGGCTTTTGTCCCAGAAGTAGTCGCCGCACGAGATATAACAGATTTGGGGATAGGGCGACCGCGCCAGTATTTTTCCCACCTTCACGCCCTCCGCGAAAGGGTCAAGAGAAACCATCCCGGTTACCGGCAGAAAACAGGATTCCCCGCTACGGTTTAGGATGAAGCATTTTTGCGACATTCCGGCAAATAAATCGCGGTGCTCCAGCAGGCGTTCGGTATCGCCTTGGTCGGGAAAAATCACGACCGCGACCACCGCCTGTTCCGCCAGAAAGGAAAACAGTCTTTCCCATTCCACGCGTTGGTTCGTAACAGGCAGCTTTTCATATACCACCTCGTGGCCATAGGTCGCAGCCGTATGTTCGAGCGTTTCAAAGCTGGAATTATCCCAGTGAATCTGATGTGGCTTGGTCGAGCATAACACCAGGATGGTCTTTTTCGCAGTAGCTCTCAGCGCCAATGTCTGCTCCTGGGTTATGTCATCCCTGACAAAGGTTCCACGGCGTTTTACGCGTATGATCAAACCGCCGTCACGCAATTTGTTCAGAGCGCGCTGAGCATTCATCTTGGTAGTGGAAAAGCTGACGGCGATTTTTTTTTCAATCGGCAGCCGGTCGCCCGGCTTCAATTCGCCCAGAGCGATCTTTTCGAGAAAATGCCGGTAAATCCTCGTCATGACCTGATTCATGAGTGTTTTCTCTGTAAAGGGCTTTTTAATAAGCGCACATAATATGCGCTTAACTAAACCATATGCTGTTTCACAAGATATGCAATATATAAAGCGCCAAGTTTGACGAAACTCAGGCGCGACTTATACTTACCAAAGATGCCTTTCAAGGAGAACTTATGTTAATACCACAACCTGCGGAGTGGAAATTCATCGCCGATCTGCAAACGCCTCTGCATCAGCCGAGGATTATTCAAAGCCGGGAGGCGTCTTCCGGCGAAATTGATCTGCGGCAGGGCGTCGCGCTGTTTTTCGATTTCCCCGATCCTGACCAGAGACTGGCCACGGCGTACGCGGATTTTGAGCGGTTTCTGGCCTGCGGAAATATCGCAATTGGCAAAGGTTATCGTGTCTGCCTGCGACAGACGCCGGGAATGGAGCCAGACTCATACTCACTGGAGGCGACGCTGGAGCAATGTACGCTGACAGCCACCGGCACCGAAGGCATCCGGCGGGGACTGGTTTATCTGGAGGATGAAATCCTGCGCGCGGGAGGCGCGTTCCTGTCCTGCCAAGCCACCACCAGGCGGCCAGTCATCAAGACCCGGATATCGCGTTGTTTTTTCGGCCCCATCAAGCGCCCGCCGATGAACCGCGACGAGTTGGCCGATGACGTGAATTATTATCCTGAAGAATATCTCAATCGTCTCGCTCACGAAGGTGTAAACGGTCTTTGGCTGTCTGTCACTTTTCGCGACCTCTGTCCTTCGAAATATTTTCCTAACCACGGTCAGGATCGGGAAAAGCGCTTGGCTAAACTGCGGCAGACCGTCGTGCAATGCGCACGTTATGGCATTAAAATATATGTCTTCTGCATTGAGCCGGTCGGTTTTGGCGACGTGCCGGAATATACCCTGCCCCTGTCCGAGCTGGAACAGGTTCCATTTTTTGCCGGACATCGGGAGGGAGCGTTTGTTTATTTCTGCACCTCCACGCCGGAAGGGCAGGAATATCTGTACGACTGCACGCAGTATCTCTTTTCCCAGGTTCCCGGCCTCGGCGGGCTGATCGACATCAACTTGGGCGAGCGCCCGACCCATTGTTATTCAAATACCCATAATTTCGGTCGCAGCAATTGCCCGCGCTGCTCCAAGCGGCAGCCGTGGGAGGTCTTCGCCGACACTACGGCCGCTCTTGCGCGCGGAATGCAGGACGCAAATCCCCAAGCTGAAATGATCTCGTGGCTGTATGTGCCTTATCTGTGGAATGACAGCGGGAGTGACAATGAAAGAAAGATGGATTTCATCCGCGATATCGCCGCCCACGTGCCGGAAAACGTGATGCTGCAATATAACTTCGAATCAAACGGCAAGGCAATGCAGTTGGGCAAGGAACGGGTGTTGCCGGATTACTGGCTGGCGTGGCCTGGCCCCAGTGGGATTTTTGCTGACTGTGCCGACAACGCAACCGGAGCCGGTACGCGCATTTCGGCGAAGATTCAGGTCGGCTGTTCCCATGAGGTGGCGACCGTGCCGTTTGTGCCGGTGCCGGGCAACCTGTACAAAAAATACGCGGCAATGCACCGGCTGGGCGTAAGCGCGGCGATGCAATGCTGGTACTTCGGCAACTATCCGGGGCTGATGAACAAGGCGGCGGGAGAACTCTCGTTCGCGCCATTGCCGGAAACGGAGGAGGAATTCCTGCATAAGCTCGCGCTGACGGAATGGGGCGAACATGCCGCGATCGTTGCCAAGGCGTGGAAACTGTTTTCCGAAAGCTATTCGCACTTCCCCTATAACGGCGCATTCACCTGGTATGGGCCGTTGCACAACAGTATTGTCTGGCCGCTGCATTTGGTTCCCGTAGACCAACCGATTGCGCCCAGTTGGAAATTTACCTTTCCCGCCGAAAGCGGTGACCGCGTCGGCGAATGCCTGATCGCCGACCATACACTTGAAGAAGCGCTGGCGCTATTGGATAAGATGGCCGAAATATGGGAGAATGGCGTAAGCCTGCTGCGCGATATTGAACCAGATTATAAACATAATGCCGCTCGCAAGCTGGACATTGCGCTGAGCAAGGCTCTGGGGCTGCAAATTTCCAGCGCTAGAAACGTGTTCCACTTTTACGCCTTGCGGGAGAAGCTGCCGCATCTGCCGCAGGCGCAACAAAAAGCTACGCTGGTCGGAATGCGGCGTCTGGTCGAAGCGGAAATCGTCAACAGCGGCGAAATTAAACGCCTGTGCGAACAGGACGCGCGGCTGGGATTTCATTCGGAGGCGGAAGGGTACAAGTATTTTCCCGCACTACTTGCTCACCGCGCCGAAAGATTGCAATCGTTGCTGTCGGATGATTTTCCCGCGGTGGAGCTGGGCGTCAACGCGGGCAAAAAGCTGTTTCCCTCCTATACCGGGCAGGAGCCGGAAGGCAAAGTCTATGCTTGCGGAAAAAATCCGGCTGCGGGAAAATGGGAGTCGTTGGGGCGTTGCGGAGAGTGGCGTGTTTCCCATTTTGACGGAAACCTCAGATTCGAAATCCGTGCACGGTTTTCCGGCAAAGACGAGAGCGAGCACATCGAAATTGCGCTGGAGCCGCGCCGCTTGTGGCCTTCGCGCATCTTCGTGATAAAACCCAACGGCGAAAAGAGCGTCATTAACCGGGGCTTTATTCCGGTAGCTCCGGAATGGGAGGCAGAAATCTCGCGGGACGGAGTCGACCACAAGCCCACTATCGTCATCCCCCTCGCCAGCATTCCCGTCACGCCGACAACCGATCGACTGCGAGTAAACCTCTCTGTGGTTTGCGGCAAGGAAGACGATTCGTGGGTGGAAAAACATCCGCTCGAACCGCGCCTGATCTTCGGCAAGGACAACCCCACCGATTACGGCTGGCTGCTCTTGACAGAGTGATTTCCTTGAAAAAATAGCACATCAAAAGTCGATAAAGAAAAATCGGCTAGACATTTAAAGTTGATGAATACTTTGTTGGCGAAGTCCAGCGTGATCTTCAGGTGCGGGGATTTGATTTCATCCAGCACTGTTTTTATGGCGCGGGGATCGCTGCCGAATTTTCCGTGGCTTTCCATCACCAGCGTAACGCCGCGGTTTTACGCAAAGCGCACACAAGGGCGGAGAATTTTTATCCCGGTCTCCACGCATTCTTCCCATGATCTGCCTTCCGGCACGTTGCCGCCGGAAATGAGCTGGTCGTGAGGGGTACCTCGAATAGGAAACCTCCGGATGAAATCCCTCGGGTACTACTTTGCCGGTTTCTTTTCTTGGAATCCGGTTTGGCGACTAGTTGAAGATGCCGGGACTCCTTCGTCTCAAATTCGACAACGCGGTAATGCAAAAGTCGAAATTCATGAGTAACGCAAAGCGATTGACGGTCAATGGCAGGAAAGATGAACAGCGTGAGTGAATGAGAAAAGACTTGTACCTCAGGTATGTAACAGCCGCCGGTATTCCGAAGGGGTATGGCCGGTCATTTTTTTGAAAAACCGGGCGAAATGCTCGGGGTCGGTATACTCCAACGCGTCGGCGATACGATAAACCGGATCGTCGGTATTGGCCAGGAGTTTCTTGGCGTATTCCAGGCGCAGACGCCAGACTTCGTCCATGAGGCTTTTCCCGAGTTGATGCCTGAACCTCAATTCCAACATGCGCCGGGAAAGATTGGTCGCGCCGACAATGTCACTTACCTGTAGCTGCTTTCTGAAATTATTTCGGATGAAAATCAGCGCCTTGGCGACTTCGGCGTCGTCAACCGCAATGATGTCGCTAGAACGTCGAGTGACAATGCCGCCTGGCTTTACTACTATATCCTCCGCTGACGGTTCCTGCCTCATCTGGAGGTCGAGCAGGCAGGCGGCGTCAAACCCGGCTCTGGCGAAATCAAGCTCGATGCTGGAAAGCGGGGGAAAAGACAGGCCGCATACCAGCTCGTCATTGTCGACGCCAAGCACCGCCACCTCTTCCGGCACCTTGAACCCGGAATTCTGGCAAGCCTGAATCACGTCAACTCCCCGGTCATCGTTGCAGGCGAAGACGCAAACCGGTCGGGGCAGGGATTCAAGCCAGCCGGAAAGGCTCTCCCGTTCGCCTTTTTCGCGGCTTCCGCGCCACGAATGAAAGGTGTGTACGGGCGCATAATTATTCTCCCGCAACCTGGCTGAAAATGCTTCAAAACGTTTGCGCGACCATTCCATGTTCTCGAAACCGCAAAAAGCGAAATGGCAAAATCCGGAGTCACGGAAGTAATCCGCCGCCAGTTCTCCGATCCGTGCGGAGTCGGTATAGATCGAGGCGACACCGGGAAGCGATTCGCGGGCGGTCTCGTTAATTACCTTGGGAATATCCATCTTCAGTATTTTCGCCGTATGCGGCGAATCGCGGCAGATAATGCCGTCCGGACGGTCAAGCCAGGCTCGGAGCCCGGTGCCGCGCGTCGGCAGATATTCCGGCGGCTGCACACATACTTCCCATTCTTCGCGGAGGGAAACGTAACGCTCGATCCCAACCAGAAACTTCCTCCCCGAGGCGCGCGAAGTATCGATTAGCAACAGCACCCTTTTCATGACGGCAAGCTCCATTGCGTAATATGGTTATATTTTAGCGCAAGCTGGTCTTCTAATCAAACTATTATCCGGTATAGTAAGATAAATAAGCAAATATACAAGCTTATGCTTTTACTGCGTAAACAGGTTATAGTTTATCTGCTTTGTGGGGAAGCCGAGTGCTGGAATATCTGAAGGCGGCTGTCTGCGACGCGAATATCGAGTTGCAGCGACGGCGGCTGGTGATCTACAGTTGGGGAAACGTCAGCGGCATCGACCGCAAGTCCGGCCTGGTCGCTATCAAACCCAGCGGCATTTCCTACGACGAGCTCACGCCGGAGAAAATCGTTCTGGTAGACTTGCAGGGAAATGTCATGGAAGGAGGACTCAGCCCATCTTCAGACACGCAGACCCATCTTGAACTTTACCGTAATTTCAGCGAGATCGGCGGGGTTTGCCATACTCATTCCACCAACGCCACTGCCTGGGCACAGGCGTGCAAGCCAATGCCCTGCCTGGGAACGACCCATGCTGATTATTTTTACGGTGCAATTCCCGTAACGGAAACCATGTCGAGTGAAAGCGTTGGCGACGATTATGAGCTGAATACCGGCAAAAGCATTGTCACTGCTTTTCGCGCCGCCGATTACCGGCTGATTCCGGCCGTCCTGGTCGCCAACCACGGCCCCTTCACCTGGGGCGACACTCCCGCCCGGGCGGTGGAAATCGCGGCAGTTCTGGAGCAGGTGTCCGAACTGGCGCTGAAAAGTGCAATCATCAATCCCAAATTGGAACCGGTTTCGCCCTGCCTGCTGGACAGGCATTTTTTGCGCAAGCACGGCGAGTGCGCCTATTACGGCCAGAAATGAAAGCGACTATCATGATCGACCTGAAGGAATTCGAAGTCTGGTTCGTCACCGGCAGCCAGCACCTCTACGGTGCCGAGGTTTTGAAACAGGTCGCCGATCATTCCCGGCAGATAGCTGACTATCTGGGCGACGGCGGGAGACTGCCGTGCCGGATCAGGTTCAAACCTGTCCTGACCACGCCAGAGGAAATCGCCGGTCTCTGCCAGGAGGCGAATTCGTCGGAGAAATGCGTCGGGCTGATAACCTGGATGCACACCTTCAGCCCGGCCAGGATGTGGATCGCCGGGCTTAACCTTTTGCGCAAGCCGTTCGTCCACCTGCATACCCAATTCAACCGCGACATCCCGTGGGACTCCATCGACATGGACTTCATGAACCTGAACCAGTCGGCGCACGGCGACCGGGAGTTCGGGCATATCTGCAGCAGGATGCGCCAGCAGCGCAAAGTCATCGTTGGGCATTGGCAGGACGAGGAGGTGGTCGACAGCCTGAACATCTGGATTCGCGCCGCCTGCGCCTGGCGCGACTGGCAGGGAATGAAGGTGGCGCGCTTCGGCGACAACATGCGCGAGGTGGCGGTCACCGAAGGCGACAAGGTGGCAGCGCAGATAAAGTTCGGCTATGCGGTAAACGGTTACGGCGTCGGCGACCTGGTTGCCTGTATTGCGGAGGTCAAGGAAAAACAGATTGATGCGCTGGTGAAGGAATACAATGATTCTTACCGCCTAAATCTTTCCGAGGGTCAGATGCAATCCGTCAGGGAGGCGGCGCAGATTGAGTCTGGGCTGCGGGCTTTTCTGGAGAGAGGCGGCTTCAAGGCGTTTACCAATACTTTTGAAAATCTGCACGGCTTTACGCAACTGCCGGGGCTTCCGGTGCAACGACTCATGGCCGAGGGTTACGGCTTTGGCGCGGAAGGGGACTGGAAAACCGCCGCCCTGGTGAGAGCGATGAAGGTGATGGCGGCGGGGCTTACTGGCGGAACTTCGTTCATGGAGGATTACACCTACCATTTCGAGCCTGGTCGGATGCTGGTGCTGGGCGCGCACATGCTTGAAGTCTGTCCTACCATCGCTGGCGGCGAAGTCTCACTTCAGGTTCATCCGCTGGGCATCGGCGGTAAAAACGACCCTGCTCGCCTGGTGTTCAACGCCGCGACCGGGGACGGGATAAACGCCTCTCTCGTCGACCTGGGCAACAGGTTCCGGCTGCTGGTCAACCCGTGCCGGGTCGTAGCCCCGGAGGAGATGCCCAGGCTTCCGGTAGCCCGTGCGCTGTGGGAACCCAAGCCGAATCTCAAGGTGGCGGCGGCGGCGTGGATACTTGGCGGCGGTGCCCATCATTCCGGCTTCAGCCTGGCTGTCACCGTCGAACACCTGCGGAACTTTGCCGAAATCGCCGGAATCGAATGCCTGGTGATTGATGCAAAAACCACGATAGAGGATTTTAAGCAAGATTTGCGGGTCAACGAAGTTTACTATATGCTGGAAAAAGGATTTGCCTGAAACGGGAAAGGGAAAGCATGTGCGCCATCAAATATGAAGAAGTTCCGCTGGGTCGGGTCAATCTCTCGCACCGCAGGCCGACCAACCTGAAGCGATTCTGGTATGGAGCAGCCTATTATCCCGAACACTGGGACGAGGCGACCCGTGCGCGGGACGCCGAGCGCATGGCCGCCGCCGGGATGAACGTGGTGCGGATGGCGGAATTCGCGGCCGACCTGATGGAGCCCCGCCAGGGCGAGTACGACTTTTCGCTGTTCGACGAGACCAGCGCGAAGTTGGGAGAAAAAGGCGTGCATACCATAATGTGTACGCCGACAGCCGCCCCGGCACGGTGGCTGACGCGGGACTGTCCGGAAATCCTCCGGGTAAATGCTGACGGCAAAACCATGCAGCACGGTTCGCGCCAACACTGCTGTCACGCCAGTCCTGTGCTGCGTCAGTGGTCGCGGGCGATTACGCAAAAGATGGCGGAGCACTACCGAGACAATCCCTTTGTGATAGGCTGGCAGACAGACAACGAATTTCACTGCCACTTTTCCGAATGCCATTGTCCCAATTGCCAGAAAGCTTTTGTAGAATTCCTGCGCCACAAATACGAAAACGACATCGGCAAACTGAACACGGCCTGGGGAACGGCTTTCTGGGCGCTGACTTTTGAGCGCTTCGAAGACATCACTACCCCTAAGCCGGATCTCCCCGCTTACGAAAACCCGGCCTGGAGGCTCGACTATTGCCGGTATCTCGCACATACCGTCGCGACCTTCCAGCATGAACAGGTGGCGATTCTGCGCGAAAACAATCCGGACTGGTTTGTCATGCACAACGGCGTCATCTTCTCTCATCTGGACAATCTGGGATTACTGGGCCAGGATATTGATTTCCACGGTTACGACTGCTATCCCTTTTTCCTGGCCGATCCCGACGAGCGGGGGCACACGCAGGCCAGCGGGCTGAATCGCGCCCGGGCGTGCGGGGGCAACTTCATCATCCCGGAAATGCAGTCGGGTCCCGGCGGGCAGAAGCCCTATCTCCAGAACAATCCCGAGCCAGGCGAAATGCGGAAAATGGCGCTGCTGTCTGTCGCGCATGGCGCCGATTCCCTGCTGCATTTCCGCTGGCGCACCTGCCGCTTCGGTGCGGAGGAATACTGGTGCGGCATCCTTGATCATGATAATGTTCCCCGCCGCCGGTACGAGGAAGCGGCGCAACAAGGTCGTGAACTTGCCGTTATCGGCTCGAAGATTCTCGGCACCCACGTTTTTGTCGATGCCGCGGTGGCTTATACCGACATGGAAGTCAACGATTCGCACAATTCATATCCGCTGGGGCTTCCCGCGCCAGGCAAAGTCGCCGAGGACTGCCACCGCCAGCTCTGGCAAAGGGGCATGGCGGTGGGATACGTGCATCCGCTGGACGACCTGGCCGGGATCAAGCTATACGTGATTCCGCACCTGGCGTATTTCGATCCGGCGTGGCTGCAGAACCTGACGCGGTTTGTCGAAAACGGCGGCACGCTCGTAATCGGCGCGCGCACCGCCACCCGCGACGTGAACAACAATGTTGTCGGTGAAACCCTGCCCGGTGCGTTGCAGTCGTTGGCCGGAATCACGGTGGAGGAATACGGACGACAGAATGAACCGGTCAAACGCCTGCTGTCGATCGACTTAGGCGGGGCGCTGGTACCATCAACCTTGTGGTATGAAATACTTGAGCCCAAAGGCAAGGCGACGCGCCTGTACCCCTGGCGCGGACGGCATCTGGACGGGCGCTGCGCCGTCAGCCTGAATCAGGTCGACAAGGGGCGGGTGGTATACGCGGGTACGTATTTCGACGACCCCGTCTTCAGTGCGCTCTTGCCGGAACTGATCCGCCTGAGCGGCCTGCAACCGGCGTGGCCGGGGTTACCGCCCAGGGTCGAAGCTGTTCTCCGAACCGACGGCAAAAAAAATATCTGGTTTTTCTTCAACCATTCGGACGACACCGTGACAATTCCGTCTCTCCCCCGGGGAAAGGAACTCACTACCGGAAAAAATACCGATGGCACCTACGAATTACCCCGCTATGGCGTGGCGGTTATAGATGCTTTCGGCAATCAGTAAGTAATCGCTGGTGGGATTAGAAGGCAACGCAGCCACGGTTTCCTTTTTCCGTAAAAATGAATATTTTCCTTATGCACCGCGCGTAAGGTCTATGCCTCCAGCAATGCTTGCGAAAAATGCAAGTGGCGCAGACACCGTCGATCCAGGCATACGGTAGCGATTCACCCTCTTCGTCTCAGGCATTTCCAGCGCCAGTTCGTGCCGTATGCGGAAGAGGATTTCCCAAGGCACGGCAAACTCCACGGTCGCCAAATGCCCCTCAAAGGCACCTTCGTCTTCTGGCTCGTCCTCTTGCTGGCTCTGTACCGCGACCGCTCCGTCCCCAAAGCCTTTGCCTTGCTGGTCGAGGCTTGCCGAGTCTTGTTGGCGGACTCCGCCGCGACATTTTCGACCTCTGGCGCCTGGATCAGGCGGAGCGAAAATTACTCTGCAAGTTGCCGGGCAAGCCGAATTTCACGGTGCTGGGCGAGAACGGCTCCGGCGATTACCTCATCGAACTGCGGTCTCGCCGTCCGCGCGAGGACGGTGAGCCTCGTGACGGCACGCGCGGCGTGGCGGGTAAGACGAAGCGGGTTCGTTTCGTGGCGCGGCTGATCGGGTATAAGGTAAACGGAATCGAACACCGGCTTGTCACGAATGTTTTTGACGACGCGATCACGGTTGAGGAATTCGCGCGGGTATCTCATTGCGGCGGCAAGTTCTCGTTCCAGTTGGTCGACGCGTGCTTTCAGAGCGGCATTTTTCGCACGCATGGTCTCGACCAGCGCCAGCCATTCGTCATAGGTGGGTTTGTCTGTACTGTTGTCCATGCAACTTTTATCGGACAATGACGGTCGGTCTCTTCAGCAAAGATGAAAAACTGTGAACGGTTACCCGGGACTTTAGCACTACAGCGTCAGAAAACATAGTGACACTTGGGTAGTCGGGACACGTAAATGCCTTTGCTGCGTAATCGTTTCAGTCTTTCCTTGCTATGGTATCGGGCCGCCTGTTCCCGACGGGTCTGGTGGTATTCCAAAATCCGCTTCACCTTCTCCAGACGCCGTTGCCGTTCACGCCGCGACAGAGCCGGACCGAGTTGTGCTTCCACGGCCCGACGCACCTGCGCCGGACTCCACCACGGTTTTTTTCCCCCGACGCCGATTCGTCTCCTGCTGCAGGAAATGCAGACTCACACGGCTCAGAATCAGGTGCCGCTTCAAACCCAGGTACGTCCGCACCTCGAAGTGGTCGAGTTCGTCCACCCGCATCGCCGGGGCTTTTCCTTCGGCCAGACGCACGCGGACGCGTGGACGACCTTCGCCCGCACAGGCGGAAGGCTCCTCGACCTTCGGCTTCGTCATCCAGACGTATGCGTGCGCGGCACCTCGACGTTATAGGTCAGCCCCATGGCGCCCACGCTCCGGCGGAATTCGCCGCAGCCGCCACAGGCCTCGTCGGCCGTCAGATACCGAAACCGCACGCCGTCGGCGATACTCCGCTCGAGGAATTCCAGCGCCATGCGCCACTTCGGCCGGTGCCGCACGTCGTCCGGGATACCGGCTTCGCGGCAACGGTCGCGGTCGGCGTCCCATGCGTGCTCGGGCAGGAAAATGTCCTCGTCGACGAGCGCCTGCATGCGAGGCGTCGCGTAGGCCAGATGCACCGAAAGAACGCAATTTTCTTTCTTGCCGGTACAGCCGCAGTACTGCCGCTGCACGGCCGGGGTCTTGTCGCCCTTCTTGGCGAAGGAGGCTTCGTCGATGACGGCGACGGCGTTCTCGTCGGCGTGATCCTTCATCAGAATTTCCCGCTGACGGCGCGAAACCGCGTCCTCGTCCCACAGGTGGGTAGCGAGGAATTTCTGCAGCGTCCGGGGCGGCACGTCGGCGGCGAGGGCGATGGGTTCAACGCTCTTGCGCTCGAGATCG
>JAGUZQ010000027.1 GCA_020060765.1 Planctomycetota bacterium | reverse complement strand
CGTATCGCCACCCGTTACGAACGATTATCCAAGACCTACGCAGCCATGATCTGCCTTGCCGCAACCGTCTTTTGGTCGTCTAATTGAGAACGCCCTCTAACCTGTCATCGCGGCAGTCCTTTCATCCCCCCTATATCCAAAGGGGAAAACCGGTAACGGCATAAGCGTCGCGAAAATTATTTTCGGTTGCGCGAGATCGGCGAAAGTTTTCACTTTGGGATACAGGAGGGATGTCTGGCGGTTCGCAAGCGCTGGGAGTTGATCAGGCGGCGTGGCGCAGATGATGGCCGGACGTGTATTCGCCGTCTGCCCCGGTTTCGCTCCAAACGCTGGCGCGTTTTCCGCTAATGTGCCGCGTGCAGGGCACGCGCTTCGGCTGTTCGCCGAAGTCCGCACGCAAGGAATGCGCCTCCGGCGCGTGATTGAAAAATTCGGTTGTGGGCGAAGCCAACATTGGATTATAAAGAGCCCTCAACCCGAATTTTCACATACCCTCTGACATCGATGAATATTCTCCAGCATCAAAAAAGTTTTCAGTCGCATCATTTTGCTCCCTTCCTGCCAGCCAGCGCCGGAGTGAAACTTCCTCCGGGAATTGTCCCGATAGAAAGAGAGGAAACCATGCGTATCTACAAAGAAAACAATCGGGGAAGAGTAGCTTCTGTCTGGACTGTGGCCATCAGCGACCAGCACGGAAACCGGCGCAAGTTCGCCGGTTTCCCCGACAAGGCAACCACGCAGGAACTGGGGCGCAAGCTGGAGAAACTGGTGGCGGCCAGGATTTCCGGGCGCGGCCTGGACGCGGAACTGACAGCCTGGCTGGAACATGTGCCTGACAGCCTGACCAAACGCCTCGTGTATCTGGGCGTCCTCGAAGCCGCCAGCGCCGAGGCAGTCAGGCCGCTGCTGATTACGGAAAAAGGTAAACGATGTGGTGGCGCCAAAACTGTCAGGATTATTGGCGGGCATCTGTTTGCTTATCAGCGGTATATGCAAGGCAAGGAATTCACCACAGGCCACATCCAGACTGTCATCTCCTATTGCGCGAATCTGATTGAATCACGGGGATTTCTTTATCCCACGGATATTTCCACCAGCGGCATCGAGACAACCTTGGCTGAGAAACGGCGAAGCGGCGCCTCCGCCCGGACGGCCAATGCCGTGCTGGCCGCCATCAAGAGCTTCTGCAACTGGCTGGTGCGCGAAGGATGTCTGGCCAGCAATCCCGCCGCCCGGATCGGCAAGATGAACATCAAGGCTGACCGGCGCAGGCCACGGCGGGCATTGACCATAGACGAGGTGGAGAGTCTGCTCGCGGTAACGGAAACCGGCCAGCGTCATCATCGTTTGAGCGGCTACGAACGGGCGCTGGTTTACCGGCTAGCGCTTTCGACCGGGCTGCGTTATAACGAAATCCGCACACTTTCAGTCAGCGATTTCACGCTCGACGGCGACCTGCCCGGAGTATGCGTGCGCGCGGAAAACGAGAAAGCCGGGCGTGGGGAAAGGTTGCCTTTGCAGCAGACTCTGGCGAGTAATCTCTCCGCCTGTTTCAAACAGTCATCCGATTTACTTTTCGGCAGCAGACGCGCGGCGTTTCCCGGCTTGTGGAAGCAGCACGGGGTCAAGATGCTGCGGCAGGATCTGGAAGCGGCGGGGATAGACTGGCGACCCGACGGCAAGGGGGAGGTGCTGGATTTCCACAGCCTGCGCCACACTTTCGGCACCATGCTGGCGCAAAGCGGCGTCCACCCGAAAGTGGCGCAGGAACTGATGCGGCACAGTTCCATCGATCTGACCATGAACCTGTACACCCACACCGTCCTGGCCGACCGCGCCAAGGCAACCTCCGCGCTGCCTGATTTCTGTTCGCAACAAGGACAAGTGATAAAACATATGCAAAGCCAAACGCAGGATCAGGCCGGGGTGGCATAAACCTGAACGCGGCAGAAGCCGGAAATAAGATGAATGGATCGCATCTTTCCCGGCAGCCGTGTCCGCAGAGCCGGGAGCTTTTCAGGCAAGCCGCTTCGGCATGCGCCCGCCGCATTCATCCCTTTCCTCCAGGACTTCTTCCCAGCGTTTTACCAGAATATCGATAACCCGCATTTCCGCATCGTGCAGGTACGCCTGCAGGTCTCCCGGTATTCCCTGCAGGGCTACAAAAGGGCGTTTTATTCCTTTTTGCGCTGTTTGGTGACAATTCAACCATGAAACAAAAAAAGCCGAAAGTCCTTGATTTACAAGACTTTCGGCTGATTTAACTGGTCGGGCCGACTGGATTCGAACCAGCGATCTCTTGTCCCCCAGACAAGCGCTCTACCAAACTGAGCCACGGCCCGTAGATTTCGTTAGATTCTGACAATAATCACTATCTGGCTGAATAAGGCAGTTCATCTATGCCGGTGTGCAATCCGGCATAACGGAAATAAATAAATCCCTGCATATAGAGCCATTAATTTATAGCCTGAGTATTAAAACCGTTTTTTCCGGAATTGTCAAGCGTATTATGTTAGATGACAAGGCTCAAGACATAGTTTACAGGAAAAAGGCTCAACAAAGGAGTTGCACTGCAACAAAAAGATTTAAATTCTTTTCATGCACACTCTAAATATATTCCGGTTCAAACTTGCGAATGGCGTTCCACAACCCACCCAGATAGTTCTGGTCAATCCAGACCTGCTCCGGCAGATAACGAAAGTGCTCATACTACCGGGTACAGGTGATGAATCCTGTGCCGGTATTTCTCCACCAGCGGATTGTTGTGCTCGTCGCAGCCGGGGATATTGTTGCTGATCCAGATTTCCGGTTTCACGCCCTTGACCACAAGCTTGCGGATGGTTTCCGACATGATGCAATTCAGCGTAAAGCAGGTGGCGATAGTCGCCGTCGGGGTAATGGTTTCGTCGATGCCGTCGACGTTGAGCACTGCGTCGGGATAGGGCACGTGGTTGTCGACCGCCACATCGGCGACGTCGTGGATATTTTTCTTCGACGGGTGACGCCACTTGAAATCCTCAGGCACCTTGTGCGCGAAGCCGTGCGAATTCACGGTAATGAGCTTTACCCCTTTCTTCTTCGCCTCCAGCGCCACATCCACCGCGATGGGGTTCAACCCGTAAAAATTAATAAGGATGAGGGGGTCGCCTTCGTTCACGTCGTAGTAATTCAGGATATACGGTGCGAGGCCGGTGATCTTGGCCGTGGTGGGATTGGCGGTGATGATATTGGTGCCGGCGGGGAACATGGCGTTGATCTTGGTCAAACCGCCTGCGCGCCAGAAAATCTCCATCGCGCCGATGGCGGAATGCCCGCCCGCGCCGAAAACGTGGATCAGGCGGTCTTCGGCATAGCAGTCGGCGAGAATGTCGCTGGCGCGGTCGATGCTGTCAACTTCCTCGCGGGCAATGTCGCCGATGATTTTGGTAATGCAGGTCTGGTATTGCTGGATCAGGTTCATCATTTTCTCCTAATTTTTTGCCTGAATTGGACTCAGTAACTTGACATTCGCACAGTTGCGTATTACAATAAGATACTATATCACTATGAGAAATCAAGCTGTCCGGTTGTTTTTTTAAAAAAAAGGATAAAAATGATCCTGGTCTTGCAAAAAGTGGCGACGATTCTGGATTTGTTGAAAAAGGAAAAGGCGTTGGGGCTGTCCGATATTTCCCGGCAGTTGAAAATTCATAAGGCTACCCTTTCCCATATCATGAAAACCCTGGAAAGCATCGGCTTTGTCAAGCGGGACGAGCACGGGGAATATGTCATCGGCCCGGAAATTCATGCCTTGTCGCAATCCAGTCTGAAATACGGGCCGCTGGCAGGAATCGCACAGATGTGCGCCGAAAGCCTGGTCGAGTCGATCCGCGAGTTCGTGGTGGTGTCGATGTTATACAATGGCAGGCGCTTCAATCTGGCGCGGATCAGGCCGGAACGCAGCCTGTTTGTCAGCGACGTGCATCAGCCTGCGCCGACCCTGTTCAATACCGCGACCGGGCGCGTCTTGCTGGCTTTTAATAAAAAGATTTGCGAGGAATTGAAGAAAGATCCGGAGGCAGCCGCCGAACTGGCCGCATTGGCCGGGATTCTGCCAAAAGTTCGGATAGAGAAATCATCAACCGTCCTGTCCGACGACGGCGAGGCACTGGCGCTGGCGGTGCCGGTTTTCGACCGGAGCGGCGAAGCCTGGATTACGGTTGGTGCGGGCATTCCCTTGCATCGTTATGAACAGGACAAGGAATTTTACCTCTCGCATCTGCGCCGTACGGCGGAAGAAATGGGCGAAATTTTGGGTAACCGGGGTTTGAGCATAAGCGATTTATGATGGCAAAAGGAGGTTCAAAGTGAATATCCGCAAGTACGAGGAATCCGACTGGCGCGGGTTGCATACACTTTATAACCGCTGCCTATGGGCGGACAAAGTCACGCCGGAATTTTTCCTGGAGCACCTGATTCTCTCGCCGAATTTCGATCCCGCCGGCGTCGCCATCGCGGAGAAAAACGGCGTCATGATCGGCGCGGCGGTGGCGCAGATCGTCAGGCGCAATCTTTCGCCTTGGGCGGATCAGGTAACTGATGCGCGGGAAACCGGCTACCTTATGCCACTGCTGGTCGAGCAAGCCGACGTGGGTGTCGCGCTGCTGGCGGAAGCGGAAAACTATTTCCGCGAAAACGGGCGGACGATTATCCGCAGCGTCTCTCTCGGCCCCACGCTCTTCCCCAACGGCGTGGATAAAAACCTGTATCCCGCCGTCCACCAGACGTTCGCCGCCGGAGGCTACCGGGATTCCGGTAGCCATTATTCCATGCGGTGTGACCTGGAAGCGTATCGCGTGTCTGAATCAGTCGCGGAGAAGCGCGATGCCCTGGCTCGGGAAGGAGTCGCGGCGAAGGTCTGCGAATACGCCGACCTGCCGAAGGTGCGGCGCTTTCTCGAAACCGGAGATCTGCTCGGACGTATGCAAAATCTCGCCGACAAAATGGCGCGCAAGGAGTTGCACGAGGTGATTATCATCGCTTCGGAAGAGGAGGCGTTCGGTTACTGCCAGTTCAACTATTACGGCCGCCCGGAGCGGGTCGGTCCTTTCGGCGTCACCCAGGCGCTGCGCGGCAAGGGCCTGGGGCAGGTGATGGTGGCGAAACTGCTGGAAACCATGGTTGAGCGCGGCTACCAATACGCCTATTTCGTCTCGTGCAGCGAGCAGAATACCCACTTCTACGCCAAAAACAATTTCCAGGTCTATCGCAAGAAAACCCTGTTTGAAAAAAATCTGGCGGAGGACAAGGCATGACTATCGTCGCTATCGGCGGCCATTCCGGCGACGCGGAGGTGATGGCAGGCGCTTTGCTTAACAAGTATCGTCGGCACGGACACCGCATCGTAACCGTCGGCCTGACCACCGGAGATGGCGGGCATCCGACGCTTTCCCGCGCCGATTACCGGAAACAGAAAGACGCCGAGGCGCAGGAGGCGGCGCGGCGTCTGGGGGCGGAATGCAGGCTGTTTCCCTGCTCCAGCGGGCAACTCGCCGTGTCGGTGCAGGCGCAGGAGGAACTGGCCGCCGTTTTGACCGAAGTGCAACCGCAGGCAGTCATCACGCACTGGCACGAAAGCGTCCACCGTGACCACACCGCCAGCTATTACAACACCCTCGCGGCGCTGGCGCTGGCCAAATTGGGAACGGTTCCGATTTTTTTCGCGGAAAACTGGGAAGACAACCTCGGCACGTTCCGGGCGGAAGTTTTCGTGGAAGTGGAAAAGGAAGACGTGGACGCCTGGGAAAACGCCTGCAAGGCATTCCAGTTTTTCCGGGAAAGCTTTTACGATTTTCCTTACCGACAATATTATCAAAGCCTGTTTTTCAGCCGGGGGGCGGAAGCGAGAATGCCTTTGGCCAAGGCGCTGATGCGCCACCCGACAACAAGGAGAAGCGGCGGGAGTGAACTGCCGGATGTGCCGCTGTGAATACTTTAGCGGAACGAGTTTATCTTGCGGATCATTAAAACCTTACGTATCGTCATTCCCGCGAAGGCGGGAATCCAGGCGGGGATATCTTGGCCGAACAGAAAGACTTTTTTTGGGGGAAACTCCGGCAAAGATTTGTAAAAAAAGTTTCCGCCGGTACACGCCAACACCTCCTGGATTCCTGCCTCCGCAGGAATGACGGGCGAACGTTTTTCGGTATTTCGTGCTATTGTTTCCGTTCGGTCAACGTTGAATAAGCAATCAGTTATTTTTGATCAATTCATAAGGACTTGCCCATGCAATCAGACAAATTTGCGATCACCTTGGTACTGCCCTACGCCAACGCGGAAAAGCAATGGCGCTTCTGGGCGGATGATGAGGCGCATGTCGATTTCAAACACGATACCGCCGCCGCCTGCCGCTGCACCGCCGCTTACGCCGCCACCGAACTGGCGTGGCATTTGGAAAAATGCGTTGACAGTCCGGAAATAAAAGTCGCTTCCTCTCGACCGGAAACAGGCTGTTTTATCTCGCTGGAAATTGTCGAACCCGACCGCATCGAAGGTGCGTATGAATTGCTTCCGGCAGGGCAGGGGGTCGCGATCAAGGGGTATGGCAGATGTGGCCTTCTTTCCGGCGCTTACGAATTTCTGCGGATGCAGGGCTGGCGCTGGCATGAGCCGGGGGAGAAGGGAATCGTCTATCCGCCTATGCGGGCGACGCCGCTGCTGCCGGGCGAGCCGGTGAAATTCGCGCCGTCGTTCACGGTGCGGGCGCTGGACATATTCCTTGGCCCTTCCAAGGAATCGGCGGAGCTGTTGGTGTGGATGGCGCGGCAGGGGATGAACTGTTTTCACAACCGTTCGCTGACGGCAAAGCTGGGGCAGAAACTCGGCATGATGGTCAGGATGGGCGGGCATCTGTTGCAGAAGATTCTGCATCCCGACCGCGTGCTCCCCTCCGGCAAAACCGTATGGGAGGAGCACCCGGAATGGTTCGGCCTGCTGCCTGAAAACGCGACCAAGGTAGATGTGCTGATGAGCCGTTGCTGCATGTCGCAGACTTCGCTTTACGATTTTATTACTGACGAAATCATTGAAAAAATGCGGCACGACTGGGCGGAAGCAGATATTCTCGACGTCTGGGGACTGGATAATTCCACTGCCAAGGCGTGTGAATGCGAAAAATGCAAAAATCTTGGCAATACCAGCGACCAGACTTTGCATTTTCTGTCCTCGCTGCGGACGGCGTTTGATAAAGCCTTGCGGGAAAAGCGCTTGCCGCATCCTGTCAAGATCACCATCACTGCCTACGATGGCAACGACAGCATTACCCCGCCAACAAAACCGCTGCCGGAAAATTTGGCAGGCTCGGGTGACATCTGCATTTTCTATCCGATTGACCGCTGTTACCGGCATGATTTCAACGATATAACCTGCAAAGAAAATCAACGCTATTTCGTCGATTTTGTTAAATGGCGGAAAAATAATCCGGGGCTGCAATTCTGGATGGGAGAATATTACAACGTCTCCAAATTCGAGGATCTGCCGCTGCTGTTCACAGACCGCATGGCGGCGGATATCCCGCTATACCAAGAGTTTAAGGCTGACGGCGTCACCTACATGCACCCGCCGCTGGCAAATTGGAACCTGCGCGCCTGGACGCAGATTCTTTACGCCGCCCTGCTAAGGAATACGGAGACCGACGTCGGCGTCCTGCTGGAGGAATATCTCGCAAATCATTATGGAACATATGCTTGCGCGATGAAGACAGTTTACGCCGAGGTGGAAAAAGCGTGGCGGGATATTTCCCAGTGGCGCAACTGGCACGGCGATAACATCTTGCGCAACTTAATGTTATGGGACGGTGCCGCGCCGGAACAGGAATTCCCGCTGCGGCATTTTGCCAACGAGGCGGAAGCGATTGCGGCGGGACAAGAGTCTTTAACACTTTTGCTTAATGCCTTGAAAACCGTATCGAAACAGTTGGCGCAGGCAACTATCGACGAAGCCGAAAAGGCAACTCCGCCGGGATATCAGCCGGAAACTCCGGAAGAAGTTGCCAAGATGCGGGAATGCGGGATTTACGAATACCGCCTGAGCGAAGACCGCAAGGGATTGATTTACGGAGCCGACACGATGGAACTGATGGTGTCGTTGCTGGAATACCATAACTCCTTGTTGCATAAGGATAAAGCTGCTGCCGCCAAGGCGTGGAAAATAATCGAGCGCGTGGCCGACAAGATGGATTCGTATTACGTACCGGTGAAATTCGACCAGCCGGGACCAGGGGTGAAATGCCTCGACGCCCTGACCCGCAGCCAATTGCGCCTGACGGTTTCGCTTTGCCGGAAGAACCTGTAACTTCAATTTGAATAAGTAATTGCATTATTTTTGCCAAAAGTGACAGGAATAAGTTGCGCAAGGGAAATTATATTGTATATTAAACTGGTATTGTAATAGCATACCGATAAAAGGAGGAGATTTGCATGAAAAGGAAACTGCTGGGATTGGTTGCTCTGTTGTTTTGCGTAGTGATTTTAATGACAGGCAGTTGCGAGGAAGAAAAGCAAAAGACGGAACCAGCGGCACAACCCAAGCCTACAACCCCCGCGCCAACCACTCAGGCAGAAGTGCGAAAATACCAACTCACCCCTTCGGCGCATCTTGAGACCATGTCGGCTGAAACCAAAAAATTATATGACAACTGGCAGGAATTGAAGAAGCGCAAACTGCAACTGCTGCCGGTGCCGAAACTGATCGGATTTGTCGGCGAGCCGGTGCCGGTGGAAAACATCGCGGTCGTGTTGCGCGAGCAGACCGAAAGCGGGAAAATCGCCGCCGGGGAAATTGTCTCCCGGGTGGCGGAACTGGGTGGAGGCGAAGTGGCTGTCAGTTCAGAACCGCTGCCGGGCAAGTTCAACATTGTCATCGAAACCGGCAAGGAGAATTTTTTCACCCAGGCAGGCAACAACGCCGTCACTACGGTTAATCCCTACTGCCGCGAACAGGCGCACGGGATTGAGGTCACGGCTGACGGTTTGCGGCTGGCGGGAAATTCCGAACTGGGAATGATGTATGCCGCTGTCACGGTGCGCTGGCTGATCGACCTGAAAGACGGCAAGCCCATGCTGCATCCGGCCAACGTCACCGACTGGCCGGATTTTCCGCGGCGTTTGCTGATGCGGCTGCCGACGATGAACAAAGACATCATCGACCATCTTCAGTCTAAGAAAACCGAGGATTATATCCGCTACCAGAAAGACCAGATCGACTGGGCGTTCCGTTACAAAATCAACATGGTTTTCGGCCACACCACCCGGGCGTGGCATCCCAGCCCCTTCGACCGGGAGGAATGGCGGAAAAAGATGGCGCCTTATTTCGACATGGGAAAGCCGGTGGGGGATTACCTGAAAACCCGCAAGATGGGCGCGCTTGACACCGACATGGTTTATTTCGGCAAGGTGGCGCAATTTTCCGATCGTCCGGAACTGAAGGATTGCAGCGTCTTCCGCTTCGGCACCGGCGACTGGTATGTGTCCTGGTCATTCGACGAACTGCACCGGCAAAAGGCGGAAAAACTGGCGGAATTCTGGACCAGCCTCGGCTATACCTCGGCTTTCATGCACGACCTCGATAATATCAATTATTGGAAACTGCGCGACGACCGTACGCGCCAGCAATACGGCGACGACCGCGCCGCCGCCAATATCGGCATGCTGAAAATCTACTACGAGGTCTTGAACAAGCACGGTATTGAAACCAGCCTGGTGTTCCTGCCGTACCATCCTTACGATTTTTCGGCGGAAAGCATTATCCGGACACAGATTGCCCGTGGCGCGTATGAGACTGCCAGCGACAAGGCGAGAGCGAATGCGGAAAAAACCGCCGTCGAGCACAAGGAATTCATGCGGCGGGTCTGCGCCGGCTTTCCGGAAAATGTTCCGATCTGCGTACGCGAAGGCGCGCGCGACGACATGTTGAATTTTTACCAGGTCACTGCCCCGCATCCGGCGTTTATCTATTACCAGGAATTCCAGCCTGATGACGGTTGCGCGACGCGCTTCCTGCCGGTCACCGCCGCAACCTTCGCTACCGCCTTCGACCGGACGCGGACGCAGAACGACCTGTTCTGGTATGAATCCAGCGCCGGGCCGCATAGCACCGTGTGTTCTGCCGAATACGCCTGGAACACGCAATTCCCCGGCAGCGGGGAAGACATGCAAGGCTGGAACAAGGACGTCTATACCCCAGGCTTGAACGATCCCGCCCGTCTTGACATTATGGCAGAACGGGCAGCCGTGGGACTGTGGGGAAACCGTCTCGGGCAGATTCTAAAAGACGTGATGAACCAAGACCTCAGCCTCGCTTATCCTTTTTTCGAGAAGTCATTCAAGGGCAACCCGTATGAAAATTACGAGGAAAACCTGTTAGCTAACGAAAAGTTTCTGCAACAGGCAGACGCGACCCTTGACGCTGCCTGGGCGGAAGACGAACAGAACCGCCGGGAAGGCTGGGAAAAAAGGGCAGGGGAGCCGTACGCCTATCTGCTGGCGGTGCGCAACATCGTAAAGATGGCGCGGGTGGCCAACCACATTCACCTCTCCTGCCTGCGGGTGAAAGAGCTGCTGCTGGGCGGCAATCAGGCCGACGCCGAGGCGCTGGCGAAACAAGCCAGACTGAAGTACAAGGAGTTGCGGCGCGATTATGAAACCGCTTTCGTGGAAATGAAAGGCCGTTTCGATCCGCACTGGTTTTATCCCATGGCCAGCCAGTTCATGTACGCGGTGAGGGAAAGCAGGAAGGAAGGCTATCTCGACAGCCTGGAAAAAAAGCTGGAACAACTGCTCACCGACCGCGAGTTGTTGAACCAGCTCATGTTCAGCCCCGACTGGTTCCGGGAAATGATGGTGAAAAGGCCGCTGGTGGCGGCGCGCGCCGGGGAGGCGATTGTGCTCGACGGCAAGCTGGCGGAAGCAAGCTGGAAAAACGCGGCGCCGGTGGAGAATTTCATCAATCTGGCCGGACAGACTCCGCTGCAAAAAACGGCGGTAATGAAACTCCTCTGGGATCAGGAAAATCTTTACTGCGGCGGAACCATCGTCAATCCCCTGATAAAAGATATCGTGGAACAGAAGCGGGACGGCAACGTCACCGACGTCTACCGGTTGACCGAAAGCATCGAATTGTTCCTGCGCCCGGATCCGAACGGCAGGTACTCCCAGTTCATGATCGACCTGGGCGGAAACATTTTCCATAACGCGAAAAAACTTGCCGACCAGCCCGTGACCGGCGCCGCCGTGAAGGCCGGAGAGGCGTGGACGTTTGAACTGAAAATCCCGCTGGCATGTCTGGGGAATACTGCCGGACGCGAAAACTGGACCGGAGTGTTGTGTTACAATTCGTTGCGGACAACCAGTTATCACAAGTACGACCATTACTCCAGCGCCATGCTTGACAAAACTTTTCATGACTCAGCCTCCTGGGGCGCGATCAGGTTTGCCGACAGCAGCCAGCCGGTCGCTCCGGAACTGAAAATCCTCGCGCAGAATTCCTCCCTGAAAACCGTCACCCTCACCGACGGCACCGGCGTCAGGGTGGAATTCGATTGCTCGCTCCAGTCTTTGCGTCCGGTTTATGATTTGAAAATAACCGCCGAACTGGTCGACCCGGAAGGAAAACGCCCTCCCGCTTCGTTTGTCGCGCTGGAAATGCCGTTCCTGCCTGCCGCTTCTCCCGCTCATCATGTCAGCCGGGAGCTGTCGACGCAGATGAATTCCGCGACCATGACCCTGACGGCGGAATTCCGAACGGCGGAGGGGGAGGTTTACCGGGAGCAGGCAACGGTCGAACTGCGGTAGATTATTGCATGTGCGAAAAAATGAGGTATGCTCAGGCAGGACGAGAGGTGCTGCGGTTTGGTTAAGGGGAAATCCTTCTGTATTGAAAAAAACGTACGTTCGTCATTCCCGCGCAGGCGGGAATCCAGTGGTGAAACCGTACGCAACACCGCCTGGATTCCCGCCTGCGCGGGAATGACGGTCGTGAGTTTAATTGTTTAACCGAACGATTTTTCCTTAACTGAACCGTATTGTGACGAGAGGGAGAAGCGACATGTCATTCCGGCGGAAGATAATTGCGGGCAGGCTCCGGTTCACCCTGGTGGAGTTGCTGGTGGTGATTACGATTATTTCGATCCTGGCGTCGCTGCTGCTGCCGGTGCTGGCGCGGGCTCGCGACAGCGCCCGGCAGATCGCCTGCGCCAGCAACATCAAACAGGTCGGTCTGGGCTTGCGCTGCTACAGCGACGACTGTAACGACTGGCTGCCCTCGCCTTACTGGGGATTCGCCGCCAGCCTGCCCGGCGGCTATCGTTCCTGGTTCTGGACGAGCAAGCTGGTGCTGGGGAATTACGTCACTGCGGAATTGTACTATTGTCCCGCGTCTGACGCGCGAGTGAAGACCAGCCTAAACGGCGGCCTCCTTTCCGGCAACGCTTACCGCACGGTTTCCTACGGTACCAATATGGTGTTTTATTATCCGCATTCGCCGATGTACAGTTGTTACACCCGCTGGAGCAATATCGTCAGGCCGACGCAGACCGTGCTGGTGGGGGATCGCACCAACGAGTACGATTACACGCCGGAGCATATCGCAGACGGTACGAGCAACTACCTCTACGGGAATTTCATGAACTTCAATCCCTTCACCGGCAGTTACATGCCGCATTTCCGGCATAACGGCAGGGCGAATTTCATGTTTGCCGATTCGCACATCGGCACTCTCGGCTGGGATCAGTCGCTGGAAAAATTCGGCGGCGGCTGGGGGGATTACACCTACTGGGGCTACGGCACCAAAAGCGTGAAGATACTGCCGTAGCTTGTTGACATGTGGATTGTGTTATCCAATAAAAAGGGCGTTTACGCAAGCGTAAACGCCCTTTTTCGAGGGTAGCCGATATGATTACAGAATCGCGTCCGGGCCGATGGGCATGATGTCGTCCACTTTCGCGCGCTTCTCCGGCACGACGATGATGTCGTGCGTGAGTGGCCGGAAGCCAGTCGGGTCCAGTACCGTGCAGCGGCAGACAATAGGCGCGCCGCTTTCCAGAGCTTCGCGCGTGGGCTGGTTCCAGAGCGGGATGGTGATGGTTTTCTTTTTGCCCGGCGCGCAGGCGACGGGAATGTCTTTCCACATCCGCATCTGCCCCATGTAGTTGCCGCCCTTGCCCATCATGACGCGCAGGGTGCAATCCTTCAGATCGATCTGGTTATAGAGATTCCTGAGATCGACCTTGATGTTTTTCTCGCCTTTTTTCCAGATCACGCGGCGCGAAAACTGTACCGGGCTGAACAGCACGCGCAAAGCCCAGAACGCAGGTTTGGGCAGGAGGTCGGCGGTGACCACGCCCCAGTCCGCGTCCTCGCCCCACCGCACCCAGCCCCAGGGATTGTCGCCCGTCCCCGAGCAGAGCCACGGAAAATACGCGCCGCCCAGGCAACTGGGGTCGTCGCGCATGAGCCCCCATTCCCGCCGCATCCGGTCGATAAATCCCTGCTGGGAGTTCTTGCCGCACAGCGGGTCTTCCGGCAGATCGTTGATGATCAGCAGATAGGGCGCGTTCAGCAGGTCGGGCTGATGGTTGAAGATGCCGTACTCGGAACTGAACCAGACCCCGCTCCAGCCGCGTTTGAGCGCTTCGGCCCTGGTCAGGGTTTTCATATCAGCTTCCCAGGAATTGGGATTGGTGATTTTGCCGGTCTTCCGGATTTCCTCGATCTGCTTGAAGCTGTAATGGATATCCGCGATGTCGCCGTGCCGCACCTCGAAGATGCCCTTGATTTTGTTAGCCGGCCCCGGCGGGGGGAACATGGTCGGGCGGGTGGGGTCGAGCGTCTTGACGAGCTTGTCGAAAATCCGCAGGTGGTTCCAGCCGTCCTCGGCCACGGCGGCGCTTTCTGGCATGTTCTCGTTGCCCACGCTCCAGACCATCACCGACGGGTGGTGCCGGTCGCGGCGCACCAGCGATTCCAGCCGGTGCAGCGCCGGGCCTACCCATTCGGGATCGTGGATAAAATGCGTGCCCCAGTCTACCGGCAGTTCCTGCATCAGATAGATGCCCAACTCGTCGCAGAGATTAGCCAATGCCTTGGGGCCGGTGAAGTGGGTGCGGATGCAGTTGACGTTGGCGTGTTTCATCAGCGTCAGGCATTGCCGGAGCCAGGCTTCCGGCGTGTGCAGGCCGTATTCCGGATGATAGGTCAGATGGTTCACGCCGCGGAACTTGACGGGATTGCCGTTGAGGAACGGGCGCTGGTTTTTCAGCTCGAATTTGCGGAAGCCGGTGCGATAGGCGAGGCGAGACCGCTCCTGTCCGTTCACCGTCAGATCGAGAAAGACATCGTACAGGTTCGGGAATTCGTCGTTCCAGAGTTCCGCGTTCTTCAGTTTCAGTGTTACCGGCAGACTCATGTCCGAACCGCCGCCGACGTCGGCCTCTTTCGTGACCGTAGCGATCAGGCCGGATCGGGGATTACGCAGCGTTAAGTTCAGGACGATGTGTTTTTTAGCGGCAGTGGTATTGCGGATAAGCACCTTGCCTTGCAGGGTGCCGAGAAGCGATTTCAGCTCGACTTCATTGACGAGGTGGTAATCGGCGATGCAGACCGGTTCGGTCGCGTGGAAAAACGCTTCCTGCGCCAGTCCCGCGAATTCCAGCGCGTGGCGCGGCATGTCCAGCTGCACGTGCGCGTGGCGGCGGAGCAGGCGCACCGCGACCACCGCATCCTCGCCGGGCTTGACCAGATCGGTCACGTCCCATTCCACCGGCGAAAGTCCGCTCAGGTGTTCGCCGAGATATTTCCCGTTGAGCCAGAAACGCCCTGCCGGGTAAACCGCGTTGAAGCGCAGGTGGATGCGCTTGCCTTGCCAGGTGGCGGGAATGCTCACGCGCTTGCGAAGCACCGCGCCGTCCTCGGGATCGATATGCGCCAGGGTAACGCGGTTCCAGTCCGGCGTGTGGCTGCCGTCTTCCTCGGGGTCGCCGTAAAAGACCTTGCCGGGCTGCGCCAGGGTTTCCCATTTTCCGTCGTCGCAGTCCGGAGCGACCAGCGGCTCCACGCCGGAGGAAAACGGCCAGCGGCTTGCCTGCCAATTTCCCGCAAGAGACACGCGCCGGGATTCGTCGTCCGTTTCCGGCAGGCGTGACACCGGGGCAAGCGTTGTCTGCCGCCCGTCCTCGAAAGTGATTTCAGCTTTTTCCCTGATCCGGAATTGCTGCCTGATCAGTTTGTCGCCGTCGATAAGCATGTAGTCTCCTCAAAAAAAAGCGGTTATATTGATCTTCAGATAATAATGCAGTCTATTTTCGGGGCGGCGCGACGGTTTCGCCGGGAAGCAGGCTGGATTCCGGGCAAAAGGTTGCCTGCTGTCCATCTTCCGGCGGTTGCAGGCACAGATCAACGGAGGTTTTTGCTATCTCCGCGAACGCTACGGGAAAATGCGTCAGCGCCGGGGCCAGGCAGGACGGGAGGGCGATATCATCTCCGCAACCGACTACTGAAACATCTGCGGGAATACAAATCCCCGCTTCCCTGAGCCTGGCCATCGCGCCGTAAGCCAGGCCGTTGCTGGAAGCGACCAGCGCGGTCGGCAAATCCCCCTCGTCCAGCAGCCGTGCGGCAATTGCATATCCGTGGTCGGTGGTCGACAGCACGGTATTAATCTCGTGTACATGTGCTTCCGGTTCACCCCCCGCTTCCGTCATGGCGTCGGCGTAACCCTGATGGCAGAGGTAGGAGCCGCTGCCATGAACCGAATCCCGGTAGTTGGGGTGGGTCAGAAATCCGATCCGGCGATGCCCCTGCCGCAACAGCAGCGCCGTGGCCTCGTAACCGATCCGCCGGTAATCCCTGCCGACAAAAGGCAGGCCGGGGCAGAGAGGAAAGATAACCTGTGTTACCGGCAAAAAATCACGCGCCAGGTTGGCGTAAGTCACGGCGTTATGCCCCTCCGCCGACAGAAACGGAATCGTGATAATGCCGTCCAGTTGTCGCCTGACTCCGAGTCCGAGATTGTCGCGTTCTTCCTGCAGTTTTCCGGCGGGATAAACGACCAGGGAATATTCACGAGAGATGCAGCAGTCCTGGATGTGGCGGATAAGCTGGGAGGCGACGTGCCAGTTGTACTCACTGAAACAGAACCCCAGCAGAAAGGACTTGCGGACATTGATGCCTTTTGCCATGAGGTTGGGGGTATACTTCAATTTCCGCGCAGCTTTCAGAATCCGCTCGCGGGTGGTCGGCGCCATCCGCACGCTGGTGTTGTTGCCCGACAGCGCCGCCCAAACCGCGCCTTTGGACACACCAGCCTGCTCCGCGACATCTTGAATAGTAGCCTTTTTTCTCATGCGCGCTTTCGATGCCAAAAAGGAGAACCATACCCCCAAGTTCGATTTTCGCACTTTTTCCATAAACGTTGCGAGTCGAGAAACAAGTTCCTTCTCCCCCGGTTGTGGGAGAGGGTTAGGGTCAATACGGTTTAGTTAAGGAAAAATCCTTCTGCTTTCAGGAAAAACTTACGGACGTCATTCCCGCGTAGGCGGGAATCCAGGCGGTGTTGCGTACGGTTTCCCCACTGGATTCCCGCCTACGCGGGAATGACGATTTGTATGGTTAATGGTTGAGCCGGATGGTTTTTCCTTAATTAAACCGTATTGGGGACGTTTTGCGTGACTCTTGCAATTATACGCACCTGGCGATATATAGAACATATGCGGTACTGTTTGCAGTTTCGAAAGAAAAAAGTGCGGAACTCGGACTAAGATATAACAGTATATCGAAAGCGTACTCCATGCTCAACTATTTGTCAAACATGAATTGTGAAAAGTGAATTGCTTGCTGATTCAGTCATCGGGAGATAGCTTGCTGCAGAAGTCGCAGGCGGGGTCGTCGCACAGAAATATGCGACGGTTATTTCTCGCCATCGGCACGCCCAGCTCATACATTTGCCTGGCTTCTATCAGTTTTATTTCCCCGAAACCCAGTTTTGTCTTCGTGAGGTTCAGGCCGTTTGCCAGCAGATGCCGGTATGCCTTGGACTCTTCGCCCGGCGTCTTGTAAAAATCCCGGTGACCGCCGCAGAATCCCGGCACGATCACCGTTTCGAGCTTACCGTTTTCCCGCTCCACCCGGCAGGCGCAGGGCGCCAGGTATGGCATCTCCGTAGCGTCTTCCAGAAAATGGAAAAAGGTGGTGGTCGCCAGATCTGCTCCAAACCACACCATCTTGCCGCCGTGCTCCACCATTTTCTGGAACACGCTGGTCTTGTCGGTCAAGCCGCTGGTTTCCTTGTGCTCCCTGAGGCACGCCTCTGCCAACGGGCCGAAACCGGCGACGGAATGCGTGGGATGCGAGCTACGGATTACTCCCGGACGCCTGCGGAAAACGTTGGGCAATTCCCCGACCCAGGCGTCGGTTTTGTCCTTGTGAAAAGGCCTGTAGCCGGGGCGGGTATAAGCGACGCCGTTGGAGTAGGCAAAAGAACAAGTGAAGGTCGGCAGAAACAGGGTGCCGCTTTCGCCGATGACTTCGAGAAAGGCGTCGATCACCATCTCCGCGCCGCCTTCTAGGTTGCCGAAATGTGACAGGCCACCGTGTACCAGCGCCATGTCCCCTTCTTTCAGTCCCGCCTCGCGCAAGGCACGCACCGTCTTTTTCCGGGTGATGGTTATCTCTTCCCCGTAATCGGTGCGCAGGTAGCCATGCCGGTTCAGTTGCGTGATCGCGCCGATAATTTTCCGGATTTCCTTGTCGTCAAAGCCGATGCCGGGAACCGGTTTTGCCACCCCTGGTTTTTCCTCGCTACGGGAGGACTGAACCCAGGCGGCGTGATCGAGCAGTTCCGCCAAAGTCCGCTTTCCGTCCATGCGGGAAAGGATGGAGGCGAAAGCTCCGTACATGTTCATAATTCCATCCGGCAGTTTTTTGCGTTCCGAAAGCGGGGCGTTGACGTAATCGTACGGGACGCCGCATCCGTTGCGGCTGGGCACAATATTTTCCAGCCACGTCCGGTAACGCGACGGAGTTCCCGCCTGCGCGGCGACGGGGTTGCATTTTTTCGTCAGCCGGTGGCATTCAGCGTCCAGTTCGTTGAGAACTTGTTTAAGCTCGAGCGCAGGATGCAGGCGGCGGAAGTCGGCGATCCTGGCCTGTTCCCGTTCGAGGCGATAGTCCAGCTTTTGCAAATCCTCGGCTGTTGAAATAGCTTTCGTTTCTTCCAGCAATCGCCGGAGCGAGAACGCGCCTGCCCGTTGCGCCCATTTCTCCGCCTTTGCCTCGTCCAGCGTCAGCATCTCCGCCAGCCAGGCGGCGTGGAAGGCGACGGAACCGGCGAACAGTTCCGGGTCGATAATGCCCATGTCCTGCGAGGAATTATGCCAGAGTTTTTCCGGCCACTTGCCGACGATCCAGATACTCGGCACGCCGACAGTCGCGTCGTTCAGGAAAGTATCGTCGGCGTACATGCCTTGTTCGTCGACTACAGCGCGGTATTTTTCCGCGGTTGTTTCCGCCAGTTCCTGCATCACGAAATCGCCGCAGGAAGGCGCCCCCGCCGGAGCCAGGGAAATTACGGGACGGCGCAGCGCGTTGGCGCAGTTGTCGGTGTTGAGCAGACCCACCACCTCGTTACGCAGCTTGGCGATTCCCCGCCTCTGCGCGTAAGCGGCAAAGCCGTAAACCTCCATGGCGAATACCAGCCTGAGGGTAAAGGTGGGCGGGGGAATCTTTCCGGCGGCGACCAGCTCGTTTATGACTCGCGCCATCTCGATGGAACCGGCCACGCCGCTGCTGTTGTCGTCTGCCAGCGGCTCGTACAGATGGGAGAAGACCCAGACCTCGCGCGGTTCCTTGCCGGGAACCACGCCGGTGACGATTTCCAGTTCGTCTTCGTAGCGCCGCCCGTCGCAGACGACCTGTACCGGAAGCGGCTCGTCCCGGCAGGCCGCGCGCAGGCGGTCGCCGGTGCGGGGCGATACGCTGAAGCCGATGAAGTCGCGGTCGTCGGCCTGGACGTGCCAGTGGTTGCCTTCGGTGCAGCCGTTTACCCAGGCGACGCCGTCGGGAGTCAGATAGCGGTCGGTGATGCAGTCGGTGACGACGCCGAGCGCGCCCCGATCCAGCGCGGGCGACAGGATCGCCCCGCGCCGCAGCCTGGTCGTGGGGTCGGCGATGACCAGCGCGCCGGTGACGTCGTAGCCGGAAAAGAGCTGCTTTTCCGTGACCAGGCGCGCGCGTATTCCTTCCGGCGGGGTGGAGGTGGAGCCTTTGATTATGTGAAAGGGGTGGCGCGTGTAATCGGCCACCACGGGGTCGTGACTCCAGCGTTTGCGGTCGGTGACAGAGAGGGCGGCTCTGGTGACATCCCAGCCCAGCGGCATGCGGAAATCTAGGAACGTGGTTCTCCCGTCGGCGGGATGGCGCAGGGTTTCGATGTTGGACAATCCCGCTTCGGCCATCAGTTCCCGCGCGCATTCGGCGGCGGCATGGTAATGCCGGAAGGTCTGCCCCAACTCCTCGCGCCAGAGTTTTTCCGTGTTCCGCATCAGGGCAAACTTGTCAATTCTGTTTTCAAGCAGGCTTAACAGCGCTTTCATGTCAGTCTCCGTATTGGAAAAACTTCGCGGTTTTGGCAGCCATTTCCAGCGGCGCGAAGCCGCAACCAGGCAATTCCTCCCCCGCGATGAGTTCGCGTAGCGCGCAACGTTTCTTCAGTTCAAGCTGTCCGGTGATATCTCTGCGCGGAAACACCGCGACAAAGCGGTTGTCGGCGTAGACCGTGCAATTGGCTGGCGCGTAAAAGTTGCATCCGGCTGCTTCGAGAATGCGCCGCCAGTGCTCCATCTTCAGCAGCGGCAGGGCGCAATAGATATCCTTGCCCTTTTCCGCCAGCGCGGTGCCGCCGTCGGCATACACGGCCAGCGGTTTCACTCCCGGCGCGTCCGCGATTGTGAGCAACGGAAACTCCACTCCCTTCTGCATCGACTCGTGCGCGGGAATCTCCATCTCCGCCGTGTTTTCCAGCACTCCTCCGAACACCGGCACAAGTTTCGGTCGCGCCGTTTTATCCCGTTCTAGCACCTCAAAGCCTGTCAGCGCGCGGGAGTTCCGCAGTTCGCAACCGGCGCTGGCGATACCGGGCGCGTAATTCCAGCAGACACTGGTTTCTTTGTTCAGCAGTGCTTTCAGCTTCTTCCATTTCTCCGGGGAAAGAGCGAACGCGTTCAGCAGGCAGACAAACTTGTATCTGGACAAGTCCAGTCCGTCAATATCGCGCAGGCGGAACAGATCCACAGGAGCGCCGCACAGGTGGATTTCGCGCAGCAGTTCCGGATAGAACAGCATCTGCGCCGACAGGTTGGAATCGCACTGATAAACCGAGTCCTCGTCGAACACGACCAGAATTTCACTCACGCTTTCGTGCGGCTGGTGGCGGATGCTTTTGGAGATGCGCTCGATTTTCCCGATTTCGCCCATGATATCGGGAGAATCGAACCAGCCCCCGCCCAGATCCATCCACCAGAAGCCGGAATTGTGCGACAGGTTTTTGGCAAACTCCCGCCAGAGTACGGTGCGCGTCTCCTCGAAAGTATTGCATTGCTTCTCGGCAGTGACGCACAGGTGCGTCCGGTTGTCGAGTTCGTCCAGCCACAGTTTTTTCCGGTTGATCGACTGCGTGGGAGCGATGACCCCTCCCGGTTCTCCCGGCTCGGAACGATAATAGCATTTGGGAGCGGCTATGAAATCTATATAGGGAGAGTTCAGAACGCGCTCGAACCCCAGATGCCCGGTGTAGGCCGGGCGATAGCCCAGCGCGTAACCGTAAAATACTCCTGCCGCCTTGCCGCCGGTTCGCTCCTTGGCGATTTTGCAGAAGTGCTCCATCGCGTCCACGTTCACATCGGTCATGAAGCGGTCGAGGTCGACGCAGATAGCGTCGGCGGGATTTCCCCGGCAGAACGAAACCAGGTCTTCGGTTCTACCTTCGCGCTGTTGCGGCGGGGGCAGTTTGATGTTGTCCTCCGTCAATTCCGGTTGCAGCCACGCCGCGCGCAACGCTGCCAGCGAGCCGTATTTTTCCAACCCCCAGTTAAAAAAATGCCGCCGGTTGGCAATGCCGTAATCCCCGCACCTGCCTCCGCCGTAACCGAAGCCGAATTTCCCCCACAGGTTGGTTTCCCCGCTGATGCCGTAGGCGATATGATAGGCGAGAATACGCTTGCCGTAAGGGCTGCTCTCCAGATGATCCAGCAATCGCCGCAACGCCTCCCCGGCGTCGGCCAGCCATTTCCGGGAGGAAAAACTCTGGTTGGAAATCAGCCCCCCGAGATTAGGCCGGTCGTCCTGCCAGCCTCCGGCGGTGTAATAGCCCTTGGGCGATTCATAGCCGAGATAATCGTGCTTATCCGTTCCCACCAGCGCGCGCACCCCCTCGGCGTCGCGGGGGCCTTCGTCATACACGAACATTTCCGCCGGGTTGCTCTTGCCCCAGTCCAGCGGCACATTCAGCTTGATCCGGGGAATGTACCTGATGTCGGGGCTGCTGCTGAAAACCGCGTCCAGTATCCGGTCAGTCAGTTCGTAATCGTAACGCCCGACCCCGACCCAGCCGCTGAACAGGATCGAAGAATGAATGACTACGCCGGCCTCCGCGAAGCGCTTGTGCCGCGCGACATACGTGTCGAAATCGTTGAAGAAAACAATCGGTTTGCCCTTTTCGTCCAGGCGCGGTGGGTCGTACGCAAAACCCAGTTTCGACCAGAAAACCGCTTTTGTACGCAGCAACTCGATGCAATCGTCGGCCTTCATCTGAATTCCTTTGCAAAGTTCACGGAGGTGAAGTTTCAAAAATCCCCGCCGACCCGTTCGGTCACGTCGCCGTTTTCCGCATCTTCGGGATTGACAAACCGCAGCAGCAGCTTGGGCGGAGTGCCTTCGCTGACCGGATCGGACAGATCCTTGTAAATCCACCGCGTGCAGGGGCGCTCGATATCAGGCAGCATCCCCTCCAGGCGGTCAGTCACGTCGGCTCCGTCCTCGGGCAACCCCGCGACCTTGAAGTCGAAGGCTTCGTAGAAAACGGTTCCCGTCTGTTTGAACCGGTAGAATATGATTTTAGCCTTCGCCGTTCCCTTGTCGAACTCAGGGATAGTTATCTCCTCACGGAGAGTTTGCGGCTGGTCGGTAAAACGGTTGGTCAGACAATTCAGATTCACCGTCTCCACCTTGTTTTTTATCTTACCCGTGCAGCTCACGATCACCTGGCTGTTGCCGCCGTCTCCGGCTTTTCCCGTGAGGGTGATGATATATTTCCCGCCGGGGCAGACGTTGACCGGTTTTGTCTGGTAAACCAGATACCCGTCCCTGAATTCCCCGCCAGGCGTTTCCGCCAGGGTTCTGACCTCGCGCGGGAACAGCGAATTGGCCAGCAGCCGCGCGCGCCAGCCCGGTCCGATCACCAGCTTGTGTTCGCACCGCAAAGTGCCCCGGTAAACCGCGCGCCTCTCGCCGGTGGTGAGTTCGGGAAAACTGATCTCCTCCGCCAGCGGTTTCAGTTCCACCACAGGCGTGATCTTGCCCAGGCGGTAACAAGGCTCGATCCAGGAATCGCCCGAGCGCCGGATTTCCCGCACGCCCAGCGCGTCGATCGCCACGTCCCGGCCATCGGCGCGCGCCGTTCCCAGCCACCGCCCTCTGCTGGTGACAGATACCTCAAACGCCTGCCCGGCGGGTATGGCGCCATCGCCGTCGATATACACCCACCAGTCCGCGACGCCGCAATCACGGGGCAGGATGGGGTTAAGCAGGATGGTGTCGCCGGGATTGTTCTGATAGGGAATGCTGAACCCGTCAGGCGTTTTCAGTTGCACTCTTACATCGTTCAGCACCGCGGCAGTTTCGTCACCGGCATACCACGAAGGATGTTTCGGATTGTAGACCTGCACGAAGAGATGGAGAAAGTCTCCCCGCTTTTTTCCTTCCAGCGCATAGTCGAAGTTTATTTCCGGCCGCAACGCCGCCTCGACCACCTCCAGTCCGATTTTTTTCTCCCAGGCGAATTTCCGCAGATGATCCGCCTGAGTCCAGAAGGAGTCGCCGTTTTCGTAGGGCATGGAGTTCCAGGCTTTTTTCCCGCGTCCGGAAAAAGTAAAAATGAAAAAGCCCAGATTATTCGGGTTGCGCCAGCGCCCTAACTCCACCGATTCGTCGAAGTGGCACAGGCGCATGAATTCTGGCGTCGAGATCTGCCCGAAGTGGGGGCACCCCAGTTTGTTCACCGCCGCCACCGTCTCCTCTTCCCAGATCCGGGCGTTGTTGGGATATCCGAAAATTCCGTCGCACAAGCCAGGCTTCAAAATATCCTCGTAGCGGACGGGAATGATGTTTCGCTTGGTGTCGGAGATCGGCTGCCCCGGTTCCAGGTGGGTCAGGTTGGCGAAACTGGTGGACTGATAATACATCACCTTCTTGCCGCCGCTGGCTTCCTTCATCACGGCGTGGACGTCGGCGAGCAGCCCGGCGTATTTTTCTCCCCACCACAACCGGTGCCTGTCGTTAGCGGGGTCGAACTTCTCTTTTAATTCCTCCGCGATATTCTCCTCAAATCGCTTGATGTCCCAGGGCAGGGGATCGCCTGCTTTCCAGCGGAGGAACTTCTCGCAGGAAGTGAAGTGGCGCGGCAGTTCCTCCAGGAAGCAGAAGCCTGCCACGTTTTCCGGCTTGGTCACGCCCTGCACGATCAGTTCCACCTGTCGCCGCGTTTCGGCCAGCATTTTTTCCCTGACACCGGGAGCATAGTAATAATGAAAGAGCGTCATCTGGTGCCGGTTTTCCTTGCAGTCGCCCAGCCCGATGATCGGCCAGACCCGGACGAAGAATTTATGCTTGGGGTTCAGCGCCAGAACCCGGTTGCAGTAGTCAACCGTGCGCTGGTCGGCAGGGATGCTGCCCAGGTTGACCAGCGACCAGTCGTACCGCGCCACGTCTAGGTCGCTGCCTTGCCCGTAAGTGCCCCATCCCCAAGTCCAATACAGATCCTTCTCCATTGCCGTCTCTCCCGCGCTCACTGCCAGAACCCCGAAGAACCCGATACAGGCCGCCGAAAACAATGCGCTTGCCAATCTCATCCTGCTCATGTCCGTCTCCCTTGCGTCAATAACGGTTAAAAAACTCTGCCTTACCGATAATCTTACGGTCGTCATTCCTGCGAAGGCTGGAATCCAGGTGCGTGCCGCACACGCATACTTCGCAAGCGCGTGCGACACGACCTTGTCTTGTTATCAGTCGTGGTTGGAAGAAACCAGAATGCCGTTACGCACCTTCCAGTCGCTGGCCAGATATTCAGCATAGGTAGCCGTTTCCACATGCAGGTCGAGGAAGCCCAGATTGTGTCCCCGGATATGCCTGTCCCACAAGCCGCCCGAGCCGTGGTCTGACCAGAACAACGGTTCGTCGTAACCGAAATAGAAATTGTTGCTATGGTTGGTCGTGTCGCCGTCGGCAATGATGATGTCCTTGTCCAGATGCTTGAGACTGGTAAGCTTTTTGGGCAGCACATTCCAGGAACTGCTCCAGGCCAGCCATTGGCCGAAGTAAAGATTGTAAACCAGCCCTGGGTTGTTTTTCTTGCGCCAGGCATAGTTGTAATAGTCTACGCCCGGAGTCCGGGTGGAATCGCAGGCGCAGTCCAGAATGCCACTGCTGTAATCGAAATACCCGATATCCTGCAATACCACCCAGACCCGGCGGTCGCCAATGGCGTTGGCGGGCGGCACCCAGGCCGTGTTTTCATCAGCGTAATTCGCCACCCCTAGCAGCAGTTGCTTGACGTTGCTGGCGCAGGCGAGTTGCCTGGCTGTCGCCACCGAACTTTTCAACGCCGGCATCAGCATCGCCGCCAGAATGGAGATGATCGCGATAACCATCAGCAGTTCCACCAACGTGTATGCTGCCTGTCGGCGGTGGAAAATTTTTCTGCTATTCCGCGCTGTCTCTGGTTCATCGACCTTGCTCATGGAAATTTCCTCGCCTCCGGTTATCGAAGCAAATATATCCGCGCTCTCTTGGGCTTCATTTTTCATCTGAGCAAACGATTGCTCATGTAGTTTCCCAACAGTAATGGTATTATCGGAAAAACCATGTAATTTTCCGCTATTATCTAGCGTATTTGTGCGAGCAATCGATTGCTCATTGACAGCAGCTTCCTGCATGGTTTTAACGCTTAAATCAGCAGAGTTGAATATGCCGTTCTGTTTGTCCTGTGCGCCAGTCCGGGTAAGAAAGTTATCAATTTCTGACTTGATGGCCTCACGTAGATTTAGCTCAAGTTTATCCTTTAACTTCGACTCAATTATGTCAACAATATCCAGATTGCCAGTTTCATCGCCTGTCATGACGACTGGGTTATCTGTTTCAACAGAAGAAAATGATTTATTAAGGGCTGGTTTCTTTGCATAAATATAATCACTGAAAGAAACCATTCTATTCTGTAAGGTCTGATCAGCGGCAATCGCGTCTTCAGTAATCAGCTTTTTTGCAAACGCCTCGCGAATGATTCCGTCTAGCAACAGGTTATCCTGATTGGTGTTAGCCAGGTCATGCAAGGCTTGTATCGGTGTCGCTATTCTGAAAGACTTCTTGTCATATATCTTTATATCCGCCAAGTTGTTAAGCTTATAAACCAGAAGTTCATCAGGTATTGCCTTGCGAAAACCGGCAGGAACCAGCAGGTGTGTCTTTTCGGGTCTATCGGTCAGCAAATCGTAGTAGAATAAAGCGCTTTCGCAGGAGATTATCGCCTGAATCTGATCGTTCCGATTGCGCGACCAGAGGCTCCAGCGACAAAAATTTGCTTCTATGGTGTCTTCATGGCCAGGCAGTCGGTATAAGCCATTATCAATATATAACCAGTTGCCATAAGAGACATTACGAGGATGATTCTGTCTGATGAAACCGCTTTCGATCGCTTGCTTTGCCGTAAAATAGCCATAGGATAAATCAGCCAAAGCCTGCAATCTCGCTTTATTTTCTCTTGGGTTATGTGAGTTTCCGCTCATTTTCACCTCCGTTAAGCCAATCTTACTGCACGGAAACACGCCAGGCAAATTTATTTTGCATAAATATAATCGAAAATGATTATATTTATGCAGGGGGAGTCGGTGATGAATGAATCTAACAAGCAGGTGGCATTTACTGAGCTGAGGCAATCACGAAGCAAGAGCGAGTCTACTTTAGCCTGCCCATATCCTGTCTGTCACAGCAGCTCGAGTACGGTTGTGTTTTGTCGGTCATGTCATGAACCAAGAAACCAGAGGCTGTTTCTATTGATTATTTAAAGTTATATAATATAATATGATATAAGAAATATGGTGGGCTTTATGATAAAGTTATAAATGCTTTATTTTACTCATTAACCCCACGTGATATAATAGATGGGTACGATGACAAAACTTTCAATGATCGGCATAACCAGTGAGATTGAATCCTGCACTTTCGCGTATTATAACTTCACAACATGGCTACTTTACCAGAAAGCAAGCCATAGCAACGGGTTATCCTGATAATCACCATGCGGAACATTGCCGTAAAGGCGAGTGGCTTTACGTTGATCGGGGGCTTTATCGGTTGCCGGATTCGGTGGAATCGAAAGAATCTTGGCTGATGCGGTGGGTGTTGTGGGCGCGTACGAGGAGCGGCAGACCGGTGGGGGTGGTGAGAAACCGTTCTGCTCTATATTATTATGGTGTCATTGACTCCCTGCTAGAAATTGTGGAACTTTATGTGCCGCAAGAGTTTAAGAGGCTGAGCGCAGATGGGTGTTCGATTGTCAAAACCGATCTGGAGGGCATTCATTATCGCGTTTTTGGCAGGCTGCGCGTGACTTCGCCCATGCAGTCTTTGGGCGACTGCATGGCTGATCCGCTGATTCCTCGCCAGGAAGGGATATCCTTTATTATAAAAGCTTTACGAATGGAACTTGTCAAGGATTACCAGCTTAATTTGTTGGGATTGACGGAACGCGAACTAGCTGCTATAAAGTCAGAAGCCTATTGCCAGGAAGGATTACCCGCCATGAAAAACGACAGCTCCGTACCAAAACAGAGTGCAGGGAAGTTTTTGGCATATAAGAACTTGCGTTCTGTCTCGGCTTTAACGCTGGTGGAACTACTGGTGGTAATTGCCATTATCAGCATTCTGTCGGCGCTGATGCTGCCGATTCTCGGGCAAGCGCGCAAACAGGCGCGGCAGATCGAATGCGCGAGCCAGTTGCGGCAACTGGCGCTCTGCCGAACCCTGTACATCGACGACAACCGGGAATGTTTCCCCTATTACCAGACCGGCATGGGCACCTGGGCAAGTATCATGCACCCGGAGTATGTGGAACAACCGGGTTATGATAAAATGGTGCCGAAATATCGTAAGGGCGGCCTGCTGGTCTGTCCCGACTTGGCGGGAGACCCCTACTGGCCGGACTGGAATGTCGACTACCGGTGGTTGGTTGATACGTACACATTCAACGTTTCCGCTGGCGGTGGAACGTATGGCATTTGGAAAAAACTGAACCGCCCCAGCGAAACACTGCTGTTCTGTGACGCCGGTTCCGTCAATGGCCAGAGTTATCGCGTCAACGCAACCTCTCTTATAAATAAAAACGACCCTCCTATCCTTTCGGATCGGCATTCGCAGGGGCTGAACATTGTCTTCTGCGACGGGCATACCAAGCATCACAAGGGAGTCATGCCGGATATGTTGCCTACGGTCAAGACCGAGTGGCCGTGGTGCGAGCCCTAGAGTAAATACGGTTCAATAAAGGAAAAATCATTCAGTTCGACCATTAGCGTCACGAATCGTCATTCCCGCGCAGGCGGGAATCCAGGTGCGTGCCGCGCACGCATACTTCGCAAGCGTATTCGCGCGTATAATACTAACGCGCTTCCGTTGGTCGCGGGCGAAGACGCGCGAATGTTTAGTTCGCACTGTAGCGCTTACTTAATATAGCAGCGGGGCTTCCCCGCCTGGATTCCCGCCTGCGCGGGAATGACGGTACAAGTTTTTTCCTTAACTGAACCGCATTGGCTCTAAAGGGCGTTTCAATAGGTCATCATTCTGCTTGCTCATGCCGGAAAGGGTTGCACATGAAAAATATTCTCATCCTCCTTGCCAGTATTATGCTTATCTCTTGCATCCTCGCGATCGAGACCGTTTACGCTGGCGAAGGCGTGGTCACGGTCGAGGAAAAAGACCTGACCGGAGACGGCAATATAGATATCCTGATAACGACGCCGTTCTACCGCGCACTGCTCGAACCCGCGCGCGGCGCGAACGTCACCAGTTTTGTCTATCGGGGGCAGGAATTCGCCGCAAATAGCGGAAGCTCCGCCGACGGTTTGCTGAAGGTTCTGATCCGGCCGCAAAAATGGAGCGCTTCCTTTCACGCCAATCCCTATAGCGTCAGCTTTGCGGAACGCTCGCCGCAGAAAGTCGTGCTCTCGTGCCATCACGTCGGCGAACAGGGGGAGTTGCAGTTTGTCGAGTTGACCAAGACCTTTACCTTCACCGCCGACAGCTCCGCCGTTTCGGTTGAGCTGGAACTATCGGTGCAGGTACGGGCGCAGGCTCCGGTCAGAACCGGCGTCTGGCTGCATAACAACATCGAGGCGAAAGGCTGCGCGCTCAAGTTTTTCCTGCCCGCTAACGAAGGCGTAAAAGAATATGACGCCGGAACCGCCGACAGCGGCGCCTGGAACAAGGAGCCTGCCCGTGCCTGGAGCGCGGTCAGCGGCGGCAAGGACGCGACCGGTCTGGCCTGTATCGCCGACTTCACTTATCTGGAGCTGGGTCTGGACTGGTTCGCGAAAAAGGCGGATACCGGGTCGATGGAACTGGGGCTGTACGAAATACCGATTCCGCACGGGACATCCTGGAAAACGACAGTCGCGCTGATTCCTTTCGCCGGGCTGGAAAAAGTCGACGGCGCAGGCGCAAACATCGCGGGGATGATTTATTTTGATGACGCAGGAACGGCTGGCCTGAAACTGTTTTCCGCCGTTGCGGACAAGCTTGTCCTCAAACCCCTGCTGCTTAATCCCGATGATCCCGAGGCAATTCTGAAAGAGATGGCGACTGTCGAGGCAGAGACCAAAGCAGACGCCTGTCAGTCAATCGACCTGGGCGTGCTTCCGGCGCAGGGATTGCTGGCATGTGATATTTTTTCCGGAGACACAAGACTCGCGCGCGTGGAACGCCTGACGCCGGCAGCGGGAAAAACCGCCTGGAAAATGCAACGGCTCACCGCCCGTTACCAGCCGCCACGGGAAGAGTATTACATACCGGAACTGGCCGACGTGATCCCGACCGAGCATATCAAGTGGGCTTCTCCGTTGCCGGGCGGAAAAATCGGGGCGTTTTTCCTGGTCGACCTGAATCAGCAACGGCAGATAGTTGAGCTTTCCCACAGGGTCGATCTGGACTTCCGCCGCGCCGTCATGGAGGGCGGTTCGGTGAGTGAAACCGGTTACGGCTACGTGCCCCAGGAAATGCGGATGATGCCGGAACGCGACCTTTCCGCATTGTTCATGCGGGAACTGAAAAAAGAGGCTGAGGTGATAGTGATAGGCGACGACTATTCGAGAAAACGTAACCGTTCGGAATTGCGCTGGGACAAGCTGCCGGTCGCGGCGCGGGAGCTGATTCTGCAAAAGGTGGAGGCGGGAACGGGGCTGGTTTACGTCAACCCCACCGGGCTGGACGAAACAGCGACCGGCATTCTCACCGGCGAGGCGGCGGCGCCTGACCATTACCTGACGAGGTGGTGCCCGCCGAAACTGGCGTCGCCTTCCGGTCAGGGAGAAATCAGGGTCGGAACTTACGGCAAAGGGAGAATCGTCATTCTTCCCGAGCGGTCGGTGGGTCTGATTCCCTATGCCTGCGCTTTTGAAACCGCTCCGGCGCAGCAGACGGAATACTGCTACGCTCTGCTGGCGCGGGCGATTATCTGGGCGGCGCGGCGCGACCAAGCCGACCGTCTCAACCCGCCCTCGATCAGGGAAGATAAGAGCGTCGCTTTTAGCGTTGACGTTTCCGACAAGGCCGTGCACGGAACCTGGGAATTGCGCGATTCTTTTTCCCGCGTGATTCAATCAGGAACACTGGCTAATAATAACTGGGCTTTAAATATCATCCCTGCCTGCCGGGGCAATTATTATCTGCATCAATATCTGACCAGGGAAGGCAAGGCTATTGACTGGCGCGTCGACGAAATTCCCGTAACATCGCCGAACTTTATCGACGAGGCCATGATCGAGTCCATGCCGCAACGTGGACTCCCGGCTACGGTCAGACTTAAAATCGCGGCGGAAAATGCGCCAGCCTTGCAGCTTGCAGTTTCTCTTGTTTCAGCTGCGGGAACAGGCGATTGCTATGCGCGCACGCTGCACCCCGTCGCGGCGGGCGAAAACTTATTGGCATTGCCCTTGCCGGAAACGCCGACCATCGGCAACCGGCTGAGGCTGGAACTGTTTGCGGGGGACAAGGTCGTCGACGTTACGGAACTGCCGCTGAATTTCCCCGATCAGGTGCGAGCCAGGCGCGACGGTTTTTTCGCCGTGCTGTGGGGCGCGCCGACGGGGATTGTCGACAACCGGAGTTCCGAACTTGCGCTAAGCCAGTTGCGCGGCATCGGCTTTGACGTGAATCTCGCCACGCTTTCTTTTTACATGCAGCACGACTGGAAAGTCGGCCAGTCGTTCTGCGACGGGAACTTCGCGCCGATGCTGCAGAATTTCGGGCACATGGTGCTGCACGACAGGAAACCGCTGTACCGTTATGAAGAGACCAAGGATAGTTCTTTACTGCAACGCGAGCCCTGTCTTTCCGGCGAAAAATTCCAGACCGATATGAGTAAGCGGATCGAACTGTTTACCGCCAAGGCGGAAAATACCGGCATGGCTCTGTATCAGTGGGGCGACGAGATGAGCTACACTTTCGAAGGCGCGCGCACGCCGATCGATATCTGTTTCTCGCCCGATTGCCTGCGGGCTTTCCGGGAGTGGCTACAGAAAAGGCATGGCACGCTCGCCGCGCTGAACGCGGAGTGGGAAACAGATTACCAGGACTGGGAAGAAGTACGCCCGAAAACTTTCGCCGAGGTGAAGGATAATTTATGCCCCTGGTTCGAGCATCGCCTGTTCTCGGACTATCTCTATTGCACCGCCACGCTCAAACGCAATACCGACAAAATCCTGGCGACCGATCCGGGCGCACTGGTGAGCGAGTCCGGTATCTCGATGAATCTGCTCGCATACGGCGGTTACGACTGGCCGCGGAAAATGGCTGCCCTCACCCACACCACCCCCTACGCCAACGCCTGCATCCTGCACCAGCTTTCCCCGTATTTCCCGGACTTCCGCTATTCCGTGCGCTGGATCGGTTATAACAGTCCGTTTGTCTCCAACCAGTACGCGGTCTGGGACCAGCTTTTCCACGGCGCGCGCAATGTCTCTTACTGGTGTTACAAGCATCTGCTCAAGGCCGACCTCTCGCTGACGCCGGAAGGCGAGCGTATGCAGGTTCTCCTGACGGAACTGCGCGGCGGCGTGGGTGACTTGTTGTGTTCGGGCAAGAGGCGTTTCGACCGTATTGGGATTGTCTATTCACAGCCAAGCATCATCGCCGCTTTCGCCCTCGATAATCGCGGCGCCAACACTTATAAGATGTATGAGGAAAACACCCTGGGGTGGATCGAAGGCTGCTACGACGCGGGCCTGCAACCGGAACTGGTTCCCGTCGACCGGATCGGCGAACGCGAGTTGAAAATACTTGTCCTGCCCCTGACGTTCAGCCTGTCCCAGGAAAATGCCGACAAGCTGGCGAAGTTTGTTGCCGACGGCGGCTGGCTGATTGCCGACGCCATGCCCGGCATCATGACGGAAAACGGCAAGCCCCTTTCTATCGGTCGGCTTGATCGGGTTTTCGGCATAACGCGAAACGCCAAGCCGGAATTGAAGGCGACAGACGCCAGCCTGCAGGTCGATGCGCCCGAAGCCGGACTTGCCGCGTCGACGCTTTCCATTCGCGCGTTTGAAATGGGAGTGGCTGCCGACGGCGCCGTCGCGCGCGGGGCGATCCGGGAAAAACCGGTAACGGTAGGCAAGCTTTCCTTCAGTCGCCAGGCGACCGGCGGCGGGGAAACTATGCTCTGCCGCGACAGCGGAAAAGGCAAAGCCGTTTACCTGGGAGCGGTTCTCTCGTCGCTGCAGAATGCGGAAAAACAGAATATCATCTCCGGACTGGTCGCGGCGGCGGGGCTGACCAGGGAAGTTGAAATCCGGGAGCCGGGCGGCGTGTTGGCGCAAGGTTTGCGCGTGAACCGTCTGGCTGCGGGAAAGATTTTGTTGCTGGGAATTACGGAGCCGGTCGAGCATATTCCCGGCGTGGTTCCCGCCCGGATGAGCCTGAACGACCTGCGGGAACACAAGCATCTGCTGGAACTTTCCCTCGCCGAGCCGCGACACTGGTACGACGTGCGCGCGCGGAAATATCTGGGCGAAGGAAAGACCATGACTGTCGAAACCGTCATCGGCACCGGCAACCTCTTCGCCGCCTGTCCTGAAAAAATCGGCGCAGTCCGGTTTGACCAAACCCGGCTCGTCGGCAGCGGCGGGCAGGCACTGCATTTTTCCGGGCAAATTACCGGTGCGCCCTCGCTTGACAGTTTTCTTTCTCTGAAATTTTCTACCGGCGACGACCGGCGCGACGCAAGGCTGAGCCAGACGGTGCCGGTCAGGAACGGGATATTCATGTTCGATGTGCAATTACCGCTGTTGCCGGAATCATCCTGGCAGATTACGGCGACAGAAATCATCAGCGGAGCCAGCGCGCAAGCTGTTGCCGAAATCAAGCCCTGACACCGGGAGAAGTTTATGCGAGGCGTGATATTTATTCTGCTGCCCCTGTTTTTTTCCGGCCAGTGTCTGGCCGAGGCGAAAGTGGTTTTTGTCAAAAACGTGACGCGGACGAATTCTCCGGGAATCGAATTCGACACCGGAGCGTGCCGCTATACCGTGATTCTTTGCGCCAGCGATAAAACCACGACCAATCCCGAAGCGCTGGAACTGACCGGAATCGGACTTTTTCCGTCCAAGCGCGGCTGGTCGGGTATCGGCAACTGGCTGCAATTTTCATTGGATGGGCAGGAGTTGTTTCCCGGCAAGTTCCGTCTGGTCTCACTTGCCAGCGGCGTTCGGGCTGTCGCCGTGCTGGAGACCGACAATCCCGCCGGAATCGTTACTCTTACCTTCTCCGCCGACCAGGGGAGCGATGCGCTGTATTTTTCCTTTGCAGCCAAGCTGCGGATAGCGGTAGCAGGCACCAAGGTTTTCTTCCGCGCCTATCCCGGCGAATTCGAAAGCGTGTTAAGAAAAAACGGGAAGGCGTCAGCACCTCTTGCCAACCGCCTGCTGACAGCCAGGCGCGAGGAATCGCAGGACGGTTGTTTCGCGCTTGACCTCAAACAGGAGCCTTGGATTTTTGTCTACGACGCCAATTATCTGCCGGAAAAAAATCATTTGCGGGGAACCGAATACTGCGCCAGCGGAATTCTCTGTAATCCCGTCGAGATCATAACCGCCGAGGTGGAGAAAACGCGGGATTGCGCGACTCTGCGCCTGTCACTGCCGGGCGGGAAGGAAGGCGCAGTCATTTCTGCAGACTTCGTTATCTGGAAATTCAGCGACAGCAGCGAAACAGGAAAAAGGGTCATGCGCTCACTGGTGTTTGAATGAACGCCTGTGCAGTCAATCCCTGCCGTCTCTGGTGAGCGTGTCGAAATCTTCCAGCAATTGCGCGCGGGGGCGGCGCGCCTTGGTCTCGCGCTCGTTCAGCTCCTTGATTTCTTTCGTGACGAAGGGCGGGATGTCGTCGGGGCGGGTGACGTTGACGCCGTCTGCCGTTCCTTCCTGCAGAATGTCGATAGTCAGGAAAATGACCAGTTGCGACTTGATGTTTTCCCGCCGCGCGGAGCGGAACAGGTGGCCGATAACCGGCAAGGCTCCGGCGATCGGCACGCGGGTCTTGTTGATTTTTTCCTCGGTTCTCAACAGTCCGCCGATAGAAATAAGCTCCCCATCCTTGATTTCCAGTTCCGTGTCGGCGCTGCGGATGGCGATGACGGGATTGCCCTCGGTGCTATAGCGGGAGACGTTGGAGACTTCCGGCCGCACCGACAGGCGGATGGTGTCGCCGGAAATCATGAGCGGGCACACCTTCAGCTTGATGCCCACGCTTTTGTATTTAGTCGAGGTGGTGACGCTGCCGCTGGTGGTGGTCTGTTCCTGGATTGGCAGTTCTTCGCCAGTGATGATGTTGCCCTCCACCCCCCGGCGCAGGATCAGATTCGGCGCCGACAGGATAGTGGCCACGCCCTTGTTTTCCAGGTAGCGCAGGAACGAGGACAATTCGTTGCGCTTGGTGCCGTTGTTGTAGCTTTTTACGTACGGCCTGAAGGTTGCGCCCATGCCGGGCTTGGGGTTGACGCTGTTGCTGTAGACCGTGCCTGGCGCGCTCAGGGCGACGGTCAACTCTTTCAGGAAAGAGGCGTTGTTGGGCGCGAGATGGGTAAAGGCCAGGCTTACCTCCCGCTCGAAATCAGAGTCCAGGGTGAGTTCCACGATCTGCGCCTTGACCAGCACCTGCGGCACGCGCTGGTCGACGTTTTCCGCTATTCCCCGCAGGCGGACGATATTGTCCTTCACGTCGCTGATCACTACCGTGTCCGATTCCTCGCTGCTGGCGACAGTGCCGCTTTGGGTGGTGAAGCCGTCCAGGATCTTTTTCAGGGTGGAGCTGCTGACGTTCTGGCAGTGGTAATAGATGATTTCCGTTTCCGCTTCGTCCTGCGCGGTCAGCGCCTGCGCGAGTTTGGCATATTCGTCATCCTCGGCTTTGTCCTGCGGGGCAGGTTCGGTCGTTTCGGGTTTCGTCTCCGGAATAACCGGGTCAGGTGCGGGGCGGGGCGGACGGATTTCTTCTCCCAGGGCAGGCGCGGCGCAGAGAAACAGGAAAAGCAGCAGCAGGATGTTCCGCATGGGGTCACTCCAAGGTTATCATCGCGATTTCCAGATATTATCAACATGTTATACCGGAAATGCGGCGGCAGGTGCATACCTTTCTTGGTTTGCCGTGCTTTTTCCGATCACAGTTGAATTGTTGCTGAAATAATAATACGCACACAGTACTATGGAGGAGGGAGCGCTTCGCTTGACAAAACCGCGTCGATGGTGTTTACTTGGTAAATGGCGAGGGGTGGAGACAGACAGTTCTCATGCGCCGGGTGTCACGCCGGAATTTCGGAACAGACTTTGCTGTAAACTTCAACTTGACCAGAATCCGGAAATGCACATGGGCGCAAAGCGCATACTGCTGATTGACGACGAGGAACAGGTGCGCGACTGCATGGACGCCATGCTGCAGTATCTCGGCTACGAAGTGATCTGTTATGCCGACGGTTGGAGCGCCGCCGACTATTATCGGGAAAATTGGCGTTATGTAGATGTGGTTATCATCGACATGATGATGCCGAAACTAAGCGGCATCGCCACCTTCAGCCTTTTGAAAAAAATAAATCCGGAAGTGCGCGCCATACTCGCTTCCGGTTACAGTCTCGGTTCCGATATGCAGGCCGGGCTGGAATCAGGGGTATCCGGCTTTCTCTACAAGCCTTTTGACAAGGAAGGGCTGGAGGAAGTGTTGTCGGTGGTGATTGAGAGTTGAGTTTTTTGCAGGTGGGAAAATGAAAAATGTAGCGGCAATCTTTATTTTCTTTTTATGTTGGATTGGATGTAAGTCTGTCTCGCAGGATGCAGACAATTACGGTTCATGCCAGAACTTGGTGACAATAGAATATACGCTTGATCCTATGCGTAGGTTTACGATTGTCGGAACCGGGGTAGCCAATGTTAAGCTTGAAAACCTTGCCGACGTAATAATGAAGCATCAGCAACAGCATCCCGGAGCAATCTACGAACTTTATGCAGAGGTAAAATGCGTTCCCGAGACAAGCGATAAGATTATCGAGTCAATCAGAAGCGCTGGAGTAATCCTCAAGCATTATTGGGCGCCGGTATGCTCCGACTCACAGAGTTTTCCAGGTAAATACGGCCATGGTTATGTCGACATCCTTGCGGATAAATAGAACCGTTTATAAGTAAAACTCACGCCTTTTTTTTGCGCGTGCGGGGCTTGGCTTTTTTCTTGCGCACCGAGAAGCCAAAGTGCCCCAGTTCCTTGCCCAGCGCGTAGTAATGCCCGTGGACATAGACCAGCATTCCCGCTTTTTCCAGCGCCAGGCGGTCGTTGCGGTCAAGCAGGCTTTTGGCCGCCTGCACCGCTACCACCTCCGCCAGAAACATTGTATGAGAACCGAGTTCCCGGGTTTCCGTAATTTTGCATTCCAGGTGCAGCGGGCATTCCGCAATCAGGGGCGCGCCGACGACGGAAGCGGGAGCAGGCGTCAGTTTGGCCGCCGCGAACTTGTCGGTATCCCGGCCGGAGACGACGCCGCAGTAGTCGGTGGCGAAAGCCTGTTCCTCCGAAGGCACGTTGACAACAAACTCGCGGCTCTCCAGCAGCATTCCGTGGCTGTGCCGCTCGGGCCGCACCGAAATGGAAAGCATGGGCGGGTCGGAGCAGATGGTGCCGGTCCACGCTAACGTGATGATGTTGCTTTTCCCACCCGCCTGGCAAGTCACCATCACCACCGGCAGCGGGTACAGCATGGTCGATGGCTTCCAGATTACCTTGTCCTGCATCAGCGTAGCTCCCCGGAAAAATAAGGGGTGGAAAAATCCTCCCCTGCCAGGGGAGGAGCAATGCGGTTTAATTATAAAACTTATGAATCGTCATCCCCGCGCAGGCGGGGATCCAGGCGGTGTTGCGTACGGTTTCCCCACTGGATTCCCGCCTGCGCGGGAATGACGTTCGTAAGTTTTTTTTCTGAACCCCGAAAGATTTTTTCTCAGTCCCTTACATCACATTGATATTCACGACCGAAGTCCCTTCCCCGAAATCGGGAATATCCTTCCCGTCGGCGAATTCCAGTTCCACCACCGCGCAGGTGTTGGCCAGTTCGTTCACCGGCAGTCCGCACAGCCGCAGCATCTTTCCCTTCAGAAACATGGACGGCACCACGTCGTTTTTGCAGACCAGATTCTGTCCGGTGTTAAGCAGCGTCGCCCGTTTGGGCAAAGCCGTGACCGGCTCCACCACCACGTCTTCCCCCAGCAGGTCGGCGGGAAAATGCAGATAGAGGCGATTCCCCGAGCGCGCCACCAAGCTGCCGGGAGCGGCGGGTAGCGTGCCGATTTTTCTCGCCTCGGCGAAAGCGGGTTTGATATTTTTATACCAGCATCCGACCCGGCGCAGCATCGCCGCGCTCTTGGCCGGAATCAATCCCTCCGCGTCGGGGCCGACGTTCAGCAGGTAGTGCGCCCCGCCCGCGAGAAAGCGGTCCATGCTCCGGAGAATATGCCGGTCGGAATAATAGCTTTCGTCCACGCGGTAGCCCCAGCTCTGCATCCCGACCGACTGGCAGGCTTCCACCGGGCGGTTTTCGCCGGGACGCGGATCGTGCCAGTCGCGTTCGGGTGTGCCGAAGTCGCCTTCGTCCAGGCCGCGGTTGTTGATGACGCAGCCGGGCTGCAACTGCCGGATCAGGCTGTTGATGCTTTCGTCGCGGTGTTCCGGCACGTTCATGTCCCACCAGAACACCTTGATGTCGCCGTAATTGGTGCAGAGTTCCCGCACCTGTTCGCGCAGGAATTCCAGGTAGCGCGCGAAGTCGGGAGAGTCGCCCGGTTGCGGGGGCAGTTCGTGGTGGCGGTCTTCGTTGGGATAATTCGGCTGTTTCCAGTCGACAACCGAATAATACAGGCCGAGAGGAAAGTTGCGCTGGTGGCAGGCCGCCGCCAGCTCCGCCAGCAGGTCTTTTCCGTAGGGTGTGCGGGTGACGTTGAAGTCGGTCTGGGCGGTTTCAAACAGGCAGAAACCGTCGTGATGCTTGGTGGTGAGAACCAGATATTCCATCCCCGCGTCTTGCGCAAGGTCTAGCCAGGCGTCGGGGTCGAATTTGACCGGATTCCACCGAGTGGCGAGTCTGGCGTATTGATCACGCGGCACTCTTCCGCGCCACTGTTCCTGTTCGTGCCAGCCGTTGATGGCGTACAGTCCCCAATGGATAAACATCCCCAGGCGCGGGTGGCGGAACCATTCTTTCACTATGCCGGAGTTTGCTTGAGTCATGCCATTTATTCCTGTAGAAAAATAAAAAAAACCTGCGGCAATTGTAACTGCGGCGCAGATTTTGGCAATGATTAATAATTGGCGTTTCAGCTCTGGCAGGTGGAAAGTGCGAGCAGGCTGTTGACTTTCCGCAGGAATGCGTCCGACCCGAAAGGCTTGGCGATATAACCAGCGGCGCCGGCGGAAATGGCCTGTACTATTTTTTCGCTTTCGCTTTCCTGGGTGACGATCAGCACGGGAATATCTTCCGTCTCCGCGTTCTGCTTGATGAGGTCGAGCGTCTCCAGCCCGTCCAATTCCGGCATGTTGATGTCAAGCAGGATCAGGGAAAACACGTTCGGATTATCTTCCAAGAGGGTAATCGCCTCCAGCCCGTTACTCGCCTCGCATGTCTCGGCGTCGCATAATTTGGCCAGTTTTCGCACAAGTTTACGCACGGTCGGACTGTCGTCCACCACCAGGAATCTTTTTTCCGACATCACCTTCTCCCATTATTTCCGACGATCCCAAACCCGCGAACGAAGGGAGCGCGAAAATCCTGTGTGTACTCCTCGCTTGCGAAATATGCCCGTGCGCACGCGAAAAAAGCGGGAATGGTAGGACAAGTATTTCGTCTCAGCCATTCCGCGCAGTAGGGGGGGCAAAAAAGTGTCGCAAAGCCGGGGTTTCGCAAAGAAGAAAAAGCAAAGTTGCCTTGAAAAATGCAATGCACGCTGTTTCGCGATAGAGATAGACTAGCTGTTTCGCAAGGTGAAGACAGAAGCTTTGCGACAAAATCAATTAAAGGATATCTCAACCGCAGCCAGCAGTTCTTCCTGCTCGAACGGCTTGTCGAGAACAACTCCGTGATTCTGACGATACTTCGCGGTCATGTTGCCGCCGTGGCCTGACATCAGTATTACCGGCGGCGCGTTTTCCATCTCCTTTATTTTGCAAAGAACCTCCTCACCCGTCATTTCCGGCATCTGTAAATCCAGGATCAGCAGGTCGATCACTTTCCCGGAAAGTCTGGCAGACTCCAGCATCTTCATCACTTCCCTGCCGTTTTTGGCCAGGGTTATATCGTGACCTTCCCGCCGCAAGGTTGCGGAGAGGCTGTTTCTGATACCTTTTTCGTCATCGGCAACAAGTATATTCATGGCTGCTTTCCGGGTCCGACTCAGAATAATATTCTTATGAAAATGGTGTGCCAGTTGCATTATTTTATGCAACTACTTTCATTGCAATAGTTTAGGGGGTGAGTGCGAAATGACGGCAAAGTGTCATTTATACAGAAAAAGTTGACAGATAACAGCTTTTATCTCTTAAGTGATTAACTTTAAATGCTTTAGCTGTATGTAAGGAAAAGCTGACAATGCAGGAAAGATTGACTGGTTTTAGGCATCGTGTTTTTTTAGCACAACGCCCCGCAAATAAGGGGGCAAACGCAAGGTGTTATATTCTTCCCCGTTCTTCTGGGGCGCTGTATTTAGTCCGGCACACCGTTTATTTTACACCGCCAACATTTCAGCCAATTTCTGCCCGGCGTTTACGCATTCCGATAAATATTCTTTCTCGGTCAAGTCGGATACATTGCGTTTGGATGTTTCCAGGGTAAGCGGCTTTGCATAGGAAATTTTCGCCAGAATTTGCGTCAGCCGTGTCCAATCTACCGACCCGCGAAATGGGGGCAAATGTTGATCACCGGTGCCATCATTGTCATGCAGATGCAGTGCGCACAATTTATCCGCCACCTGTTCCAGGCGGTTCAGTCCGTCCGGGATCAAATTGCCATGCCCGCTATCATAGCAAAAACCCAAGGTTGCACTTTTATAGTGATCGAATATACGCTGGATGATGAGCCAGCTTTCAGTGGTCGCCATATTTTCCAAGGCAATGCGGATGTTGTATTTTTCGGCGACCGGAATAATTGCATCAAATGCCTGCCAAATAGCCAGCCACCAGCCCTTTTGTGTTGACTCGCACTTGCGGGGCGGATGCAATATAATTGCATCGCCGCCCAAGGCTGCGGTCATTTCAATCCGGTTGAAAACCAACTCGACCCCTGCTTGCCGGATCGCCGCATCTTCACTGGCATAATAACAGTTTTCTGTTCCCATCGTCGCGTGCAAATCCAATAATTTAAGCCCTAAGCTCTGTAGCTTCCCCTTAATGCCGTCAACCTCCGGGTAAGAGTAGAGTACGTCGGTACACCATTCGTGACACCAGTGAACATGACTGAATCCTGCTGACGCCGCCCCTTCCAGATACTGGGTAGCGTCTCCGGTAGCTGGCCCTGCATAATCAGTGGTCATTGCAAGTCGCGCCATAATCCGATTCCCTTTGAAATTTAGATCGATCCTGAGAAAAAGCATGGTTCTATGAGAAAGTCATGTATGGAATATTATAGGCTCAGGTTTTGTGTGCGCCACTGAAAAACGGCAAACTGTCTCATTGCAATCTGGCGTCAACTCAGGAGCTACCCGTTGGTTTTGCGCAGCGCCGAGGGCGCGTGGCCGAAATGCTTTTTGAATATTTTTGAAAACTGGTAAATGTCTTCATAACCGACGCGGGAGGCGATTTCGCCGACCGACAGGTTGTGGTCAGGCAGGAGATAGGCAGCCTGGCGCAGGCGCAGGCGGATCAGGTAATCCACCGGCGGCACCCCGAACAGGCGTCTGAACTCGGTGCTGAAATGCGAGGGGGAGAGGTGCGTCATTTCCGCCATCTGCGCGAGAGTGATTTTCTGCTCGAAATTGGTTTCGAGAAATTGCCGCAGCCGGTCGAAAGCGGCGCGCGTCCGGTTTTCCGGTGGCGGCGTCAGGCCACGGGAAATTTCCCGCAGGAAACTCTGCAAGGCGTTTTTCAGAATAACGGGGTCTGGCGTCTGGTAGCGGGTGGCTTCGGTGTGGAGGTCGGAAAAATATTTTTCCCAGACCGGCGCGGGCGCGGAAATAAACGGAAGATTGCACGGGATTTTTTCCCGCGTCAGTTGCCGCCTGACAAGCGCGCCGTCGCAGTGCAGCCAGGTGTGGCGCCAACGTTTGGCGGGGTTGCCGTAATAATGCCCGGAGTCGGGAGTCCAGCAGACAGCCGCGCCGGGAGGATGTGAAACGACGCTTCCGTCGGGATGCCGGATTTCCGTTTCGTCGTAAAAAAACATAAACAAATAGTCGCCGGTGCCGCCGGGGCGGTTGACGATGCCGGGCTTCATCCATTCCTGAATTCCCAGGCCATGGAGGGACAAATCGGTCGGTTCCGGTTTTATACGTTCCCAAAATACTTTTATGGTTTTCATAGCTCACCGTAAGATATGACAAATCTTCCGTAAGTTTAGCCATGGCGGACGCGAGCGCAAGGGGGTAGGATGATTTTGTCCCTCTTTTCAAGGAGAAACAAATGTCATTCAACGGTTTGGGCATGAACATGGGCAACCTGTCGCTGTTGTCGGCGGCGCGGAGCAGGTCGATCAGCGCGGAGAATTTCACCGGCGAAAAGGGCAGGGGAGGCATGGCCACCGAAGGCACCGGCAAGAACTGTGCGCGCGAGTTGGGACAGGGCTGGAAGGTATCCCCGTCGGTACGAATCAAGAGCGGCGAGGTTTTCGAGATGGCGAACATCAAGGAGCCGGGCGCGATTCAGCAGATCTGGATGACGCCGACGGGCAACTGGCGGTTTTCAATTCTGCGCATCTACTGGGATGGGCAGGAACAGCCGTCGGTGGAGTGCCCGGTGGGGGATTTTTTTGCCTGCGGCTGGGGTAAGTTTGCGCAGGTGTCTTCGCTTCCAGTGTGCGTGAATCCGGGCAGCGCGTTCAATTGTTATTGGGAAATGCCGTTCCGGAAAAGCTGTCGTATCACGCTGACCAATCTCGCCGAAAGCGATATGACCCTGTATTACCAGGTAAATTACGCGCTGACCGAGGTGCCGGAAGACGCGGCGTATTTCCACGCCCGGTTCCGCCGCGTAAATCCGCTGCCGTATAAAGATGTATACACGATTCTCGACGGAGTGAAAGGGCAGGGGCATTACGTGGGGACGTACCTGGCGTGGGGCGTGAATAACTGCGGCTGGTGGGGCGAGGGTGAAATCAAGTTTTATCTCGACGGCGACGAGTGGCCCACCATCTGCGGCACCGGCACGGAGGACTATTTCTGCGGCTCCTATAATTTCGAGAACAAGGAGACGAAGCAATACCAGGAATTCACTACACCTTATGCGGGAATGCCGCAGGTGATCCGCCCCGACGGGGTCTATAATTCACAGCAGCGGTTTGGGTTGTACCGCTGGCACATCACCGACCCGATCCGGTTCGGGCAAGACTTGAAGGTCACGATTCAGGCTTTGGGTTGGCGCACGCCGGATGGGGAAGGAGGTAGTCGTTATCTGCCGCTACAGGACGATATCGCTTCGGTGGCGTATTGGTACCAGGCCTTGCCGACAGCTTTGTTCCCGCCATTGCCGGACAAGGATTATCTGGAAATCAAGTAAGATTTTGGTTTTTACTTATTCGACCGGCATCTGCGTAGTCGCGCCCGTCCGACGATGCTAAACACCGCCTAAACCGCGTCGGTGTCAGCATCGCCTCCCGGTCGCTCCCACGCATCTGCCTGGTTGGGTTAGGTGTAGCGACGAGTATCGGGAGCGCGGAAGGTTTTTGCGCTGCCGCAAGCGCGATAGCGTAATATGTGAGTGGCGCAGCCACCGCCTGCCGGTAAATCCGGCAGGCGGTCGTTTTTGCTGGTGAAAACTATGGAAAGCCAACATCGTTCAATCATTTTGCTTGACGAAACAGGGTTTGTGGCTTACAATGCAATACTTATTATGGACGGCGCTTTTTACCTGAGGCGCAGAGAAGAAACGAGTTCGCGTGAGACTGGAAAAGATTACCGCATCGTTGGTGAACAAGGCTATTGAAATCTACCTTGAACACGCGTACGAGGACGAGGTGTTGCGCGCCGCCCATGGCGTCAGGTTCGACGAGGCCATGCCTATTGGCGAGGTGCTGGATAATTTCGAGCGCGAGGAGTCCAAACTCCCGGCGTTTTCGTACCGGCTGGGGTCGCAGCATTACCCCCATATGAAACTGGCGATATGGGAGGCGTATTACGAAGGCGAATTTATTTTCGCGGTCGACCGCCACGACGGCTTCGATTTTGACAAGACCGGCCCGGATTACGATTCATGGCTGGGAATAAAGTCGCATAACCATCAGGCGAAGGTGGCGATAGAAGACGCCTGGTACCAGGAGAAGATACCGACGTTGCGGCGGCTGAAAGAAGAGCGGATGAGCCAGTCGGACATCATGCGCGCCTTTTCCGGCCACACCGTCATGCTGGTGGACAACGACGGCGACGCGGGCGCGATCATGGAGATGATCCTTTCCAACGCCGGCTACGGCTGCCGCTGGATGGGAAGCGTGGCGCAGTCGCTGGAACTGATCAAGACCGGCGACATCAGGTGCGGCCTGGCGGTCATCGACCTGATGCTGTCGGACGGCAGCGGGCTGGACGTGGTCAAGGCCTTGCGCGCGAGCGCGGCCACGCAGGATATTCCGATCCTGCTGACCTCGGCGATGAACGGGTCGGACGTAATGATGGCGGATATCGACGGGTATCTGCGCAAGCCCTTTTCCGCCAAGGCGCTGCTGGACACCGTCGCGCAGACGATAAAGCGTTGCTATGACGGCCACGACCGGCTGTTGGAACCTAAAACGTGAGAGAAGACAGGATAAAGTTGAGAGTGTGAGAGTAGGCAAAGAAGAGAAAGGCAGTAGAAGAAATGGTAATGACTGTTGAACGCAAGAGCGAACTTATCAAGGAATACGCGCAGCACGAGGGCGACACCGGCAGTCCGGAAGTCCAGATCGCGGTCTTGAGCGAACGGATCACCGAGATGACCGACCACCTCCGCGAGCACAAAAAGGATCACCACTCCCGCCGCGGCCTGTTGATGATGGTCAACAAGCGCAACGGTCTGCTCAAGTATCTGCGCGGAAAAAACGTCGAACGCTATCGTACGATTATCTCCCGCCTGAATATTCGCGCCAAGGCCTAGCCGCCTATTCCCGCACCGGGAGGCGGCGTCGTGTGCAGGCGGTTTCCATCGGGGAAACCGCGCGCGCGTTTATCAGGCAGTTTCCGGAAAACTTCCGGGAAAACGGGGCGGCATTTCGCCGCCTTCGGTCGGCGCGGATCAAGCCGTAGCGCATTGGCGCTTGCTTCATTCGCGCGTAAATAAGCAAGACAGGAGATAGTCCCGATGGAGGAACTTATACTTAAGGAATACCGTGTGGAGCGGGAAATTGCCGGGCGCAAGCTCTGCCTCTCCACCGGCCTGATCGCCAAGCAGGCGGCGGGCGCGGTAATGGTTCAGTACGGCGAGACTGTGGTGTTTACGGCGGTCACTTGTTCGCCTCCACGATTCGAGGACAGCGATTTCTTCCCGCTCATGGTGGATTATCGCGAAAAAACCTATGCCGCAGGCAAATTCCCCGGCGGTTTTTTCAAGCGCGAAAAGGCTCCTTCCACCAAGGAAACGCTTACCATGCGCCTCACCGACCGGCCAATCAGGCCGCTTTTTCCCAAGGGCTACCGTAACGACGTGATCGTGCAGTCGCTGGTAATGTCGGCGGATCACGAGAACGAGCCCGACATTCTCTCGATCATCGGCGCGGGCGCGGCGTGTTCGCTCAGCACCATGCCGTTTGACGGGCCTCTCGGCGCGGTGCGGGTCGGGATGGTTGACGGAAAGTTTGTCGCCAATCCGACCCACGCGGAGATGAAGGTTTCGTCGCTAAATCTGGTGATGGCCGGAACCGCCGACAGCATCTGCATGGTCGAGGCCGGAGCGCTGCAGATTTCCGAGGACAAGATGCTGGAGGCGCTGAACTTCGGGCACGAGGTCATCAAGACCGTGGTCGAGATGGTTAATGAATTGCGCGAAAAATCCGGACGGACAGAGGTCGAGCCGTTCGAGGAACCGGCTTTGCCCGCGTGCCTGCCTGCGGTGCGCGCGGCTGCCGCCGAGAAGCTCAAGGTTGCTGTTTGCACCCCCGGCAAGTTCGGTCGCCGTGACGCCAGCGCCCTGGTCTGCGCTGAGGTCGTGGCCGACCTGGCCAGGCCGGAAGATGAAGGCGGGCTGACTGCCGCCGAGGTGAAGGAATGCCTGGGCAAGGTCAAGACCGAAGTGATCCGCGATCTGATCAAGTCCAACAAGCGCCTCGACGGGCGCGACCTCTACACAGTGCGTCCGATCGACTGCCGCCTGGGCATCCTGCCCCAGACGCACGGCTCCTCGCTCTTCACGCGCGGGGAGACGCAGGCGCTGGTGATCGTGACTCTCGGCACCACCACCGACACCCAGCGGGTGGACGGGTTGCGCCAGGAATATGAGGAAAGCTGGTATCTGCATTACCAGGCGCCTGGCTTCTCGGTGGGCGAAAGCCGCGCCCCGCGGGGCCCTGGCCGCCGTGACATCGGGCACGGAATGCTGGGACAACGCGCCTTGGAAGCGGTCATGCCCAAGAGCGCCGACTTCCCCTACACCGTGCGCGCGGTAAGCGAAATCATGGAGATGAACGGCTCAAGTTCGATGGCCACGGTCTGCGGCGCTACGCTGGCGCTGATGGACGCGGGCGTGCCCATCGCCAAGCCGGTGGCCGGTATCGCCATGGGTCTGATCCAGGACGCGGGCGAGGAGCCGGTAGTCATTACCGACATTCTTGGCGACGAGGATCACTACGGCGACATGGACTTCAAGGTCTGCGGCACCGACGAGGGCATCACCGCCCTGCAGATGGATATCAAGATCAAGGGCATTTCCACCGAAACCATGCGCAAGGCGCTGGCGCAGGCCCGGGATGGCCGGTTGCATATCCTGAACAAGATCACTTCCTGCATTCCCGCGCCGCGCGGTGAAATCAGCGGCAAGGCGCCGCGTCTGCACCAGATCACCATCGATTCCGAACTGGTGGGCAAGATCATCGGCCCGGGCGGCAAGACCATCCGCTCCATCCAGGAAGGCAGCGGCGCGCAGATCGACATCGACGATTCGGCGGGTCCGGGCGTGATCACGATTTGCGCTCCCGACGTCGAAAGCCTGCAAAAGGCGGTGTCGATGGTCGAAAGCCTGACTGCGACCGCCGAAATCAACAAGACTTACGAAGGCCGCGTGACCAGCATCCGCGAGTTCGGGATTTTCGTGGAAATCCTGCCCGGCACCGAGGGCATGTGCCACGTCTCCGAGTTGAGCGACGGCTTCATCAAGGAAGTTGAGGAAGTCTGCCAGGTCGGGGACATCATGAAGGTCAAGGTGATCGGCGTCGACGACATGGGCAAGGTGCGCATCTCGCGCAAGGCTGTCATCCTGGAGGAACGCGGCGAAGTGTACACCGCTCCGCCTCCTCCGGCTCGCCGCAGCGGCGGAGGACGCGGCGACGACCGGCGCGGCGGCAGGCCATCTGGTCGACGCTAGGATTTGCGACGCACATATATAATGTAAACATAATTCTCCGCGGCTTGGCTGCGGAGAATTTTTTTACATATGAAGGCAATGTTTTCTGACTCGTTCGACCGGATGACTTTTCATAATACGCTTACGAATAAATCCCCATGCGCTTTCAAGGTTCAAGCCGAACACCCGGAGGCGCGGCGAATGATTAAAGAGGCCAGGCAAGATCGTCCGATGAGTTTGTTTCCTAAGACAGACTCG
>JAGUZQ010000043.1 GCA_020060765.1 Planctomycetota bacterium | reverse complement strand
GTGCGCACAGCAGGGCCGGTCGCTCTTCGGCTATCTTCAAGACGCAATCACCGCCCGTTTCCATCAACTCCCCGCTCCTTCACTCATCGCATGACCGCTCAGGTGTGAACGGTTACTTTTTTCTTAACTGAAACGTATTGCTGCTAAGGCGTTCATCAGTCGCTGCTTGTGCTGACGCCGAGTGCCTGGCGGTAGATTTCTTGCACCTGTTGCGCCACGCGCGTGGTGGCAAAGCCTTTTTCGTCAAGCAGTTCTCGACCACGTTGACCGAGTGATTTTTTCAATTCGCGGTCGGACAGAATTTTCAGCGCCGCACTGGCAATGGCTGGCGGATTCCGGAACGGAATCACCAGCGCCGATTCGTTTTCGGCCACGATTTCCAGCGTTCCGCCCACCGGCGTGCAGATTACAGGCAGGCTGCACGCCATCGCCTCCATCACCACCAGCGGCATTCCCTCCCACAACGAGACCAGGCAGAAGATATCCATCGCCGCCAGCAGTTTCAACGCGTCGGAACGGTAACCGGCGAAAACAATCCGCCCGCTTTGATTGATCTGTGCCGCGGCCTGTTTTGCTTCGGCCAGCAGCGGCCCGTCACCGACAATCAGGCAATGCGCATCGGGAAATCTTTCCCACACCCCGGGCATGGCCCCGACCAGGGAAGACACGTCCTTCTGCGGCGAGAGTCGCGAAATCGTGCCCAGCAGCGGCGCGCCTGCCGGTATTCCCACCTCCGCTCGCACCGCCTCGCGCGAAAACGTTTCCAGGAAGTCGAAGCGTGAGAGGTCGATGCCGTTGCGGATTACCACCAGTTTTTGGGGATTGATGCCTTGCGCAATCTTGTCCTGCTTTACGTATTCCGATACGCAGATGATTCTGTCGCTGTAACGGCTGGTTAAATTATCGAGGCTGCAATAATACTTCGATTTCATCCTGCCGCCAAACGACGAAGCCCGCCCGCCAGCGGCCAGTTCCAGCGCGAGGTGTTCTGTGGAAATCACCGCCAGTTTGCCGGACAATGGCTTGGCGAGGCGCGCCATGATGTTGGGGATCATGCCGTGCGATTGGATCAAGTCGATTTTCTGTTCCGCTATATAACGGGCGATTTTCCGGGCGGCGCCGAAGCTGTAGGTCTTGGGCATGGGGACGACCGTGGTTTTGGCGCCCATCTGTGCGACCACGTCCAGCAGCGGCCCCTGCGTGACGCTGGCGACGTGCACCTCATGCCCGGCGGCGAGCAGGTTTTTGACCAGGTCGATCACCACGATCTCGCCGCCGGTGATGTCGGATTTATAAGCTATCTGCAGGATTTTCACGCCAGTCTCGTTTTTACTGTAATCCCAGTTCGCGGGCGACGAAATCGTTGCGAAGTTTGGAGAATTCCGGGCTTATCCCATGCCCGGTGGTTACCATGTCGAACATCTGTTTCTCGCCCGGCAGGACGTTGTAAACCGCGTAGACCGAGACCGGCGCGCAGGTCGTGTCGATGAATCCATTTGAGATCAGCGCTTTCGCCTTGATGGTGCGGGCGAAATTGGTGCAGTCGAAGTAGCGCGACGCTTCCAGCATTGCCGGGTCGGCCTTGCCGTCCTTGTCGTAGGCCACCCACGTCGGCCAGCCCGGCTTTCTGCCAACTTCCCGCGCGCCGTGGTCGCAGAGAGCCGGGACGTTGGCGACGAACGCGGTGACGTTAGGGCAGAGCGAAGCCGTGACTATCGCCTGGCCGCCGCCCTGGCTGCTGCCCCAGACCACGAAATGCTTGCCGTCCCAGTCGGGGCGGCTGGTAATGTATTGCCCGGCGCGGTAACACGACGCGAACATGCGCAGAAAATACGACTTCTCCCGGCTTTCCCGTCCCTGGCGGGGATAGTCCTTGAGAGCATTGTTTTTCAACTCGTCGTAATATTCTTGCGGCTGGCCGTTCTCGATGTCGTGAGCATTGATGTCGATCGCCATGGCGCCGCGTGTCGCGTAGCTGCAGGCTTCGTTTGGCGAGATGCCGTAGGTGCCTGCGCCGTGGACGATCATCATGGCGGGATACTTGCCCTCAGCCTTCGGCTTGGCGAAATGGCCGCGGATTTTCGCGCCGTTGATGGTTTTCAGCACGATGGCGTAAGTCTCGATTTTGTCGTTGGTTTTGTCTGCGACAGGAACAAGTTCCGGTTCGAACGGCATGGCGTCGAGCGTCTTTTTCTTTTCGTCCCAGAACGCGGCGAAATCAGCGGGCGGCTCCATCCCCGGCATCAGCTTTTCCGGTTCGCACATCGCCCCGCCGTAAAAATTGAGCGGTTTGCCGTCAGGTGTTTTCCAGCCGGTATTCAGCTGCAGCAGCATCCAGCCGGGGGCGGTGAATGTATAGGAAACTGTTTTCGCGTCGGCAGTAAGATCCAACTCCCCCTTTTCCACCACGTTCATGCTGCAGAGATTGAGCAGGTAGGTGATTTTGTCGGCGGGATAGGTGGCCGCATCCGGGTTTTCGGCAGTGATGGTGAACGTCACTGTTTCGCCGCTTTTGTAAAGGAAGTTTTCCCGGTCGGCAGTCACCTTGATAACCGGCAGTTTGGCCGCTTCCTCACCGGCAGGGGCAAAGCGGCAAAACAGCGCCGCGAAAACCAACATAAACGGGAGGTGCTTTTTCATGACAAGTCCTTTCAGAAAAAAGTGGGCGTCAAGGCATCATAACGTAATCGCGCGTAGTGTCAACCCGGGCGTCACAGCACCGGTTTATCCGGAACTTTCCCTTCCTCGCTGTTGCGGAAAATCCGGGTGGTGGGATAGGCGAAATCGATCCGCGGATGGCGGATGAACTCCTCCAGCACCGCTTCGGAAATCCGGTGTTCGCTCGCGCGCCGCTCGCGGACAGGCGAGAGATAGCGCAGGGTCAGCCTCACGCCCTGGTCGGCGATGGAAGTGTACACTATCGGTCTCAGCCGCTGGTAATGGATCGCGTACTGGTTCTGCATGATTTTTATCTGGCGGTCGACCTCCCGCTCCATTCTTTCGGCTTCTTCCAGCGCCTGCGCCAGCAGCAGCTCCTTGGCCGCTTTCCAGTCGCTCTCGAACGTGACCACGATGGGCAACTCGTTCCAGATGAACGGGAAGCCCTTGGTGTAATTGTGGATGCCGTAGCGGAAAAAATAACTGTTGGGCAGGACTTCGATCCGACCGGTGCTCTGGTCGGCTTTGACCCAGTTGCCTACTTCCAATATCGAGGTATGGAACAGGCTGACGTCGATCACGTCGCCGATCTGCCCCTGCACTTCGATGCGGTCGCCGATGTCGAACGGTTTTTTCAGCATCACCAGCAGCCAACCGGCCATGCACAATAATGTTTCTTGCAGCGACAACGCCACCCCCGCGCCGACAATGCCCAGGAACACGCCGACGTTGCCCATGTGTCCCGACCAGATCACGGTCGCCGTCACGCCGAACGCGAACAGGCTGGCCCAGGTGGTGGTGCGGCGGATCTTGTGCCGCGAATCGACCGACTCGGATTTGCCCAGCAGCCACTTCTGGATCGCGCCGCAGATGGCGTAGAAAATCACCGCCGACAGCGCCGTCCAGAAAACGCTCTGGTAAAGTTCCAGGTGATCCGCAGGAGCGTTGAGCATCCAGACCTTGACCAGCACAAGCAGCGCCAGCAGCAGGATGCCGACGCCGAGATAATTGGAAAACGCAGCCTCCTCCCGCTCCGCCATCCTCCGCCTCAGGATCAGGTATCCCAGCAGCGCGACCAGAAAAACCGCGAGCGAGACGGCGGAAGCTCGGGCAAGGGGTTCATTCAGAAGCAGCGAGATTTTTTCCAGCAAAGGGCAGCCCCCTTATTCACAGCCATTTTCTTTTGCGGAACATCCGGATCATGAACAAAGCCACCAGCGCCATCACGCCCAACGTGGCATAATAACCCCAGCGCCAGTGCAGCTCCGGCATGTTGTCGAAATTCATGCCGTAGACCCCGGCGATAAAGGTCAGCGGGATAAAGATGGTGGAAATGATGGTCAGTACCTGCATGACGGCGTTCATGCGAAGGCTGATGCCGGAGAGATAGGTGTCGCGCAAGCCGGAAACCATTTCCCGCAGCAGTTCGGCGGCGTCGATCACCTGCACGGAGTGGTCGTGGACGTCGCTTAGGTAGGGATGGAGAAAATCCTCCAGCAGCTCGGACTCGCTACGCTGGAGTCCGCCCAGAATTTCGCGCATCGGCCAGACGTGGCGGCGGATCTGCAGCAGATCGTTCCGGAGGGCGTGGATCGCGCGCGGGATTTCCGGCGAAGGCGCGGAGTCTACCCGGGTTTCCAGCCTGTCGATTTCGTCGCCGACATGTTCCAGAGCGGAATAATAGGCGTCGACCACCGCGTCGACCAGCACGTAGGCAAGGTAATCGGCGCCGTGCTTGCGCACCTTGCCCTTGGCGTTGCGGATGCGGTCGCGGACGGGGTCGAACACGTCGCCCGGATATTCCTGGAACGACAGCACGAACCCGCGCCCCAGCACCAGGCTGACCTGTTCGACCAGCAGTTCGTTTTTCGCTTCCTCGTACCGGATCATCTTGAATACCAGGAAAATGTAATCGTCGAAAATCTCCAGTTTGGGCCGCTGGTTGGTGTTGACGATGTCTTCCATCACCAGGGGATGCAGGCCGAAATGCAGGCCGATTTTTTCAATCGCTCCGACGTCGTGCAGGCCGTCGACGTTGACCCAGCTGGCGGTAGCCTTTTCCTTGAACTGGAAGGTTTCTTCCGGAGTCTTCAATGCCTGTTCGGTATAGGATTTTTCGTTGTAATCGAAGGCGGTCAGGCGTACCGTCTCCATCCGCTTCTCGCCGACGTGGACGATGGAACCGGGAGCCATGCCGTGTTTGGGAGATTTCTTTTTGAATACTTTGTGCATAGTGCCGTCCCGTGACGCGCGCCTGGCAAAAATATAACGGAACGATTTTACTTTCAAGGCGCATTTTTTGCACCTGAAAAGTGCGGCCGCTTGAAGGCGTATGCTTGCCGTCAGCCTTTTTCGTTTTGCTTATGAGCCGACGTCTTTGAGAAAAGTCAGATTCGATGTGACGATGTCACCCGGCATATGCGAGATGTCGAATGTCTGCACCAGCTTTGCAGGGACATTTTTTCTGCAAATAATAGTGGACAGGGCGCAATTCCAGTTGTGCTTTGCCGTCTGCGATTGGCTTTCCTGAAACGCGTCCGGCACAAGCGCGCCTATCGAGGCGTAGACCGATGCACCGTGTCCCACAAGCAAGACCTCTTCAACTTCTGTTCCCAAAAGTTCATTGATGAACGGGCGCACTCTCGCCAGGACTTCCGGCTCACCTTCAGGCCCGGTAAAAAGCCACGGATGAGGGAAAGTTTCATCTGCGATAACGTGCGGATACAATTTCGCCATGTCGGAGCCGCCCAGCGAGGCAAACTGCCGGCCTCCTTCCGGAACAAATTCCTGAATAGCTTTTTCCGGAAAAATGTCGGAACCGGTTTCTGTCGCGATAACTTCGGCGGTTTCCAATGTGCGACGATAGGGGGAAGAAAAAATCGGCCCCCTGAAATTCTCGAGCCGCAAACGCTTCCCCAGGCATGAAGCCTGTTCTCTGCCCAATGCGGTCAGGGAAGGATCTCCGGGAGGATACTGGTGGTCGAGGCCGGGAGCGAGGTCGCCCAAAACGGGTTGCCCGTGCCTGGTAATCATGATTTTCATGTTTCGTCCCTAATTATTTCCAATGGCGCTATCTTGCTGATGACACGCAAGCCTTCCGCCGCGCTATAGGTCACCACCTGGTAATTGTTAGGCGTGCGAAGACCTCCGTCCAGAGTGGAAAACTCCGGAGACAGACAGGGAGTGTTGCTGTGGCCATACAATACTTTCAATACCGGATACTGGCTGAGATACAGTTGTAATTCCCGGCTGTAATCGTAGTGGCAGAAAATAACCGCTTTATCCCCGGCGGGGATGCTTTCCAGTTCCGTGCGCAGCCAGCCGTGTTGGAAAGGATGGAAGCGGCTGTTTATCATCTCGTGGTTAGTATCGTATTCAACCGAGCGGTCGAGGTTGATAAAACGGATTCCGCCGTAATCAAAGGAATAATTATCTCCTCCCTCTTCCCACGAGCCGCCCATCAACCGCAGCCAATCCTCTTTTATGTACGGAAACGCCACGTCGTGGTTGCCGGGCGAGAGGAAGTGGGGGATGCGGTGGCGGAGAATTATCTCTCGCGCGCGGTGCATCTGGTCGGCGACGTTTTCCCGCGGCAGCGGCTTGCCGCCCAGCCCGTAACGGGTCACGAGGTCGCCGGTGTTGAGAATGAAATCAGGCTTTACCTCTCCCGCGATAAAGTCTATCAAGGCTTCAACCTGCTTGGACTGGTCGCCGGGATTTTTCTTGCTGGAGCGGCTGATGTGCAGATCGGAAACATGCGCGCAGACAAAACCGGCCCGCGCCGGTTTCGCCACCCATACGCTATGCGGTTCGAAGGCGACCTCGCCTTTTTCGTCTTGAATCTGCAAATCATAAAGTCCCGCCGCGACGGTTGAGGGAATAGGCACTACCAGCCGCTGAAAACCGGGAACCAGAGCCGCAACCCCGCCAGCCACCGCCAACTCGTAACGTTCCGCGTCGCTTTTCAGAAAAACGCTTGCCGGCGTAGAACAGTGGGCGGAAAGGATAATTTCCGCCCTGGTTCCAGCTGCGCATAACTCCGGTTTGGTCCAGCGCGGAGATACGATAACGCGTCCGTTATTCATCCGGTCGCCAAAGGTGGCGGTCTTCGATGCCCAATCCATTTAAAAACTCCGTGATGTAAAGTGAGCGACTAAGCCCGCCCATCTCATGCGCGTCAGAACCTATGGACAACAACACTCCAGCCGCGACAATTTTGCGGATGAAACCTGTATAGCAATCGTCGTCCACGGTTTCGTTTTTGCCGAAATTGACCTCGATCGCCTTGCCGTGCTTTTTCGCTGTATCGATCAGGCTGTCCTGGAAATCAGCGGGTATGAGTTCGAAAGACCAGCGCGGAACCAGCCCCGCCCGTTCCCAGCGAATGCCCTGTATCCAGGGGTGGGCCACGACGGAAACGTGCGGGCAGTTTTTCATCATGCCCAAGTGCCGCGCCAGTTCTTCCTTGATATATTGCCCGATATCGGAAAAATCGGCCGTGCCTACATGCACCGAACCCAGCAGGTAGTCGATGCCAAGTTCCTTTTTAGTTTCCGGCGAGCAGGTTACGTTGCCGTCACGGTCAAGGATGTCGATTTCCGCGCCGAGAAAACATTTTATCGGCGGTGTCAGCGTGCGGTATTCCTCCGCCAGCCACTGGTAACAGTGTAGAGGATGCTTGGCCGAACGGTTGAGGTGTTCACCTACCCCGATCACGTCCAGCCCCAAGGAAACGCAAGCGTCGATCAACGCCCTGACGGTGTGGTCGGGTTTTGAGTTGCCTTCGCGGTAGGCGGTGGCGTGCATGTGAAAATCGCGCTTGGTTTTAATCATGTGACTGCTCCGGACGCGTTGCGCGACCTTCCTAACGAAATGCTAACAATATAATCCTGATTCTCTCGCTTTGGCGAAAGAATCAGGATTTCGTTGGACTACTTGCGGCTGCGGCGGGCGTTGGCGCGCAGAGGCAGACCCTGGAGCCAGATGAATCCGGTAGCCAGAGCCTGGTCGTAAGCGCCCTGGTCGTCGTCCATGCTGGCGATCTTGTCGTCGTAGAGGGAATATTTGCTTTCGCGGCCAATGATAGTGACGTTGCCTTTGTAAAGTTCGATGCTGACCTTGCCGGTGACGAACTTCTGGCTTTCCTGCAGCAGCGCGTCCATCGCCGCCATCTCGCGCGAGAACCAGAAACCGTTATACACCAGTTTTGCATAACGCGGGATCAGCGAATCGCGCAGGTTCATCAGGTCGCGATCCATGGTCAGCCCTTCCAGGTCGCGGTGCGCGGTCATGAGCAGGGTCGCGCCCGGCGTCTCGTACACGCCGCGGCTCTTCATGCCGACAAAACGGCTTTCGACCATGTCAATCCGCCCCACGCCATGCTTGCCGCCCAGTCGATTAGCCTCGATCAGCAATTCAGCCGCAGTCCCTTTCTTACCGTTGATAGCGACGGTTTTCCCGTTCTCAAATTCCACGGTGACGATCTCGGATTTGTCGGGCGCGTTTTTCGGATCGACGGTAAGCTCGAACATGTCGGCCTGCGGGCGCGCGGCTGGGTCTTCCAGCATTCCCGCCTCGAAAGAAATATGCATCAGATTTTCGTCGCTGCTCCACGGCTTCTTGGCGGTGGCCTTGATCGGGATGCCGTGTTTTTCGGCATAGGCAATCGCTTCCGCGCGACCCTTGATGACTGAACTGAATTCGTGATCGCGCCAAGGGGCAATGACTTTCAACTCCGGCGCGAGCGCGGCGGCGGTGAGTTCGAACCGCACCTGGTCGTTGCCCTTGCCGGTGGCGCCGTGGGCGTAGGTGGTGGCGCCTTCGGCTTTCGCAACCCGCACCATTTCCTGGGCGATGATCGGGCGCGCCAGCGACGTGCCCAGATAATACCGGCCTTCATAAAGCGCGTTCATCTGAATGGCGGGCCAGACGAATTCGCTGGCAAACCTTTCCTTCAGGTCGGCGACCACCATTTTTTTCGCGCCGCTGGCCAGCGCCTTGGCTTCGAGCTTGTCGAATTCCTCGCGCTGGCCGACGTCGGCGGCGTAGCAGACGATATCATATCCCTTTTCCGCCAGCCATTTGCAGATCACGGAAGTATCCAGACCGCCGGAGTAAAGCAGAACCAGTTTTTCAGCCATGTTGATTTCCTCGCGAAAAGACAGTCACGCGGCGATGCCGCAAAATTTCACGAACCATAAAACCGATGCGTCAACTATTATCGCATAAATCCGGAAAAACGCAAGCCGGGAAATTCACCCGCTGGAATGACGCCGGGGCAGTCGCAGAAAACTCAAAGTCTTGATTTGAAGATCAAATCAGCGAAACCGTCATTCCCGCGAAGGCGGGGTGCCTGCGGCACTTGCATTTTTCGCTGCCGCGTTTCAGAAATCGCAAAACCTTCGCGCTCCCTTCGTTCGCGGTTTTATCTTTACCCACACGTTCGTCATTCCCGCGCAGGCGGGAATCCAGATGCGTACCGCACACGCATACTTTGCAAGCACATCCTTAACCTATCACAATCCCGCGCTCCCTTCTCCCGCGAACGAAGGGAGCGCGGAAGCATTAGGTTTTCGCAGACGCTTGCGTAATATGCGGGTGGCGCAGCCACTCCTGCGCCAGACGCACCGAGGCCAGCGCATCTGCGCCGTAGCCGTTTGCGCCGATTTCGCGGGAGTAATTCTCGTCCACCACCGCGCCGCCGATCATGAATTTCAGGCTAAGTCCCCGCGCTTTCGCCAGATCGATCACGGTCTTCATCTCGATCATCGTCGTCGTCATCAGCGCCGAAAGGCCGACGATTTTCGCGCCTTCCGCCTCGGCGGCGTCGAGGATTTTTTCCGCAGGCACGTCCTTGCCCAGGTCGATCACGTCGAACCCGTAATTGCGCAGCATCAGCGCGACCAGGTTCTTGCCGATGTCGTGGATGTCGCCCTTGACGGTGGCGATGACGATTTTCTCCGCCGCCTTCTGCGTGCCGTCCCTTTTCAGCAGCGGCTCCAGTACCGCGAACGCCTTGCGCATGGTGTCGGCGCTCATCATCAGTTGCGGCAGGAAATATTTTTTCCGGTCGAACAATTCGCCGACCTTGTTGATGGCGGGAATCAAAAAGTTGTCGACCAGTTCCGATGGCTTCGCCCCCGCCGCCAGCGCCGCCTTGACCGCGCCCGTGATGTTATCTTCCTCTCCCCGCACGACGCAGTCATGCACCGCCTGCTTCGGGTCGGCGGAGGTCGCTTTGGCGGTAGCCGCTTCCTTGGGCGCGTCGGCGAAACGGGCGAGGTAGGCCAGCATGTTTTTGTCTCGGCCAGTCAGCGCGTCGCCCGCGAGTTTCAGCGACATGATCAGTTCTTCCATCGGGTTGATAATGACCATGCTGAGTCCGCGCCCGATAGCCATGGCGAAAAACGCGGCGTTGATCCAGTTGCGTGCGGGCAGGCCGAAACTGACATTGGATGCGCCGATAATCGTATTGACCCCGAATTCCTTGGACGCCCATTCGACCGTTTTGATGGTTTCACTCGCCGCCGACTGGTCGGCGCTGACCGCCATCACCAGTCCGTCGACCGCCACGTCTTCCTTTTCATAGCCGTACTTTTGCGCCTCGGCGAAAAGCTGCTCTACGACTTTCGCCCGGCCTGCGGCGGTTGGCGGAATCTCATCGTCGGTGAGTGGCAGCAGTATTATCATCGCGCCGTATTTCGCCGCCACCGGCAGCATTTTTTCCAGCCGCGCCTTTTCCGCCGAAATCGAGTTCACCAGCGCCCGTCCCGGATACAGCCGCAAGGCCGCTTCCATCACTTCCGGATTCGACGAGTCGAGGCACAGCGGCGTGTCGCTGACGCGGCTCAAAAGCGAAACCGCCTGCAACATCATCGCTTTTTCGTCGATGCCGCTCATGCCCATGTTCACGTCCAGCAGCGCCGCGCCGGCGGAAGTCTGCTCGGTCGCGAACTGCCGCACGAGAGAGAATTTCCCTTCGCGCAAGTCCTCTTTCAGTTTCTTTTTGCCGGTGGGATTGATCCTCTCGCCCACCACCGCGACGGGAAAAGCTTCTCCCATGAACGACACCGCGCGCGCAGAACTGACGGCGCTGATCGCCTTTTTCAGCGGTGGCTGGATTTGCAGACCGCCCGCCGCCTGTTTCACCGCCGCGATATATTCCGGCGTCGTGCCGCAGCAGCCGCCGAACAGGTTTACTCCCGCTGCGATAAATTTCGGCAGGAAAGAGGCAAACTCCTCCGCGTCCATGTCAAAAACGGTTTCACCGTTCACCAGTTTCGGCTGCCCCGCGTTGGGCTTCGCCAGCAGCGGTACCTTGGCGTAAGGTTTCATGAGCTTGACAAATTCGAGCATGTTCGCCGGGCCGGTCGAGCAATTGCAGCCCACCGCGTCCGCGCCCAGCGCCTGCAAAGTAATAAGCGCCGACAGCGGATCGGTGCCGGTGAGGGTGCGCCCGTCCTCTCCGTAAGTCATGCTGACCATTACCGGCAGGTCGCACAATTCGCGCGCGGCAATCAGCGCGGCGCGGGCTTCCTGGATGTCCATCATGGTTTCAATCACGAACCCGTCGACGCCGCCTTCGATCAGCGCCGCCATCTGCTGGCGATAAACGTCGACCGCTTCTTCAAACGCCAGTTCGCCGAACGGCTCGACCATGCTGCCGGTGGGGGCGATGTCGCCGAAGACCAGACCCGTGCCGACTGCGTCCTTGCTGATCCGCGCCAGTTCCCGGTTCATTTCATGACAACTGTCGGCGAGGCCGAACTCGGCCAGCTTCATCCGGTTCGCGCCGAAGGTGCAGGCGTAGACGATATCGCTGCCAGCAGTGCGGCAGGCCTGCTGCACGTCGCGGATGGCATGCGGATTTTCCAGCACCCATTTTTCCGGGCAAACGCCCCGGGGCATCCCGCGCTTGATCAGTTCCGTGCCGGTGGCGCCGTCGAGAAGCAGCAATCCCGCGCGGCAACGTTCGGTGAATTCCTGTCTGTGCATGAGCAATGGTTCCTGTGTTTTGAGGGACTAAGGGACTAAGTTTTGCGTCCGGCAGTTAGCGACTGAAATTATTCCGCCCCTTTCAGGGGAGGTTGGGAGGGGTGAGAGCCTTTACCCCAAATGCGGTTTTGTTAAGGAAAAATCTTTCTGCATTCAGAAAAAAACGTACGGTCGTCATTCCCGCGAAGGCGGGAATCCAGTGGGGAAACCGTACGCAACACCTCCTGGATTTCCGCCTTCGCGGGAATGACGGTACAAGTTTTTTCCTTAATTAAACCGTATTGCCTTTCACCCCCCTCTAACGCCCCCTGGAAGGGGGAGAATATTCACTATCCTCAACAACTCCCTTTTAGAAAACTTAGTCCCCTAGTCCCTTAGAGCCTTTTAGTCCCTCACGTTCCCTTCGCAATCCCCACGATGCCGATTACCGACTTTTCCGGAATCAGCACGTGACGGTCGTTGATGCTTACCCCCAGTTCGTCGAAATGCAAAAGCTTATATAATAACGATTGCACCGACAGTTGCAAGTCGCCGTATCCCGGAGAAAACCGGTGCTTCGTCAGAGCCAGTCCCTCGCGCGAAAGATTTCCCCCCGCGTAATCCTGCAGCCAGTCCAGGCAGGCATCGGCGGTTTCCGACCCCACCGCGTCGAAAATCGCCCCGCGCGCGCCGTCGCCCCGCGCAATCGCCTCAGACGCGGCTTCGACGATCTCTCCGCCCACCGTCGCCGCCACCAGCAGCATTTCCCCGCAACCGGCCAGCATTTTCGCCAGCGCCGCGCTTTCGATTTTTTCGCCATCTCCCAGGATCAGGACATCACCTTCCGCCTTAAAATTGACGCGCGTCATGACGCCTTGGGGTCGACACAGTTCGAATCCTGCCGCCAGCGCGTCCTCCACTGTCGCCAGTTGCCGCGCGTCCAACTCGGTCAGATGCCGGTTGTAACCCAGACGCGACAATACCCGTGCGCGCGGCAGTTTCAGCGGGATCGAGGGGAAGAGTTTTCGGTTGTTCACTGGCTGCCTTGTTTACGGTGGCGTAAAGTGAATTCTTCGCCGACCAGAAGTTCAAATCCCCTCTCCTCATGAGGAGGAGAGGGTTAGGGTGAGGAGGTCACCAGATAGCGCCGATTTTCAATTCGCGAAACAGGTTGGTTGGCGGTAACCCCTCACCCCGACCCTCTCCCCAGGGAGAGGGGGAATATGTATCTTCGTCGCACAAAAAACGTCGCGGCGGAAAAATCCGCCGCGACGTCGGATTTCATCGACAGAAAACTATCCCCATAGCAGGCACTTGCCGTCGTAGGGATGCACCAGGTCGGCGTGCTTGGGCAGGATGCGCACCGCGTAGCCGTAGCGTCCAGACATCTTGCAGGGGATGCAGCCCTGGAACGTCGTCACCCCGTCGCCGTTTCCATTTGGCGTCATCGTGGTGCGTTCGCCGCTGACGATTTCGCCCTTGCTGGACAGCGAACCGTGGAACAGCTCCACCTGCACGTCGTCGGGGGTGAGCGAACCCAACCGCACCCGCGCCTTGACGTTCAGGCAGGTTCCCACCACGGTGGAAATGTCGCGGACGCTGGAGGGGTCGACTGCTTCGATCGTGATTTCGTGCCACTTGGCCTGCACCCGCGCGCGCCAGTCGGACAGCGCTTTCGCTCCGCTCAGGCCATTGGCGCCGAGATGCGCGTTCTTGCGCATGGCTTCGGCGTAATACTTGTCGGTATATTCCGCCACCATGCGCGAGGTGTTGAAGAAGCGGCCGAGAATTTTCATCGACGCCTTCATCTTGCGGATCCATTCGCGCGGCAGGCCGTCGCGGCCGCGGTCGTAGAAGGACGGCGCGATCTCCCGCTCCAGCAGGTCGTACAGCGCGGTGCTCTCGACATGGTTCTGCAGGTTATCGTCGTCGTATTCCTCCCCCGAGCCGATGGCGAAGCCGACTTCCGGGGAATAGCCTTCGTCCCACCAGCCGTCGAGGATGGAGCAGTTCAGGACGCCGTTACAGGCGGCTTTCATGCCGGAGGTGCCACTGGCTTCCAGCGGGCGCTTGGGGGTGTTCAGCCAGATATCGCAGCCTTGCGTAAGGTAGCGCGCCACCGCCGCGTCGTAGTCCTCCAGGAACACGATCTTGTTGCGGAAACGCGGGTCGCGGCTCATATGCACGATGTGCTTGATCAACTCCTTGCCGGGGTTGTCGTGCGGGTGCGCCTTTCCCGCGAAGATTAGCTGCATGGGATACTTTTCGTTATTCAGCAGCCGCGCCAGCCGTTCCGGGTCGCGGAACAGCAGGGTCGAGCGCTTGTAGGTGGCGAAGCGCCGCGCGAAACCGATGGTGAACGCGCGCGGGTCAAGCACCTCGTCGGCGGAACGGATTTCCGAGGCTCCCGCCCCGCGCCGGGTCATGCGGCTGCGCAGGCGGTCGCGGGTGAAGTTGACCAGCCGCTCGCGCCGCCGCTCGTGCGTCCGCCAGACCTCGATGTCGGGGATGCCCTCGATCCGGTCGAACAGGTTGAAGTCCATGGGATCGGTCTCGAAGCGGGGGCCGATGTAGCGTTCGTACAGGTCGGCCAGGTCGTGGGACAGCCAGCCGCGGATATGGACGCCGTTAGTGACGTGGCCGATAGGCACCTCGTCCACCGGCAGTTGCGGGAAAGTGTTTTTCCACATGTCGCGGCTGACGACTCCGTGCAGCTTGGCCACGGCGTTGCAATGTGCGGAGAGCTTGATTGCCAGTACCGTCATGCAGAACGCTTCGGTGGTGTCTTCGGGTCTTTCCCGTCCCAGAGCCAGGAACTGATCCCAACCCAGGCCGATGGAGTTGCCCAGCGGTTCCATATACTTGCGCACCAGCGCGGGGTCGAAACGCTCGTTACCCGCGACGACGGGGGTATGGGTGGTGAAGACGCTCGACGCCCAGATCAGCTCCCGCGCGGAGGCGAGGTCGCACTTGTTCTCCTCCATGATCATGCGCAGGCGCTCGATGGCGAGGAAAGCGCTATGCCCCTCGTTCATGTGGCAGACCGCCGGGGTGATGCCCAGAGCCTTCAGCGCGCGCATGCCGCCCACTCCCATCAGCACTTCCTGACGGATGCGCATGTCGCGGTCGCCGCCGTAAAGCTGGGCGGTAACCACGCGGTGCTCCGGCGGGTTCTCGGGGATGTTGGTGTCAAGCAGATACATCTGCACGCGACCCACGTCCACGCGCCAGACCTGCGACTTGATCAGCGCGTCGGGGAATTCGACCTCGATCATCAGCGGGGTTCCGTCCTCGTGCTCCACGCGGGTGACCGGCATGGTATACCAGTCGTTTTCGGGATACTCCTCCTGCTGCCAGCCGTCGGCGTTGAGGTACTGGCGGAAATAGCCCTGCCGATACAGCAGTCCCACCCCCACCAGCGGCAGGTTCAGGTCGGAGGCGCTCTTCATGTGGTCGCCTGACAGCATGCCCAGGCCACCCGAGTAGACAGGAAGGCCTTCGTCCAAGCCGTATTCCATGGAGAAGTAGGCGATGGTGCCGTTCAGGTCGGAAAAGCGTTTCCTGAACCAGGTGCCCTGGTCGCTCATGTAGGCTTTGAATTTCTTGTAGACGCTATCCACCGAGGCGACGAAGGAATCGTCGGTGGCGAGGCGCTCGTAGCGTTCCTGCGGCACCATGCCGATCAGGCGCGCGGGATTCTGGTAGGACTGGTTCCAGTAATTCCCGCCCAGGCGGATGAACAACTCGACCGCCTCCCAGTTCCAACTGAACCAGAGGTTGTAGGCGATTTCTCGCAGAGGCAACAGCTTTTCCGGGATGTTGGGCTTGACGTAAAACGAACGAACCTGCATATGAAATTCCTTTCAAGAAAGGCCTTGCGGACACCCCACCTGCAAACATAGGCGCAAAGGGATTTGCGCTTGCGCTTTTCACAATCTACGACGATACCCGCCGCCCGGAAATGCGTCAAGTTAAACTTTTGTGTGATTGCGGAGATCTGAGGGGCTTAATTAAAATCCGAATCGCGATCTGTGTAAAAAAAATTACTTCTGTGTTCAGCCGCTGATCCTTACGATCGCGGCCCATACCGTTTGTGATCTATGCAAATATCATATTCCAGTTGAGTGTAAGGAATCTGGATAGTTCCTCTAATTCCATATGTTGTTGCATTAATGTTACTTTTTGGAAAAGCCGAGGCTACTCTCATCCACCTTTTTTGTTCGCAAGCTATTCTGTTCACATCTGGAACCACTTCTGCTAAATCCTGATCTTGGCTGAATATCAGAATTACGTCGCACGCGTTATCCAGGGTGGCTTTTATGACATCAAGTGCGATCTTTACGTCAATCCCTTTTTCACGGCCTATTTTTCTTGGTATCTTACCGCCAAAGCTAGTGTCAAATCCATCTTCGTATTTTAAAGTACGAGAAATACAAGTTATTTCAGAATTTTTCATATCCCGCAGTTTATTTTTCCAGAATGAAGACCACCATTTATCGTATTTTTCGTCCGGTATGCCTGTATAAAAATTTATGCCTTCAACTTTCCAATTATCTTCTACCTTTTTCGCGCATACCATTTCGGCTAGTTTTTTGACATTGTAATTTGGCGATTTGTGCCCAAAAATTTCACGCACACAATGGAATACGTTCTGACCATCAATAAAGGCAATAACCCGGCATATGCCAGGTTTTTCAAAAGTATTCATCGATTGCAGCCCAAAAAAAATCCCCGCCGTGGGGTCCCGCTTGTGCGGTTAGCTGACGGACGGGGAGCATATGTCTCTTGCAAAAGAACTATACTATATTTTTCGGTATTAGCAAAAGGTTTCTTGAGTAATTTTCTTGTGCGAATATGGTCAATATATCATCCTGCCGGAATGCTTAATGACCGCCGCTTACTCAAGCATGTGTTAAACCATTTATCCAACCAGATCATCGTGTCATTCTCGCCGATTCGCTGCTGTCGGCCTGGATGATGGTGATGTGGGCGACCTGTTTCTTGTTGATCAGCAGCACCCGGTGCGCCTCGCCGTCCACGATCTGCGCCTGTTTCAGGGTGAAGAACTTTTCGTCGAGATTGAGCACGTCGCGCGCGCGGCTCTTGTCCATCAGGTGGAGGTTGCCTTCGATTTTCTGGCCGTTAATCAGCTCCACCAGAATCCGTTCGTATTTTTCATTCATACGTCTCGCCTTTTTGAAAAGCTACAGACCCACCTGTTCGGGCAATTCTTCCTTGGCGCCGTCGAACCACTCCTGCCATTTCGCGACCTCGGCGCGGCGCTTGTTGGCGTTGCCGTCTTCGTTGAAGAAAAACGACTGGCCGGTGACCGACTTCAGCGCGTTATAGACAAAACGCATCCGGGTGCGGTCGTCGCGTCCGCCTTCAAGCGCCTTGATCAGGCCCTGGATCGCGCGTTTGTCGCGGATTTCGCCCAGGACTTTCGCCGCGTCGATGCGCTGGGTGTTGCCGCCGCTCAGCAGCGCCTTGACCAGCGAAGGGGTCGCGTCCTTGCCGATCGATTGCAGCTTCTGCGCCGCCTTGTTCCTGGCGGCTTCGTCGCCGGAGCCGAGGTTTTTCACCAACGCGTCGATCTGCGCCTGCAGGGCTGGGTCAAGCTGTTCCTCCACCGGTTTTTCGGTCGCCGCTTCTTCTTTATTATTATTGTCGGTGGTCTTGCCTTCTCCTTCGACAGGCTGCTCATTCGTGTTGGGAGCGGTTTCCGTGGCCGGAGTTTTTTCGGCAGGGGAGGTTTTGTTTTCCTCATTGGCGAGGACGGGTTCGACCGGAGTTTTTTCCTCGCCTACCACTTCCCGTTCGATCGGGCGGAAAATCGTGGAGTCGCGGGTGATGCTTTTGATATTAGCCTTGTCCACCGTCATCTCGATAAAGTTTTTCTTGTCGCGCGTAACTTCCTCGCCCTCGTTCATGGGGATGCCGATCACGACCTCGCGTTCGGTTTCGCTCAGGATTTTGCCGCGAAATACGTTGCCGTTTTTCAGCAGTATCTCGTCAGCCGCGCTGGCTCCGGCGGCGATCAGCATAACCGCTGCTGCGATTAAAAAAAATCTCATACCTGCCCCCTCCTGCAAAGATAATTACCGAGCCGTGCCGTCGGCCCAGTCGTAAATCCATTTCAATTCTTCCTTGGCACAAGTCAGAAGTTCCGCCTTCTTGAAATACAGCGCCAGTTCCCGCTTGGCCGACTTGACGGAATCGCTGCCATGCACCAGGTTGAAGCCGCTGGAGACGCCGAAGTCGCCGCGGATAGTGCCGGGCTCGGCGTTGAAGCCGAAGGTCGCGCCCAGCATTTTGCGGCACACCGCCACCGCGCCGTTACCCTCCACCGCCATCACCACCACCGGCCCCGACGTGATGAACTTCAGCAGCGCGGGGTAGAAGGGCTTGCCTTTGTGTTCGGCGTAATGTCTCTGCGCCAGCGCGGGAGAGATTTTCATCAGTTTCATGCCGACGAGGGACAGACCCTTGTCCTCGAAGCGGCTGATCACGCGGCCTACGAGGCGACGGGCGACTGCGTCTGGTTTAAGGATAATCAGGGTGCGTTCAAAAGCCATGCGGTTCCTTTCCTGGGTGAATACATTTACAGTATTGTAATCAGCGGCCAGATATTCCCGACCGACAATCTACAATTATACGGAATTTCGCCCAAACTCAAACTATATTAGGGGCTACGAGGAGGAAAAGTCAATAAGTTTTTACAAAAAAATCTGTTAATAAATGCAAGGGCTTTTCGTTTAATGGCTTATGTTTTTTCCTGTGGGAAGTTCCTTTTTTTCCACTTGCTCCGAATTGCGCGAAGCTCGGTTGCCAAGACCGAATCCCATCGTAAAGATCAAGCCCACAAGCGCCGCGCCTATCGGCATCATTACCGACCCGGCATGGCACGGGCCGCCGTAGATGGGAAAGATCTTTTCGGCGCCGGTAATGGTAAACCAGAGAGTTATAAACGACAATACCGGCGCCCAGAGAAAAAACAGACCGATATTCTTCTTATGCCAAATACCTCTGGCAATAAGCAGGATTATTGTAAACTGCATGATGCCGAGAAGCACCCAGATATGCAGATTGCATTCCGAAAGAAGGTGTTGCTCCAGCAAAATACTGGCTGTTGTCATGATTCCGGGCAGGAAGATATACAGGAATTTCAGCAGTCGGCCTTCGATCCATATCCTTTTCGGGCAATCTTGCGGGGAGATATTTCCGTAGCCCAAGTGTTCGCTCCTGATGTTCATAAGCGAAATCGTGCGGATTGACAGAGATTTGCCTCAGTCATTTTCCGCCAGCGCTTTTTGGATTTCGTCGGGGGTGAAGATTCTGCCCTGGTCGAAGCCGGGGCAGTTGCGTTTTTCATTTTCCCAGCTTTGCTTGCAGTCCACCACTTCCGGCCACCAGGGAAAGGTGCGGCACTGGGTCGGGCGCAGTTCGTAAACTTCGCACCTGCCGTCTTCGCCCAGCAGCACGCAGTCGCCGCCTGCTCCGTCCACCAGCGCCAGCTTGCCCTTGACCTGTCGCAGATATTTTCTGCCAAAGTCGTCAGGTTTCATGTTAAGATGTGCGGCGATCCGGCAGGCTTCTTCCATCGACAGCCAGACATAACCGCCCGGACCCCGGCAGCAGTGCGAACATCCTTGGCACTCGAACGCCAACCCGTCTTCATACCAGCAGGTTTTCATGATGCAGGTCTCACTCTTCTTCGTCGTCGGGATTTTCGCCGGTTTCAAAATCGAAGCCCAATTGTTTTTCCGTCGGCAGGGCGCGCACGAAAAAGCGGCGGCGCACATTGCCCAGCACGCCGATCAGCACGTAACCGTTAAATAGAAAAAACAACACTTCCGCCGGTTTGTGGAACAGCAGCAGCAACACAAAGATCGCCAGCACCAAGTAAGTAAAAGGTTTGCGCCCGCCCAGCAGTTGCTTGGCCAGGTGCGAGAAGCGCAGGCGGCTGACCATCATCACTCCCATCACCAGCATGTACAGCCCCAGCACCCGCGCCTCCATCTGCTCGGCCTCTACCTGGTGGCTGTGGGGTACGTTTTCCGCCAGCCAGTCCCACATCCGGTCGAAATAGCCCTGCATGGAAAACAGCACCGCGCTGACCACCGCTCCCGCCGCGGCGGGGCTGGGCAGGCCGGTGAAATAATTCCGGTCGACCGTTCCCACCTCGACGTTATATCGCGCCAGCCGCAGGATCGCGCAGGCGGCGTATACCACCCCGCACAGCATCACCTGCCCGTACCACTGCGCCGACTCCGGCTGCACCTGCAACCAGAGGGCAGACACGATCGCCGCGGGTGCGACTCCGAAGGTGCAGTCGTCGGCGAGGCTGTCCAGTTCCGCGCCGAACTGGCTTTCCGCGCCGGTCATGCGGGCGACCTGGCCGTCAAGCATGTCGAAGATCATCGCCAGGAACACTGCCGCGCAGGCGTAGGTCAGCATTAGCTGCGCCTGTTCCGGGTCCTGCGAGTAAGTCCGGATAGTGTGCATGCAGAACAGGATAGCTGCGAAACCGCAGACGAAGTTGCAGAGCGTCAGCATGCTGGGCAGAAAGGAAATATGTCTCAGTCTCATTCCGGCAGCTCCCCGATGATGGTGGAGCCGGCGTTGACCGGTTCCCCGATGGTGACCCTGACCCGCAGCCGACAATCCACGGGCACGAAGATATCTGTGCGGGAACCGAACTTGATCATGCCGATCCGTTCGCCCCGGGCGTATTCCTTTCCCGTCTCGACGTCGGTGACGATGCGCCGCGCGATCAGCCCCGCGATCTGCCGCACCAGGATTTTCGGCAGGCGTTTGTCGCCGGTTTCAAAGCCGGTGTCGCTGTGTTCGTTCAGGTGCCCGGCGTCGGCGTGCATGGCGTTGATGAATTCGCCCTGATGATAATTGCGATAGGCCACTTTTCCGGGAAAAGGCGCGCGGGTGAGGTGGACGCTGAAGATGCTCATGAAGACGCTGATCCTGAGCGCCCTGCCGTCGATGAAATCAGGCTCGTGTACTTCCTCGATATGGGTCACGACCCCGTCGGCGGAACTGACCAGGAGCCTGTCGTCTTCCGGCACGGCGCGTTCCGGGTCGCGGAAAAAGGCCAGCACCCATACCAGCAGCAGCAGCGGCACAATCGCTCCCGCCGCCAGCGGAGGGTAATACAGGATTCCCGCCGCGATGAAAGCCATCCCCGCCGTGTCGAGAATGGCCACCGACAGGATGATTTCCTTTTTACCATAAGCAGTCAGCTTCATAAAGCCCTCCATCGCCTGCGACGGCAAGACTATGACTACCGGAGGTCAAAGTCAAGCCAAAAGCCATCGGCGTCTCCGGTGATTTTACTTGACATCGACCGTCCACACCGGCATTCTTATTGTTGGAGTGTAGCCTGGCTTGGTTACGTCCGGTTTATTTGCAATAATAACCCGCGGCTACGCGCCGCAGATATTCAGGCAGGAGATTATTCATGCGTAAATTGTTTTTATGCTTGGCAATCGCGAGTTTTCTATGTTGCCTCAATTACGCCCACGCCGAGGATGCCGGAGGCGAAACAGTTGTCGCGCCTCCTCCGCCTCCGCCGCCCCCACCACCTCCTCCTCCGGTCGAGGGAGACAACAGCGTTACCGTCGGTACTACCGAGACGCCCGGCGCTACCGCCGTGACCGCTCCTGTCACGGAAGGGACAACCACTGTTCCCGCCGCCGATGACTGGGAAAAGAAAACCGCTCTGCCCGCCATCAGCGATCTGGGCGAGGGCAAGCCCGGGCGCATCTCCGGCGGCAGGGTCAATATCCGCGCACGCATGGGCGTGGACGCCAGCAACGAGATCATTGTCACGGCTAACGAAAACACGCCGGTGCTGGTGCTGGGGCGTCATGAGAACTGGCTGAAAATCGCCTATCCCGCCGACCAGTTCTGCTTTGTCCACCAGCGCTATCTTGAAGGCAGCATTCCCACCGATATTCCCGAAAGCGGTTTCCGCGCCGTCATCAACGCCGACAACGTCGATATCTGCGTGCGTCCCTGGAGCAAAAGCACGGTGGTGGGCACACTCGGCAAGGGAGACCCGGTCAACGTCGTCGGCATCAGGGGCGGCAACTGGCTGAAAATCACCCCGCCCAAAACCGCCGTCGCCTGGGTGGCGGCCAGTTATGTCAAGGTGGATGGCGAGGTGCAGGCTGTCGCAGGCGCCGAGGTTGCTGCGGCAAAACAGACCGATCCCTTGGCGCAACTGAGCAAGACCGGGCAGGAAGCGGAAAAGAAAAAGCAGGAACGTCTGGCCAAAATCAACGAGGAAATCGACCAGCGCCAGGCGGAACAGAAACGTAAAGTAGACAACATCATCAACGGTATCGAAAACCGCCTGGCTGAAATCGACCAGGATATCGAGGCACAGAAAGCAGCTATCAACACCGCCCCCATCAAGGCGCAGGTCGAGGAGGAGTATTCCACCGGCGAGACCAAGGCAGGGGGCTTTACCGGCTGGGTGGAATATATCGGTCGCGTCGGCAAGCGCCCGGCTGCGTTTCGGCTGGTCAAGGGCGGGGAGTTTCTGTTTTACCTGCGCTCCTCTACCTTTGACTTGCGTGAATTTGTCAGCCGTCGGGTAGTGTGCGACGGCACGGTGGAACTGGCTCCCGGTTTCGAGGCCAATGTGCTGGTGGTGAACAAGATCGAGATTCTGGGTTTGCCACCCGAGAACCTGCGCGATCAGACTCTCAATAACAGCTATCCCATAGACCGCCCTGCCGCGCCGACAGAGAAAAAAGAGGAGCAACCGGTCGCGACCGACGACGATAATAATGTAACAGGGGAAACTCCTGTCACGGAGGAAAAGCCTGCCGCCGCGATAGTCGAGGAAGACGATGGCGCGGTGACTGTCGAGGAATAATGCCGGTTGTAACGACCTTTGTACGGGCACGGTTTTCCGTGCCCGTTTTTTACAACATTATTATTACGGGGCGATAATTCGCAAAGCATGAAGGACGCGTGGGATGAACCCGCTGAAAAAGCTCTGGCAGAAACTGCATTTTGCGCTGACCGGGCGTTTTCTGTGCGACACCTGCCGGTACGACTACGGCGACGCCTGCCGCCGCCCCCAGCGCCCCAACGCCAAGACCTGCCCGGATTACAAACCGGGAAAATAATGGCCTGAAAAAAATCCTGCTTTTTGCGAAGGAGTTTTTTTTCGGGCGGACAATCATAATTGTACGGCAAGACCGCCTGTTCGGGGGAGTCAAAGAACGGCGGAACAAGCTTGCAGGCACAGTGGGAGAAAACCCGTGGGAACAGCGCGAGCCGACAGCGCCCGCACCGACGCCGAATTGATCAGACTGATCGGTCGGGGTGACGAGGCGGCTTTGGAAACCTTTTACGAGACGTATTTTCCGCGCCTCTACCGGTATGTCTATTACCGTGTGGCGCGCGACCACCACCATACCGAGGAGGTGGTGCACGACACCTTCATGGAGGCGCTGGAAAAGGCGGCGGATTACGACGCTTCGCGCGGTTCGGTCGACAGTTGGCTGATCACCCTCTCGCGCAACCGCATCCGCAGTTCCAACGCCACCGTCGGCCGGGCGAAGGAATACGAGAAGTCCTGGAGCCTGGTCGACTGCGAACTGGAAGACTTTTTCGCCGACCTCGACCGGGGCAGCCTCCCGGACGCGGCGCTGGAAGACAAGGAATTGCAGAACCTGATCGGGGCGGTGATGAGTTCCATCCCCCAACCCTACGCCAGCCTGCTGGAAATGAAATATCTCAGCGGCCTCTCGGTGAAGGAGATGGCGGCGAAAACCGACAGAACGGAAAAAGCGGTGGAAAGCCAGTTGACCCGGGCGCGCGTCGCCTTCCGGGAAACGTTTAACGTGCTGGCTCTGGACATGCCCGCTATTTGAATCCGCAAGGAAGCAAGGTGAAGAAAATGACAGACCATGAGAAAAAGCACGATTCCGACCGCGCCTTCCGCCTCTTGCTGGAGCGCTCCTACGAGCCGCCGACATATCGCGAGGATTTCAAGTCCGGCCTGCTGGGAAAGCTGAAAGAACGCCAGCAGGAAGTGGCCGCCCGGCAGCGCCTGGCTCGAACCGTCAGGTTCCGCGCCTATTTCCTCGGCGGTTTCAGCGGCATGGCGGCCGCCGCCGCGCTGGCGCTGCTGCTTACCCCCTTGTTTTCCACTCAGGCGATTTCACCCGGGCAAGCCAACATGGATAAGCCCCTGCTTGCGCAGGACGACCGCCCCCGGAGAGTCATTTCCTCCGGCATTGAGGAACCCGCCAACCCAGCCGAACTGGCGGCGGTGACGGAAGAGAAGCAGCCCTCCGCCGTCCGCTACCGCATCGAAGGCAGCGACGAGTGGCAGGCTCTCGCCGACGAAGACAGCGCCTTTCCGGTCAATGCCAGAACCGTGTTTGCCGTTCCCGCCGAAGCCAAGCAGTCTGGCGGGGTCAAGACTTCCGGCGGCATCGTGATGGTGATGGACCCGGGCAGCGAATTGACCTGCGACCGGGACACGCTGGCGATGAACACCGGCAACGCCTATGTCTTCGTGCCGAAGGATCACGCGCCGTTTTCGCTGGCTTTGCCTGAATACAACGTCTCGGTCGAACCCGGCAGCCGCATCTACTTGCGCATGAACCGCGACGGCAAATACGTCGCGGGGCAGGAACCGGCTCCCGAGGTGATGGTTGTCGACGGGTTGGCCTTTTCCGATTCCGACCGAGGCACCGGTCCTATGTTCCCCGGCTACAGCTACAAGCTCGACCGTTACGTCACTCCCGATCTGCCGGGGAAGAAGTTCTCTTCCTCCTCCGCCACCAAGCTGCGCGAGACCGGCGGCGGCAGCCGACTGTTCCTGGCCGACGGTTCGTCCTGGTCGAAAAGAGCGCCTGCCCAGTCTGTCTTCAGCGAATTAACCCGCGATGGCGACACCGCCGCGTTCGACAACCGGTCTTTCCGCTACGAGGACGGGCGCTGGTTCGATTCCACTTACGTCGACGGAACGCCGACGGTGAAAATCCGCTATCTTTCTACGGAGTACAACAGCTTTCTCAAGGAAAACCGCGCGCTGGTTCCGGCGCTTTCCCTGGGGCGCAACGTTATAGTCGGCAAAGACGGGGCTTTCTACGAAATCCACGAATAGAAAATAACTTAAATGAGCTAACCCAAAAACGCCTTCCTGCTGGAAGGCGTTTGAATTTTGGCAGGCGGAGATAAATCTCGACTCGATTTCTCTTTTATTGCCGGGCGTGACCAGGTAAAATCGATTTTTTGCGGCGCGTATGAAAATCCGAAAGCTGGAGAAAGGAAACTAAGTGAACGGCATCGAGGACAAGCACGGCACCGACCGGCGCGACCTGTCGGTAGTCATCCCGGTCTATAACGAAGAGGAATGCCTGCCGTTGCTGGAGAAGGAACTGCTGGACGCGCTGAAGAACTATCCCCATCCCTGGGAGGTGATCCTGGTGGACGACGCCTCCACCGACCGGACGCCTGAGCTTATCGAAGACCTCTGCCGGCGCGATTCGCATTTCCGCACCGTCCGGTTTGCCAACAACTGCCGCCAGTCCGCGGCGATGGCCGCCGGGTTCCGCGCCGCGCGCGGAGGCATAACAGTCACCCTTGACGCGGATCTGCAGAACGACCCGCACGATATTCCCCAGCTGGTCGAACTCATGTCTGAAAACGACTGCGTCAGCGGCTGGCGCAAGAACCGCCACGACACGGAATTCCGCCGCATCCAGAGCCGCATCGCCAACGGCATTCGCAACTGGCTGACGGGCGAGACCATCAACGACACCTGCTGTTCGCTCAAGGCATACCGCACGGAAATGTTGCGGGACATTCCGCTGTTCCGGGGCGCGCACCGCTTTTTGCCGACGCTGCTGAAAATGAACGGCGCGAAGGTGACGGAAGTTGTGGTCAACCACCGCCACCGCGCGGCGGGAGTGGCCAAGTGGGGTTTCTGGAATAGGGTGTTTCGCGCCACCCGCGATCTTCTTGGCGTGCGCTGGCTGAAAAGCCGGACGCTGGGGTATCGCATAGCCAAGGAATCCGGCCAGGGTCTTGCTCCGAAAGGCGACGCGTGAACAATTCCGCCACGCTCGTCCGCAGCGACATTCTCGCGGTTACCCTGTCCTCGCTGCTGATCGCGGTTTATCTTTGCGTCTCGCTTTTTACGGGAGAACCGGAAAGTCATGCCGCGGACTTGCCTCCTTCGCCGGTTGCGCCGGAAGACGTGAGCCGGGGCGATGTGAATTACGCCGCCTGGGTGCAGCATCACGACCCGGTGCCGGGAGAAGTCCTTTACCCCTACAGCGAAGACCCGACCCGGCAGGCGCCGCCTCCCGCGCACGAAAGCAAGCCGCAGAGCTGGTGGAACAAGATGCTTTTCCCCGCCACGAAATGCCCCTATTGCGGGCGCAGGGTGCCGACGAAACAGGGCTCGTATTTCTGGCTGCTGCTGGGATTCATCGGGCAGATCGGCTTTACCATGCGTTTCTTCGTGCAGTGGATGGCGTCGGAAAAGGCGCGGGAGTCGGTGATTCCCGTCTCGTTCTGGTATCTCTCCATTTTCGGCAGCGTGCTGCTGCTGGCCTATTCCATTTCGATTCTGGCTTGGCCCATCATCTTGGGGCAGACCCCCAACATATTCATTTACGCGCGCAACCTCTATTTCATCCGCAAGAAACAGCAGGCGGCGGGATGAGCACACCTGAAAAAATACGCTATAAATAATTCCTCCCCTTCCAAGGGAGGTCAGGAGGGGTGAAGGTCATTTCCCTACCCCCTCTAACTCCATCTGGCAGGGGGAGAATATTGCCGTTGCGCTCGCTTTATTATTTGCGGAAAACCATCCCGCGTGGTACAAGTTGCGCTATCACCCAGGCGGAAATTAGCCATGCGCGAACCGTTTTTCCTAATCCTGTTTTTTCTGTCGGCGCTGGCCGCCAACGGCGGGGAGCCGCTGCCGGGAGAAACCGGCGACTTCGGCCAGACCGGAAACAAGCCCCTCCCCAAGGGCATCGTGGTCGAGGACTGGTACGTCGGCTACAACCCCGGCGGCGGCAAGGGCAGCCGCGTGATGCGCGACAGTTGGATTCCCGTCCACCTGGTCATGGTCAACCACACCAAGAATGTTTTGGATGGACGGATCGGCTGCTCGCTTACCGACCGCCGGACGCAGAACCGCTACGCCAGTTCCTATTGCCTGCCGGTGATGCTGCCGGGGCACCACACCCGCAAGCATTTTACCATGTACATCTACCACCCGCCCGCCCCGCAGTACTACAACGACGAAGGCGAATACCTTAATGTCAGGTTGGAAAGTCTCACCCATGGCATCTTCACCCCGGACAATTCAGGCCAGCGTTTTATCATGGACTATGCCCGCGACCGGAAGGTGGAAGTCGATTGGGAAAAAAACAAAAGCTATCCCCGCAGGTTCGTGCTGCTGCTGGGCGACAAACAGTCCACACCTGTCCGCAACCTGTTGATCAGGCAGGCTGCGTCCTGCCGCGAGAAAATGGACCTCAAGGTTGAGAATGCCGATGTCGACAGCCTCTCCCGGCACTGGGCGGGATATTCCGGCGTCTCTACCCTGCTCTGGGACGGGATGGATCTGTCCTCGCTCTCAGACCCTTCGCACCAGTCTTTCCGACAGGCGGTTCTCGATTACGTCCAGTCCGGCGGGCATCTGCTGATCGCTTTGGGCGAAAACCTGGCGGCGGTGCAACGTTCGGCGTTGGCGGAACTGCTGCCGGGGGAGATTATCGGCGAAGCCAACCGCGACCTCGCTCCGGAATATGGCCTGAAGGAAGCGCCGACGATGCTGTTGTCATTGATCAGGCCGGGACAGGATGCGCGCGTGATTCTGGCCGCCCGGGACGGCACTCCGCTGGCGGTGCGGCGCGATTACGGCGCGGGGTGCGTGACGGCGCTGGCGTTCTCGCTTAAAAGCCCGCTCCTGCAGGCGGTCGCCTCGACCCGGCGCAACGCCTCCGGGACAGGCAAGGCGAATCTGGAAAAGTGGCACTGGCAGGTTCAATCGTTACTCTTTGCCGAAACCGAATTCAACTCCTGGGTCACGAATCAGGAAATGAAAACCGCCGCCGCCCGTTACCTCGACAGCAGCGCCACCCGCCGCCTGCCTTCGCGCCTGACGATCGCTTCCGGCCTGCTGATTTATATGCTGGTGCTGGTGCCGCTGACCTATTTCCTGTTCCGCGGCTGGGACAGGCTGGAGTGGGCGTGGCTGGCGATGCCGGGGATTGCCGTGGTTTTCGGCGCGGGGATTTACGTCCTCGCCTTCTCCCGGCTGGAAGGAAACCTTTCGGTGACGGAAATATCCTTTTCCAAAATGGATCCCTCGGGCAAGGCGGGAACCCTGGCCGTGAGCCTGCTGCATAACCCGTCCTACGACGAATACGACCTGTCTTTCGCCAATCCCGCGACGCTGGTCACGCACCTAAGGATCGACGCCCTGCCCAATTCCGACGAAGACCGCGGTTTCGAAATGAATTATCTGCAAAAAGGCGAGTCGTTCCTGATCGAGAAATTCCACATCGATTTCAACAGCCGCCGCCTGCTGGAATATGCTGCGCCCGTCAAGTTCGGCGAGGGCGCCAGGGTCTATCTTGCAAAGGATTTCCGCGCGCAGGCCGACAATGACAACCCCGGCGAACCGGGAAAAATCGACAACCTCACCGGCCATACTTTCTGGATGGGACTGCTGGTTTACGGCGACCGGGGCTATCTGCTGGAGAAAGTCAATCCCGGTCGGGGGCAGCCGCTGAAATCCCGGGGCGGAGCTATGGATTTGGCGGAAGCGGTAAGTGCCTTGCGGATAACGACTGGCAGAAAGGAACAGCTGGAAGGGTTCCTGTTGCCTGTGCTGAAAAAATTATCAGCAGACGACAAGCGCTGTTTTTTCATCGGCATCGCCAACGAAGCGCCGCAGCCCTGGCTGGTAGGCGGCAAGGAAATAGAAAGCCGGGATTTGTCGATCGTTTGCGTCCCCTGCGATGAAGGCTAGGTCAATTCCCGGTACAGTTCCAGCATCGTTTCCGCGTGTTGGCGGTGGGTGTATTTCTGCAGGACGATTTCCCGCGCGCGCTGTCCGTCCTGGCGTGCCTTGCGGGGATTTTCCAGATACTCGTTGACTGCTTTGGCCATTGCCCCGACGTCGTCGGGGGCGACCAGGACTCCGCCGCCGTCTGCCAGCAACTCCGCCGGCCCCCCGGAATTCACCGCCACCACCGGCGTGGCGCAGCTCATCGCTTCCAGCACCGCCCGGCCGAAGGGTTCTCCCGGCGTCGGATGCAGCAGCAGCAGCGCCCCAGAAACCAGCCTGGGCATATCCGTGACCGGGACATTGTCGCGCCACTCCAGCGCGTATTTCAAACCAGCCTCCTCCGCCTGTTTTTTCAGCGAGGCGACATGCTCCCCGTGATCGGAAAACAGGTCGGCTCCCGCGATTATCCCGCGCACACCCGCGTTTCCCGCCCGTACCCGAGCCATGCAACTGATAAACAGGTCGTGCTTTTTCCAGGGAATGAGATGGCTGACCATTAATATGTAAGGTTTTTCGTCGGCGGGGGTTTTATGTCGCAGGAAAATCTCGGTCGAATCGTAGGTTGCCCCCGGCGCGAACAGGTCGGCGTCCACGCCGTTAGGAATGCGGCGGACAATTTCGCCGACCTTGGCGCGGGCGAAGGCTGCGACCGTGTGGGAGGTGGCGATCACGATGCGGCAACGCTTGCGGATTTCTCGCGCTGCCAGCGGCGGCAGCGTCAGGTCACGCAGGTGGCAGGCAACGGGAGCGCCGTCTGCGTGTAGGGCGGCGGTGGGGCTGTTGGCGTGGATCAGGCTGATTCCGCGCCGGTTGACGATATCGGCGATTTCCCGGCGGCACTTTCCCAGGTGCGAACGGATTTCCAGCAGGTTAAACGGGTTAAGTGTCCGCTTCAACCGCCTCAGCGGCAGTTCGATAATGTTTACGCCCAGCGCCGCCGCGCGTGTGCGCAGTTCGCAGGCCGCGACCGGATCTCCCTCGGGTTCGGGCAAAGGGCAGGCGAGGAACAGTTCGACCTCTTCCTTCGGCAAAGCCTTGAACAGAGTAAGCAGACTTTCCTCCGCCCCCCCGACTCGCGAGGTGGTGGAGATATACAATATTTTCAATCTGTCCATGACTTTCCTCAGTCACCCAGATGCCGATATCTTAGTATAGCATATTTCTTTTGCACAAGCTGTAAAGAAATTAAAGTCGGCTGGAGTAATCGGGGTAAAGGTATTTCTTCATCGTAGGTTGTGCAAAAACACACAAGTGTTGTGTCAGAACAAGTTTTTTGCTGAGGTTGGCTGGCAGCGGAAAACAAGGAGACGTGGAAAAAATGGTGGAAAAGCGGTCTGACTAAGCTGTTTTGCGTATTTTGCAACTGGCATGTAGATTGCTTTGCAGATAGCCGTAACGAGTGCATAGGGTTAATACTGGAGTATTTATGCGCATTCTGGTTGTCGATGACGAAGAATTGATGCGTCGCTATCTGCGCGATCTGCTGACTCTGGGCGGCGACGAGGTCATGGATGCCGAGAATGGGCTGGAAGCATTGAGTATTCTGGAAAAACATGAGTTCGATGTACTGATCAGCGATATCTGTATGCCTCATATCAGCGGGATTGATCTGCTGAAAAAAGCGGTTGAACTGCCTGAACCCCCGGCGGTAATCCTGTTGACCGGTTTCGGCAATCTGGAAACCGCTATAGAAGCGATTCAAGCCGGAGCCTACGATTACATGCTGAAACCGGTTGACTCGGTGTCACTCCGCAACCGCATTTCCCAGATCAGGCACATGCGGGACATGGAGCGGGAGATGCGGCGTTCCCGCGAGCACAACGTCAGGCTGGCGCGGATGGCGGCGGTGGGTCAACTGGCGGCCGGAGTTTCCCACGAGGTTAATAATCCGGTCACTTTTCTGCGCGGTAACTCGCAATTGCTGGAGGCGTATCTCAAGCGGCTGCGAGTGGTGCTGGAAGCCGGCGACGAAACTGCCCTGCGGGAAGAGGCGTGGCGCATCTGCGCGGAGATTCCGGAAATACTGGGCGGCATCGAGCAGGGAACCGAACGCATCCGGAAAATAACTTCCGGCCTGGCGCGTTTCGCCAACGCCCAAAACGCGGAGCAGCCGGGCGAAACTTGCGTAAACAAGTGCATCGAGGACGCGCTGGCGCTGTTGAGTGAAAACGAATGCGGAGTGGCGCTGGAATTGAGGCTGGATGATTCTCTTCCGCTCATGTCGCTGTACCGCCGCGAACTGACCCAGGCGTTGGCGTGCGTTATCTCCAACGCCTACTACGCTGTCGCCCGGATATCGGCGCCGCGCGTCAGGATTACCTCTCTTCTGCGCGAGGGACAGGTTGTGGTCAAGGTGGAGGACTCTGGCACGGGAGTGCCGGATAAATACAAAGACCGTATTTTCGACCCGTTTTTCTCCACCCGCGAGGTGAATCAGGGCGTCGGTCTGGGGTTGTTCGTGGCGCACGGCGTGGTTCACAACGACCACGGCGGACGCATCTTCCTGGAAAAAAGCGATTTGGGGGGTGCCTGTTTCATTATCGAATTTCCGCTGCAAAAATCATTCTGTCCCGACTCCGGCAATGCTTCTTCTGCCACAAAGCTTTCACGCCTGCAATCTGGCGGTGTACCTGCCTGAAAAACGATCGTTGGCTTTTCCGCCATTATCGGCATTCCCAAAAAACTTGAAAATCGCTTTTGACAATTTTTTGCATACGGTGTATTTTGCATCCTGCCGCCATGTGTGCAGCCAGGGTGTTTCCGCGTGGGCGGCGGCGAAAATTCCGGAGCGAACAATGCCAACCAAGCTTTACGACGAGGAATGGGTGCGGGACACGGTCATGCGCCTGTCTGACGAAATTCTGGCCGACCGCGTGCCTGGGACGGGGCGCGCCATTCTCGGCATCCGCACGCGGGGCGCGGTGCTGGCCGACCGCATCGCCGCCGAACTGAAACGGCGCGGCCACGACCTGCCCCTGGGCTACATCGACACGACGTTCTACCGCGACGACCTGCACAAGGGCGGGGGGCTGAAGGAGATCAGACCCACCGCCATCGGCTTCGACGTCAACGACCGCGACATTGTGCTGGTGGACGACGTGCTTTCCTCCGGGCGCACCGTGCGCGCGGCGATGGATCTGCTGTTCGATTACGGTCGCCCTTCCTGCATCCGCCTGTGCGTGATGCTTGACCGCGGCGGCAGGGAAATGCCGATCTATCCGAACTTCACCGGCGCCCGGGTCGACGTGCCCAAGGGCGGGTTCGTGCGCCTGCGGCTGGCGGAAATCGACCGGGGCGACGCGGTCTACGTGGTGGGCAGGGGCGAGGAGGAACCGGCATGAACTGGACGCGCAAACATCTCCTCGGGCTGGAGGAGCTTTCCGCCGAGGAAATAGTCCACATCCTGGACATCGCCAGCGGATTCAAGGAAGTGTCGACACGTTCCATCAAGAAAGTCCCCGCCCTGAACGGGCGCACGGTGGTGAACATGTTTTTTGAAAACTCCACCCGCACCAACCTCTCTTTCCAACTTGCGGCCAGAAGGCTTTCGGCAGATTTACTCACTTTTTCCAAATCCGGCACCTCCGTCTCCAAGGGCGAAACCCTGATCGACACCGCCAAGAATATCGAGGCCATGGGCGTCGACATCATGGTGCTGCGCCACGGCGCGGCGGGAGCGGCCAAACACCTTTCCGAAAACATCGACTGCAGCGTGGTCAACGCCGGCGACGGCCAGCACGAGCACCCCACCCAGGGTCTGCTCGACCTCTATACCATCCGCGAGGTCAGGGGAAAAATCGCGGGACTGAAGGTCGGCATCGTCGGCGACATCGCCCACAGCCGCGTGGCGCGCAGCAATATCTGGGGGCTGACGAAACTTGGCGCGGAGGTGATGGTGGTGGGTCCCTCCACCCTGATCCCGCGCGATATCGAGAAAATGGGCGTGACGGTCTGCACCGACATGGATCAGGCCATCCGCGAGTGCGACGTGCTGAACATGCTCCGTATCCAGTTCGAGCGGCAGGATGGCGCTCCTTTCCCCAGCATCCGGGAATATATCCAGCTTTTCGGCGTAACCGAAAGCCGCTTGAAACAGGCGAAGCCGGACGTGACGATCATGCACCCCGGCCCGGTGAACCGGGGCATAGAACTGTCGCCGGAAGTCGCCGACGGCCCCCGTAGCGTGATCCTGCGCCAGGTCACCAACGGCCTCGCCGTCCGCATGGCGGTGCTGTTTTTGCTGGCTGGGGTTGATGGGTAGGCGGGTTGACGGGTTGACAGTCGAATTCAATACGATTCAGTTATGGAGTAATCGATTTTTGAGAAAACTCACGAATCGTCATTCCCGCGAAGGCGTGACTCCAGGAGGTGTTGCGGTTAAATCCGAAGCGAACCAATATCCCAACAACCCGTTTACCAGTCAACCTGTCAACCCGATAAAGGAACATACATGTCAGACCTGATAATAACCGGCGGGCGCGTGATCGATCCCGCGCAGAACATCGACGGCGAGTTTTCCGTGCTGATCCGGGACGGGCTGGTGGAATTTATCGGCGCTCCCGGCGAGGCGAAGGCCAAGGCTTCCGCCGACGCGGAAAAGCTTGATGCTACTGGCAAGATCGTCACGCCGGGTTTGATCGACATGCACGTCCATTTCCGCGAGCCCGGCATGGAGGCGCAGGAGACTATCGCCAGCGGCGCGGCGGCGGCGGTGGCGGGTGGTTTTTCCTCGGTGGCCTGCATGGCTAACACCGATCCGGCGTTGGACTCGGCGGCGGATATCAATTTCGTCTATCAGAAAGCGGCGGCGGCGGGACTGGCCAACGTTTTTCCGGTAGGGGCGATCACTGCCGGGCGCGAGGGCAGGGAACTGGCGGAGATGGCGCAGATGGCGCGCGTCGGGGCGGTGGGTTTTTCCGACGACGGGGTGGCGGTGCCGACAGCGGGGCTGCTGCGCAAGGCCATGACCTACGCCAAGATGCTGGGCAAGCCCATTATCGAGCATTGCGAGGATGCGTCTCTGACCGGCGAGGGGGTGATGAACGAGGGCTACGTCTCCACCGTGCTGGGGTTGCCCGGGGCACCCAGTGAGTCGGAGGAAATCATTATCGCGCGCGACGTGGCTATCGCGCGCCTGACGGGAGCGCATTTGCATGTGCAGCACGTCTCCACCGCCGGTAGTCTGGAAATCATCCGCAACGCGAAAAGGCAGGGCGTGCGCGTGACCTGCGAGGTCTGCCCGCACCATCTGGTTCTGACCGACGAGTCGGTGCGCGGGTACGATCCCATTTTCAAGATGGCGCCACCCCTGCGCGCGCAGGCAGACGTCGATGCCTGCCTGAAGGGGCTGCTCGACGGCACTATCGACGCCATTGCCTCGGATCACGCCCCGCACTTGGCCGAAGCCAAGGAACAGGGTTTTCTGGCCGCGCCCTGCGGGGTGATCGGGCTGGAAACAATGCTGGGTATTCTCTTGCTGAAGCTGGTACATGGTGGTAAAATATCACTGCTAGAACTTTTGCCGAAACTGACTGTTGCGCCTGCCGGGATTCTTGGCTTGGGTCGCGGCGTGCTGAAACCTGGAACTCCGGGGGATGTAACGGTGATCGACCTCGACCGGGAGTGGGTGGTCGATCCGGCGAAATTCAAATCAAAGTCCCTGAACTGCCCCTTTACGGGCTGGCAGTTGAAAGGTGCCGCCGTCGCGACTGTCGTGGGCGGAAAAGTGGCGTTCCGGGATGGGGTTTAAGGGGAGTTCCCTAGTACTAATACGGTTTAGTTTAGGAAAAATCGTTTGATTAAACAATAAAACCTACGAATCGTCATTCCCGCGAAGGCGGCAATCCAGTGGGGAAGCCACACGCAACACCTCCTGGATTCCCGCCTTCGCGGGAATTACGGTACAAGTTTTCCCCTAAATCAAACAGTATTGCCCCTAGTTACTCGGTTACTGAGAAAAATTGCACGGTGTCATATGCGTGAGATTACTGTTTCCCAACTGAAACCGAGCGAAAGCCTGCCAAGCGCGCTTTTGCACAAGTCCGGCATACCTGTCCTGCATCCGGGCGACGCCCTGACCGAGGCGATGATCGCGGCGATCAAGGACGAGGGGGTGGAGTCGCTTTTCCAACCCGAGGCCGAGGAGCGCCTGGACGATCTGCGCCGCCAACTCACCCACGTTTCCATGGAAATAGGCGAACTCAAGCCTGGCGACAAGCTGGCGCGCACCGTCTACGACGACGAGGGGCACCTGCTGCTGGAGGCTGGCGCGGCCATCCCCAAGAGCTTCGCCGATTCGCTGTCCAAGCGCGGAATTTCAAAGATTTTTTTCCGTAAGCCGGAAGAAGAGGTTGGCACCAAGATCGGACGCAAGTTGCGTTCGAATATCGAAGGCATCATGAACGCGGGGCCGGAGACGCAACTGGTCGACCGGGAGACGCTGGATGTACTGAAGTCGGTGGAAATAAAGGAGGCCGAGGAGGCGGATTTCGACGCGCTGAAACTGGAAGCCAAGATCAACGCCATGGCTGCCATCGATTGCGAGCCGACCGGCGAGCCGTTCGACAAGCTGATCCGCGACACCCGCAAGTGCGGGCCCGCCTCCGAATCTGAGAAAAACGCCTTCTCCAACGTGATCGAGGAAAGCCTGGCCGACCTGCGCGATATCTATAAAGCGCTGGGCAATGGTGGCGGTCGCAAGTCGATTCCGCAGGTGGACAAGGTCGCCAACAGCGCCATGGCCGGGTTGATCCGCAACCGCGAGCTGCTCATGCTCTGCGGCGCGACCCGGGATTCCGCGGAAGATTACCTTATCTCCCACGCGCTGGCCATGACCGTGATTTCGGTGAATGTCGGTTCCGGCTTGAAATACGACATGTCCCAGATCAAGTCCCTGGCTTACGGGGCGATGCTGGCCGGGGTGGGGCTGACGAAAGTGCCGCCGGAGGTGCTGGACAAGAAGGAAAAGCTCACTCCCCGCGAGTTCGCCGAAATCCGCCGAAGCCCGGCCTACGGCCTGGATATCCTGCAGAAAGTCACGCATCTGCCGGGCGAGGTGCCGTATATCGTCTACCAGTGCCATGAGCGCGCCAACGGCACCGGCTATCCCTGCGGCAAGAAAGACGTGGTGATCCATCCCTTCGCCAAGATCGTGGGCGTGGCCGACATCTATTCCTCGGTCTGTTCCTCCCGACCCTACCGCGAGGCCAAGACCCAGTATGAGGCGATGGAGCAGCTTGTCCTGATGTGCGGCAAGAGGCAGTTGAACGCGGATATTGTCCGCGCGTTCCTGAAAACCAACTCGATGTTTCCGGTAGGCTCTTTCCTGCGCCTGAATGACAACCGTTTCGCGCGGGTGATCGCCGCCAATCCCAAGGATTACATGCGTCCGATGGTCGGCATCCTAAGCGACGCGCGGGGTACGCCGCTGCCTAATCCCGAGCGGTTGGATATGGCGGAACACAAGGAACTGAGCGTTACCCAGGCGCTGGCGCGCAAGGATGTGCCCGGTATCAGCGACGACCCGATGTTGGGATTTTGATATCAGGCTCTTCAGGTTACAGGCTTCAGGGTGCGGGTGATGGGGCAATAAGGGTACATCGTTTGTTTTAAAATTAAGCTTGCGAATCGTCATTCCCGCGCAGGCGGGAATCCGGGTGCGTGCCGCACACGCATACTTCGCAAGCGCGTTCGCTCGCACAAATTTTCTGGCGTTCTTCGCCCGCGGCTGAGGCGGATGGGAAGATATGTGCGAATTGAAGCGTTTTATTAATATGGCAGACAAGCCCGAAAAAGCGGAAAGGCAAGCGTGAAACTCGAAGGTAAAAAAATTCTGGTTGCCGACGATGAGAAACGGGTGGCGGAACTGTTGTCGATTTTCCTCACCAGCAAGGGTGCGGAAGTGATCACCGCCATCGACGGCGCCGACGCGTTTCGCCAGGCCACTCTGCATAATCCCGACCTCATCATGCTTGACCTCAACATGCCTGGCACCAATGGCATGGAGGCTATCCGCAGCCTGCGCATGACCATGTCCGACAAGCCGATCCTGGTGCTGACCGGCTACTGCACCGCTGAAACCTTCGAGTCCGCGCTGGAGGCGGGGGCGACGGTCTGCATGGGCAAGCCGCCGAAACTGGCCGAGCTTACAGAAGTGGTCGAGCGCCTGCTGGCCGGAGCGGCCGATGCGTAACCTGACGGTAAAAATAGCGGTTGTCGTCATTCTTCTGGCCGCCATCGGTTTTGCCGCGTTACGCCTGCATTCGATCCAGAAAAGTTCCGCCTTGTGGTCGCAGGCGGTTGATGCGCACAACAATCATCAGTGGGACACCGCTATCGGGCTTTACCAGCAAGCCTGTGCCGCCAATTCCGATTTCGTGAAAAAAGACTATCCCGAAGCTATCTCCATCTGTTTCCTGGCCAAGGCGCAGGAATTCGAACTGGCGGCGAAATGGGGCGAGGCGGAGGAAATGTATAGTAAAATAATTTCAGTCAATCCAGAGAAAGCAATAAAGGACGATATTTATCTGAAAATGGCGGAAATGCAGGAGCGGCAAAACAAGCGCGCAGAAGCGCTGGCAACAGCAAAAAAAGGCATGGAACTGACAGGCGGAAGCAACGAAACGCTGAAAAAGTTCATCTCCCGACAAGAAAGAAAACTGGGAAAATGAGATTTGCGCGGAAATCGGGTAATTTGACCGGGTCGGCTGGCCGGTCTTTTTTTTCATATTTTGAAAAATAAATGTCGTACCTGCGCGGTCACGTGCATCTCTCTTGTGAAAAGTGATTGTGCAAAAACAGGCGCATTTTTTATGGAGAAAAGCGATTCCGAGGCGGTGATGCAGGCGCTGGCCGGCGATTCCGAGGCATTCGGCCTGCTGGTGGAACGTTACCACGGCGCCTTGGCCGCGTTTGCGTACGACCGATTGGGAACAGTCGCCGAGGCGCAGGATGCGGTGCAGGAGACTTTTTTGCGCGCCTTCCGGCAGTTGCACAGTTTGCGCGAACCGGAGCGCTTTTCCGCCTGGGCGTATGAGATTTTACGCAATCGCTGCGCGGAAATCCTTCGCCGTAAAGGACTTGAGCGGCGCAACCTGGAGGAGATCGCCCGCGAACGCGCAGGCCGCGCGCAATTTCAACCGCTTGACCGCCTGGATGAAGACGAAAAGCGGCTGCAACTGCGGGAAAGTCTGGCAAAACTGTCGCCAGTGCTGCGGGAGACGCTGGTTTTGCGCTACTTCGGCGGAGTGAGCCGGAACGAGGCGGCGGCGATTCTGGAAATCGGCCTCGACGCGCTGGATAAACGACTGGAAAGAGGCTTGCGCGAATTGCGCGGCCTGATGGAGCGATAAGATGGAAACGTGGGTGCCGGAAGACGCGGAGCTGGCAGTTTTTTCCGCCGAACTGGACGAGACTTTCAGGCTGGAGCAGTCGGTGCTGTCGGCGGGGTTGGTCGCGCGGGTCAAGGCGGCGCTGCCGCACCGGGTGTCGCCGCTCCTGCGAGATCGGAAGAGCGTCG
>JAGUZQ010000117.1 GCA_020060765.1 Planctomycetota bacterium | reverse complement strand
GCCGGTTGCGCGGGTGCGGGTGCTTCCGCTGGTTCCATGGGCGGCTCGGCTGGCGCTGGCGCTGGCGCGATGGGCGCCGCTGGCGGCGACGCGACCGACAACAGCTACATCGGCGAAATCAACATCAACACCTGAGCGAAAACAAACACACCTGTATCAACACGCTGCCGCGTTGTCGGCGGCGTGTTTTTTTAGAATCGCGAAATATGAAAAATTGGCGGGATTAGGGTTGACAGCGCCGGGGCTTGCGGTTAAATTCCTTTCTTTCGTCATTAACGGTTTTTGATTTGAGGATAGACTAATGCCCAAGACTACCAAGAAAGCCGAGCGCGCGGCGCAGGCAAAGGCGCGGCGTCGGATTCGCGTCAGGATGAAAGCCCATCAGACCGCCAAGCGCGCGGTCAAGCTCAAGAGAGGCACCCATCCCCATCGCCGCACCGGAGCCTTGCGTCAACTCTAAGGCTTTTATCGGCTCAAGAAAACGAACGACGCCTTCCCCCAGCGGAAGGCGTTATTCGTTTGGTGCGGTGCGTGCCGGTGCGTGCCGGTGCGTGCCGCACTGGCATACTTCGCAAGCGAGTGCGGGTGGTTAAATAGCAACCGCGCTTCCGCTGGTCGCGGATATACCCGCAGATAGTTTTTGGCTTCCAGTTATTCGACCGGCATCTGCGTAGTCGCGCCTCCGACGATGCTAAACACCGCCTAAACCGCGTCGGTGTCAGCATCGCCTCCGGCTGCTCCCACACATCTGCCTGGATGGGTTAGGTGAGGTCGCGAACGAAGGGCGCGCGGAAGAATACGCTTGCGCAATATGCCCGTGCGGCACGCACCACCAGGAATTTCCCGATTTTTTGGCAACAGGTCTTTCCATATTTCCGGTTCCTGTTATCATAGGCGTGTTTCCCGGAGGCTGGCTTGATGAAAATAGTCGTGCTGGACGGATATACCCTTAATCCCGGCGACCTGTCGTGGGACGGTCTGCGGACGCTGGGGGAGTGCGTTGTCTATGACCGCACCCCAGACTTTCGTGTCGTCGAAAGATTGGCGGGAGCGGACGCGGCGCTGACTAATAAAACCCGGCTGTCGCGCCAGCAGTTGGAGCAGTTGCCGGAGTTGAAATACATCGGCGTGCTGGCGACGGGATATAATGTGGTTGATATCGCCTGCGCTGGTGAAAAGGGTATTACCGTAACCAATGTTCCGGCTTACAGCACCAATTCGGTAGCGCAGCATGTGTTTGCGCATTTGCTGGAACTGTGCCAGCAGGTGGGGCTGCATTCGCTGGATGTAAAAAGCGGAGGCTGGGCGGGGTGCGAGGATTTCTGCTACCGGAAAACGCCGCTGACGGAACTGTCCGGGCTGACTTTCGGCGTGGTCGGACTGGGCGCGATCGGGCAGGCGGTGGCGTCTATTGCGCGGGCGTTCGGGATGAAAGTAATAGCTTATATTCCCCGCCCGAAAATATTGCCGAAGGAAACCCGGCTGGTCGACCTGGATACGCTGTTCCGGGAAAGCGACGTGATCAGCCTGCATTGCCCGCTTAATCCCGACACGGAAAGGCTGGTAAACGCCAAGCGCCTGGGGATGATGAAACCGAATGCGTTCCTCATCAATACCGGGCGCGGCGGGCTGGTGGACGAAGCCGCGCTGGCGGAGGCGCTGAACGGAGGAAAAATCGCGGGCGCGGGGGTGGACGTGCTTTCCACCGAGCCGCCGCGGGAAGACAACCCGCTGTTGGCGGCGAAAAATATTTTCATCACGCCGCACCTGGCTTGGGCCAGCCGCGCGGCGAGATCAAGGCTGATGGATGTTGCGGTGTCGAACATAAAGGCGTTTCTCGCGGAGAAACCGCAAAACGTTATCGGAGGGTAAGCTCATGCAGGAAAATCGTTACGAAAAAGTGATTCCACTGTGGGGGGGCGAAGCGCCGGGAGCAATCACCGGCGAGGAGCAGCCGACTTATACTTCTTATCTGCTCGACCCTGCCAAAACGCGGGGTTGCGTGGTGGTTCTGCCGGGCGGAGGCTATGGACACCGCGCCATCCACGAGGGCGACCACATCGCGCGCTGGCTGAATTCCTTTGGCGTGGCGGCGGTGGTGGCGCATTACCGCGTCAAGCCCTACCGCTTTCCCGTGCCGCTGCAGGACGCGCAAAGAACAATCCGCACGGTTCGTTTTAATGCGAGGGAATGGGGCATCGAAAAGAACAAGGTGGCGGTGCTCGGGTTTTCCGCTGGCGGGCATCTGGCTGCGACTGCCAGCACCCGTTACGACTTAGGGATTGAATCAGATGACCCAGTAGACCGCGAAAGCTGCCGCCCCGACGCATCGGTTTTGTGCTACCCGGTGATTTCCCTCAGCAAGCCCCACGGCCATCTGGGTAGCTGCGACAACCTGCTGGGGGAAAATTTCGATACGGAGTTGCGCGACGAATTGTGCGCGGAAATCCAGGTCACGGGCGACACTCCTCCGGCGTTCCTCTGGCACACTGCTTCCGACGACGGGGTGCCGGTGGAGAACAGCCTGATGTATGCCTCTGCCCTGAGCGCGAACGAGGTGTCGTTCGAACTGCACGTATTCCCGGAAGGCCGCCACGGATTGGGGCTGGCTCCCGGCTGCCAGACGGTGTGCCAGTGGACGGCGCTGTGCGAGAGGTGGTTGCGCAATATGGGGTATTGCGGATAGGTGCGGATTAGGGGGACTAAGGCTCTAGGGGACTAAGAAATTTCTTTACCGGTGCGGCACCGATGACTCCTGATTGCGAAAAACTTACGGCAAGCAGAGAAATCACCGATCAGTGTCTTAGTCCCCTAGTCCCTTAGCGCCTTAGTCCCAATACGGTTTAGGAGAACCATGCCGTTAGGCGCGTTGCTGGCGTTATTCATTCTGATTCCGTTTGTCGAACTGCACCTGCTGATGCTGGTGTCGATGCGGATCGGGTTTATCAACACCCTGTTGCTGGTGATAATCACCGGCGCGCTGGGAGCGTCGCTGGCGCGGGGGCAAGGGGCGCGCGCGCTGGGGGAAATCAGGCGCGACCTGGCGGCGGGGGTGCTGCCGGGCGACAGTATTCTTTCGGGGTTGCTGGTGCTGGCGGGCGGGATCATGCTGATAACTCCCGGCATCATGACCGATTTCGTGGGTCTGTTGCTGCTGTTGCCGCCGGTCAGGAAAATGCTGGTGCCGCTCCTGAAGAAACATTTCGCGGGAAAGGTGCATACTTTCGGTTCCGGGCGCGGCGCGGAATTCTCCGCGTCCTTTTCCCGCTCCGGCGAACAGATCAAGGACGCGGAAGTGGTGGAGGTGGTTTCAGAGGTAGAGCCGGACAGGCAGGAGTAAGTTGCTGAGTTGCTCGCGTTTTCTGCGAAAACGCGAGCAACAGAAACTCCCTCTCCCTGAGGGAGAGGGTTGGGGTGAGGGGGTTAGCTTCGCGAACCGGGAAGCGCTCGAAAGATGGGTGCGCTTCGCTGCTTTTGCGGGAAGCATATAAATAGTTCCTCCCCTTCCAGGGGAGGTTAGGAGGGGTGAGTGCTACCCCTCTAACTCCCCCTGGAAGGGGGAGAATATATTGCCTTGGCGTCTGCGCCACCCGCACACCCGCGATGGCTGGTGACCCCCTAACCCTCATCCCCCTCAGGGGGAGAGGGGACTGGATAACAGGTGCGCGAAAGTAATGTGGCAAGGCGAAGCCTTGCCACTCAGTAACTCAGTAATTATATTACGCGCGCCATGCGATATCGGCGTTCAGGAAAAAACATGCGTAACCGGATTTTCAATTTAGCTAACGGCCTCACCCTGTCGCGCTTCGCGGCGGCGCCGGTGATACTGTGGCTGGTGTTGGCGATGGCGCGGGATCAGGCCACGGTGTCGCTTGCGGCGTTGGGAGTGATGATCGCGACGATCCTCACCGACCTGTTCGACGGCATGGCGGCGCGCGCGTACAAAATGGTGACCAACTTCGGCAAGATCATGGACCCGGTCGCGGACAGCACTTTTTTCATGACCCTGCTGTTCGCTTTTTCCGCCTCGCCCCGGTTCCGAGAAAATTTCCCGGTCTGGTTTCCGGTGATCGTGCTGTGGCGGGAAATCGCCATGCACGTGCTCCGGCGCTATTCCGCGCTGAAGGGAATCGTGCTGGCGGCGAAAGCCAGCGGCAAGGCCAAGATGTTTGTCCAGAGTATTGTCATGAGCGCGTTGCTGGCTCTGATCGCCGCCTCTGACGCAAAGTTCTATCCGCTGGCGGAAGAAGTTTTGCAGAAAGCGGCGTTCTGGAGCGGCGTCGTGGTGGTGGCGGTGAACCTGCTCAGTCTGCCGGAATACCTGCGCTCGGTGCCGGAACTGATTGCCGAATACGCGTCCGACACTCCCACGGAAAAACCGGAATGACCCCCCCCCTTGTAAGTTTGCTCAAGCAGGACAACTACGATTACGCCGCGATCAGGCGCGCGGTGGAGGAACTGCTGGCACCGCTGGGCGGGATGGGCGCGTTTGTAAAAACCGGCGACAATGTTTTGCTCAAGCCTAACCTCGTCATGTCGCAGAAGCCGGATGGCGTCGCCCTGACGCACCCGGCGGTGGTGGGCGCGGTGGCGGAACTGGCGCTGGACTGCGGCGGCAAGGTCAGGCTTGGTGATTCGCCCGGCTTGGGTTCCGCGCGCAAGGTGGCGGAATCCTACGGTTTGGCTGCCGTCGCCGACCGGCTGGGCGTGGAGATAGTCCAGTTCACCCCGGTCGACGATTTTGACGAAAGCCGCACCTACAAGCGCCTGACCCTCGCGCGCGAATTACTGGAAGCGGACGTGGTGATCAACCTGCCCAAGCTGAAGACCCACGCGCAGATGTTCATGACCATGGCGGTGAAAAACCTGTTTGGGGCGGTGGTGGGCGCGCAGAAATTCCAGTGGCATTACCGCGCGGGCAGCAACAAGCAGGCTTTCGCAAAAACTTTGTACGAGGTTTACGCGGCGGTGAAACCGGCGCTGCACGTGGTGGACGCGGTGGTGGCGATGGACGGCAACGGCCCCACCTCCGGCAAGCCCAACCCGACGAATTTTCTCGCCGCCGGAACCGACGGCTGCGCGGTGGACGCGGTGTTGCTGGACTGCCTGGGACTGGAGCGGGACAGCCTTCCGGTTTTGCTGGCGGCGCGCGAAGCAGGCGACATCGCCTGGGAAAAAGTGGAAACCGTGGGCGCGTCTCCGGCGGAGTTGCGCCCGGCTCGCTGGGATCAACCAGAGTCGGTGACGATTGAAATGATCGCGCCCCGGCTTTCGCAGAAATATCCGTTTCTCACCAAGTGGCTGCGCAGCCAGTTCACCGCCGTGCCTTATGCGATACCGGGGAAATGCGTGATGTGCGGGGCGTGCGTGCGGCTGTGCCCGGCGCAGGCGATGACGCTGGTCGAGTCGGTGAAAATCGACAAGTCAAAGTGCATCCGCTGCTACTGCTGCCACGAACTCTGCCCCCACGACGCGATGGGTCTGCGTCAGGGGTTTCTGGGGCGGATGCTGGGCATGTTCAAGTCCGGCGCGGGGTCACGCCAGTAAATCCGATCGCACCAGCACCTCTCCCCGCATGACCGGCACGAGATCGTACACGTTCACGCGCAGGCAGGCGTGGATGTCCTCGGCGCGGTAATTCAGATTATTGGGGTCGAGAAATTTCCGGCCTTCGGGATGGGCGCGGATGGGGGCGAAATATTCCTCCGGGTCAGGCTCCTCCCCTCCAAGCAGTCGCGCGATATAATCCGCTGCCCCGTTGTCCTCGGGCGAGGGCGTTTCCGCGCACACTCCCAGCGCGACCAAGGAAACCGTTTCCGGCTTTCTGGCGCTGATATAATCGGCGACGGCGCGCGCGTTCAGGAAACTGCCTGCCACGACTTCGTCCGCGTGCTCCGCCGCCGCGACCAGCCCCTTGCTCCCGGCGGAAGTGGTGAGAACGACAGTCTTGCCCTGGCACGCCGATTGCTCCGCTTCAAAGGGAGAGTTGCCGAGGTCGAAGCCTTCCGGCGGCAGGCCGTGCCGCTCCCCGGCGAGGAGCCAGTCCGGGTGTGCGGCCTTGAGGGCGTAGGCTTCTTCCAGCGTGGCGACGGGTTTGATTTCGCGCGCGTCCCGCGCCAGCAGGGTGACGATGTTGCTGGTGGCGCGGAAGACGTCGATCACTACCGCCAGTCCCCGCGCCTGCTGCGCGCCGGAAAGGAGTTGAAGTTTTCTGATCTGCATGGATGCGCTCCGGAGGGGGACAGGTTGACCGCTTGACGGGTTAACGGGTTGATGGCTAAACTTGGCGAAAGCACAACCCGATAACCCGTCAACTCCAAACGCCAACTATAACCGTTTCCCGCTGGTTGGCAAGAGATGTTTTTTCCGTCGCCAAAGTGTCGCAGGCGGATAGAAAAAGCGTGGCACCTGAGACAAAAGTGCATATAATATCACTGAGGGTTTTGTCTTCAAGGGGAGAAACTAATGTCTGATTACAGGCAGATATATTTGGATAACGCCGCGACCACGCGGGTGTCGCCCGAAGTGTTCGAGGCCATGAAACCGTTTTTCGCCGAGGAGTACGGCAATTCCTCTACGCTTTATCGCCAGGGTCGGGAGGCGGCCAAGGCTGTCGCCACCGCCCGGGAACAGGTTGCCGGGCTGATCAACGCCAACGTGCCGGAAATTTATTTCACTTCCGGCGGCACCGAAAGCGATAACTGGGCGGTCAAGGGACTGGTCTGCGGCGAACGCTGCGGCGCGGGGCGCAAGCACGTCATCACCTCCGCCATCGAGCATCACGCGGTGCTGGAAACAGTCAGGTTCATGGAAAGGCATATGGGCTGCGTGGCGACGGTGCTTCCGGTGGACGAATACGGCCTGGTCGACCCCCAGACCCTGCGCGACAGTTTGCGCGACGACACGGCGCTGGTTTCGATCATGGCGGCCAACAATGAGGTCGGCACGGTCGAACCGATCAGGGAACTGGCGGAAATCGCCCACGATCGCGGCGCGTTGTTCCACACCGACGCGGTGCAGGCGGCGGGAAAAATTCCTCTGGACGTACGCGAACTGGGCGTGGATCTGCTCAGCCTTTCCGGGCACAAGTTCCACGCGCCCAAGGGAATCGGCGCGCTGTACGTGCGCAAGGGCGTGCGGCTGGGCTCGTTCATGCACGGCGGGATGCAGGAAAACAATCGCCGTGCGGGGACGCTCAATAACCACGGCATCGTTGGCCTGGGCAAGGCGGCGGAACTGGCGAAGAAAAGCCTGGGCGCGGAGACCGGTCGGCAGCGTGCGCTGGTCGAGGATTTATGGAAAAAGCTTTCCGCCGCGATTCCGGAAATCCGCCGCAACGGGCATCCGGAAAAGCGCGTGCCTAACATTCTCAGCGTGTGCCTGGAAGGGGTCGAGGGCGAGGCGATTCTGCTGCGGCTGGACATGTACGGCATCATGGTCTCTTCCGGCTCGGCCTGCACTACCGGCAGTCTCGATCCCTCGCACGTGCTGCTGGCGCTGGGACTGCCGGCGGAAAAGGCGCACGGTTCGGTGCGCTTCAGCCTCGGCCAGGAAAGCGCCCAGGAGGATATTGACAAAGTGGCGGAAGTGTTGCCCAAGGTGGTGTCGGTCTTGCGCGAGATGAGCCCGACCTGGAACGGATAAGAATATGGGCGTACCCCGCTGGGATTTTTCCACTACCGAGGAAACGCAAAGCGCCAGGCGCCTGCCGGGGTTTGACGGCGGCAAGGCGGCGTTGCCGTCGTGGGTGAACTATCTGGTGGCGGGGCTGTTGCTGGGAGGCTTGGCGGCGGTGCTGATCCACCGCTGGCTGCGGAATCTGGAAAAGAAACAGAAACGCCTGCGGGCGTGGAAGGCGGCGCGGGCGCTGTGTCAGGAAAAGAAACTGACCGGCGACGAAATCTCGCTGACGCTTTCCGCGTTGAGGGATGTGGGGTCGGTCTATCCCAACCGGGATCTGACTTCGGAAAGTTATTTCGGTTCCACCCTGGCGGCTGAGTTGAAGCGCCGCAGCGACGAGGCAACCTGCGAGCGTATCAGCCGCAAGCTGTTTCACGGCGGCATCGACGAGCAGGAAGAGGCGCTGGAAAAGAAAAGCGGCGGCACCCGCGAACTCGCGGCGGGGAAGAAACTGCGGCTGCATTTCGATGGGCTGGAAGGCAGTTTCGCCAGCACCGTCATCAACGTGGCGGAAAAGAATTTCGTCGTCACCCTGCCGATGGCTGGCGAGAAGAAGTCTTTTCCCACCGCCGGTGCCAGGGTCGAGGGGTTCATGGCGATGGGTAACGTCCTCTACGCCTTCGAGAGCAAAGTGGAGGAGACGTTCCTGGGCGGGGTTTTCGCCTGCCGGATCGCGCACGTGCCGGATATGAAGCAGATCTGCCAGAGGAGTAACACTCGCGTCACCCTGAAACAGAAAATAGTCTTCAGTCATTTCCCCGGCGGCAACATTTCCAGCGGCCACATCGACTTCGGGACGCTGGAAAAAGGCATGGCCTCCAAGTGGGAGGGGCAGTTGCAGGACATCAGCGTCGGCGGTTGCGCATTGCAGACGAAGATGCGGCACAATTTCGAGGTGGGGGATTTCGTGAAGTTCGAGGCGCGCATCATCGAGGACGCGCCCGCGCACACGCTGCTGGGGGCGATCGTACATGTGTCGCCGGTGCCGGTGGGGGAGGGGGGAGGCAGACATCTGCACGTGCAGTTCCTGGGTCTGGAGGAAGAGGCCGAGGACAGCATCAACCGCGCGGTCTACCGGCTGGGGGAAAAGAATACGGTCTGATTTTTCGCACGGCGAAAAAGTCTCCAGTCTCCAGTATTTTTTTTTCGGGGGGGGGAGTTTGTTCGTTTGAGGATTTGTCGGGAGATTTCCGGCATCTAATTAACCGTCCGGCATCTGCGTAGTCGCGCCCGTCCGACGATGCTAAATATCGCTTAAACCGCAGCGATATCAGCATCGTCTCCCGGTCGCTCCCACGCATCTGCCTGGAAGGGAGAGGAAAAATAGTTTCAGCCTGACAGTACCGATAAGCTTATATTCGGAAAACTGGAGACTGGAGACTGTAAACTGGAGACTTGAAAATGTATACCGACAAAGTAATGGATCATTTTGAAAATCCGCGCAACATGGGCGCGATCGAAAATCCTGACGGGGTGGGCGAGGTGGGCAACCCCACCTGCGGGGACATGATGCGCATTTCCATCCGTGTCGCCGACGGCAAACTGGCCGACGTGAAATTCAAGACTCTGGGTTGCGCGGCGGCTATCGCCACCAGCAGCATGGCGACGGAAATGGCTAAGGGCATGACCCTGGATGAGGCTCTGGCCATGACGCGCAACAACGTGGCCGAGGCGCTCGGGGGGCTGCCGCCGGAAAAGCTGCACTGCTCCAACCTCGCCGCCGACGGCATCCACGCCGCCATCGAGGATTATTACGCCAGGCATCCCGAAGCCAGTAAAAGCTGAGGCTATGACGAAGGCAGAAAAACCCGAACTCAGGCGCGCCCTCGCCCCGGCACTGCTGGCGCTGCTTGCCCTTGCCGCGCTGCTCCTGCTGCTGCGGCAGGGTCTGCCCGGATTCTGGGGCAAACCCGCGCCTTTTACCGCCAGCGCCCTGGTGATGGGCACCGAAGCCCATCTCACGCTGGTGTCGGATAATCATTCCGCCGCCGAATTGGGGGACATAGCCGAGCAGGCTTTCGCCGCGACGCGCCGGGTCGAGCAATTGATGAGCGCCTACCGCGACGACAGCGACGTCGGGAGGCTGAACGCGGCGAAGGAAGGCGAGTGGGTGGAGCTTAATCCCCTCACCTGGCAGGTGCTGATGGAGTCGCTGCGCTATTACGAACTGACCGGCGGCGCGTTCGACGTGACAGTCTTTCCCCTGTCGAAACTGTACCATTTTGAAAATGGCGCGGTGAAACAAATGCCGGACGAAGTGACGGTGCGGGAAACCCTCGCGCGGGTGGGCAGCGACAAGATTTTGTTCAAGCGCGACGGAATGCGGGTGGGGTTCGCGGTCGGGGGGATGAAAATAAATCTCGCCGCCATCGCCAAAGGGTTTGGGGTCGATCAGGCGATGGAGGCGGTCAAGCGGGCCGGCATTGAAAACGCGATTGTAGAAATCGGCGGAGAGGTGCGGCTGGCCGGACACGTGACGACTGACAAAAGCGTAAAGCAGCAACTGGGTTCGGGAGAAAACCCTGGCGGCTGGAAAGTCGGCATCCGCAATCCGCGCGACTGGCAGGACTATGCCTCTACCCTGGAGCTGACCGACTGCGCGGTCGCTACCAGCGGGGATTACGAGCAGTATTTTGAGTTCGAAGGCAAACGTTATTCGCATATTCTCGATCCCCGCACCGGCTATCCCGTGACCGGCGGCGCGGCGAGCGTGACCGTGATCCATCCCGATTCCTGCGCCGCCGCCGACGCGCTGGCGACGTCGCTGTCGGTGATGAGCCTGGAGCAGGCGCGCGAATTCGTGAACCGCTACAACGAGATTTCGCCGTTGAAAAAAATCAGGGTAATCCTGTTGGTGCCGGACGGCGGGAAGGTCAGGCAGGAACGGCTGGGGTTCGACGGCGACGGGAGTCGGGAAAAATGACCGGCCTGATTTTGCAGAATATCGAATGGATTGCCTTGGCGCTGGGCACTCTGATCTTTATCGCGCTGATCCGTTCGGCGCGGGGCAGCGGATATCCCAAGGTCATCATGCGCGCCTGCCAGTGGGGAGACACCAAGACCCTGAAAAGATACCTGCTGGAAAGCCGGTGGCTGGCCAAGGCGGTCGACGCCAACGGTTTCACCCCCCTGCACGTGGCCTCGATGCAGGGTCACGCCGACATCGTGCAACTCCTGCTCGACCACAAGGTCGACGTCAACGCCTGTAACAAGGCCGGCATGACCCCCCTGCACGCCGCGGCGATGGGCGGGCACCTGGAGGTGGTGAAAATCCTGGTGGAGCGCGGCGCTAACATCGACGCCCGGGGCGGGCGCGGCAACACCGCTTTGTACTATGCCACCTGGGACGGCTACGAGGAGATAGTGCGGTTCCTGATTGAGCGCGGCGCGAAGGTGGATGAGGAAAACGATTCCGGCGACACCCCGGTGAAACGCGCCTCGCAGCGGGGCCACCGCCAGGTGGAAACGCTGCTGGTGGAACAGGGCGCGAAACTGCACTCTGCCGAAAGCGACGAACAAGCCGCCCCCATATTCCAGAAAGAGGAGTGACTGCCTGTATTCCACTCCAGATCAGGCAATTCGCCAAATCTGCAGCAAGCCCTTGAACAGTAGTTTCATCGTTGCAACCTCGTGTGGTAATAATCGTTACGTCGGAATTTATTAAAAAACATTTGCATAGCAGGCTGTCATGTAATATTATATATTGTCAGTTCGGGCAGTGGTTAATTGTATCAATTATGGTTGATTATTTTTACACCAGAGCTTGTGCAAAGATAAATTTATTCCTGGAAGTGCAAGGCCGTCGCGGTGATGGCTATCACGATATCGTTTCCGTTTTCCAGGAAATAGACTTATCCGACACTCTGGCGGCTCGCGTATTGGATGAGCCGCTTGTCGTGTTGTCGTGCGACGACCCGGCCATCCCGGTCGACGAACGCAACCTGGCGGTAAAAGCCGTTCTTGCCCTGCGCGAGAAAACCGGCGTACGGCACGGTCTTGAGTTGAAACTGAGCAAGAGAATTCCGGTCGGCGCGGGATTGGGCGGCGGTTCTGCTGACGCGGCGGCGTCTCTGCGGCTGGCAAACCAGTTGTGGGGATTGAATCTGTCACGGGAGGAACTGGTGGCAATCGGCGCAGGCATCGGTTCAGATGTGCCGTTTTTTCTCTGGGGCGGGGCGTGCCTGTGCGAGGGCAGGGGGGAGATCGTGACCCCGCTGGCGCAAGGCTTGGGGCTGGAGTTTTTGCTGCTGTTGCCTCCGTGGGGAATTTCCACCGCCGAGGCATATTCCCGTTTGCGCCGGGAGGATTTCGGCGCCAGGAAAATCGATCGGTTTCTGTCTGCCTGGAGCCGGGGTGACAGGCGGGAACTGGTGGCGGAAAGTTTCAACCGTTTTGAAAAAATCGCGGAGGAAATCGAGCTCCGGCAGAAAATTCTGCACGAAAAATTGTCAGGGAAGGGTTGTTTCCGTCTGAGTGGCAGCGGCTCGGCGGTGTGGTGTGTGATGCATGATTATGATGGCAACGCGGCGTCCGAGTTGGGCCGGATCGCCGGGTGCGTGGCGGTGGGAACGAAAGCGTTCTCCGAAGCTAAGCGCATTGAGCAAGGCAACCGGGAAGGAGTCGGGTGATGGAACTGACGGAAGTCAAGGTGCGACTGGTGGAGGGCGATAACGCGGAAAAACTTCGGGCATTCGCGACGCTGACCTTCGATAACGAATTCGTGGTCAGGGACGTGAAGATCATCGACGGCACCAAGGGTTTATTTGTGGCTATGCCCAGCCGCAAGGTCATGGGCAGATGCCGGCAGTGCGGCACGAAAAATCCGGTACGCGCCGCTTTCTGCAATGGCTGCGGCAAAAAGCTGCCCCCGTCCATGCCGATGCCGGAGGGGTCGCCGCGGGCGCATGTGGATATCGCCCATCCCATCAGCCAGGAATGCCGCAACTCCATTCACGAGTCGGTGATCGCCGCCTACGAGAAATCGGTTTCCGCCCACGTAACGGGCTGAGACGGCGGGTGGTTGGCTTGATGGCTGGCTGACTGGCTTGCGCTCCGCGAATGAGGGGGCAATAATCCCTCCCCTTCCAGGGGAGGTCGGGAGGGGAGAACATATTTGCGTTTGCCCCTTTCTTTGCGGGACGCTGCACTAAGCCAATAAGCCGCGCTGTAAATGCGATAGCTCTGCGATTGAACCGATGAAGAAAATCCTGCTGCTGCGTCCCGGCGCGTTGGGGGACGTGGTTATTACCAGAGTCGCGCTCGCCGCTCTGCGCGCCACCTTTCCCGCCGCCAAGATCGGCCTGCTTGCGACCGCTCCCCAGGGGCTGCTGCTGGTTGATTTCCGCCTCGCCGATTTTTTCCACGATTTTTCCTCCGCGCGTTTCGCCTGGCTGTTCGGCGACGGCTCTTCCCGTCCGCCCGAAGCTCTACGCGAAATTTTCCGTGACGCCGACGGCGCTTTTCTCTACAGCCGCGACCCCGGCCAGGCAATCGCAAAAAATATTCAGGCTCTCGGTTGCAGGCAGGTAGTAGCCTGTCCTCCCCGTCCGGCGGAAGACGGTTCCGACGGCTGGGCTTACCGGTTTATCCTGCGCCCGGTGGAGGAATTTCTGCGGCAGCAAAACTATCCGGTAGTGGCACCTGCTTCAAGCCTGTTTCAAGTGTCATTACCGCAGGTGCGGGCGGCGGCGCGCGGGTTGGGGAAACGCTACGCCGTTTTGCATCCCGGCTCCGGCGGCGTAAGGAAAAATTGGCCTCTGGAGCGTTTTGCCGAAGTGGGGCAGAGACTGGCTCGGACTCACGCCGTGGCAGTCACCTGCGGCGAGGCCGACGGGGAGGCGGGACAAAAACTTGTTCGACAGATCGAGGGTGCGGCATTATTTGATCAACTGGAGCTGCCGGAACTGGCCGCGCTGCTGGCAGGGGCGGAGGTGTATGTCGGCAACGATTCCGGTGTCTCGCACCTGGCTGCGGCGGTAAGTTTGGGGGAAAGGAAGCCGGATTGCCGCGTGGTGTTTGGGCCGACGTTGGCCGAAGTGTGGCTGCCGCCGGGCGCGCGCGCCTTCCGGGGGGAGGATTCCGACGCGATAGCTTCCACCCTGGTTTGGCCGGGATAAGCGGTTGCGCAGTCGGGGGATTGTGATATAATGAATTGACATAGTCCATCTGTCCTTATGCGTCTGCTTTATGGTTTATTATCACTGGAGAAAAAGATGAATCGTTATCGAAGCGTGTGTTTGACCGCGTTGTTTTTGTTGCTGGGGCTGATGAGAACCGAACCGGCGCAGGCCGCCTGTTCAGTCGATCTGGAAATGAAAAACGGCAGCAAGAAACAGGTGCTGGTGGTCGCTATCGGCGATAACGGCATGCATATCCAGATTGCCGAAGGCGCGCAGGCCTTGGTGGAATGGGACAAGGTGCTGCCGCGCACGGAATACATGGTGCGCGAGAAATTCATCGAAAATAAAGACGCCAGGGGCTGGTTCCTGCTGGGGGAATGGGCGCTGGCGCATGAGATGCCGGGCAAGGCGGCGGACTGTTTCGAGAAAACCCTCAAGTATGAGCCGAAAAGCGAACAGGCGGTGAAAGAGAAAATGCGGCTGGTGCGCGAGCTGGCCTTGCGGGTGAAACTGGACGTTAATATCAAGAAGAAGAAACTCCCCGCCGCGCTGACAACCCTGGGCAAGGAGGCGGGGGTAAGGATTTTCCTCGACGGCGCCCTGGAGGAAACCCTGAAGAAAATGGATCGGAACGCCCAGCCGACCGTGAACTACGAGACCAAGGAAGCCTCTCTCGAAGGCGCGCTGGTGGAAATTCTCTCCGCCAACAAGATGAAATATCTCTCCATGCCCGGCGGCATTATCGTCTACGATCCGGAAAGGGGGCTGGGTTCCGCCACTCTCCAGGAATTCAACAAGGTGCTGGCCGAGGGTACGACCAAGGACAAGATCGAAATGGCTAACGCCGTCTCCCGGCTGGGCGCGAAGGAAAGCGTCGAGGGGCTGAAACAGTCGGTCACCGACAGCGACCCCGGCGTCAGGCTGGCGTCCCTGCTGGCGCTGCGCAATTTCCACGATGATTCAGTGGCTACCATTATCCTGGGTCTGGTCAAAAGCGACAAGAACGAGCAGATCCGTAACGAGGCGATCGAGGCTCTCCGCTGCCGCGCCAAACCCGACGAGCACCTCAAGGATCTGGCCGACCTGATGGAAAACGATACCGGCGTGGTTGCCTGGAAGGCGGCGGAAATCGTGGGGCAGATGAATGCGCCGGAATCAGTCAAGGCGCTGAGGGAATGCCTGGGACGCAAGAAGATCAAGGATGGTACCGCCCGGCGCAAGGTCATCGAGGCGCTGGGCAATTATTCCGACCCCGAATCGGTGCCGCTGCTGCGCGAACTGCTGAAGGATAAGTATGTCCATTACCGGAACCCTTGCGGAATCGCGCTGGCGCGGATGAACGTGCGCGAAGCTATCCCTGAGGTGATCGCCGCCATGAACGAATATTCCAACGATGTGGGTACGGTTCGGGAATTCGTCGACGCGCTGATTGTCTACGGCGGCGACGAAGCGACGAGCGCGGTGCTGAACATGATCGGCAAGGCTCCTAACGACGGGGAAAAACGCAACCTTATCTACAAGCTTTATTATTCCCTGCCTAACCAACTGGTCGAGGACGCCATGCTGGAGTATGTCAAGAACGGCGACGAGGCAATGGCGCTGTCGGCGTCGCGGGTGCTGTATTCCGTCGGCACCAACAAGTCGGTCGAGCCCCTGATCGCGGCGATGGAGAAATATCCCAAGAAGTGGGAAATCATCGTCTCTCTCCGCCGCTTGACCGGGACGCCGCAGATCGACAAGAAAAACATCGAATACGAACCCGACAAGTGGAAAAAGTGGTGGGAAGAAAACAAACTGAAAAACAAAGTCGAGCGTTGAAATGCGAGACTTGACAATTCCAACCAACCGGTTGGTTGGTTTCTGGTTCCTGCCGTTGCTGGCGGCGTCTGGCGCGCTGTGGCTGGTCGTGATTGACCAGGGCGGAGCGGATTTTTTGCGCTACCTGCTTCCCGGTGCGGTAGATAACGCCTTTCTCTTTGTCGCACAAGGTCTTGCGGCAATGCTGCTGGTTTGCCTGCCCCTGTTGCTGGAAAAGGTTACGGGGCGTCTGCAAGTGATTGCCCAATCAGGCTTTGTGCTGTCGGTCATACTTGGGACGCTGTTTTTTCTTGGCGTATTGTCCTCGCGCCTGACGCCACTGACAAATCATTGCCTGATAAAGACTTGCGGTGTTTTTTCCTGCTTCGGCATCTTTTCCGTATTCCTGCTTGCGTTTAGTGCAAAATGGTACTGCTTAGTGCAAGGCATATTGGCTTGCGGCGGTGCGCTGGGTGGTTATTTTCTGCAGGAATTCAGCCGCACGGATGTGCTTGTGTCGATTAAGACATTATCTTACGGCAATATTTTCGCCGCGCTGGAGAGTTGTTTCACTGCTGGTGAAGATGCTATGCTGTGGCTGGTTTGTTCGATTATATGGTTGCTGGCGGCGGCGATTATGCTGCTGCTTGGCGCCAGAGCTGGCACTGATTTTGCTAATTGAAGGTAGTGACAAGATTTGCTAGTGCGAATACTGTCGCTATATCCGGTCGTTTGCAATATTTATACAGACGACCGGTGTTTGTTTTTGTACACCTGTGGATTAATGCACAGCATGGGAATGTCATGAACATTTTGTCTTCAGATGACAATTCTGCTTTCGGCAACGAGGAAATGTCGGAGTTTCTCGCCAGGATCGGCAATATTCTGGACGAGATAGAGCTATATAGTTTCACCGGCGACGGGATGATTACGCAGGGCGAAGTCGACGCGGTGACCAGGCGGTTCAAGGCGATCGAAAGCCAGTGCGGGAAGTTTCATTGCGATAACCTGGAAAAAATCGCCCAAGGCATCAGGCAATTTATCGGCAAGTGCGAACTTAACAATATCAGACTGATACCGCTGCTGGCGGAAGCCATCGAGGACGCTCTGGCCTGCATCAGGAGCCACGTTTCCTGTTTCGAATTGCAACGGGGGAGGGGCGCTCTGCCGGAGGAACTGACTTCTTTTCTGTGCCATATGCGCAACCAGTTGCAGAAAAATCTGTTGGACGGTTTTCCCGCCGCCGGGCAGGAAAAGGCGCGCCCCCTGAAGATACTGCTGGCCGACGATGAGGATCTGGTGCGGCACCTGATAGGGGAACTGCTGACGCGCGAAGGGCACCAAGTGATGGAGGTCGCCGACGGCAAGGAGGCGATCGAGGCGCTGGATTCAGGCATCTTCGAGGTCGTTTTTACCGATATAAATATGCCTGGCGCCAACGGCATCGAAGTGCTGAAAAAAGCCAAGCAGATTTCCCCCGACCTCGAGGTGGTGATTATCACCGGCTACGCCTCGGTCGACAACGCGGCCGATGCGGTCAGGTTCGGTGCCTACGATTACCTGACCAAGCCTTTCCAGGGCGGGGTGGAAATCTTCGCCACGGTAAAGCGCCTGCGCGACAAGCTGCAGATGCGCAGGCGCAACGTCCGCCTGCTGCTGGATCTGCAGCGGAGCAACGACAAGCTGCGCCGTTACGCGGAAAACCTGGAGGACGCGGTAAATTCCGCGGAGGAAAACCGGCGCGCGCTGGTGCACGCCGACCGGATGGCGACGTTGGGCGTGCTGTCGGCGGGAGTGGCGCACGAGATCAACAACCCCAACACTTTTATCCGCGGCAACCTCCAGACGTTGAGCAAATTCTGGGAATCCATCGCCCCTCTCATCAAGGATTGCGCGAAGAAATCCAGCGACCAGCGCCTGGCGTTCGTGACGGAGGAGACGCCGTGCCTGATCCAGGACATGATCGTGGGCACGGAAAGAATCACCAAGATAGTCAAGGCATTGCAATCATTTTCGCACCAGGGCGGCTCCGATTCCGAAAGGGTGCTGACCGATCTCCCTGTCTGCGTGCAGAACGCCCTGGCGCTGTTGAACAACCGGATCAAGCATGGGGTGCGGGTGGTGTGCGAATTCGCCGAGAGCCTGCCGCTGATCAAGGCCGACCCCCAGCAGTTGACGCAGGTCTTTGTCAATCTCTTTGTCAATTCCATCGACGCGATGGAAGGGCGGGAGGAAAGCCTGCTCAGAATCTCGATAACCGAGCACGACGGGGAGCTGGTCGCGGCGGTGGAGGATAATGGGGTGGGGGTGCCGGAGGAAATCAGGGAAAAAATATTCACGCCCTTCTTCACCACCAAAAAAGTCGGCAAAGGCACCGGCCTGGGGCTGTCGATCCTGATCGGCATCCTGCACGACCACGGCGCCCGCATCAGCCTGGCCGATTCGAATCTGGGCGGAGCCAGGTTCGATCTGTTCTTCCCCATCGCCGGGGGCAAGAAACCGGTGCTGAAGCGCTCGCGGGTGTTGGTGGTGGACGACAACCAGGATAGCCTGAACATCATGGAGGTCGCGCTCCAAGCCTCGGGCAAATTCGAGATAGATCTGGCTACAAGCGGCAAGGAAGCGCTGGCAATGATCAAACGCCGCAGCCCCGATGTGCTGGTGCTGGACCTGATCATGCCTGACATGGACGGGTTCGAGCTGATCGGGGCGCTGAGGGAAAATGGGCTGGCTGGCGATATGAAGATAATCGTGATCACCGGCCTGACCACCGAGTGCGTGACCCGGCATATCGATGTGCTTGGTATCGACAGGGTGTTTTTCAAGCCCTTCGGCATAAATGAATTGATCAACCATATCGTCGGCCTTATTTCCCCGTCTGGCATGGCCAAACCGCTGCCCCGGGGAATAGAGACCGACTTGACGGTGAGGTAGGTAGTTGCCGAGTGCAGTTCCCCCAGAGGAAAGGGGCAAATCGGATTTGGGACTAATGGACTGAGGGACTAAGGGACTAAGAAAATCTTTTGCAGGCGCTGTTACGATAAACTCCCAATTGCGAAAAATTTACGGCAATCAGGGAAATCCTCAATCAGAATCTTAGTTCCCTAGTCCCTTAGTCCCTTGCATAATCAATCTGCGTTTGCCCCCCTTTCCTGCGGGGCGCGGGATTTACCGATGGGCGTGTTTTTTCGGCTTGGCGTTTTGAGCATAGGAGCCTGGGATGGAAAAGAGCATGGTAGAGGGCAAGGCACCGTTCTCCAATGAGATCCGGATTCTCTTCGTCGACGACGAGGAGGAAATCACCAGCACCCTGCGGAGATACTTTTCCTTCCAAGGCTACAAAGTGGACGTCGCTAACGATCCCTACACGGCGTTGCGCAAGATTCACAAGGAGAATTTCCTCATCGTGGTTTCCGACATCGCCATGCCGGGAATGTCCGGGGTGGAGCTGCTCAGCCGGATCAAATCCTACAACGGCATGATCCAGGTGATCATGATCACCGGCTACGTGACGCTGGAAAACATCCTGTCCTGCCTGCGCCTGGGAGCCGACGACTGTTTTCTGAAACCTCTGGACGATATGGAATCCTTGCGCTTGACCATCGACGAAGCGGTCGCTAAACTCAGGAAGTGGAGCGGGCTGATGCAGGACATCACCCGGGGCAGGCTGGAGGGCCGCCCGGAATAGCGGTGCGTGCCGCACAGGCATATTTCGCTGACGCGTTTCCGCAGGCTCCAGACTTCCTTGTTCCAACTGGTCGCGGGCGTAGACCGCGCGGAAGATTGGCGCATATGTCAGCGGCGGCAGATTTAACGCGGGTATGCAGGAGGATGTCTGGCGGTTCGCATGCGCTGGGAGTTGGTCAGGTGGCGCGGCGACCCCAAATGTCCGGAGGCAACACCGCCTGGATTCCCGCCTGCGCGGGAATGACCGTATAAAAGTTTTGCGCTAGCAGCGGATATATGGCGGTAGCTTGTCATAGGAGAGCTCATGGCAGAAAAATTCGACATCGATCCGCAGTTGCTGGCCGATTTCCTTTCCGAGAGCATAGAGACGCTCGACGGGCTGGATTCGCTGTTCGTCATGCTGGAGGAAAAGCCGGACGACCAGGCTATCGTCAACCAGATTTTCCGTCCCATCCACTCCATCAAGGGCAACTCCTCCTTCTTCGGGCTGGTCAACATCAAGAACTTCTCCCACTCGATGGAGAACATCCTCCAGGAAGTCAGGAGCATGAAGCGACACGCCACCAAGCCCCTGATCGACGCGCTGCTGCAGGGAGTGGACCTGTTGCGCGGGATGATGGACAAGCTGGCCACGGGCGATCTCTCCACCGAGTTCCGCCCCGAGGAACTGGCGCACCTGGAAAAACTGGAATCCATCACCAAAAGCGAGGAAGCGTCTCTGGCCGACATGTCGCGCAAGGTGCGCGACGCCCTGGCGGCAATCGACGAGTCCGAAATCACCGGGGCGGCGGCGGCGAAGCTGCGCGAGGCGCGGGAGGCGATCGGCAAAATCGTCAAGGCGCTGGTGCCCAGCTCCGGCTCCGGTGCGGATCAGGATCAGGCCATGGTGTTCCTCATCAGAGGCGAGGACGTGACCCACTCCATTCGGGTGATCGGCACGTTCGTGCGGGAATTGGCGCAGGCGTGCGAACTGTCCGAACGCTGCGACGCGTTCCTGCAGGAGCTGGACAAGCTGCTGCAGGTTTCTAAAAAGCATGGCGACGAGACGCTGGTTTCCGGGCTGACTTCGCTGCAGACCGATTTCGTCACCATCCACGACAGCGGCATCGGCTTTGACGACCTGATGAGAAGCCTGATCACCGAGCGGCTGGAGGCGGTCATGGCCGGAGTCGAGGCGCGCGAAAAAAACGCCCCACCGCCTCCTCCCCCGGCTCCGGAGAAAAAAGCGCAGGCGGCGGAAGCCCCAGGCGAAAGCAAGGCCGAAGCGAAAGAGGACTCCCACGCCAGCAAGACCATCCGCATCGAGGAGGAAAAGGTCGACAGCTTCATGTCCTTCGTGGGCGAGCTGATCATCGCGAGCGAAGTCTTCGCCTACATCCAGAAAAAACTCTCCGCCCATCCCGAGGTGCGGCTGATCGCGCAGGAATTCAAGAACGCCAACCTCTCCTTTAACGAGCTGTCCAACAACCTGCAGAAAAGCCTGATGGCGGTGCGCCGGATTCCTCTGCGTAACGCCCTGCAGAAACTCCCGCGCCTGGTGCGCGACACCGCCAGCCACCTTGGCAAGGACGTCGACCTGGTCATGAACGGGCAGGACATCCAGGTGGACAAGTCGCTGCTGGAGGGGCTGGAAAGCCCGCTGGTGCACATGGTGCGCAACTCCGTCGACCACGGCATCGAATTGCCGGAGGAGCGCCGCGCGGCGGGCAAGCCGGAAACAGGCACCATCACTGTCAGCGCCGAGGCGACGGAGGAAACCTTTACCCTGAAAATCATCGACGACGGCAAGGGGCTGGACGTGGAGGCGATCAAGGCCAAGGCCGTCGCCAAGGGCACCATCACCGAGGAAACCGCCCGCACCATGAGCGACCAGGAAGCGTTCCGGCTGGTGTTCGGCGCCGGCATCTCCACCGCCAAGGTGGTGACGGAAGTGTCGGGGCGCGGGGTGGGGATGGATGTGGTGTTCTCGAATATCGAAAAAATGAACGGGCGCATCCAGATCGAATCAGAATACGGCAAGGGCTCCACCTTCATCATTGTGCTGCCGATGACGGTGACGCTGCTGGTGATCGACGGACTGGTGGCGCGGGTGGGACGGGAAAACTACATCATTCCCATCACCGCCGTGCGCGAGTCGATCCGGCCGGTCAAGGGGCAGATTTCCACCATCTCCGGCAAGGGCGAGGTTATGAACGTGCGCGGTGAGCTGCACCGGATGCTGCGGCTGAATAAGGCGCTGAATATAAAATCGGACTTCGACAACCCCGCCGACGCGACGGTGGTGCTGATCGAGGGCAAGGCCGGCACCTGCGGGCTGATGGTGGACGAGCTTTTGGGGCAGCAGTCGGTGGTGCTGAAAAACCTGGGAAAGCAGTTCGAGAACCTGCGCGTGATCCAGGGCGGCGCGATTCTGGGCGACGGGCGGGTGGGGCTGGTGCTGGATACCGACGGCGTGCTGGAATCTTCGGCGAGATAGCGGCAGGTTGCCGCGGACTTTCCACGCAAGCGACCGAGTTTACGTATTTTTTACGATTCGTCATTCCTGCCTGCGCAGGAATGACGGTTGGAAGTTTTTCAGTCTGTTCGCAAGTTTGTTATTGTCCCATTCCACAGGATGACATGATGGAAATCGAAATTCGGAAACCTACTGACGCGGAGAAGGAAAAGGCGCAAGGCTGGCCGATCTGGACGTGCGCGCCGTCCTCTTTCGACTGGAGCTATTCGGATCGGGAAACCTGCCTGATTCTCGAAGGCGAGGTCACGGTCAAGGCCAAAGGCAAGGACTACTCCTTTGCGGCGGGCGACTGGGTGGTGTTCCCGAAGGGATTGAGCTGCGTCTGGAACGTGAAAAAGGCGGTGGGCAAGCATTACAAATTCGGCTAGGCGCATCTGCCGCGAGTCATTTTCTTCCTTTGAACAATCGCACGGGTTTGCGGAAGAGTTAGAGGGCGTTCTCAATTAATTGAGAACGCCCTCTAGTATCTGTATACAGTGTGAGGCGATGTTTCGCGCTTTTCTTTTCCACCACTTCCCTGTTTTCTTCCTGCCGGATTCGATCGCTATTATAGCTTGCCTTGTCCGAAGGCCAATGGTAACATACTTATGCTGTGCCATCTGAACATGACTGGCTGGAAATAACAGAATGTAATGGAGTAGAAATAACATGAGAAACATCTCATTGCAGGAGTTTGGCCAATTGTTGGCCGACTATAAACCGGCTCCGGGCGGCAGTGAGCAAGGGTTTAGGGATTTCAGCGCCGCACATTTACATAAAAACGCGAAGCGCTTCTATGCCATGCTTTCCCTGCTGGAAAAGTATATTTCGCCAGGTTGCGAGATTCATGATTTTGGCGCATTCCCCGGAACTTTTCTGTATATTCTCCGGCATTTTTTCCCTGATGATAACTTGCGGTTGAACGCAGCCGGGCTTTTGATCAATGACGATTTTGAAGTATTCATGAAGACGCTTTCGGCGGAAGTCGTGAAAGTCAATTTCGATCCGGCGTATGACGGAATCTGGAGTGGTGAAATTCCTTCGGATTATCAATTGCCTGCCGCCGTTAATCCCGCAGATATTATTATCGCCTCGGAAATTGCGGAGCACCTGATAAATCCCCGGCATCTTTTCAGGATTGCAGCCAGGAGCATCAAGCCGGGAGGGGTGTTCCTGGTAACCACGCCGAACATCGCCAGAATCCGGGATCGTGTCAATCTTCTCTTAGGAGTATCTCCCAATACCCCCCTACATGAAGGCTTGCTGCATGATAAACAGACCCGTTGGCGGGCGCATATACGTATCTTTACCATGAGCGAAATTTGCGAGTTCATGACAGACAGCGGTTTTGAGGTTATGGCTACCGGTTATTCCGATGACCTTCCCTGGGATGACAAGCACTTGTTAAAAAAGCTGATCTACAAAATTCCGTCTTTCCGCCACACGCAACTGGTTTTGGGACGAAAAAAATAACAGACTGGATTGCGTGTGAACCAAAACCATTATCTTGTGAAAGAAACCTCATGCCGCTGAACCTTTGGCTGGATGCCGACGCTTGTCCTGTAGATATCAAGGATATAATGTTCCGCGTGTCGCGGCGGTTCGGGTTGCGGCTGACGCTGGTGGCTAACTGCTCCCTGCGCGTGCCGGGAGACGAGTTGATCACTTCCGTTGTTGTCCCTAATGGCGCGGATATGGCGGATAATTATATTGCCGAACAATGCGCGGAAAACGACCTGGTCGTCACCGCAGACATTCCGCTGGCGGCGCGGATCGTGGAAAAGGGCGCGGTGGGGCTGAACCCGCGCGGGGAACTTTATACAGAGGAAAACGTGGGGCAATGCCTGTCTATGCGTAATTTCATGGAGGAGATGCGCTCTGGCGGCATGGTCGAGGGCGGCCCCGCTCCGCACAGCAACTCCGACAACCAGAAATTCGCAAACGCCCTGGACTGCTACCTGACCCGGCGCGTGCGCGAATTGAAAAGGCAATAACATGCTGGCTCGTTTCGCGCTCTACGGCTTTCTCAGAAACCAGACCTATTTCGAGGCGTTCTGGATTCTCGCTTTCCGGGAAAAGGACTTGAGTTTTTTCTGGATCGGGATGCTGTTCGGGTTCAAAGGCGTGTGCGTGAACCTGCTGGAACTGCCGGGCGGGGCTTTGGCTGACCTCTACGGGCGGCGGCTGTCGCTGGCGTTTTCCTGGCTGGGTTATATCATTTCCTTCGCCGTTTTCGCGCTGGCGGAAAACGTGGAGATGCTTTTCGTCGCCATGTTTTTCTATTCCCTCGGTGAAGTCTTCCGCACCGGCACCCACAAGGCGATGATTGTCGAGTGGCTGCGCCTGAACGGGCGCGAGAACGAAAAAACCACGGTTTACGGGTTCACTCGCTCCTGGTCTGGCATCGGTTCGGCAGTTTCGGTGCTGGTGGCGGGCGCGATAGTCTACTTCACCGGCAACTACAATTATCTTTTCTACGCCGCGATCATTCCGTATCTCGCGGGGCTGATAAATTTTCTCGGCTATCCCAAGGAACTCGACGGGCAGACCAGCGAAAGCGTTTCGCTGGGGGAAGTGGTGCGGCACTTGCGGGATACGCTGGTGATGTCCTGGCGGCGGCGGCCGCTGCGGCTGCTGATGGTCGAGGCGATGACGTTCCAGGGGCTGTTCAAATCGGTGGAGCCGTATCTGCAACCCGCGTTGAAGGCGGCGGTACTGACGCTGACCGGAACGGCGATCCTGACGGGAAAAAAAGATATCGCCCTCGCCGCATCGGGAGTGTATTTCTGCATTCATATCATATCCAGCGTCGCTTCGCGGCAGTCGCACCGTTTCGCCAGACTGTTCGGCGGCGAGGATAACAGCGCGGGCATTCTGTGGGGGATGTATTTTCTGTTTTTCTCGCTGGTTACGGTAATGTTTCTGTTGGGCTGGAACTGGATTGCGGCGGCGCTATTCCTGGTGTTGCATGTGGCGCAGAATCTGTGGCGACCGATGGTGCTGACGCGCATTTCCGAACATGCGGACGCTTCGCGCATGACCACGGTGCTGTCGTTGGAATCGCAACTGAACGCCGTGTTTCTGGCTGGTTTCGCGCCGCTGGCTGGCTGGCTGGCGGATAGTTTCGGGCTGTGGGCGATCGGCGCGGCGGGGGCGGCGGTTACGGTGTTTATAATTTTATGCCGGAAATTGATAGGGGGGCGGGTTGACGGGTTATCGGGTTGATGGCTTGATAGCTAACTGGCGGATTGACTTTAAAAGCAATACGGTTGAATTAAGGAAAAATCTTTCTGTATTCAGAAAAAACATACGGTCGTCATTCCCGCGAAGGCGGGAATCCAGTGGAGAAACCGCACGCAACACCTCCTGGATTCCCGCCTTCGCGGGAATGACGGTACAGGTTTTTTCCTTAACTAAACCGTATTGACTTTAAAAGGGTGTCCCTGTTTTTCAAACCGCCAGTCAGCCAGTAAGCCATTTCCGATGCCGTTGAGGGTAGTAACCCAATCCGGAAAAATCCTTGCCGAAAATCTGGTTTTGTTATATATTCGGCTTTGGATTGAGCTTCTACGACTGATTTATTTCATCTCTTGCGCCCCGAGTGACGGATGTCTGGCATGTATCACAAAGCATATCCACCCCTGGTGTTTGCCGCAATATGTCTGTTTATTGTTTCCGGTGCGAGCGGCGGCGAGGAACGGCTGCCGGCAGACATGTTGCTGGGAGATATTACCGTCTGCGGCAATTCTATGAATGAAAAGGAAATAACGGCTCTCCTGCCGCTCGATCTGGACAGCTGCGAAAGCGACCTTCCGCCTGCATTGCAGCAGGATAAGAAAATGTCCTCGAAGAAAAATATTTTCGCGCAGCTGACGCCATCACTTTATTTCTCATGTAAAAAAAACAAATACGACAAGAATAACGCCGGAGCTTTGCATTATGTAAAAGGAACCCTGGTCGCTTTCAGCAGCGGCATGAGAATCATGCAAGGCGCGGACGCGGGGAAACTGGTGTACCATTACGTGCTGGTTGCCGACGATCTGGAACCGGCTTACGATCTGACCCCGCCCAAGGCGGGAGAATTCGACGCGGCGGCATATGTTCAGATCAACGAAAAAGCGTTGCTGTCCTCCCCCCGGATCAAAAGCGCCGACAAGTTCCCGTTGTGTAAAATCGCTTTCAAAACCGGCGGGATTTCCGAACTGCCTGACGTTTTCGCGAAAACGCTGAAAATCAAAAAGGATTTATGGCAACTGCTGGCGGGAGACGGTAACCTCCGGGTCTTTCTTCCCTCGGGCGGCGCAGTCGATCTGAAAAGTCTGGCCGCGCTGCCGGGAGGACAGGAAGTCGAGCTGTTTGGTCGCGCTTTTGTCGTGGTTGAGAACGGCAAGGAAATCCCGGGGCTTCTGCTAGACCGGTTTATGGTCACGGACAAAGTGACCACGCCCAAGTACTTTTCCGACAGGCGCAAACTCGGGGGACTGCTGGAAGAATTCGCCAAAAGCGGCGCGCCGGTTTCCTTGAAATTTATTTTCAGAAATTCCAGCCTCGTGACGCAATTTCCTGCGTCTATAGGAAAGATCGCCGGAGCCGAAAGCGGATTGCTGCTGGAAAGCAGGGATAACGACTTGCCGGAGAACCTGGCGGTTTATCTGCCTGTCGCACTGAAGTTGCCGCCGGAGATCGAACCAGGCGACACGCTGTTGACCGAAGCCAGAATAGTGCAGACCGAGACCGGCTGGTTCGCGCTGGTAATCGGCCGGTTGGAGTTGGCGCCCTTGCAGGCGGCGGAGAAATAACGGTGCCCATGACGAAAAAGACAGACGCGGCTCATCTCATCACCGGTTATGAAATCCAGAAAAAGCTCGGCCAGGGCGGCATGGGCGCGGTGTATCTCGCCCGGCAGGAAAGCATGGACCGGATGGTGGCACTGAAAGTGCTGCCCCGCGCCATGGGCAAGGAACAGGAATTCAAGGAGCGCTTTTTCCAGGAGGCGCGCGCGGCCGGACGTCTCAGCCACAACAACATCGTCGCCGCCTACGACGCCTCGGAAGCCAACGGCTATTGCTACCTGGCGATGGAATTCGTCGAGGGCGAGACCGTGGCGCAGAAGATCAAGCGCGACGGCCGCATCGAGGAGCGCGAGGCGGTGGCTGTCGCCCTGCAGATCGCCGAAGGCCTGAAACACGCCTGGGCCGCGGGAATCATCCACCGCGACGTCAAGCCGGAAAACTTTCTCTACACCCCGGAAAAGGTGGCCAAGCTCTGCGACCTGGGCATTGCCAAGGCTCCCGCCGCCGACGCCGGCCTCACCCAGGAAGGCACCACTCTCGGCACGCCCCGGTATATTTCGCCGGAACAGGCGCAGGCTTTGCCGAACACCGATTTCCGCGCTGATATCTACAGCCTCGGCGCGAGCCTGTACCACATGCTGGCCGGAGAACCGCCGTTTGACGCCCCCACCAGCGCGGCGATCATGCTGATGCATCTGAACACGCCGTTGCCTTCCCTGCGCAAGCGCTGCCCCGAACTCGGTAAGGGCGTCGCCTACGTTGTGGAAAAAATGATGGAGAAGGAGCCTGACAGCCGCTATCAGGACGCCGACGAGCTGCTCAGCGACCTGCGCGCGCTGCTGGATGGCAGAATGCCTCCCACCGCCAGCGACAACAGGCGGAAGAAATCCGTCCGTCGCACCACCTCGGGAACCAAGAAAAAAGTGCAACGCGTCACCCGTCCGGCGCGCAAAAGAAACAACACGCAGGTGCCGTTTATTATCGGCGGGGTGATTGCGGCGGTCGTGCTGTTGTTTTTCCTGACCAGAGGCAAGGACACCGGCGGACAGTCGAATCCGGTGGCTAATAACGGGGCGGATAGCGAACGGCAGGCGGAAGAACTTTGGGCAAAGGTGCGGCTTCTGGACGAAAACAGCGAGCAGGCGGTCGAGCTGTGCGAGCGACTGATCCGGGATTACGGCGACACGCCAGCTGCCGCGAAAGCGGAGGAACTGCTGAAACAAGCGCGGCAGCGCCTGGCCCAGCAGCAGAAGGAACAGGCTTCGCGCAAGGAATATCAGGATTTCCACACGAAATCAATGCAACTGGAAAAGGACGAATACATCCGGCGGCTGGAACAACTGCAGAAAAAATGGTTCGGCACTGGTGCGGCCGGGGAAATGTCGGCTGAACTCGACCGGTTGCGGCGGGATGTGGCTGCGGCGGAGAACGGGTCGGAATCCGCCAGCCCGGAACCGGGGGAGATACTCCGGGGCGACCAGCCGGAACTGATCGCAAAGACGTTGAAGCAACTGGACGGCACGGAGAAAAATCTTGCGCCCAAGGTGGCGGAGATTTCCCGCTTGGGCAAGCGCGCCTCAATCCGCGCAGCGGCGTTGAAAGCGTTAAACCGAATTGATGAGGCGAAAGCGGTGGCGGCTGCCTTGGTGCTGCTACGGGATCGCAACGAAGAGGTGCGGCTGACGGCGCTGGAGTTACTGATCCGAATTAAGCAGGACGACGTCCGGCAGCGCCTGGCGCAACTGGCCGATCCTGAAAGCAAGGCTTTCGATCCCAGTCCGAGAGTAAGGGAAAAGGTCGGCCAATTGCTGAAGTGATATTTTTGGGGACTGTTTTATGCCCTTTCTTCCGGGCGTTTTTAAGATTAATACAAGTTACGCCTGATCGATGACGGATCGACTGCGGACTTTCTCCCGACGTTCGTCGCCGCTCAGCTTGCCTGCCTTGTTCTTCCTCGCTCAGTTTGAACTTGCCCAAAGGCGTTTTGCGTTTGCCGCATTTGACGATTTTGTGCTGATTAATGCCGGGATCGTTAAGGCGTTAGCCTTGTCGCGGGATATACTTCCATAAATGGCGGAGGTTTGCGCAGGATACTTTCGGTACATTAATCATGCAACGGGAGGAGCGATCGTGTCGAGTTCATGGCTGAAGGATTTCACAGCGCCGGGCAGCGAGTATCGGGGGAAACCTTTCTGGGCGTGGAACGGGAAACTGGAACCCGAGGAACTCCGGCGCCAGATCAGGCATATGCGGCGCATGGGGTTGGGCGGCTTTTTCATGCACAGCCGGGTGGGGCTGGACACAGCCTATCTTTCCGACGACTGGTTCCGTTGCGTCGACGCTTGCGTGGAGGAAGCGCGCGCACTCGGGATGGAGGCGTGGATGTATGACGAGGATCGCTGGCCTTCCGGCGCGGCGGGGGGGCTGGTCACGAAAAATCCCGCCTACCGGATGCGGCATCTGACCTATCAAATCCTTAAGCCGGGAGACAGGCCGGAAGACCGCGGCGAGGTGATCGCGGTTTTTGCCGCGCGGCTGGAGGGAGAAAAAGCGGCTTCTGTCCGCCAGTTGCCGAAGGAAGGCAATCACAAAGCTGAAAAAGGCGAATCGCTGCTGGTGTTCAGCGTGAAGGTGCAGGGTGAATCAAGCTGGTACAACGGGCAGACCTATCTGGACACCATGAATCCGGAAGCGGTGCGGGAATTCATCAAGGTCACGCACGAAGCTTATCGCAAAAACAACGGCGGCGAATTCGGAAAAACCATCCCCGGCATGTTCACTGACGAACCGAATTACGCCCACTTTTACTGGAACGGCACCAAGGGGGCACCGCAATATCCCTGGACGGGAAAACTGCCTGAGGTTTTTCGCAAGCGCTACGGCTACGATCTGCTGGAGCATCTGCCGGAACTGGCTTTCGACGTCGAGGGAACCTCGTTCCATAAGATCAGGCATAACTATTTCGACTGCATCACCCACCTCTTTGTCGATTCGTTCATGCGGCAGAACGGCGAATGGTGCGAGAAAAACGGGATCGCGTTTACCGGCCACGTCAACGCGGAAGACACGCTGACCAGCCAGAGTTCCTCGGTCGGAAGCTGCATGCGCTGTTACGAGCACATGCAGGCGCCGGGGATGGATCTGCTGACAAGCCGCTGGCGCGTCTACGACACAGCCAAGCAGGTGAGTTCCGCCGCGCGGCAGTTCGGGAACAAGTGGCGGCTGACGGAAACCTACGGCTGCACGGGTTGGGATTTCCCCTTCTCCGGCCACAAGGCGCTCGGGGACTGGCAGGCGGCGCTGGGCATCAACCTGCGGTGCCAGCATCTTTCCTGGTACACGATGGAAGGGCAGGCCAAGCGCGACTATCCCGCCGGTATTTTTTACCAGTCTCCGTGGTGGGATTCGTACGTCAAGGTCGAGGATTATTTCGCCCGTATCCACTCCGTCATGACTCGCGGCGAAGAGGTGCGCGACCTGCTGGTGATCCATCCGGTCGAAAGCCTCTGGATCGAAACCGGCTATGGCGAACGCCCCGCCACGGCGAAACTAAACGAAATGTTTATTGACCTCCGCGATTCATTGCTGACTGCCAATATCGACTTCGATTACGGTGACGAGGAATTGCTTTCCCGTCATGCTTCCGTGACTGCCGCCGGCGGAAAACCGTTGCTCAGGATGGGCAAGGCGACATACCGCGCGGTAATCGTGCCGCCGCTGAAAACCATCCGCCGCTCGACGCTGGAACTGCTGCAGAAATTCCGCGCCAAAGGCGGCGTGGTTGTATTTGCCGGAAAATGCCCGGAACTGGTCGACGCGGAACCTTGCGCCGACGCGAAGGCGTTTTCCCGCGAATGCCTCAGTGCGCCAGCAAAGGGAGATAAACTTCCCCAGGCGGTGGAAACCGCCTGCCGCCTGGTTTCGATCAAGGACAAGGACGGAAAGGAAATCGATGCCACGCTGCATCTTTTGCGCGAGGACAAGGACGCGTATTATCTGTTCGTGGTCAATACCGGCCATGCCTTCCGCCGGGAAACGAATGCTGCCAGAATTTACATTGAAAGCGCGGTAGAGAATCGCACGCTCTCTTTCCCTGAAGCGGTAGTCGATCTCGCCTGCGAGGCCAAAGGCAAGCCACTGGAGCTTAATCCGGAAACCGGCGAAATCTTCGCCGCTGAAGCAAAATCCGGCAAGGACGGCTGGAAAATAAAAACCTCTTTCCCTGCTCTGGGCAGCAGGCTCTTTATCTTTCCCAGGCAGGCGGATAATACGGAATACCCGGTCTGCCCGAAATTGAAGGATGCGCGCGCGCAACTTCTGAAACCGAAAAACTGGACGCCGGTATTGTCTGAGCCGAATGTCCTGGTGCTTGACCGCCCCGCTTATAAAGTGGCAAATGGCGGCTGGCAAAAGTCGGAAGAAGTTTTGCGCGTGGATTTTGCCGTGCGGGACAAACTGGAGATCGCCCGCCGGGGAGGCGCGATGGTGCAGCCGTGGGCGCAAACCGACAAGGCAGATGGGAAAACCACGGAAGTTTCGCTGCGTTACAGTTTCGATGTCGCCGCCCTGCCTTCGGGGGAATTGGCGCTGGCGGTGGAAAGGCCGGAACTTTATAGCATCTCGGTAAATGGAACCAACCTCGATACCGACACGGTTTCCGGCTGGTGGGTAGACCGTTCGCTGAAAAAAATCCCGCTTGATCCGAATCTGCTGCGTTCCGGGGAAAATGAACTGACGCTGACCTGCCAATACGGCAAACAACATCCTGGCTTCGAAATCATCTATTTGCTGGGGGATTTCGGCGTCAAGGTGGACGGCACTGACCTGTCCCTGACCAAACCGGTGTTGTCGCTGAAAATCGGCGACTGGGTGAAACAGGGTCTGCCGTTCTATTCCGGTTCGCTGGCGTATGCGGCGGAATTTTCCGTGCGCAGGGATAAGGGTGAAAAGGTTTATCTGCGCCTGAACAAGTGGCGTGGCGTGGCGGTGCGGGTCTGGGTAAACGGCCGTGACGCGGGAGTGATTGCCTGGGAGCCGTCGGAACTGGAAATCACCAGCCTGCTGGACGGGGAAAAAGCTGAGGTGCGGATCGAGATTCTCGGCCACCGGCGCAACTCCCACGGGCCGTTGCACCATGCGGAAAAATGGCCGATGTGGACCGGGCCGGCCGAATACATCACTACCGGAGAACAGTGGACAGATGACTACCAGCTCGTTCCCTGCGGCTTGCTGCAGGCGCCGGAACTGATCTGGCGCAAGTCTTAAAGTCAGCCCGCTTCCTAGCACAGCGCCCCATAAGAAAGGAGTCAGTTATTCCTCCCCTTCCAGGGGAGGTTAGGGGAGGGGGGTGCCTTTCACCCCCTCTACCTCCCCCTGGAAGGGGGAGAATATAACACATTGCGTTTGCCCTCTCATTTGCGGGGCGTTGTACTTAGTTAAAAAGTATTTTGCACAGATCAGTATCCGGGCAGCACTATTATCAATTCCGCCTAATCACAAGGCGGTACTTCTTTACCTGACAATGCGTCGAATGATTTTGCCTCCTATACAAAAATATTTTTTGGGAAGGCGGGCAAGGCAGGGAAGGGGTTTGCATATTTTTCAATTTCAACAAACTTTTCCCAAAAAAAGTTTTAGCCTTCCCCTCTTACCTGTGTCACTGTGCAAAAATACACACCAGTGAGGCGACCACAAAACAATTTCATTCACCGCCTTCGACCAGTTCCTCTCCCTGGCCTTCGCCCAACTCACCTATCGCGAAAGCCTGCGCGACATCCAGGAG
>JAGUZQ010000067.1 GCA_020060765.1 Planctomycetota bacterium | reverse complement strand
CAGCGCGGAATTGCTTGGCGCGGAATACGCCTGTTTGCAGGGTCTCGACGGGCAACACCTGCCGGGGCAGGTCTGGATCGACCGGAACACGCTCGGGGGGCTATGGAACGCGATCCGCGATTTCGAGCCGGACTATATTTTCTGCCCGCCGGTTATCACCGACCCGCTGGCGGGAATCCACATCGACCACCAGCACACCGCCATGGCTGTCCGCGCGGTGGCGTATCAGGTCGGCGTACCTCACGCCTATCCCACCGTCGGTACCAGCGTCAAGCGGCGGGTGAGGGTGCCGCTGATTATAAACGTAGACGATCCTTACGCCTTTTCCGAAAAGCGACCGTTCCACGTCGCGGTCGATATTTCCGCAGTGTACGAACGGAAAGAGGAAATGGCTCTGTGCCACGCCAGCCAGATTTTCGAATGGCTGCCCTTCACCGACGGCAGGGACAGCGCTGTCAGCGAAGAGGAATGGCGGAAACTTTTTCGCCAGCGCCACATCAACGTCAACCAGCGCTATGGCCGGGAAACAGAAACGCCGCGCGAATTCTTCCGCTTCACGACCTGGGGACGCCGAGTGGAGCAAAACGACCTTGATCACCTGTTTCCAGGCGAAGAAATATGCTTGCCGTCCTGAACGCGGCATCAGGAGAAGCTTAAGAGCGCAATCTGTCTTGGAATACATTTATATTCGCCCTTATTTGTGATCAATTATTGACTCTCAAAACAAATTGGAGCAATCATGAAGCTAGAAACAAGCGTGGTCATACCGAGAACTATTCGCCTGCTCGTTTCAGTTCTGTTTATCGTATCGTTAGCGCCTTTCGTTTCAGGAGCTGACGGAGTACGCCAGGAAATGGATTTGCGAGGAGAATGGGAGTTTCTGGCGCATGATGCCGAGGAGCCTGTTGCTCTCCCGGCCGTTGGCTGGACAAACGTGCAGGTTCCGGGAGATATGCGACAGTATACCACGGCTCACCACGCCTGGTTCGGCAGAAACATCGAGATTCCCGCGGACTGGACTGGCAGCGTTATCAGAATATATTTCGGCAATATCTGTCGCCGCGGCATAGTGTACTTCAACGGTACCTGTGTCGGTCGCCGGGAGGGCGGACGAATGCCGTTCTGGCTGGACGTGACGGCGCAAGCTAAACCCGGCGAAGCCAACCGCCTGCTTGTGCGGGTTTCCGATATGACGGTCTACCAGCTTGAGCCGTTTTCGGATCGCCCCGATCGGATCAAACTCGCTTCCTGGAATCCGGGGAGTACTGGCTTTAACCGCTTCGAGGGGATTGTGGGCGAGGTCTGCCTGCAACGATATCCAACCATCCTTATCGAAGACAATTTCATTCAGACCTCCGTGCGGAACAGTGCTCTGGCGGTGGAGGTTACGGTACGGAGTTATGCCAAAGCCGCCGCCGGAATCAAGCTGTCGTGCTCGGTGTGGGAAGGAGACGGAAAGGTTTTCGACTTACCGTCGGAAGAATTGCAGATCGAGCCGGGCGACACCCGGCTTCTCCAACTGCACAGCGCCTGGGCGGAGCCGACGCTTTGGTATCCGAACCGACCGCATCTTTATACTCTACGGGCGGATATCGTTGATCAGAATGCCGGCAGTCTGGTCGATCACCGGATCACCGAATTCGGTTTCAGGGAATTCCGCGTCGGCAACCGCGAGCACGGCGAGGATCCGGCATTCTTTTATCTGAACGGCAAAATCTGCAAGCTCAGGTGTACTGAACATTCCGCCTACAGATGCAGAGGTGAAGACCATTCCGATCCCGCGCTCAGGGAACAGGTCTTTATGCGCGATCTGCTCGCCGAAAAGGAAGCGCATATAAATATGATCCGCCTGTTTGAGCCTGCCGATACGTGGCATTACGAAAGATGCAACACCGCTGGCATGATGGTGGCTCCGATCCTGACCCGATGCGAACCCTGGCAAGCGCTCCATATCGGCGAAAAGGAATTCTACCGTAACAGGGAAACTTTCAAGCAGTACAGCGATAACATGGTGGAGTACGTACGCAACTGGGTGCGAAAGGCGCGGAACAATCCGTCTGTCGTCATGTGGGGCCTGTCGAATGAAAATCTGCATCTGCGAGAGTACGAAAACGAGTTGGTCGAACATCTGCTTCGACTGGAGAAAGCGGTCAAGGAATTGGATCCGACCCGCCCGGTCTACTTTTCCGGCGATGGCGACCTCTTTGGCCAAACCGACGTCGTCTGCCTGCACAACGTGAGGCAACTACCCGGACGCAGTGCCTCGCTGGAGCAGGGTATCTTGCCGAATTACGCCTATTTTCCCGAACTCGACGATCCCAGACGATTCGTAACGCACCGCTACTTCGGTCTGAAAGGCGCCGATCAATGGCGCTGGAATTGCGACAAGCCCGTATATTTCGCCGAATGGCCCTACAGCCTTCGCTCTCTGTGCCAGCAGCGTGCCGCGCCAATCTATCTGGGGGAGAACGCTTTCAGGAAGCCTTTATGGGAACACGTGATGCACGCCAGTCTTATCCAGATGAAAGCCATGATCGAAAGCGCGCGTTATCTGGATTTTCCATCTACCGGCCCCTTCACTGTCTGCGGACAATCCGCAACCCCGAATCCGCCCACGCCGATCAGCGAAGGTCTTAAACAGATTCTGGCGCCGCAGATGGCTGCTGTCAAGGAATGGGACAGTGTGTTTTATGCGCAGAGTCAGGTACCCAGAACGATTACGCTATTCAACGATCTTTATCAAAAGGCGTCACTGCGGCTCGTTTGGAAATTTCATCTCGCCGATATTGTCATCGCTTCCGGGAACCTGGAGCGCAGCCTGGACGCCGGTTGTTGTTCAAACTCCGTAGTGGAATTGAAAATGCCGGATGTGAAAAAGCGGGTGGAAGGGTTTCTGGAACTCACGCTTTACGCCGCCGACAATGTTGTGTACCGCACGAAAAGCAAAATGTCGGTTCTTCCCAGACTTGAAGCAGAAGCACCGCCCGTCAGGATCGTCGTCTACGATCCCTTGGGCAAAGCAGAATTACCTTATCCGAGCGTGAAGGATTTGAATGAAATCGATGCCGGGATACTCATTATCGCCAAAAATACCGCCGCAACGCTTAGAGACAAAAGCGAGTTGCTGGAATACGTCGGGAAGGGGGGAAAGGTTCTCATCCTTCAACAGGAAAAGGCGTATGATCTGCTGCCGGTGCAGATACCGGAGAAATCGACGCTTTCCTCTTCCCTGACATTTTCTTCCGCCACTGGTCACCCGATTCTGCGGGGTTTGTTGCCGGAAGACCTGAAGTTCTGGACCGGCGCCGGAAACGAACGTCACGTCGTCTCCCGGCGCAATCTGATCAGACCCATCCTGGGCAATTTCCGCTGCCTGGTCGTAGCGGGAACCGGGGAAGGACTTAATACGACGCCGCTGCTGGAAGTGCCCTATGGCAAAGGGGTGATCATCGCCAGCCAGATGGAATTGACGGCCAAGCGGGGGATTGCTCCGCAAGCGGATATTCTCTTTGCCAATATTCTCGCTTATCTCGCCGCTTACCAGAGCCAGTGGCGCACGGTATCTATAGTAGCTGATCCGGTTGGTGATTTCGTCAACGTCCTGCAGAACCTGGGGGTCGACTTGCGAAATCTGAACCCAGACCTGACAAAGCTGGATCCGCGCCACGATATCATTCTTCTGGACGGCACCAGGGAAAGTCTGAGTTGCCTGGTTCCCGTTGCCGATTCGATCAAGCGCTTCGTGTCTGACGGCGGCAGTGTCTACCTCTGGAATCTGCGGCAGGATGCGTCCGATCTTCTCCGCTCCGTCAGCGGTCTGCAGTTCAGGGAACGGCAACCGGGGCAAGAGGATTATCCCCTTAACCGCATCGCGGACGGCGCGCTTGTGTATGGCATCACCTCCCAGGAAGTCTTCTGGCAGCGGGCTCAAAACGACGCGAATGTTGACCCAGGCGAATATCTGGGCGGCGGCCATTATGTGGATCCGCTGTACAAGGACATCCTGGAGCAAGGTTGCAGCCTGCAAGAGGGGGCAGAGTACATCTCCTGCGGCGGACTAAGTCAATATCAGAGCGGCAAGGGATACTTTATCGTCGACCAGGTCAACTGGGTAAAGGGTATGAAACTCTCGTACAAACCCCTGGCCATGCGTTATGCCTGCACTCTTTTCACCAATCTGGGGGTGCCAGTAAGCATAGCCCGATCCACCCATGGACTGGTTGGCATTTCCAACTGGTATCGGTCAGAAGAAGGCCGGGAAGTCAACCCGCACTATCCGCTGCGATACAAAATGATTTTGGATAATCTTGGTATTCCATACCAAATACTGGATGGCAGCGTTTATGATACGGCGGAAAGCAGGCTTGATCGCTTCGGCATGATTGTGCTTATGAACGGATTTGATAAGCCAAGCCGGGGCAGCGGGTTGAATCCGAAAGAACAGGTAAAGATAGAGGAATATGTGAAAAACGGCGGCTCCGTAGTGCTCGAAGGCAACGCAATTGTCCCTCGCTTCCTGACCGGCGAACCGAACGAGTTCCCGCTAGCGATTCCGGGAGAAGTTACCGGAATCGAACTCGTGCCGGGGGATTGCCTGCCGGAAGAACTTCGCAGCAAGTTTCCCGCAATTATGGGAACGTCCCGCAAACTGCCAACCCTCAAGCCTGGTCCGGGATGGCAAGGCGAAGTCTTGGCAAGGTGGGTCGTGGACGGCAAGCCGACCGACTTCCCCGCGATTCTTGTCGGTCGATACGGAAAAGGACGATATGCGTATATCTCCGGCGAATTTTATCACAGGTACGAAAAAATCCGGGCGCGCGACCAGGCCGCCGGAGATTTATTTTTCCAGGTCGTACAGCATCTGATTAAATACCTGGCTGCGCCAGAGGCGACGAAAACACTGAACCCCGAGAACTGCGTCTTCGCCGATCTCGCCGAATATTGCAATCGCGCGTTCAAAGACGAAAAACCCGGTGACGGCAAGGGCGGCTGGACGGATCAGGGGAATGCCAACGATCTCGGCGAAATTGCCACTGGATTGCAGTCTTTCGGCGGCATTCCTTTCCAGTTGATTGATCCGGCAACTAACGAGGGCAAGTCCTGCCTGGTCATGTATTCTTCCGTTCATGCCCGGGAGATGCCCGATCGAGTGGTTATTGATATGAAAAATGTCCGCGTGGATCAACTGCACTTCCTGCACACGGCGGCTTGGCTGGATGCGCCGGACGGCGAGGAAGTCTTTCGTTATCATCTGCTTTTCGGCGACGCGGATGGCACCACCATGGTCATCCCCGTGCGCAACAAACTGGAGGTGGCGGATTGGTACAATTACAAGCCTGATCTCGCATTGTCGCAGACAGTAAACATCCCGGTAAACAGTGGCAACCAGCTCCGCGGTATTTTTGCGCAAACATGGCGCAACCCGCGACCGGATTTACCGCTCCAGAGGATCGAAGTGATCGGTACGGCAAAGACCGCCATTCCGATCATCTTGGCAATAACCGGATCCAGGGATGAATGAGCGCCAGTAGCGGATACTGCCATATCACATTCGCAGGGCGGCTATGCAAACGATTTACAGGGAGTAAGGTAATGACTCAAGAAAAGACCATGTCACGGCGGCCAGGCGCCTTCACCTTGGTGGAGTTGCTCTTTGTTATTGCCATTCTCTCTATCCTGGCCTCTCTTCTGCTGCCTTGCTTGCGGCGAGCCATGGAAACCGCCAGGAAAATCCAATGCGCCAATAATCTGAGATCAATCGGTTTTGGACACTTGCAGTACATGGACGATAACGGTCGTTACGTCGCCGATATCGACAGTTGGTCGGGGCCGATGCGCTATTGGTACAGGCATGTGGGAAGCTATCTTTACCCGGGCGAACCCCTGATCCAGGATACTCCGGACGCTTGCAGAGTGTTTCGTTGTCCCTCCAAAGGAGAGGATCAAGGTTTTATGAAATATATTTCCTATGGTATGAATTTATGGCAACCCTGGCAGATTTTCGGGTCATCCGCGACTTCGGCTCAATACCCCTACAAATCAAACATGGTTCGGAATCCGACCCAAACCATGATTTCCATGGATTCATACGGAAATGAGCGCGTGTGCCCCGATAGCGCCGGTGCCAGCTACGCGCTTCTGAATGTTATAAAATTGACAGATCGACATATGAATGGCTGCAATGCGCTGTTTTTCGACGGTCACGTAAACTATCTGCATTGGCCGTATCCGAATTGCGCGACAACGGTCAAGCCTTATTTGTGGGTTTCACCCCACGAGTTCTGGATAAGCTACCAGTGACCGGTAGGCAAGCATGTCTTCATCTCTCATCCGGTGCGCGATGCCCGCGATTTCATCTATGCACTCCCTGCCTGGGTGGATCGGCAACGCCGCGATCCGTTTTTTGCGCATATTGTTGCTCTTACGCCACGCGGTACGAACTATGATGATCCCATGCGGACACCGCACAATCGGTGGATCACCATTCGCACTGTCGGCAACGGCAAACTCGCATACCATATCATTACCCGACCGGGGTGGTCTCCGAGCCGAACCGAAACGAGGGAGACGTTTTTAAAGCAGGAATTCAAGACCGAAGACGCGCTCATCCAGGCCGGACGGGTTGAGGCGTGGAATCAAGGGGATAATCGTTTTTGTATTAAAACGGAAAATGTGCTCCGCTTTTCGCTGTGGCTTCATCCACAGATGGTGGATTTCTCCAGAGCCATTGTGATTGAGTTGAATGGGAAGCCCCACACGATTCGCCCGACGCCAAGCCTGCTTGATGCCCTCCATAGTTATGAACGCCATCGTGACTGGGGCTTGATTTATCACTCCGAAGTAGTAATGGATGTCGCTGACAATCCACATGACTAATAGCGCCTACCAAAATGAATAATCAGTCTCAACTTTCACCGTAAATTGGTCGATATGCTCTCCTTCAGGAGGGAGACAGACGAAAAGAAAATCATTACCTGAGGCGTTATGACAAATATCCTAAAAATCACGATGCCTTATTAACCGCCGCATGTGTGCTTATATACTGGCGACGATTGGAAACTTCTTTTTGTTAAGTTCCTGTCATATCCCCGCGACGAACGGACACTCGTATCTTTCGATCCTGAAGTCTTTTCCTGTCACGCGGACGGTTCGTCCACGATCGATATCCGCGAACGGATTTTTGGCATTACCGGCAGTGAGGCTTTGGTTGCCAAAAGCGTAACGCTCAAGGCTTCGGAACTCTGGCCGGGCGTGGCCGACGGCACGGAATTGGCCATTATCACACGGGTCAAGGAGATTCACCCGACGCGTAGCGGCCTAAACCCCAACCAGTCGCAGGAGGTGAGGAGGTAGCGCACGCCTGCGATTTCGCAATCCGTGCCGGGCAGCGGATCTGGTTTGATCGCGTGCAGGTGGCCGTAGACGCAGAGATCAATGCCGTATTCGGCGATCAGGCTGGTGATCTCCGTCGGTTGGCCGTCGCTGCCGACTGGCGGGAAATGGGTCATGGCGATCTTCAGCGGCGCGTCTTTCAGCGCCTGCAGGCTGAGGCGCAGGCGGTTCAGTTCGCGTTCGCGGATTTTTTCCGCGTCTTCCCCGCGTTCTTTATTTGCGTTCTTTTCCGCCGGAGATTTTTCCTCTTCCACCGCCACCGTTCCCGGCCAGCGCACCGAGGGGAAGTCCCACATCCGTGTGCCGCCTATCGCCAGCGCTCCCAGGCGTACGCAATCGTTCTGGATGAAGTGCATTCCCGCGCCGCCAGCCTGGCGCACCTTGCCCAGGCTGTTCCACCAGTAATCGTGGTTGCCCTTGATGAAAACCTTTTCTCCCGGCAAGGCGGCGATCCAGTCGAGGTCGGCTTGCGCGTCCTCCAGTTTCATCGCCCAAGAAATGTCGCCCGCGACCAGAACGATATCCTCAGGGCGCACGGTTTCGCGCCAAGCGGCGGCGATGCGTTCGGCGTGACTTTCCCATTGCGCGCCGAAGACGTCCATCGGTTTGGGGGAGGCGAGAGAAAGATGAAGGTCGGCGAGTGCGAACACCCGCCGACCTTCGAGATAGGTTTCAAATTTGTTCATGCGATCAGTCGTCCAGTTGGCCGGGATTCAGTCCCAGCGGGAATGCCGCCGGTTTCTCGCAGGTGCTTTCCACTTTCACCCACGCTTTCTTCTCCGAAGCATCCAGGATTGAGTGCATCGTGTCAAGCACATGATAGCCTAATTTTCCGCTGGAGCGGTTTTCTCTACCGGAGCGGATGGCGTAGGCCATGTCGGCCACGCCGATGCCGCGCATGTTTTCGGTATAGCAATGCGAGTAGGGCACCTCGCTCCATTCGCCCAAACCGCGTTTGACCATGACCTTGCCGCCGAAGGTGTTGGGGTCAGGCACCGACAGCGACCCTTCCGTGCCGTAGATTTCGATGCGGGGCAGGTTGCTTCCCCAGACGTCGAAACTCATAACCATGTTGCCGATGGCGCCGCTGGCGAAGTTGAGCGCCGACACGATATGCGTGGGCGTTTCTACCGGCAGGCGGGTGCCATAGAGTGGCTTCTCGCGAGCGGTGATGAGCCGTTCCTTGAAGGAGGTTCCGGCCGAGGCGGTGACCGAGACGATGGGTCCCATCAGGTTGATGAGCGCGGTCAGGTAATACGGTCCCATGTCGAACAGCGGCCCGCCACCAATTTGGAAATAGAAGCCGGGGTTGACGTGCCAGTTTTCCGGGCCGTGGCCGAGCATGAACGCCGACGCGCCGACGGGCTGGCCGATCCAGCCGTCGTCGACCAGTTTGCGGCAGGTCTGGATGCCGCCGCCGAGGAAGGTGTCGGGGGCGCAGCCGGTAAGCACCTTTTTCTTCTTGGCCGCGTCCAGCACTTTCTTGCCGTCCTCGCGCGTGACGGCGAAGGGTTTTTCCACGTGCACGTGCTTGCCCGCAGCGATTGCCTTGAGGCAGACGGGTGCGTGCGCCTTGGGTACGGTCAGATTCAAGACGATCTCAATCTCCGGGTCGGCCATGAGTTCGTCTACGGTGCAGGCTTTCGCCACGCCGTGCTCTTCGGCCTTGGCCTTGGCGGCATCCAGGTTGAGATCGGCACAGGCAGCGACCTCAATAATGTCCAACTGCTTCATTCCGTTGAAATAGGCGTTGCTGATCATCCCGCATCCGACCACGCCGACCTTGACCTTTTTGAGCGCCATTAAATATCCTTTCAGTGAAAGAGAAAATACGTATGTCTGATTTTGGCAGCGTAATCCATAATTGACACTTATTCAATGGATGATATAATCTTTTGCATGGACAATTTTAGCATTCACCTGACTCCCCTGCCGAGGCGCTACCCCCACTCTTTCCCGTTGACCGGGATTGGCTACATGCCGCACAAGAAAAACTGGATGCGCAACGTTTTTTCCTCGGTCAGCTTTTCCTTTATCCTGAAGGGAGAGGGCAACTATCTTTTCCGGGGCAGGGAATACCCGGTCAAGGCGCCCTGCGTGGTAACCGAGTGGCCGAGTGAATTCCACGAGTATGGCCCGTACCGAGAATGGGAGGAGTTTTATCTGATGTACGCGCCTGAACTGCGCCCTGAGCTGGAGCGGTGCGGACTGGCGAACATCGACAAGCCGGTATGGTATATCGAAGACCCTGCGCCCTGCCGTCAGAAAATCGCGGAAATCGCGGAGTTGCGGGAAAAAGTACACGAACAGGGTTGCGCCGATAGGATCGACAGGATGGGAGAGGCGTTGATCCTGGAGACTTATCTGCGCGAGAAAAAGCTGGAAATCGATCACAAGGCGGCGGCGATCAGGTCGGTGCGTGCTTTGGTGGAGGCGCACTGCGAGGAGGAATTCGACTTCGACGAACTCGCCCTCGACCAGGAGCTGTCGCCCTCCAGTTTCCGCCGCGAATGGAACCGGCGGGTAGGTTTGCCGCCTTCGAAATACGTGACTGTGCTCCGCATCAGGAAGGCTTGCCGTCTGCTGGCCGAGACCAATCTGCCGGTGCAGGAAATCGCTGAAAGCCTGAACTTCTCCGATCCGCTGTACTTCTCCCGCAAGTTCCGTCAGATCATGAATTGCACCGCCACCGAATACCGCTTGGCGCACTCTCACACCATGAGCATCAGCGACGCGGGGGGATGATCAGAATTTGTATTGCGAAATGCCTTTGCCGGTTTTTCGACCCAGGCGGTTTTGCGCCAGCAGGGTCTGGAAAATCTCGGCAGGCGCAAAACGGTCGCCGTAAGCCTCGGCGAAGTTGGCCAGTTCCTCCGTGACCGTATCCACCCCGATCAGGTCGATCAGCGCCAGCGGCCCCGTCGGCAGGCCGCAGCCCAGCCGCAGTGCATTGTCGATATCGACGCTTTTCACTTCACCTTCCGCCGCCAGCCGCGCCGCTTCGTTCAGCAGCGCCATCAGCAACCGGTTGACGACAAAGCCGCGCCGGTCGGGACAGATGATATGTTGCAGCGATAATCTTTCGCACCACGCCAGGGCGACGGCTACGGTTTCTTCTGAGGCTCTGCCGGGAATTATTTCCGCGAAATCGACTGAAGCGGCGGGGTTCATGAAATGAAAGCCGATCAGCCGGGACACGCCGACAAGATGTTCGCCCAGTTCCGCGATGGCGAAGGACGAGGTGTTGGTGCCAATAACCGTTTCCGGCGGTGTGGCGCGGTCGAGGCTTTGCAGTAGTTCGCGTTTGAGCGCCAAATCCTCGGCGACGGTTTCGATAATCAGCCCGCAGTCGGCAAGGTCGGAAAAATCGGTGACGCAACGCAAAAGCCCGGTTGCATTTTCAGCGATTTCCGGCTCGATCAGTTTCCGCCGTGCCGCCATTTTCAGTGAGGAGAAAATCGCGTCGCGCGCGGTTGCCAGGCTGGCGTCGCTTCGTCCGCGCAGAACGACCGGGATTCCCAGTCGCAGGCAACGCTCGGCGATGCCGCGCCCCATGACGCCAGTTCCCGCTATGCCGCAAGGGGTCGTGGTCATGCTTAGTCCTCCCTGACAGGCTCGTATTCTTTGTGCATGACGTTTTCGCGTCTTCCGTTGACGAAATCGCGGTGGTTCCGGCGCCAGGAGAGCATCTGGCGGACAATGCCTTTTTTCTCGAAGCGGCGGATCGAGGTGACGGCGGAGAAGCGGTCGACGTAGGCATAGGCCGCGCCCTTTTCCCGCGCGCGGAGGATGAAGTCGGTTGATGTCCCCTGCGGCAACTGCTCGTCGAAACGCGTCTCCGCCCACACGGTGCGCTGCATCAGCATCACCCCGCCGGGCGCGTGGTATTGCTTTTTGCTGGCGTGACGGTTGGCGAGCCAGAAACAGAACCGCACCACGCCGCCGCCGCGGTCAGGCGCTCCCGCCACCGTGCCGACGCATTTGCCGCGGCCGTGCATTTCCTCGACGATGACGCGAATGCCGTCGGGGGGGAGTACGGTGTCGGCATCGACGAAAACCAGCACCTCGCCCGTCGCCGCTTCGCCGCCGAGATTCTTGCCGAATGACATGCCGCTTCTTTCGCTTTCGGCGATTTTCACGTCGAAGTCGGCGGTGACTTCGCGGCTGTTGTCGGTGCAGCCGTTCAGGGCGGCGACGATCTCCAGTTTGTCACGGGGATAATCCTGTTCGTTCAGCCGCCGCAGGGTAGCGGCCAGCACGCCGGCCTCGTTGTGGACTGGAACCACCACAGAAACCGTCGGCCAGGGAAAATCGGGCCGGTCGAAACCGCAGTTGTTACGCCACTGTTCGCGGCGGCGGTGGCTCAGTTCCAGCGAGAGGTTGCGGGCATACAGGGCGATGCCCACGACGTTAGGCAGCAGCACCACGGCGCGGCCGATATGGAGGGCATAGGCAATCAGAATGACGCACCCGGCCAGCGACATGTACCAGTAGGAAATCGGCAGCACCGGCTTTTTCGCCTTTTCACTCGACGCCCACTGCACCAGCAGGCGTGCGAAAAACAGCCCCTCCCCCAGCAGGCCGAAAGCTTCCCATCTATCCCAGATCATGTGTCCGAAACAAGTCTGCCAGATATCGTGAAACCATTCCATCAACCGCGCTCCGCAACTCCGAAATTTCTCTTTTAAAAAAATCCTGGGGCAAGTTATACTGCATCGCTTAATCTCAGGCAAGGAAATTAGCATGATACCAGGGGGCTGCCCAGGGCAAGCGCACCTAAAACAAAAAGCCTACGGACGTTATTCCCGCGCTGGCGGGAATCCAGGAGGTGTTGGCGTTGTTAAAAAAAAATGCGTTCTTTTGAAAAATGTTCGACAAAGAAATGCGCGTTACGAGCGTCTTTCACTCCGCAACGATTTCCCCGCCTGGATTCCAGCCTGCGCGGGAATAACGATTCCTTTTGTTTTGGAGCATTTTCGACAGGGTGAGGTTTTATGCGATTGCCTGGCGCTTTATTCGAGATAACTTTTTTCTCTTGAGCTAAACCGCCTTCTTTGCCATACTATCAGTTCATATTCGATAAAAATTGACTGAATAGGTGTTTTCGTATTTCTACAACAGGAGAACGACATGAAGGTGTTTTTGGCAGACAAAATGTCAGACACGGCGATTACAGAACTTAAAGCGTTGGGCGCGCAGGTGGAATACCAGCCTGACGCTTCCGCCGAATCCCTGCCCGGCGTGATCGGCGACGCCGAGGTGCTGGTGGTGCGTTCCACCAAGGTGCAGGCGCCGGTCTTCGCCGCCGCGTCCAATCTGAAACTGGTTATCCGCGCCGGTGCAGGCGTCAACACCATCGACCTTGCCGCCGCCACCGCGAAAAACGTGCTGGTCGGCAACACTCCTGGCAAGAACACCGACGCCGTCGCCGAACTCGCTCTCGGCCTCATGGTCGCCGCCGACCGGCAGATTACCTTCGCCAACGCCGACCTGGCCGCGGGCAAATGGCGCAAGAACAAGTACCAGAAGGCGCGCGGCCTGAAGGGGCGCACGCTGGGTCTGATCGGTTTCGGCGCTATCGGTCGCGCGGTGGCGAAACGGGCGCTGGCGTTCGAGATGAAAGTTATCACCTATGATCCCTATGCCGCGAAGGAAACCGCTGCGCAGATGGGCGTGACCTACCTGGCAAGCCTTGACGAACTGATGCAGAAGTCTGACGTTATCAGCCTGCACGTGGCTGCCACTCCCGAAACCAAGAAAATGGTCAATAAGGAACTTCTTGGCAAAGTCAAGAAGGGCGCGATTCTTATCAATGCCTCGCGCGGCGAGATTGTCGATACCGCTGCGTTGAAGGAAGCGATCAAGACCAAGGGACTGCGCGCGGCGCTGGATGTGTTTGAGGACGAGCCTGCCGGAGGCGAAGACGACTTCGCCGATACCGAACTGGCTGGCCTGGCGGTCTGCACGCCGCATATCGGTGCTTCCACCGACCAGGCCGCTGAAGCGGTGGCGGAGGAAACAGTGCGCATGATTAAAATTTTCCAGGAAACCGGTGATTGTCCAAACATCGTCAACAAAAAGTAATTTTTGCATAATAGCGAAGCACAAGCGGCGCGGATAACTTTCCGTGCCGCTTGTTTTTTCAGGCGCCTGTGGGGAAAGAAGAAAATGGAATTGTCCAGTGTTGTGGGATATCTGAATGAAGTTTATCATAAAGACTCATAGTTCGGTTTTGGTTTATGAATAAATCACTTTTGCGTGAAAAACGCTTCTGGGCTGAACAAAATCCTAAGAAAAAATCAATGTTATCCTGATTTGCATTCACAGCCGTGGCTACTATGATAGTACCTGAAACCTGCCGCCAACTTCTAGCGAAACTGTGGAGGATTCGACTTTGGACACAACGCTCAAAGAAGCGGTGATGGATATCCCCCGGATTCCGGTAAAAAGGGAATCGCGCCGGTTTGGTCGCGTCCTCAAGCCGGAGGGAGACCTGGTAGTGGGGGAGATGAATCTGGCGCTGGGAGTTTTCCAGGAAGCGTTGCTCGAATGCGTAAGGAAGGAAAGCTCCAATTACGCCATCGATCTGGAAAACGTGACAAACATAGACGACGTGGGCTTCAGGTTCCTGATCGCTTTCGTGAAGATGGTGAACCACAAGTATCCTGCCTCGGGCGTAGAAGTCATAAACTGCCAGCCGGACGTAGCCAGGTTGCTGCAGGCCAAGAGGCTTGATCGGAGGAGCGGCGTGAAGATTTCCATGAAGGATTATGTCAACGATGTGGCGGCGACCAACATCAAGCGCCATCTGCTGCGCTTGGGATGGAACAGGGTCGACCGGGAATTCGACGCCATGATCCGGGAGGAGCGCATCCGACCGTTTTTCCAGCCGATAGTCGACCTGTTTTCGCAAAAGATCATCGGTTACGAAATTCTCAGCCGCGGCGATCCCCCGTTCGAATCGCCGATGGAGATGTTTATCAAGGCCGAGCAGATGGGGTTGACCTGGGATTTGGAGTACGCCTGCCGCTCGGTGGCGCTGCGGAAGATCGGTCAGTTCCTGGATATCCTGCGCGACAGCTATTTCTTCATCAACGTCAGCCCCGACATTTTCGGCGACAGCCGATTCGCCGAGGGATTCACCCTGAACGCCATGGGCAAGTACGGGATCAACCGCAAGCAGGTGGTGATGGAGATCACGGAGGAGGCGGCTTTCTCCGATTACGGCAAGATGGAGAGCATTGCCCGGCATTACGTAAACCAGGGCTTTCATATCGCGCTGGACGACTTCGGCTCTGGTCACTCCAGCATGGCGAAACTGATTTCCATTGCTCCCGAGTTTATCAAGGTCGACAGCATCATTGTCAGGGACGTACACAAAAATACCTACAAGCAGATGCTGATAAAATCGATGGTCTCCTTCGCCGACGGGGTCGAAAGCAAGATCATCGCCGAGGGGGTGGAGACTTGGGAGGAGATGGAATGCCTGCTCCGGCACGGCGTCAGGTACGCGCAGGGTTTTCTCCTGGGACGACCTCTGCCGTTGCCCATGCCGCTGGCTCCGGCCATCAGCGAGAATATCCGCTTGCGGGTGGACAAGTACAATACTCCCCAGGCCGACCTGGACGAAACCATCCAGAACATGGTTATCAACACCACCACCGTTCCCAGTGGGCGGATGAAGTGCGAGGAACTGGATCAGCTTTTCAAGGATAGCCCGAAATTGGATCATGTGGTGATTATCGACAAGGCCAGGAATGCGCAGGGGCTGATAACCAGGCAGGGGTTCTATACCGAAACCGGCGGCCAGTTCGGCTATACCCTGTTTCAGAAAAAGCCGGTGGAGGAACTTACCCGGCCAGACTGCCTGGTGGTCAAGGAGAAGACCGCAGTCACGGTGTTGGCGAAAATCGCGATGGAGCGGACGACTGAGAACATCTACGACCCGGTAATCGTCAGCGACGACGAGGGCAATTGCATCGGTACGGTGACGATCAAGCGCCTGCTGCAGCGCGCGGGAGAACTGGAGATAGACACCGCCATCGGCGCAAACCCTCTGACCAAACTGCCCGGCAATCGCGTCATCCAACGCTGGATCATGGACATCTCCCGCGAGCACGAATTCTCGCTGGTCTACGCCGACCTGAACAGTTTCAAGGAATACAACGATTCCTATGGCTTCCTGCAGGGCGACGACATTATCCGGTTGCAGGCGCAGTCGATGTGCGACGAACTGCCGGAACTGGGCGGTTCAGCCAAGGTGGGTCATATCGGCGGCGACGATTTCATTATGGTGCTGAACAGCAAAATTCCGGAAAAGAATCTGCAGAACATCTGCGAGCGATTCGACGAGGGGCGGCTGCGCCACTTCAACGAGCAGGATATCGCGCAGGGTTTTTACGCCAGCGTCAACCGCAACGGCGAACAGGTCAAGGTGCCGCTGGTGTCGGTCAGCCTTTCGGTCATCACCAGCGACAGCCTCAACTATCCTCCCCATCCGGCGCTGCTCAGCCAGATCGCCGCGTCCCTGAAGAAACGCATCAAGAAACAGTGCGCAGCCACTGGCGCGAGCGGTTATCTCATCGAGCGGCGCACTTACGAATAAATCCCCTTTGGCGCGGTTTTGCTTCGCCTGGCGCGGACTCCTTGACGAGTCCGCGTTTTCATGCTATGGTTGCGTTTCCGTTATTCATTTTCAGACAGGACTAGACATGGCAAAGGACAAAATCCGCAACGACAGGCTGGGCAAGCTGGCCGCTCTTAAGCAACTGAACGCCGATCCCTATGGCAGCCGCGCTCTCATCACCGGCATGGTTGAGGACGTGCGCGCGCTGTGCCCGGAGGAGACTCCGGAAGAGGGGCGGGCTTCGGTCGTGACGGTCGCGGGCCGGGTGGTCGCCCTGCGCGATATGGGCAAGAGCAAGTGGCTTGACTTACTTGACCGCACTGGCAAAATCCAGGTCAACCTGATCCAGAAACGTAGCGTCGACATCTGGGAACAGGCCAAGCATCTGGACGTGGGCGACTTTCTCGAAGTCACCGGCATTCTGCAGAAAAGCAAGACCGGTGAAGTTACGATCTTCGGCAACTCCTTTCGGTTTCTGAGCAAATCCCTGGAATCCCTGCCGGCGAAGTGGACGGGTCTGCGCGATGTGGAAATCCGTTACCGCAGGCGTTATCTTGACCTCATCGCCAACGAGGATTCGCGCAAGACTTTCATCACCCGCAGCCGGATCATCAGCTTTATCCGCGCGTTTCTCGACAGGGAAAAGTTCCTGGAAGTCGAGACACCGATGCTGCAAGCCATTTACGGCGGCGCGGCGGCGCGACCGTTCGTGACCCATCATAACGCGCTGGACATCGACCTGTTCATGCGCATTTCGCCGGAGACCTATCTGAAGCGGCTGTTGGTCGGGGGGCTGGATCGGGTCTACGAAATCAACCGCAATTTCCGCAACGAAGGCATCGACACCTCGCACAACCCCGAATTCACCATGATCGAAATCTATCAGGCCTACGCCGATTACGAGGTGATGATGGACTTGACCGAGACGCTGGTCAGTTCCGCTGCGCGGGAGATTCTCGACACGACAAAAATCACTTTCGGCGAGCACAAGATCGACGTCGCCGCGCCTTGGCCGCGCAAGAGCATCCATGAACTGGTGCGCGAAGTCGCTGGAGTAAATCCGGAAGATGACGAGGCGATGAAGGCGAAACTCGCGTCCGCCGGTTTCGCGAAAGAAAAACTGTCCGGGCTGGATCACGACCATCTGCTGGGAAAAGTGATGGACGAGATCGTGGAGCCGACGCTGATCAATCCAACGTTTGTCACGCATCATCCGGCCAGTCTCAATCCTCTCTGCAAGCGCAATCGGGACAAGCCGGAATTGAGCGACCGGTTTGAGGTGATCGTGGCGGGGATGGAGCTGGCTAACGCCTTTTCCGAACTAAATGACCCGCTGGAGCAGCGCGCGCGTTTTGAGGCGCAGGTGGCGCGCGCCGACGAGGAAGGATATTGTAACGCGGTGGACGAGGATTACGTCTCCGCGCTGGAAGTCGGAATGCCTCCGGCAGGCGGTTTGGGCATCGGCATCGACCGGCTGGTGATGCTACTGACCGGCAACCCGAGTATCCGCGAAGTAATCCTGTTCCCGACCCTGAAACCGCGCACCCCCGAGGAACTGGCCGAGGCGATGGCGGAGACGGAAGAGGAAGAATAGCGCGTTTTCCGGCAGGGAATGCCATGAAAATACTGCACATCATTACCCGCATGATCCTGGGCGGGGCGCAGGAGAATACGCTGCTGACAGTGCTCGGGCAGATGAAGCGCGGGCATGAGGTTGTTCTTTGCACCGGCCCCACCTCCGGCCCGGAAGGTTCGTTGCTGGCGGAGGCGCAGGCGAAAGGCGTTCCGCTGATCGAGACGCCTTTTCTGCTGCGGGAAATCTCGCCCGTCGCCGACGCGCGGGCGTATTATGCCTTGCGAAAAATTATTCGCGACGTCCGCCCCGACGTGGTGCATACCCATTCCTCCAAGGCGGGGATTCTGGGACGGCTGGCGGCTTGGAAGGAAAAAACGCCTTTTGTAATTCATACGATTCACGGCCTGCCGTTTCATCCCTACCAGTCGAAGCTGAAGAACGCGGTCTATATTGCAGCCGAAAAAATCGCGGCGGCGCGGTGCCATAAAATCGCCTGCGTGGCGTACGCGATGGCGGAAAAGGCGCTTGCTGCCGGTATCGCGACGCCGGAGAAATATATCACGGTTTATAGCGGTATGCGCACCGAGGAGTTTCTGCGGGAGCCGGTTGACCGCGAGGCGATCCGCGAAAAATACGGTTTCGCGCCAGACGATTTCGTGATCGGTAAAATCGCGCGCCTGTTCGAGTTGAAGGGGCACGATTACCTGCTGGATGTTTTCGCGGAACTGATCCGGGATTTTCCCAGCGCCCGGCTTTTCTTCGTCGGCGACGGATCCTGGCGCGAGTGGCTGGAGGAAAAGGCGCACGCGCTGGATATCGCCCCTCGCGTGACTTTCGCGGGACTGGTTCCCCACAAGGACGTGGCAGGCGCTATCCACGCGATGGACATGGTGGCGCATTGCAGTCTGCGGGAAGGTTTGGCGCGGGTGTTGCCGCAGGCGCTGTTGGCGGGAAAGCCCGTGGTGTCTTTCGATATTGACGGAGCGCGGGAGGTTGTTAAAAATAACGAGACAGGCTGGCTGGTGCCGCCGCTTGATTTACCCGGTTTGGGAAAAGCGATCCGCGAAATCATGACCGATCTTTCCGCCGCGCTCAAACTGGCGGAAACCGGGCGAAAGCTGTGCGCAGAAAGGTTTGACTGGCAACTGATGGCAGACCGGTTGCTTGACATTTACCGACATGGCTTGGATGCGCAGAACCAATGACAGCAATGTGATGCAACTAATTCCCTTGACAAGATTCCTGGATATGATGTAATTGCGAGTCAACGAACGAGCGCAGGCTTTTTTGCGGGTTCGTAAAACCGTGATGGAGACATGATGGCGACGAAAAAACTGCCTATTGCCGAATTGAAATCGGGGATGTTGCTGGGGCAGGAAATTCTCGACGCAAAAGGGCGGGTGGTTGTGCAGAACGGCGCGCGCCTGACGCCGATGTATATCAAGCGCCTGGAAAAGTGGGGCGTGGATGAAGTGTTGATCGAGGAGGAGGAAGCGACTTCCGGCGAAACCGTGGAAAAGCGCCCCTCCGAGGGGAAGTCGTTACTCGAAAACGCTTCGTCGGAAGACCGCGAATTTATGCGACGGGTCGCCCTCGCCGCGCAGGAGCGCTTCAGCAATATCAAGGATAACCCGGTTATGGATGAACTGAAACGCCTTGCGATCCGCCATTTGGTTATGAGCGGTCGCGGAGCGGTGCCGGGACTGCGTTAATAGGGATTGAGGGACTAAGAAAAATCTGCCTGACGATAATTCCCCGATGGCGAACACCGGCAATCAGGAAAATCACTGACCGGAGTCTTAGTCCCCTAGTCCCTTAGAGCCTTAGTCCCTCGTATTGACACCTTGTTTTGCTGGTAATTTAAGGAAGACCGATGGTTCTCGATTCCGCCAAAGCCAGGAAGAAAATCGAATCGGTCAGCGACCTGCCGACGCTGCCGACTGTCGCCTCGCATATTATCGCCATGGCTAATTCCCCCAAGACCAACGCCGCCGACGTGGGGAAGATGATCGAGCAGGATCAGGCCTTGACGGCGAAAGTGCTGAAACTGGTGAACTCGTCTTTCTACGGTTTCCCCGGGCAGATCAAATCCATCCAGCACGCGGTAGTCATTCTCGGCTTCAATAAAGTGAAAAACGTGGTCATGACCGCATCGGTCTTCGACTTGTCCAAGGGCAGGAAATCTCTTCAAATCGATATTCCGAAATTGTGGGAACATTGCCTCGGTACCGCCATCGGCGCGCGGGTGGTGGCAAGTTCCCTCGGCGGCGGATTGCAGCCGGACGACGCTTTCGTGGGCGGCCTGATCCACGATATCGGCAAATTGATTCTCGACCAGTTTCTCACCGAGGATTATATGGTGGTCACGGAAAAAGTGTCTGCCGACAATTGCCTGATCCGCAGCGCCGAAAAGGAGGTGCTGGGCTTTACCCACAACACGGTAGGCACCTGGGTGGCGGAGAAATGGCGCCTGCCCCCGAATCTGCTGCATTCCATCCAGTACCACCACCGCCCGGATCAGGCGCGGGAAAACCGGGAGATGGTGGCGGCCGTGCATCTGGGCGACATCCTGGCGCGTTCTCTCGGGATCGGCGCGGCGGGCGACAACCGGATGCCGGAAATCAAGACCTCCGTCTGGCAGCTTTATAACCTTACGGCGAAATTCCTGGACGAGTCTATCGCGACGATGTTGGTGGAGTTGAAAAAGGCCAAGGAATTTTTCGATCTGATTGAAAGCCAGTAAAATGGAAAAAATCGCCGTCGCGCCCAATGTCGAAGAGGAAGACCCGGAAGTCAGGATTGAGCGGCTTCTGGAGGTCAACCACGAACTGGCGGAGTCGCTTTCCAAGCTGTCCTCCTTCCAGCGCAAGGTGGTTCGCATCAAGGAAAGCGGCGACATCGAGCACGCCGTCGACCAGATGGAAATGCTGCTGGACGAGGCGATCGAATTCACCTACGCCCGGCTGTACATGATAGACTCCCAGGGCGAGATGGAAATTTTCCGGGAGATGTGCCCCGACAACCTCGCGGTGGAACAGTCTATGCTCGACTGGGCGGTGAAAAATTCCGAGCCGGCCATCATCCCGGTCGAGAATCCCGATCCCGCCGACGGCATCATGTCTATCCTGCTGCTGCCCTTCGCGGGAGCGACAGGCACGGTGGCGCTGCTGGTGCTGTGGCTCGACCTCGATTCCTCGCAGTTCACGCAGGAACAGTCCACGCTGTTGACGATGCTGGCGCGCGAGGCGGCTTCCATTATCGAGACGCACCGCTTTCGCGAAAAAATCGAACAGGCGCGGGCGGCGATGGAGGACGTGGTTGAGACCGTGCCTCACGGCATCATGGCGCTGGACGGCGACGGCAACGTCAATCTCATCAACAGCACCATCGAGATCATGCTCGACATCCGCCGCGGCGACGTGCTGGGCAACCACTTCAGCAAGTGCCTGCCCCGCCAGGTGGGCTCACTGTTGGCTTCGCTCATTACCCAGGAAAGCCAGGAAGAGCAGGAGTTCGTCACCGACATGCGCGGCGTGGAGGAGGTGTTCGGGCTTACCGTCACCCCCACGCGCGGCACCGACGAGGATGACGGCGCGGGACACGTGGTCATCTGCCGCGACTTGAAGCTCAGCCGCGAGGTGGCGAAGTTGCGCGAGTTGGACGCCATGAAAAACGATTTTCTCTCCCTCGTCAGCCACGAGTTGCGCACGCCCCTGACCTCGATCATGGCATATTCCGAAACGCTGCTGATGGAAGGGATGATCGACACCGAGGAAGAGCGCAAGGAATACCTGCAGATCATCTACGACGAGGGCGCGCGCCTGAGCCGCCTGATCAACGATGTACTCGATCTCACCAAGATGGAAGCGGGAAAGTTGGAATACGTTTACGAGGATATCCAGATTGAGGATGTCATCGGCACCGCTATCGGCAGCAGCAGTTCCATCTCCAATCAGAAAGGCGTGGAACTGATTACCGAACTGGCCGAAGGCCTGCCGGCGGTCAAGGCCGATTCCGACCGCATCATGCAGGTGCTGATGAACCTGCTTTCCAACGCCATCAAGTTCACCAAGGAGGGCGGAAGCGTGACGGTGCGCACTGCGGTCACCGCTGCGGGCGAGATCAATTCCAAGCAGCCAATGCTGCTGGTTTCCGTCACCGACACCGGTATCGGCATTGCTCCGGAAAATCTCAACCGCGTGTTTTCCAAGTTCGAGCAGATCGAGAACATCGACCACCATTCCATCGGCACCGGGTTGGGCATGCCTATCTGCAAGCAGATTATCGAAGACGGACACGCAGGCAACATCTGGATCGAAAGCGAGGTCGGCAAGGGCACGACCGTGTTCTTCAATCTGCCGCTTGCCTGAAAAACATAATTTACAGTTGGAGTCATGCCATGAAAAAAACGGCGATACTGACGTTTCTATGCCTGAACATGCTGCTGGCGCAAGGTTGCGTTTCCTGGGGTTACCAGAAATACAAGCCTAACGAGAATAACGAATACGACGCCATGCTCGACGGCCTCGTGTCTCCATTCGCTGCGGAGAAAAAATGGATCTGGTCGCGCGGCAAGGTTTTCGGCGATCTCGACGGGGACGGCAAGGACGAGGAGACAGTGGTCGCCACGATTCAGGGCGGCACTCCCGACGTGCCGGAGCCGATCACGCGCGCGTTCCTGCTGATCTGCAACCGCGACGCTAACGGAAAACTGAGTCTGCGCTACCGAGTCAATCTTTTTGACGCTGGCAAGAGCCTGGAAAAGGCGCCGACCCCGGTTGGTTTGGCGTTCCCGCCGGAAGTGTTGCCGATGAAGGACTGCTCGCTGCAGATAGTCGATTCCGACGCCTCCGACCGGTCGCTTCTCCTGGCCAGTTTCAGCAGCGCGGAAAAGGATGGTTGCGCCAGCGCTTGGCACACTGCCTATCGCCTGGATAAACAGCAGGGCGACGCGGCTTTGAAATGCGTTTTTTCCCTGCTTTGCTGGCAAAAGGACGCTGCTGTTGCCACCATGGATATCGACAAGGACGGCATCGACGAATTCATTATCGAGCAGAGCGTCGTCCCCGCCGCGTCCATTCTCGGCACCCATGAAACTGAATTTCCCAAGTGGATTTCGGTTTACAAAGTTGGTTCCGACGGCGTATACGTCCAGGCCGATGAGGAATTCCGTCGAATGTACCGCCCGGTAATGTTGGACTGGTACAAACAGTATGTCAGCCTGCTGCACGCGGAGGCTAAAAATCCGGCGCAGTCACTGTATGAATATTACCTGGGGCGGATGCACTTTTACCTCGGCGAGTTTCATATTGCGGAACGATTCGCGACCAAGTCGTTGGAAAATTCCTCCGATGTCAGGATCACCGCCGTCGCCACTGATTTGCTTCAAAAAGCGAAAGGCGCCATGAAAACCGAGTAACTCTAAAGGATTGAGATTGCTCCTGCCGATTGAAACAGTCGCCGCGTTGCTTATTCTGGAGGTCTTCTGCCGCAGGGAATATCCTGTTCTGCCCGGAAGCGGAATAACGACTCTGGCCGTGCTTTCCTCCTGCCTGCTGCTACTTGCCGCCAGTTACGCCGTTTCGCGAATCGTTTACCTCCGCCTGCGGCACCAGCCTGGTCGGGGGCGCGGCAACTGGACGGGTTATGCCGACATTTTTCTGCGGGCGCTGGCCGTGGCCATTTTTTTCGCGACGCTGCACTTTTTCCCTTTCACTCATGTCTACGCCGGATTGCTGGGAGAGGCCGCCAGCGTGCCGGTGCGCAACCTCTGCGGCATTGTTCCTTTTGTTCTGTTATGCTTCATGACTTGGCTTCCCTGCTATCGCTTGCACCGCGCCGTAACTCCGGGTAAATGGACTTTGCCAAGATTTCTGCTGCACAAGATCAGGTACGGTTTTTTCATCCTGATCATCTGGCTGCCGTTTCTTTGGGTAGGCGAATTACTTGAGCCGGGAGAAGGCGCAAACGAGGCGGTCTCATCTGTGCTGGAAGTTGAGATGTACGGAGTGTTCGCGCTGGCAGCATGGGTATTCCCGTTCGCGTTGCGGTTTTTCTGGGGCTGCAAAAAACTGCGCGACGGCGAAGTATTGGCGCGAATCGGAGCGGTGCAGCAAAAGGCGGGCGTGAAGTTTTCCGGAGTCTTTGTCTGGGATTTCGGCGGCGACGCGCTGGCCAATGCGGCGGCGGTGGGAGTAATGCCTCCCTTCCGTTATCTCTTTCTCAGCCGAGCGCTGCTGCGGGTGCTGTCGCCGGAGGAACTGGACGCGGTGGTCTGTCATGAAATGGGACATGTCAGGCATCGGCACCTGATCTATTATCTCGTCCTGATTGTGGCGGCGATGCGGCTGGCGCAGGAACTGCTGATCGGTTTCGGCTTGTCGGGAATGTCGCTGGCGGCGGGGATGATACTGCTGCTGCTGGCGATTATCCGGTTCGGGTTCGGCTTTTACTCCTTGCGGATGGAGCGGCAGGCCGACCTGTACGCGCTGGAGGTGCAGGGCAGCGCCGAGCCGCTGTGCCGGGCGCTGGAAAAAATCGCCGCCGCCGCCGGGATGCCGCGTCGGCAACATTCCTGGCATCACTGGGGCATTGCCGAACGGGTGGATTTCCTGCGCGCGGCGGAAAAAAATCCGGCGATTGTCAGTCGGCATCATGCCCATGTGCGCGGACTGGTGCTGCCGGGACTGGCGGTTTCCCTGGCGTATCTGATGTTCTCCGTGACGAATTCCAACCTGCTTCCACCGCCGGACTGGAAGGAAACCCGATGGAGCGGACTTTCCGAAAAGGAAAAAATCGTGCATTGGGAAGCGGTCGCGCGGGTGCTGCCAGACGACCCCCGCGGGCCGTACCGGTTGGCGCTGATTTACCTGAACGGCAATTCCCCGCGGGAGCGGGAACTCGCGCTTGCCTATGCCCGCGAAGCGCAGCGCCGCGCGCGCAATGAAGATGATCGGATGTCGATTGGCAAACTGCTGGAGAAAATGCCGGGAGAAATAAAATGACGTGTGCCGCAGATTGGTTCCGTTGCCCGCGCTTGCCGAAAACCGTTCTTTGCATCTTTCTCCTGCTTTACGTTCCCGCTTATTTCGCCGCGCGGTTTACGCATGAGATTGTTTACTGCTCTTGCTTTATTGCTCTGGACAGGACTGACTCTAGCACAATAGTAATCGATGAGATGGGTTATGTGTCTCCTAGCAGGGAAAAAAGAGTTCTCACGCGCAGAATGTACAGAGTTATATTTTTCCCTCTGATGGTTTGCGAGGAAATTTTCCGCGAGACTTTTAGGATAAGGGGGAATTGCCTGGGGAGCAGGTCGCAAATGCCCTGACCCGTCAACCGATGGCGGCCAGCATTGCCGCTGCCGCGCGGGGGGCGGACAGTTCGGTGCCGAAAAGTTTTTTCAGTTCTAGCAGATCCGCCAGCATTTTTCTCCGGCATTCGGTGTCTTCCAGCAAAGGCAAAGCGGTCGCGGCCAGTTTTTCCGGCGTGCAGTTTTCCTGCAACAACTCTGGCACGATTTCTTTCCCCGCGATGATGTTGGGCAAGGACACGTGCGGAATTTTGAGTAGTATTTTCAGCGCCAGAAAAGCCGACACTGGGTTGGCGCGATACGGCACCGCCAGCGGAATCCCCAGCAGCGCCGCTTCGAGCGTGGTGGTTCCGCTTTTGGCGAAGACGAAACCGGAGCTGGCCATGAGTTCCAGCCCGCGTCCCTCGATTACGGAAAAGTCGTCGGGGATTGGCGCGACTGCGTGGAGCGACTGCCGGGAAAAACCGGGAGCCACCGCGACTGCGAAGGAAAGGTCTGGTTTTTCGTCGCGCATGATTTCCGCCGCCTTCAGCATTGGCGGAAAGATGCGCTCCAGTTCTTTCTGTCTGCTGCCGGGAAAGAGGGAAACGATTTTGCCGTTTTCCGGCAGCGACAATTTCCAGCGGCATTCCGGTGCGGGCGGGGTTTCCATCACCGCATCGTTGGTGGGATTGCCCACGAATTTAGCATCGACGCCACGTGAGCGGAACCAGTCTTCCTCAAAGGGGAAAATGCAGAACAGCCGGTCGACCGACTGCGCGATTTTTTTTACCCGCCCTTCGTTCCACGCCCATGCCTTAGGCGCGATGTAATATAAAATTTTCTGCGAAGGGTTCGCGCGTTTGACCGCCTGCGCGAGCCGCAGATGGAAACCGGGGTAATCTACCAGGATAACCGCATCCGGCTTTTCCGACAGGATGTGCGCCAGCGACTGGTCGAAACGTTTTTTCAAAAAGGGCAGGTGTTTTAGAACTTCAATCAGTCCCATAACCGCGCGCCCGCCGAGGTCGACTTTAATTTCCACTCCCGCTTCGGCCAGGAGGTCGCCGCCCATGCCGGTAAATTCGAGACCGCTGTTATGCTCGCGCAAGGCGCGGCAGAGGCGGGCGGCGTGCTGCTGACCAGACACTTCCCCGGCGGAGATGTAAATCCTCATCCGTTCCCCAAAACAATTCCGGCCTGGAGCCGCGCGCCGCGCGCGTAGTCGGCGCTGCGCATCTGGCGTTTTCCTTCCGGTTTGACTAGCTCCAGCGAGACCGCGCCGTCGCCGCACTGCACGACTATTCCCGTTTTGTCGTCGACATGCAAAACCGTTCCCGGCGCTCGCGCTTTTGTCGGCGCGGCGGCGGGGGCGACTTTCAGGACGCATATCCGCGTCGCTTGGTCTTTGCCTGGAAGAAAAGTGTAGGCCAGCGGCCAGGGCTGGAACGCTCGCGTCAGACAATCAATTTTATGGCAACTCTCCGCCCAGTCGATCAGCCCCGCCGATTTTTCAAATTTCGGCGCGAGCGTGGCTTCCTCCTCCATCTGAGGCACGGCGTGAGTCCAGCCAGCCTCGATTTCGCCGATAACCTTCAGCATCAGGTTCGCGCCGATGCTCGACAGTTTCTCCAGCACCGTGGCCGAGGTGTCGGCGGGCAGGATGTCGATGATCTCGCGATCCAGCACGTCGCCTTCATCGAATTTTTCGTTGAGGCGGAAGACTGTCACGCCTGTCCGTTCGTCGCCGTTCAGAATCGCGTGCGGCACCGGCGCGGCTCCCCGCCAGCGCGGCAGCAGGGATGCGTGCAGGTTGACGAAACCGTGTCTCGGCACGTCCAGCATCGTCTTGGGAATGAGATGCCCGTAGGCGACCACCACCGCGACTTCGGCGCCGAGTTCTTTCAGCAGTTCCGGCGGTTCTGAATTTCGGCGCAGTTTCACGGGCTGGAAAATAGGCAGATTCATTTCCAGCGCACGGGTTTTGACCGGCGTGAAATGGATTTTTCTGCCGCGCCCTGCCTCGCGGTCGGGCTGGGTGAAAACAGACAGGATTTCGTGGCCGCTTCCGGCGAGGGCGTCCAGCGTCGGCACGGCGAAGTCGCCGCTGCCGCAGAAAACCATTTTCATCAGGGTCTCCTGGCGGTCAGCGGTAAGAGGTGAAATTTTCTTCGAGGCGGGCGAGTTCCGCACGGATGGAAAGTTTCGTCGCCGGGGAAAGCTTGTCGATGAAGAGAATGCCGTCGAGGTGGTCGATCTCGTGCTGCACGGCGCGGGCGAATATTCCGTCGCCGGAATATTCTATCGTGTCGCCGTCGAGGTTCTGCGCCTGTACCGTCAGTTCCGCCGCGCGGGTGACCTTGCCCTCAATGCCGGGCACGCTGAGACAGCCTTCGACAACGGTTTCTTTTTCCTTGCTTTTGCCGGTGATTACGGGATTTATCATCACCTGCGGATCGCGTTTGCGCGGATCGAGGTCGACGATCACCAGGCGGATGTTCCGACCGATCTGGGGCGCGGCCAGACCCACGCCGTTGTCCTCGTACATACTGTCAATCATCTCCAGCGCCAGTTTCCGGATCTCCTCGTCGATGATTTCCACCGGTCGGGACACCTCGCGCAGAATCGGATTGGGATAGCGGATTATTTCAAGCATATTATCTCTCGCGTTCGGTTACCCTCTATCTTTATTTTATCCCACCCGTGACCGGATGCAAGCGATTACTCCGGTTTGACCTCGGCCAGCACCCGGGAAATGCGGGCGAGGGCGCGTTCCCGCCCGACCAGGAACAGCGTCTCCCAGATGCCGGGACTGACCGTGCCGCCGGTGATTGCCACCCGCAGGGGTTGGGCGACGTCTCCCATCTTGAGACCCTTGCCCTCGGCGAAGGCGGTGATCTTTTCTTCAAGCGCCTTTTCCGTCCAGTCGGCGAGAGATTGCAATATGCTCAGAATACCGGCGATAATTTTCAAACCGGCGCCCTCGTTTTTCTGCAGGACTTTTTTTACCGCCTTTTCGTCGAACTGCACCTGGTCGGCGAAGAAATAAGAGGTATGTTCGACGAATTCCTTGATCGTGCGCATCCGCTCCTGTTCCAGTTCGATCAGGCGGGCGAGCCATTTCGCGTCGAAATCGCCTGCGGCGATACCCTCGTTTTTAAGTTCCGCGCGGATGAGAGGCAGAAGGGTGAGCAGATCCATTTTTGTGAGATACTGGCCGTTCATCCATTCCAGCTTTTCGCAATTGAACTGCGCGGCCGAGGAATTGATCCGGTCGAGCGAAAACGCCTTGACCATTTCCTCGCGCTTCATGATCTCGCGCCCGTCGCCGGGAGCCCAGCCGCACAGCGCCAGGAAGTTGAACAGGCATTCGGGCAGAAAACCCTTTTCCTTGAAGTCGCCCACGTAGGCGTCGCCGTCGCGCTTGGAATACGGCTTGCCCTTCGCGTTGACGATCATGGGGAAGTGCGCGTATTTCGGCGGCGCGGCGTTGATGGCTTTGAAGATGAACAGGTGGCGGTAGGTGTTCTCGATATGGTCGTTGCCGCGGAGGATGTGGGTGATGCCCATCTCCACGTCGTCGACGACGTTGGCGAGGTGGAACACCGGCGAGCCGTCGGAACGAGCGATCACGAGGTCGCGCAGACTGTCCAGGGGTTTCTCCAGCCGCCCCAGCACCATGTCGTCGTAAAAAACATAACGCCTTTTGAAATGCAGTTTGACCGGCTTTTTTCCCAGCAGGCTGGTCGCGTCGGTGTTGCATTCCGAGGTCTTGTCGCGCAGGACGGAACCGGCTACGCGTTGCCCGTCCTCGGTTTCGATTTCCAGGCAGGCCAGCGAATCCCAGGCGATGGGGCGAGTGAAGACCTCGCCCTTGGAGGAAGTGGTTTCGTGTACCAGCGCGCAAGGGTTAGCGAAAAGCTCGCCCTGCGAGACGTCGATTTCGGCGGCGTCGCGCGGTTCGGTGACGAAGGAGGGATCGAACAGACCTTCATGCAGGTGCAGAATCGTCGGTTCTCCCTCGCTTTTGCGGGAGGCGTGACCCTGCTCGATCATGAGTTTGACCGCGTCATCGTGGCGGTGGCGCATGGCGGTCTGGTATACCGCCTCTTCATCATAGTGCAGCCCCAGCCAATTAAGCGCGTCGAGCAGAGTGGCGATAGCCTGCGGGGTGGAGCGCTCCAGGTCGGTGTCCTCGATCCGCAGCAGGAACTTCCCTCCTTGCGAACGGGCGTAAAGCCAATTGAAAATTGCCACACGGATGTTGCCGATATGAACGTTACCCGTGGGGCTGGGGGCGAATCTTACGCGGATGGTCATGGCTGCTCCTATGATTACTTCAACTCAAAACCGCTAAAGGGAAAGTCTCCAGTCTCCAGTTGCCAGTCTCCAGTATTTTATTTTCAAACGCAATCCGGAAATCGCGCCCACAAAAACTGGAGACTGGCAACTGTAAACTGGAGACTGACTAAGCTTCCTGAAAAAACGACGAACAACCAATTGCTATCGGTTGTTCTTCACCCAATCCTCCACCTGCTCCGCGTCCTTGTCGCCGCGGCCGGAGAGGCAGATCAGCAGCGCTGCGTCTTTCGGATAATTTTTCGCCACCTTCATCACGTGCGCAACCGCGTGGCTGCTTTCCAGAGCCGGGATGATTCCTTCCAGTTCGGAAAGTTTGTGATAAGCGTCCACCGCTTCGGTGTCGGTGATGTTGGCGTAGGTCGCGCGCTGGCAGTCTTTAAGGTAACTGTGTTCCGGGCCGACGCCGGGGTAGTCCAGGCCGGCGGAAATCGAGTGAGCCTCGGTGATCTGGCCGTCGTTGTCCATCAGGACGTAACTCTTGGAACCGTGCAGAATGCCGACCGAACCGTGACCGAGGCTGGCGGCGTGTTTGCCGGTTTCGATGCCGAACCCCGCCGCCTCCACCCCGACTAGTTCCACCGATTTTTCCGGGATGAATTCGTAAAACATGCCCATCGCGTTGGATCCGCCGCCAACACAAGCGAAAACCGCCGCCGGTAGTTTGCCCGCGAGTTCCATCATCTGCGCCTTGGCTTCGCGCCCAATGATTGCCTGGAATGTGCGCACCATCTCCGGATAGGGATGCGGCCCGGCCACGGAACCGATGCAGTAGAAGGTGTCGGTGACATTGGTACACCAGTCGCGGATCGCCTCGTTCATGGCGTCCTTGAGGGTGCGGCTGCCGCTTTCCACGGGGCGGACTTCCGCGCCCATCAGGTGCATCCGGAAAACGTTGGCTTTCTGCCGGGCGACGTCGACCGCGCCCATATAGACTATGCAGGGCAGTTCCAGTAGCGCGGCGGCGGTGGCGGTGGCGACGCCGTGCATACCCGCGCCGGTCTCGGCGATGATGCGGGTCTTGCCCATGCGTTTGGCCAGCAGCAACTGTCCGAGCGTGTTGTTGATCTTGTGGGAGCCGGTGTGGTTGAGGTCTTCGCGCTTGAGGTAGATTTTCGCGCCGCCGCAATATTTAGTCAGGCGCGAGGCAAACGTGACCGGATTGGGACGCCCCACGTAATTCTTCAGCAGAGACGCCAGTTCCGCTCGGAAGGATTCGTCAGCCATGATCTGGCGGAAAGCCTTTTCCAGTTCCTCCACCGCCGGCACCAGGACTTCGGGTATATAGCGGCCGCCGTAAATGCCGTAAAAGCCGGACGCATCCGGCAGTCTGTCGGTAACATTCATCATCTCGCCTCGCGGTTGAAATTAAACTCCAGTAAAAGGCTCAAGGATATGGCGAAGTCCTCCCTGCGTCAAGCACGATATTGACCGCATTCACATGAAAGACCCTACTCTGCAAGACGTTTTAACTTGACATTCGGGCAGATAAAATTAAAGTATTAGGTTTCTGGTTGCCGGAAGCTTCTCTGCTTGCCGGAAAGTGGTGTTTTGCCTTGGCTGTGTTCGCTTTTGGGCGCGGCTTCCGGAGGGAGGTCAGATTATGGGCGAAAAGTCGGTTCTTTCTACTCTGGCATGGCGCGCAAAATGGCGCAAGCGCTGGCAGAAGTGGAAAAAAATTGTCCTGTTGACCATCATCCTGGTTATCGGTGTCCCCATAGTGCTGGCCATGTCGCCCTGGGGGCCGGGCAAGGTTTACGATTATATCGAGGCGCACAAGATCAACCCGGTTACGGGGAAGATCGACCCTTGGGCAGCGGAGTGGATGTACAAACTCGGAAATTTCTATGATTTTACCCTTAAGCCTGAAAAGCAGGAGGAATGCTATATTACGCTGGAGCGCTGGTACACCGGAGTAAGCCTGAAATCCTGGGCAGCCGAACAGAACGATCCCCAGCAGATCAAACCAATCCCCATGGATCCGGAAACAGTGTACTGGGTCAGTATGGCGGTTTATCAGCACGCGGAATATCTCTGGCTGAAACGTCGACGCGGCCACGCGCACAAGCTTTACTGTTATTATCGCGACGCGTTCATCCCGCTAAAAGAGAGCGATCCGGATATAAACCAAAAAGTCGAATTCAAGATAGCCCAATATAAGATGTAGGAAGATACGCACAACTTGCTAAGGAATTGAAATGGCGTCTGCTAAGGATAAGGAAACAGCAGGTAATAAAACCCTCGGGGTGCTGGACAAGTTCCGCAAAGCCAAGCGCGGGGTCAGTCCGCTGCCGCCGCTGGAACTGATCATATTCTCGCTGCTGCGGGGGGAGAACGATGACCGGGATGTGTTCGAGGCGCTGAAGCGGGTGCGCGCCGAATTCGTGGACTGGAACGAGGCACGCGTTGCTCGGCGCTCGGAACTGGCCGCGCTGCTGGATCCCCTCTCGTCGGCTGACGAACTCGCCGCCAGGATGCAGGCTTTTCTCAACCAGTTGTTCGACGTCTGCGGTGGCATTAACCTGGGGTTCCTGGAAACCGTAAAGCCGTCTGAGGCCAAGCGACACGTCCTTGAACTCGATGCGGAAATCTCCCGCGACGTGGTGGCGCTGGTGCTGTTCCAGTTGTGTCCGGGCACGACCATGCCGCTGGGCGCGGAGGCGCTTAAACTGGCGCGGAAACTGGGGCTGGTCGGTCGCTCCGGCACTAGGCAACAATTGCAGAAGCGCCTGCAGGAGGAACTATCTCCCGCCGAAGCCGCGGAATTGCTGCAATACCTGGAATTGGAAACCGCTCCGCCCGCTCCGAAAAAGAAAAGCTCCAGCCGCAGAAAGAAATAGGTTTACCGCACTTGTTTTTTTCCGCAAGTTATGGATTTATTCTATAGACGAGCGCTTGCCGACAAGCCAGCTCGGCTCTTGCTATGAAACGATATTCGCATCCTATGAAAATAAGGAGACTGTTTTGGCTGAACTGAAAATCGGCCTTCCCAAGGGAAGCCTGCAAGACTCGACCTTTGACCTTTTGCAGAAAGCGGGCTGGAAATTCTCCGTGTCCAGCCGCAGCTATTACCCCCGGTGCGACGACCCCGAGTTGTCGGCGATGCTGGCGCGACCGCAGGAAATGAGCCGCTATGTCGAACGCGGCGTGCTGGACGCGGCCATCACCGGACTGGACTGGACGATGGAAAACGGTTCCGACGTTGAGGTGGTGGCCGAACTCGTCTACGCCAAAGCCACCACCGCGCAGCCGGTGCGCTGGGTGCTGGCGGTGCCGGAAGACAGCAAAATCAAATCGGTCAAGGGGCTGGAAGGCAAGGTCATCAGTACCGAGGTGGTCAATCTCACGAAAAAATATCTGCGTCGCAACAAAGTCAAGGCGACGGTGGAATTCTCCCACGGCGCCACCGAGGTCAAGGTGCCGCACCTGGCCGACGCCATTGTCGAGATCACCGAGACCGGCAGCAGCCTGCGCGCCAACAAACTGCGCATCGTCGACACCATCCAGGAATCGGTTACTGTCGTCATCGCCAATAAAAAAGCGCTCCAGGACAAGTGGAAGCGGGCGAAACTGAACGACCTGTGCATGATGCTCAAGGGGGCGCTCGATGCCAAGGGAAAGGTGCTGCTGAAACTTAACGTGGCTCGGAACAATCTGGACAAGATCGTCAAAGCCCTGCCCGGCCTGCACGCGCCGACGGTGAACCAGCTTTCCGACGAGAACTGGGTGGCGGTGGAATCGGTCGTCGACGAACCGCGGGTGCGCGAGTTGATTCCGCAGCTCAAGAAAGCGGGCGGCGAGGGAATTATCGAAATCCCGCTGAACAAGGTCATCCCGTAACGGAAAGCGCATGAACAAAACCTGTCATCACTGCGGCGAGGAATGGGGAGAGAAGCGCCTGCCCGGCTTCCGGGAGGAATGCGGCAAGTGCGGCCAGCCGCTGCATTGCTGCGGCAACTGCCGTTTTTACGACCCCCGCGCCTACGAGTGGTGCCGCGAGCCGCAGGCACGCGACCACCGCCCCCGCGACGCGGAACAGGGGAATTCATGCGAGTATTTCTTATTCGCCGAAGTGGTGAAGGAAGACGTTAGCCGCCAGCATGAGGCTCGAGAAAAGCTGGCTACCCTATTCGGCGAAGCCACAAGTAAAAAAGCTGATAAGCCTCCCTCCGACTGGATGAAAACAGACGGCGGCAAAACTCAAATAAAGTTTGATTAGATTTTCGATATTTATCAGGAGTAATCTACATGTCAGGACATTCGCACTGGTCCGGGATAAAACACAAGAAGGCGATCAACGACGCCAAAAAAGGCAAGGTTTTCTCGCGCCTGGCAAAATTGATTTATTCGGCAGTCAAGGAAGGCGGGGGTGGCAACCCGGCCGACAATCCCAGGTTGCGGCTGGTGCTGGAAAAATGCCGCCAATCGAACATGCCCAAGGACAATGTCAAGCGCGCCATCGAAAAGGCGACCAGCGGCTCGGAGGGTTACGAGTCGGTGTCAATCGAAGGCTACGGCCAGGGCGGCGCTGCGGTCATTGCAGAGTGCCTGACCGACAACACCAACCGCACCGTGCCGGAAGTGAAAAAGATTTTTGAGAAGTGCGGCGCTAAAATCGGCACCCCCGGTTGCGTGAGCTACATGTTCCAGCGCAAGGGCGTCTTCCAGATCGAGAAGGGCAAGGCCGAGGAGGAGCGCCTGATGGAGCTCGCGCTGGAGGCGGGAGCTGAGGATGTATCCGACGAGGGCGACTTTTTCGAAATTATCACCGACCCGTTCGAATTCACTACAGTCGGCGAAATGCTGGAAAAGGAAAATATCGAATCCAGCATGGCGGAGTTGCAACTGGTTCCGGACAACTTCGTGGAGGTCGACGCGGAGGTGGCGCGCAAGTTGATGAAACTGATCGAAGCTATCGAGGAACATGAGGACGTGCAGAACGTCTACTCCAACTTCGACATTTCCGAAGAGGTGGCGCAACTGCTGGAAGCGGAATAGGTTCTAGCCGCTAAGTACAACGCCCTAGAAGAAAGGGGCAATAATCCTCCCCTTCCAGGGGAGGTTAGGAGGGGTGAATGCTTTCCCCTTTCACCCCCCCTAACTCCCCCTGGAAGGGGGAGATAACACATTGCGTTTGCCCCCTTATTTGCGGAGCGTTGTATTAAGGAATCAGCGCATGTCTTTTTTCAGAAGTCTGTTCCAGGCAGAATTGATGTCTTCCGTCTTCGGTCGGACAGATATTTCTTTTTCTGAAAAACTGGGGACGTTTTGCCGTGCTTATTGCCGTAAGGTTACCGGAGTCGTCAATCGGCACCTGCTATTCCGGCGAGGTCGGAAGTTCGGCCAGAAACTGGCGGCGCTGGTCGAGAATGACTCCAAGGAAAAAGTCGACTGCCCCCTATGCGGCTCGCCTGGAAACGACCGTGGCCAGGATGTTTTTCACGGCCTCGAACTCATCAGGTGTGATTCCTGCGGACTGCATTACATCTCTCCCCGATTGTCGCAGGCGGGATTGAGCAGTTTTTACAGCAAGGAATATTATTACGAATATCGCGTCTGGACTGGGCATCCCGTCAAGAACGAGGCACAGGAAGAGGAAATCCGCCTTTCCAGTGCAAAACTGGACAAGATAGAAACTCTCGCCTCGCCTGAAAGCATTCTCGACATCGGCTGTTCGACCGGCGAATTTCTCGAAGCAGCCAGGGCACGGGGCTACCGCCCCTTCGGCGTGGACGTAAACAAATTCGCGGTCGAATACGCCCGTGAGCAGCGGGGGCTTGACGTCCGACCGGGGCCGCTCACAGTCGACACCTTTCCCGGAATGACCTTTGACTGTATCACCATGTTTGAAGTTATCGAACATCTGCCCGATCCTGTAGGGCATTTCTCTCTGTTGCGTTCGTTGCTGAAACCGGGCGGAATAATAGTACTTACTACTCCCAACGCCGGTTGTCCCCAGGCGCGAGAAGACATGACCAACTGGAAACACTTAAAACCGTGGGAGCATATCTGCCATTACTCGGAGGAAACGCTACGGCAAGCCGCCGGACTATCGGGGCTTGAGATGACAGATTTTAGCGTCAAACCCGGTTCCGGAATCGGCTATGACGGCGGACTGATCGCCGCATTCCGCATTTCCGACGAGGTGGCGTAACCATAGGAAGCGGAATAGGGAATCGCCGCCCGGAGTCGTACAGCGGGAACAGCGATGGCAATAAGAATTGTCGAGGTGCAGACTTCCGATCCCAACCATGCTCATGGCCTCATGCGCGGGGTGATGTTCAGCTACTCCACGCTGGCTTTACTGGCGACCGTCATCTCACTCTGTCTGCTAGCCGCCGCCGGTTATGCCTACGCGCGTTTCCGCGAAAAGTCGCGCATGATCGATTCCCTCGACGGTACGGTGAAATTCCAGCGCGACAAATTCAACCTCCTCGCTGCCGAGACCAAGCGCTTGTCCAAAAGGCTCGAAACCGCCGCCGCCGGAACCGCAACCTCAGAGCGGGAGAAATACCTGGCCGTGCACGGCGAGGCGGGGGAGTGGCATCTGGAGCTCCTCAAGCAATTCGCGGAACGCGACTGGCTGGCCTCGCTCAATCTCTGCGAAAAAATCCTGGAGCAGAAACACCTCGATCGGTATCTTCATCAGGACACCCTGCTGAAATACGTCACCTGTTTTTTTTATCTGGGCAAGCACGACGAGGCGCTGGCGGCGATTGACTCCGGATTGGAAAACTTTCCCGATTATTATCCGCTACTACAGCGCCAGGCCGATATTTTCGTGATCCGCGAGGAATATTCAAAAGCCCTGCCGATTGTCGAACGGCTGGCGCGCAAAAGCCCGTCGCCCGGCGTGTTGTTCACGCGCGGGAACGTTTACTACGGACTGGGTGATTACAAGCAGGCCGCAGCCAATTTCCGCGCGGTACTCAGCAGCGGCGACCCCGTGCAGGAGCGCGCCGCCGCTAACAACCTGGCTCTAATCTGGGCGGAAAAGCTGAAGAATTTCGCCCGCGCCGAAATTTACGTCAACGTCCTGCTGGGTCTCGCGCCGGAAAGTCCCCGCACTCTCGCCACGGTCGGACGCGTGGCGCTGGTGCAGGGCAATCTGCGCCGTGCGCGTAAATTCCTGGGTGAATCCCATCAGGCCGCGCCGCGCAATCTAGACAATCTGCTCAACCTCGCGCTGCTGGCCGAACTGGAAGGAGACCGGACGCAGTCCGAAACCTGGCTGAAGCAGGCTAAGGAACAAGGAGAAATCTGGGAAAAGGTCTATACCCGCCTGCGCGCGGATATCGCATTTACCTCTCCGCTGCCGGAGTTTAACCGATGAATATAGGTGCGCATGTTTCCATAGCGGGCGGTTTGTGCAAGGCACTTGAGCGCGCGCGTGACTTGGGCTGTGACTGCGCGCAGGTTTTCATACGCAACCCTCGCATCTGGTCAGACAAGCGGATCAGCCAACGCGAAGCAGACGCCTTCAAGCTGTTACGCAGGCAACTGCGAATTTCTCCGCTGGTCGTGCATCTGAGTTATTTGCCCAACCTGGGTGCGCCTGACCGGGAAGACTGGATAAAGGGAGTGACACATTTTCTGGAGGAGTACGAGGACGCGGCAAAAATCGGCGCGGAATTATTCGTGCTGCATCCCGGCAGCGCCAAGCGCGACCGCCGCCGCAACGCAATTCCACGCGTGGCCGAGGCGCTGCGCGAAGCTGTGAAAAAAATAAAATCGGGACCGGTGCTGCTGCTGGAAAACATGCCTGGCGCGGGTCGGCAGCTAGGCTCCACCCCGGAGGAACTGGGCGAAATCGCCGCGCTGGTAAAAGCGCCGAAAAGACTCGGCGTCTGCTTCGACACCGCCCACGCCTACGCGGCAGGCATCAACCTCACCCACGCCGAAGGCATGGAGTCGATGCGCAAGCGCTACCGGCTGGCGTTCGGTTACGATCCCGTCCGCCTGCTGCACGTAAACGACATCAACGCCTCCTGCGGTTCCGGACGCGACCTGCACGCCCATCTCGGTCGCGGAAGAATAGGCGAGGAAGGCTTCCGCCACGTCTTCCGCGCGGCGGAAGCCAATTCGTTGCCGGTTATTCTGGAAACCCCAATCGACGATGACGGCGATCAGGCCACAGACCTCGCCTTCGCACGCGCACTGGCGTGATAACCACACAATCTTTCTCGCCTGTACCACTTGATTGTTTCTTGTTTGTCGGGCGCAATCACATCAGTACCGGGATTTGAATCGGACTCACGTCCCCAGTACCGCCGCCAACATCCGCCCTGCAATCTGCTTGCCCCGGTCATTGCCGTGGACAGGGTCGCGGTGGAAAAACTCCGCCGGTCTGCCGCAATTCGCAACATAATCATTCCATTGGCGGCAGCAGTCCAAAAACGCCACGCCTTTCTCCTGCGCCAATACTCCTTGCCGCTGGGCGAATTTATTTTGCACCGCGATTTTTCCAGAGTCGTCGTCGATGCCGATGGGGCCAGACAGCAGCAGAATTTCGCAGTTCAAGTTTTCGCGCGCGAGGTCGATCACCTTGCTGATCGGGTCGATCTGTTCTTTCTGGGAGATGCCGCCGATTATCAGCAGATCCGGTTTCAGCGAAGAAACATATTCCGTGAAATGCGCCTCTTCCTGGTAATACCAGCAGCCGGTGGAGCCGCGCACCGAGCAGATGAAGTCGCAGGCAGACTTTTCCCATTTCCGCCGAACCAGCGCTTGGAAATTGGAATTGAAGGTGTCGTTGACAATGCTGTCTCCGAGCATCACCACGCGCCAGGGCTGGCCATCCGCGAGAACGCGCAAGGTTTCCGGCAGCAGCGCTTGCGCCGCGCCGACGTCGGCGCGGTGCAGAGACGGCAATTCGGCATAGAGCGCATCGCACCAGTCGGCGGCGGCGGCAGGCGTGATTTTTTCCAGGGAAAGGTTTTTTACTTTAATCCCGCACGCTGACTGGAATCCAACCCGCACCGCGTTCCCGCCGTGCCTTCCGTAAAGAACGACTTCATATTTCCTAGGAATAGCCGAGGCGTAAACCGAGGAATAAACATCAGAGACAATGGGAACGCCTGCGGGTGTAAAAAAGAACACGTTCCAGAAACCATTCTGCTCCGTTTCAGCCTCGAAGGATAAGCGGTAGAACGCGAACGGTTCCACGCCATGGATAAACGGGCTTTTGAGGCTGTCGCCCTTGTCCGGGTAATAGCCTTCGGCGGGGTTGAAGGCAACACCGCCGGGATTTTCCGACGCCACGAATTCCCACCCCGCCGCGTTTGCCGTGATAGCACCGCTGAGTTCGTAAAGCATGAAAATTCCTTTTTGTGAATGCTGTTTTTTGATCTTTCCCATTTTAGCACTCGCGGAATAAACTTTCAAGCGCCCCCTTGGAGGCACCAGGGTCTTTCAATGTTTCCTTAAGTTTTTGTCGGGACAGGATGATATCTCCATAAAGGCAACTTTTACCGGAGGAACCGCCATCCAAAAACTGTCCACCAGCACTTTTTTCGAGGCGTTCGTCGCCATCCCTGGCCATCCGGCGTGTGATGTTTGGCTCCGCAATACGAACGATATTTATAACGGTCTCTACTTTGCCGTCACCCCCTATTTCATTGTCGACAAACATGTTATGGCGACTGAGTGAGGAAGTATCCCTGCTCCATCATCTCCATCCTCATCCCGACTATTTTCGATAGGATCTTAAAACGGTCAAGACTGATTTCGCGATCTCTCTGAATATGGTCGGAATGGTCATCGCGAATTGCACATGTCTCCCAGTCAACGCAAGCCTGGTAGTGGCAAGCCGCCCATCCTATCGGAGGATGCTTTGAGCCGCTTGCACCGGATCATCCTGCAACCCGCCACCACATTTGGCTTT
>JAGUZQ010000034.1 GCA_020060765.1 Planctomycetota bacterium | reverse complement strand
GCGCTGGCGGCGCTGGACGTGCTGGCGGCGCTGGCCGACGTCGCTTCCGCGCGCGGCTACGTCATGCCCGAGCTTCACGCGGGGCTGGAGACGCGCATCCTCAAGGGTCGCCATCCCGTGCTGGAAACGCTGCTGCCGGAAGGCCAGTTCATCGACAACGACATTATTTTCGATCCCGATTCCTCGCGAGTGGCTATCATCACCGGCCCCAACATGGCGGGCAAAAGCACCTACATCCGGCAAGCGGCGCTGCTGACAATCATGGCGCACATGGGCGCGGCGATACCGGCGGAAAGCGCGCTGGTGGGGCTGACTGATCGTATCTTCACCCGCGTAGGCGCGGCCGACGACCTCGCGCGCGGGCAAAGCACCTTCATGGTTGAGATGAGCGAGACGGCGAATATTCTGAACAACGCCACCGAACGCAGCCTGGTGATTCTCGATGAAGTGGGGCGCGGCACCAGCACTTTCGACGGCGTGTCGCTGGCGTGGGCGATTACAGAATATCTGCACAAGGTAGTCGGCGCGCGGACGCTGTTCGCAACGCATTACCACGAGCTGGCGGAACTGGGCACGGTGCTGGAACGGGCGGCGAATTATAATGTCGCGGTGCGGGACTGGGGCGGGGAAGTGATATTCCTGAGAAAAATCCAGCCCGGCAGTTGCGACCGCTCCTACGGTATTCAAGTCGCCCGGCTGGCGGGATTGCCGCCGGGCGTGGTGGAGCGGGCGACGGAAATCCTGACCGGCCTGGAAGGACAGGCAACGGAACGTGACTGGTCGTATCTGGAGCGGGGCGAAGTTCTGCGCGCCGCCGCACGGGAGGTGCAGCTTGACCTGTTTGCGCCGCGCAAGGTGGACGCGGGCGAACTGCTGACCGAAATCGCCACCATCGACACCGACCGCCTCTCGCCGCTGGAAGCGCACCAGCGCTTGCAGGATATCGTAGCCAAGGCAAAGGCGGGAATCTGACATGCAACAGCCGACTTTGAAAAACGATCCCACTGTCCGCGCGTTCATGGAACAGCACGGCACCGCCTGCGCGGCGACGACGCTGACTTTTCCGCAATACCTGCGTTATCAGTTTCTGCTGGCGCTGCTGTTTCTGCTGGCGTGTTACGACTGGAAAATATTCCTGGCCGGGGCGATGTTCGCGGCGTCCGGATTTTATTTCGCCGTGATCGGCTATAAACTGCTGACGGTTTTTCTGTCGGTGCTGTTCCGCCCGGATATGCGCATTACCCCGGAGCAACTGGCGACGTTGAACGAAGACGAGTTGCCGGTGTACACGATTCTGATTCCATTATACAAGGAAAAGGAAGTCGCGGAAAAAGTGGTGCGGGCGGTGACGTCGTTCGATTATCCGCTGGACAGACTCGACGTGAAACTGCTGCTGGAGGAAGACGACGAGGCGACGGTGCGTCTCTGCGCGCAGATCGAGTTGCCGGAATGCGTGGAAGTGATTGTCGTGCCGCACGCAATGCCCAAAACCAAACCGAAAGCGTGCAACCACGGCTTGCTGAAGGCGCGCGGCGAGTTTGTCGTCATCTACGATGCGGAAGACCGCCCCGAACCTGATCAGTTGAAAAAAGCGGTTTACGCTTTCCGCCACCTGTGCGACGAAAAGGTGGCGTGCATCCAGGCGAAACTTAATTACTATAACCCTGACCAAAATCTGCTGACAAAATGGTTCGCGCTGGAATATACCGCCTGGTTCGACCTGTTTTTGCCGGGGCTGCACAAACTGGGCGCGCCGATTCCGCTGGGTGGGACGAGCAATCATTTCCGCGCGGAGATACTGAAGGAAATCGGCGGCTGGGATCCGTTCAACCTGACGGAAGACTGCGATCTCGGCATCCGCCTGCACCGGCGCCAACTCCGCACCAAGGTGCTGGATTCGGTGACGTGGGAGGAGGCTAACTCCCACGTCGGCAACTGGCTGCGTCAACGTTCGCGCTGGGTAAAGGGCTACGTGCAGACGCATTTCGTCCATGCCCGCAGCAACGGCCACACTTCGCGCGACCTCGGCTGGTTCGGCTTTGCCAGTTTCCTGCTGACTGTCGGCGGCCTGTCGGTTACGCTGTTGCTTAATCCCTTTTTCTGGGTGATAGGCCTGGTTTACGCGATTCTTGCCGGGGGAGAAGCGGCGGGGTTAAATTGGACGGCGTGGCAGATGCGCTATCACGACCGCGTCTCCGACCTGCCCGGCGCGCCGCTGACGACGTGGTCGTTTTTGTCGTGGATTTTCTGGGGCGTGGCGGTGGTGTTATTCGCGTCTAATTTCATTTTCATTCTTATAAATATAATCGCGTGCGTGCGGCGGCGCTTGTGGCGGCTGTTGCCGGAGGCAATCATCAGCCCGTTGTACTGGGTTCTGATTTCGGTGGCAGCGTGGAAAGGTTTCCTGCAATTGTTCTCGCGCCCGTTCTACTGGGAGAAAACCACGCACGGGTTGACGCATGAAACGCAACAAACTACGGTGGCGAAATGAGAAAGATAAACCTGTTGGCGCTAGCAATATTTACGTCATTCCCCATGTTCGCGGCGGAGGAACTGCGCCTGTCTTTGGACGGGCTGCCGAATTTCGTCTTCGCCGATGACCGCGTGTCGCTGTTCGTGGACGTGAGTATAAATCGCGAACGCCCGGGGAATGAAAAAAAGGCGGAAGAAAATTTGTCGGCGCAAGTTTCGGCGGGAAAACTGGGACAGGCGACAGTAGCCGTCCCCCCCTATTCCGACCGTTCCGCGCAGGCGTATTTTCTGCTGAACTTTTCCCAGGTCTCGCCCGGAGAGGAGTTGGCTTTCGAGGTGACAGCGACGGGAGCGAAGTCTGCTTCGGCGGGCGCGGTAATTTACGACATCTGCCATGCGCCGAAAAATCTGCGTCTCGCGCTCGATCATTTCGTCGATGGAAAAGGACACAGGGTAATTTTCAGAATTCCCCGCCCGGATGAATCCAGGTCACGTCGGTGGGCGCCGCTGAAATCCCTGGAAAACATCTTTGCGGAAACAAGCAAACGTAAATTACTGCTGGTCGGGGATTCCCTGGGCGGGGGAATTTACGCGGAGAACCTGCGAAAAATCGCCGCGGAAAAATTCAGCGAGTTCAGATCAACGCTTTGCGATAAAAGCCCCACACCTGTTTTCTCGCTGCTGCAGAAAGCGATGACATCTGAAAATGAAGGCGGAGCCGTCGTGGTGGTTCCTGGCACCGAAGACGTGAGCGTCGGCACGCCGCTGGAAGAATATTACCTGGCGCTGCACGCGCTGGCGGCGGTTTACGATTCGCGCGAAAATCCGCCCAAAAAAATTGTCCTCGCCACTCCGCCGCTCTATGCCGCCGATCCGGCCAAGGGAAATGCTTACGCAGGGATTGCGAAAAAAGTGGCGGCGGAACGGTTTCTCGTCTGCGCCGATCTGTCTGACATCGGCGGCGCAACCGATGGCGCAACCCTTATCGAAGCTTATCCCGACCAGCAAGCCCAGGAAAAAATCGCGGGGAAACTTTTGCAGGCCGCAACCGGGGGCAACGGCAATCCATTTGGCCTGATCCTGCCGACGGCGATGTTTCTGCTCTGTTCGCTGGCTCTGTTGTGGCTGTGGATAAAAGCCCGCCACCGGTTGCCACCGGTAGCGGGCTCCTGAGTTTTCCCAACCTGTAAGCTACATTATCGACGCGCCGCCGCTGTCGCAGTCTGGCCTGAGCGTAATGGCAAACGAAAAATCTTCCGCCTTGAGCCGGTATTGCTCGAAAGTGCAGGGGCCGCAACTGCCTGAACCCAGGCCGTTGTGCTGCCAATCCAGATGCACGTGGACTTCGTCCAGCCGCGTGAGTTCGTGCGGGTGTTTCGCCTGATCCAGGTCTTGCACGGTATAGCGGTGCGCGCTGAAATTGTTCACATTTTCCGCAAGCAGGCCGCTGCCGTAGAGGTCCGCGAAGCGCACCCACTTCACGTCGGTGCGGTTGCCGTTGTCCTGCGGGAAAACGTACGGGGTGTAAAGCTCGTCCACCGTTTTGTGGTACACGCCGAACAGTTGCGATAGTTTGCTGTCGCGGTAGCATTCCCCGGGGCCGCGCCCGTACCATTTCACCTGGTCCAGATCCGTCGGCAAAACCAGGTGCAGGCCGATACGGGGCAGCAGTTTCATCTCGCCCCAGTAGCCTTTTACCGCCCAATCGCCTTTGGGCTTACCCGATACTTTCAGGGCAACCGTTCCGTCGGCGGAGATGAGGTATGAGTATTCGCAATCGATGCCGCTAGCGAAAACCGGCGGCGCAATGCGGGAAGCGACTCTTATTTCGACTGTCTGGGCGGAGATTTTTTTCAGGCTGACGCTATCGATCCGCTCCTTTAACTGGTGGAGGCGAAGCCTGCGGAATTCCGCGATATACTGGCGGTCGTTATCGATGCTGGCGCGCCAGAAATCAAGTTTCGGCCCCTGCTTGAGCAGATTTTTTCCGGCCTGTCGCCATGATTTGAGCGTGCCGCCAACCTTGTCAAACACCAGCGAGAAATCCACGCCCGAAATCGCGATTTCGGTCTGGCTTTCCTTGCAGTCGAGCTTGCTCGATTTCAGCAGAGGCGCGACAAAAGCGACCGGAGTTTCCACCGGCAGTTTGAACTGGGCGGTGGCGACTTCGTGTCCGGCCACAGCCCACTGCTCATCGACCGCCAGACGGTAGCTGATATTCAGCCAGTAATCCGCACCCGGTTTGGGGAAGAAAGACAAAGAATAGGGCAACGTGATTTCTTCGCTTTCACTCGCCGCAATCGCGGGAGCAGGCAGGCAGCCGCTTTGCAGAACCTGTTCGCCCGATACCACGCGCCAGTCGAGTTGCAGACAGTCCAGCGCGCGGAAATCATAGCGGTTGGTGAGTTTTATTTTTCCCTTGGACAGGTTGGCCTCTTCCGTCAGCACCGGCTCGATGACTTTTTTGTATTCGATCAGTCCCGGCGAAGGCGTATAGTCGGGGAAGACCAGGCCGTTAATGAGGAACTGGGCATCGTTGGGCTCGTCGCCGAAATCGCCGCCGTAACCGAAGTATTCCTTGCCGTCGGCGGTTTTCACGCGGATGCCCTGGTCGAGCCAGTCCCACACGCAGCCGCCCTGCAGGCGCGGATACTTGTAGAACATGTCCCAGTATTCCTTGAAACCGCCGGGGCCGTTGCCCATGGCGTGCGCGTATTCGCAGAGGAAAATCGAGGTGCGCGGATTCGGCTCCTGCGCCCGTTCTTCCAGAACCTCGGGAGAAGTGTACATGGAGCTGTGGAAATCCACGGTCTTGCATTCCAGGTCGCGGTCGTAATGGATCAGGCGGGTATTGTCGAACGAACGCGTCCATTCCGCCATCTTTTCATGATTGACGCCAAACCCCGATTCGTTGCCGAGAGACCACACGATCACGCAGGGATGATTCTTGTCGCGCCCGACCATGCGCTGCATCCGGTCGACATAGAGCGGCTCCCATTCCGGGTTGCGGCTGAGGCTGTAGGCGTCTTCATCGCCGACATAATGATTAGCCATGCCGTGGCATTCAAGATCGCACTCGTCGATGACGTAAATGCCGTAGAAGTCGCACAGGTCGTAGAAGCGCGGGTCGTTGGGATAATGCGAGGTGCGTACGGTGTTGATGTTGTGCCGCTTCATCAGCAGGATTTCCCTGCGCATCACTTCCAGCGGGATAGTCTTGCCGAGGTCGGGATGATGGTCGTGGCGGTTGACGCCCTTGATCATGATCGGCACGCCATTAACCAGCATATTGGCGTGTTTCAACTCGACCTTGCGGAAGCCCACCGTCTGGCGCACGGCCTGCACCGTCTTGCCCGACTTGTTTTTCAGAGTCAGTAGCAGCGAATAAAGATACGGAGTTTCGGCAGTCCACTTCTGCGGCTTTTTCACCGGCAGGGAAATCTGCACAGCGGTTTCCTTGCCAGCAGCGATCTTGCCACTCTTGACGTCGGCCTTCCCCATCGCCTTGCCGGCAGCGTCAAACAGTTCCGCCTCAACCGTGTGGTCAGACGCCGCTTTGTCGGAACTGGCCAGCGTCACATCGACAGTCAGGTCGGCATTACAGTATTTGTTATCCAGTTCGGTCTTGACGAAATAATCGGCAATGCGCGCGTCCGGCCAGGCCAGCAGGTAGACGTCGCGGAAAATGCCGCTCAGCCACCACATGTCCTGGTCTTCCAGATAACTGCCGAACGACCACTGCATCACCCGCACGGCCAGCCGGTTTTTGCCGGTGGAGACAAAAGAGGTGACGTCGAACTCGGCGGGGAGGCGGCTGCCCTGGCTGTTACCGACTTCCTTGCCGTTAATCCAAAGCGTGAACCATGAATCCACGCCTTCAAAGCGTAGCGTGATCTTCCTGCCGTCCCATTCCTCCGGCAAGACAAATTCGCGCACATAGCACCCGGTGGGATTTTCCGTCGGCACTTTCGGCGGATCGCAGGGGAAGGGGTACATCGAGTTGGTGTAATGCGGATGGCCGTAACCCTGCAATTGCCAGCTCGACGGCACCGGAATCTCGTCCCACTCCGCGACCGAGTAATCCTTTTCGTAAAACTTTTCCGGCGATTCCTGCACCGTCTCGGTAAAGCAGAATTTCCACTGCCCGTTCAGCAGCCGCACCCACTCGGAGTTTTTGCGCGCCCCGGTCCAAGCCGCGTTTTCGTCCGGGAATGGCAGAAAATATGCGCGCGGCGGCAAACGATTTTCACCAATGTTCCTGAAATCTTCCCACTTTTTGAGAGACGTCATCCCTCGCTCCTTTTCAAACGATTGAAATACAGAAATCCTGTGCATATGATTCACTAAGTTTGCAATTCAAACGCTTAAATTATCCCACATAACCAGCGCTTGTCAAATCCGGAGTGGCGATTTTTCCAAATTAGATCAAAATGTAAAAAATATGTTTGCCTCCCATTGATTGCGCCCTTGCATAAATTAATACATTTTGGTAGCTTTAATGTCTGCTTGCTGGAGTTGCCTAGATGCCTGAAAAAGAAACCGTCGCGAAGCGGGATCAGAGTAACGACCTTGCCTTATTATACGACGTCAGCCAGTTACTCAATAACAAAAACGATTTCCTGGAAGTCGCCCCCTCGGTGTTGGCCTTGCTGCGCGAGCGTTCCGGTTTGCGGCATATGGTTCTGGTGCTGCATAACCGGCAGAGCGGCGACCTCACCCTCAGCGCCGCCGTCGGCCTGACCCAGGCCGAGCGAGAACGCGCTTTTTATGTCAGCGGCGAAGGGGTGGTGGGGAAAGTCATTGCCTCGGGCGCGCCGATGACAGTGCCCCGCGTCTCGAAGGAGCCGCTTTATCTCGACCGCACCGGCGCGCACCGGCGGTCAGGCGACGCCGACGCTTCCTTTATCTGCGTGCCGATCCTGGCCGATCAGGAAGTGGTGGGCGCGTTGGCCGCAGATCTCGTGTATGACCCCGCCGCCGACCTGGAACGCGAGGCGCGCATGTTGTCGGTAACCGCCGCCCTCTTCGCGCAGGCGATGCGCCTGCGGCAGGCGGTGGAACAGGAGCGGCGTCAGCTTCTGGCGGAGAACGAGCGTTTGCAGGACGAACTGCGCGAGCGTTTCCGCCCCGACAACATCATCGGCAATTCCCAGCCCATGCAGGCGGTGTACGACCTGATCGCCCAGGTCGCCAACAGCGGCGCGACCGTGCTGATCCGCGGCGAAAGCGGCACCGGCAAGGAACTGGCCGCGCACGCCATCCATCACAACAGCAACCGCAGCGGCAAGCCTTATATAAAAGTAAACTGCGCCGCCCTGCCGGAGACGATTCTGGAGGCGGAACTGTTCGGCCACGAAAAAGGCGCCTTCACCGGCGCGCTGGCGCAGAAAAAAGGCAGGTTCGAGCTTGCGGAAGGCGGCACGATCTTTCTGGACGAAGTCGGCGACTTTTCCCCCACTACGCAGGTCAAGCTGCTCAGGGTTCTGCAGGAGCGCGAATTCGAGCGGGTGGGCGGAGTCAAAACTATCCGCGCGGACGTACGCATCCTCGCCGCCACCAACCGCGACCTGGAGGAACTGGTCGCGCAGGGAAAATTCCGCGAAGACTTGTATTACCGCCTGAACGTCTTCCCCATCCACCTGCCGGGTCTGCGCCAACGCAAAAGCGATATTCTGTTATTGGCCGATTTTTTTGTGCAGAAATACGCCCGGGCTTCAGGCAAGGACGTGCGCCGGATCAGCACCCCGGCTATCGACATGATGATGGCCTATCACTGGCCGGGGAACGTGCGGGAACTGGAGAACTGCATCGAACGGGCGACCCTGCTCACGACCGACCACGTAATCCACGGCCACCACCTGCCGCCGACGCTGCAGACCGCCGAGGAAAGCGACACGAAACTGACCGCGACCCTGGCCGAGGCGGTGGACAATCTCGAACGCGAAATGATTGTGGAAGCGATGAAAAGCGCGCGCGGCAACGCCACTCTCGCGGCCAAAACGCTGGGCATCACCGAACGTATCATCGGCCTGCGCCTGAAAAAATACGACATCGACTACAAGCGCTTCCGGGGAGCGTGAAGTCAATAATCAAACCGCTGAAAATTCCCCTTGCCAAACGCCGCCAGCATATCCTTTATTTCCTGCAACCTGAACCAGTTTACGGGCCGCGGCAAGGCCAGCATGAAATCCTGCGCCGGTGTCCAGCCGTATGCCAGCAGATACTGCATCTCGCCAAGCTGATTCCGGCAACTGTCTACAATGATTGAGACATGGCCGATGCCGCCCCGGCCGCTGGGGTCGGGCTGGATATACAGGTCTCCCGGCAACAAGTCCTTTTCCGCGACTTTCGGCAGATCGCGCGCGAGCGAGGAGCTGTTGGCGTAGAGCATGACAAAGTGCAGATATTTTTCCAATTCGTTTCTGGTGTCTGACTTGCGTGAACGGGAGGGATGGAAAACAATTTCCGTCCCCTGCCGGTTCAAACCGTAAACGCCGCCCAGCCAGTTCAGATACGATATCTCCTGCCCGCTCAATGACCGGTAATGGATTTTGCTTTTATCATGGATAGAGGAATATTCCGCATGCAGCTTGATGGCGACATCCGCGCATTGCTGCACCTTCGACGGCAGAGGCCAGTCGACCACGCCCATCACTTCGCTTCCTTTGTAGACGATTCTCCCGTCCCAGGACAACACCGGCGATCCCGTCGGCTTCAGCGGCAATGCCCGCATGTAAGCGGCGAACGAATTTTCCGGCACCGCTATTCTTTCATATCCCGCCGGGCAGGATAAAGAAGAAATCAATCGCAGCCCGCCGCCGTTGTCAACTTTAACCGGATCGTCACCGGCGAACAGGTTTTGCGCGGCGGATAGATTGCATTTCTGATATTTCGCGTAAGCCTGCGCGGCGGCAGTGCGGATTTGCGCGCCGGTCTTTCCTTCGCTCCAGGCGGAGAACGCGGCTTCGAGCGTATACGCTTCCGGCGCCATCAGGTTGGTGGTAAGCAGAATCCCCTTCGCGCCCGCCGCTTGCAGGTAGGGCTGGAAATACGCTTCGCTCTTACAGCAAAGCGCCATGCAGGCGACATTTTTCAAATCCGATTTTTCCAGCGGCAGGCGCGCATCCATCAATCCGTTATGGCCCACAAAAATCCGCACCGCCGCATCGTTCAGGTTCAGCGACAAACCGTCGGCGAGGCTGACAATCGGTGACGGTTCGTAATTCAAAAAAGCCCTCAACCCCTGCCGCATGTATTTGCCGTCGTAGGCATCGGCCACAAGAATCAGATTGCCATGCCTGAACACCGCCCGCGCCAGCACCGGCGCAACCGGCGCGGGGGAAAATTGCTTTTCCTCCCGCCAGTCAGGATGTTGCCGGAAAAAAGTTTTCACGCCATACAGCGCGCCCCAGTACAGATTGGCCTGCGGCTGCTGACCGTTACCGAGCTCAGCCGGAACCGGCGCTATGCCCTGGTTTTGATTATCGCACAAGACGACGACGGCGTAAGCAATACGCGCCTCGCCTTCCGCCGCGACGGCGTTAATACACGCGATAGCTGTCAGCAAAAGACAGAGGAAAGGTTTCATCAGGTTTGCAGACTCCCGAAAGCATCAGCCGCTACTTGCGGGAAAGCCTGGAATCCTTTCTCTTAAAATTGAAATTATTTTTCTTTGCGCCGTTTAAGGCGCACCGCCAGCAATGCCAGGTCGGAGGGCGAAACGCCGCTGATATTTCCCGCCTGCCCCAGGGTTTCCGGGCGGATGTGCGAGAGTTTTTCCCGCGCTTCGTTGCGCAAGCCGGAAATCGCCAGGTAGTCGAACCCGTCGGGGATGCGCACGTTTTCCGACTTGGCCATTTTCGCGATCTGCCCCTGCTGGCGTTTGATATAACCGTCGTAGCGGGTTTCGATCTCGATCTGTTCAGCCGCGCGGGCAGAGATTTTCCCCAGCCGCGCGTCTTCGCCTGCCTGTTGTTGCTCGAAGGCGAGAATATCCTGCCACGAAATTTCCGGGTTGCGTAATTGCATGGCCAGCGATTTTCCTTCGTGAAAAACCGAGTCAAGATACTTCCGCGCCTCTTCAATTTCCCGTTTGATTTCCATCACCCGATCATAACGGTTTGCGTCAACCAGTCCCAGCTCCCGCGCCAGCGGCGTCAGGCGGAGGTCGGCGTTGTCGTGCCGCAGGATCAGCCGGTGTTCCGCGCGGCTGGTGAAGAGGCGGTAAGGTTCGTCAGTGCCGCGCGTCACGAGGTCATCGATCAGCACGCCGATATACGCCTGGCTGCGGTCGAGCCGGAACGGCGGGCGGCTTTGCACTTTCAAAGCCGCGTTGATCCCGGCGTAAATCCCCTGCGCCGCCGCTTCTTCGTAGCCGGAAGTTCCGTTCATCTGCCCGGCGCAATACAGCCGCTCCACCGTCTTCACCTCCAGCGTGTCGCGCAGCGCGCGGGAATTGATCGCGTCATACTCGACCGCGTAGCCGTAACGCGTGATGACCGACTCTTCCAGCCCCGGAATCGAGCGCAACATCTTTTCCTGCGTCTCGGTGTCGAGGCTGGTTGCCAATCCGTTCAGATACATTTCCTCGGTGTGGCGGCCTTCCGGTTCGATATGGATGAGGTGCCGTTCCTTGTCGGGAAAACGCACCAATTTCAATTCAAACGACGGGCAATAACGCGGCCCCACGCCCTGGATCTGCCCGGAAAAAAGCGGCGCGTCTTTCAACACCGCGCGCACAATGGCATGGGTCTGTCCGGTGGTATGGGTCGTGTGACAAGGCAGTTGCTCGACCTGCAAATCATTTGTCAGAAAACTGAACGGCTGCGGTTTTTCGTCGCCGTGTTGAATGGTGAGATGGGAAAAATCAATCGAACCTGCTTTTACCCGGGGACAGGTGCCGGTCTTGAGGCGCAAGAGCGGGAGCCCCAGTTTTTCCAGACTGCCGGAAATCTCGCGCGCCGCCGGTTCGCCGAACCTGCCGCCTTCGGCCTGGTGCGAACCGATATGAGTCTTGCCGCGCGGGAAGGTGCCGGTGCAGACCACGACCGCCTGGCACGGAATTTCCAACCCTATCGCCGTACGTACGCCGACCACCGCGCCGCCCTCGGCCACGATTTCGATAACGCGATCCTGCAACAGGCTGACGCGCGGCGCTTTCTCCAGATAGTGTTTCATCCAGTGCTGGTAGTCCCATTTGTCGGCTTGAGCGCGCGGACTTTGCACCGCCGCGCCCTTGGACGAGTTCAGGATGCGGAATTGTATCCCCGTCGCGTCAGTGGCAAGCGCCATCGCTCCCCCGAGCGCGTCGATCTCGCGCACGAGCTGCCCCTTGGCGAGGCCGCCTATCGCCGGGTTGCACGACATCTGCGCCACCGTGTCCAGCGACATGGTAATAAGCAGCGCCTCGCACCCCAGCCGCGCCGCCGCCAGCGCCGCCTCGCAGCCCGCATGACCGCCGCCGATGATTATTATGTCAGTCTTGATGCTCATGGATTTTTCCGGGAAATTATTCTTCGGCAGGCGCGGGAAGCTCTGGCGTCGGTTCCGGTAAAGCCAGCGGCACCGGTTCTTCGCCGCGCCACGCCGTTTCCTCCAGCAGGTGCAGGCGTTCGTCGAGGGTTCCCACTACTTTTTCCTGTGCCTGCTTCTTCCCTTCCGCCAGAAATGAATCGGGATAAATCGGATCGCCCAGATGAATGCGGAAATGCTGGCGGCGGGGAAATTTCGCGTTGCGCGGCCAGCTCTGGTAGCTGCCCCAGACATAGACCGGCAAGACCGGCGCGTGGTTGCGGGTGGAAATCATGCCCACGCCGGTTTTCAACTCCGCCAGTTTTCCGGTGCGGGTGCGGGTGCCTTCCGGGAACATGATGACCGGCCAGCCCTCGCCCAGCCGCTGCCCGAACGCGCGCAGCGCCTCGCGCGGGTCGCCGTCGCGGTCGATGGGAAACGCGAACAGTCCCCGGATCGCCGGACCTACCAGCCAGTGGTCGAAGAGATTCCTCCGCGCCATGAAAGAGACCATGCGCGGCAGGTACGTCCCGAGCAATATCGGGTCGAGAAAACTGGCGTGGTTGCTGGCGACGATGACCGGGCCGTCTTTCGGCATTTTTTCCGCGCCGATAACCTCGACCCCGCCTGCCAGCCAGAAAACCTTTTTCAGGAAAACCCTGGAGAATGCGTAAAATCCTGCGCCCATTTTAATCCTTGGAAAAACTGAAACTATCCGACATTAACACAGGAAATGATTTTATCAATAACGTCTTGAATAGACAGACCGGTAGTGTCGACCAGGGTTATTCCGCCGCCGTTGCGGGCGATTTCTTGCGCCGCCTGCATCGGCCCCACCGCATTGTCGGATTCGTCGCGTTCGCGGATTTCCGCCAGCAACTTGCTGTACTCGACCTCGTGCCCCATCCCCCGCATTTCCTTGAACCGGCGGGCGGCGCGTTCCTCGGCGGAAGCGGTAAGAAAGAAACGCCACTTCGCGTCTTTCAATACCACGGTGGTAATGTCGCGCCCTTCCATGATCGCGGGTCTGGCTGCAGCCATTTCCTGCTGTCTGCGCACCAGTTCCGCCCGCACCGGCAGGGCGCGCGCGGCGTAGCGAGTGATCGACGTGATGCGCGGCGTGCGGATTTCCTCTGACACTTCCTCCCCGTCGAGGAAAATCCTGGTGCCGGTCGCGTCGAATTCCAGGGCGCAGGAACGGGCGACCTTGCCCATCTTTTCCTCGTCCTCCAGATCGATTCCCAGCCGCTTCGCCTTCAGCGTAACCGCGCGGTACATCGCGCCGGTGTCGATGTACAGAAACCCAAGTTTTTCGCCTACTGCCCGGGCGATAGTGCTTTTACCCGACCCGGCGGGGCCGTCGATAGCGATAGCGTTAATCTGCGTCATAGGGCAACCTTATGTGTAATAGTAAAAATTCTGGTTTTCGTAACATTTCGGTGTAATAGCAATACGGTTCAGTTAAGAAAAAACCTTTGCACCGTATTGGATTTAATCCTCGCCAGGGAAAATCTCAGTCCCTTGATTTATATTTCACACTTAATTTACGGGGGAACAAGCTGTCATTTGGCGCGTTTCAGTTCCCAGCGTTTGGCGGCGCGAAAACCGACCTGCGGGTGGGTGATGTCGGCGCGACGCATTTCGGTTTCGCTGTTGCGGCACTGCTCGGGGGAGCTGCCGAAATAGCCGCCGATAGTGAACTGCTCCGTGTCGGTGTCGAGCCGCGAGGGGTCGGTGACCCATTCGGCCAGGTTGCCGGTCAGGTCATAAACCCCGTCGGGAGTGACGGCGGCCTCGACCGATCCCGCAGGCCAGGGCTGCATCTTGCCGCCGCCGGTATTGCCGCGCGATTGGTCGTATTTGTCGCCGTAGGAATAAGACTGACCCCGCCCGCCGTTTTCCGCCGCGAAGCGCCATTCCTCCAGCGTCGGCAAAACCTTGCCTGCGTTGCGCGCCAGTTCCGCCGCCTGGGCGAACGACACCGCTTGCGGCGTGGCGCCCTTTTCGTTAGGCCATTCGTACCGATCCAGCGCGAAGGCTCGGAAGACTTCTTTTTCCTGCTGGTCGTTTTTCTGCGGCAGAAGAAAGAAGGCCATGTCCGCGCCGGTTTCCGCGCGCCACTCGGCTTCGGCCACGATCTTGCGTGCATCCCAGTGCGTCGCCTGCAATTTCAATACTTTTTCCGCCTCGCTCCGCGCACGCGCGAAGGATTCAGCCGCCGCCTCGCGTTGCCTCGCGCGTGCCTGAACCCGGCCGATGTCGCGCAGTTTACGCGCATTGGTCAGCGCCTCGTCCAGCAGGTTTTCCCGGTTTTTGAGCGTAGCCAGCAGGGTCTGCGCGTCCTTGAAATCCGGCCATAATTTGGTGGCTTTATCCAACAGGCGGGCAGCGGTCTCTTCCCGCTCGTTCACCTTCAGCGACTGGTTGGCCAGTACCGCCTGCGCCTCCAGGTAGCGGGCGATGGCGTTGTGGATGTCGCCTTGCCGGGCGTCGGGAAAGCCGAACTTGTGATCCTTGGCCAGCAGCAGCGCCTTTTGGTAGCGCAGGTCGGCCTCGCGGTAATTGCGCAGTTTCGCGTAAGCGTAGGCTGCATGCCAGGTAAAATTGAACCGCGCACGGGCAATTTCCTCCTCGGTCATGACGTCGGCACTTGCTTTGCCCAGCAGCTCCTCCGTGCGCACGATTCTTTCCTCCAGCGCGCCGATTTCCTCGCCGTCGCGGTAAGCCTTCTCCTCCAGGTCGAGTTCGCGGCAAAGCTGGGCGGCGGCGATTTTTTTATCCAACGCCCCCGCTTTCAGCCAGCCGTAGACGATCACGCTTTTGGCGATGCGCCACTCGTAGATGGCCTCGTCGTATTTTTCCGCGCGCGCGGGACGGTCGCCCAGCGCAAAGCTGTAACTGTGATCGCCCTGTTCGAGATGGTTGCGGAAGCGGAGGTGGAGCATGATAGCGCTTCCCCCCACCAGCAGGAGTACGAGAATTATTTCCGGAATCGTTCGTCGCCGCAGGCGTAGCGCCCTGGCCTCGGCCAGCCCAAAGACGGCTGTCTTGTTGCCTGGCTGCACCTTCAGCACTTTCGAGTAGCACTCGATGGAATCGCGGAATTTGCTCTTGCCCAGCGCTGCGCGCCCCTTTTCGATATTTGCGTCGATCACCGCGCGCTTGCGGGTGGCCTGCTCAATCCGCTCCATCGCGCCCTTGTGGCCGGGGGAACGCTCCAGCAGCTGGCGCCAGTGCGCGATAGCCGCGGCGTAGTCGTGCCGATTTTCCGCCCCGCGCGCCAATTCCGACAGCGCCTCGACGATCTGCTTTTTCGCCTGCGCATGACCTGGGCATAGCGCCAGCGCCTTTTCGTAGCAGGTTATGGCGGCGTCGAACTTGTTCTGCATGGAAAAGTCATAACCCTCGTGCAGCGCCGACTCCATGCGCCCGTGGAAACGCTGGGTTTCCTGGCGGCCGAGGCGCGCCTTTTCGTTGGCGGGGTCAAGTTCGATCGCCTCGTCCCACTTGGCGAAGGCCTCCTCGAACAGCCCTTCCCGGGTCAGCTTGTCGGCTTCGACGCAAAGTTTTTTCGAGGGAACGACGTGGCCGCGGATGTGTCCAAGGGTTGATTCCAGATTCTTGTCGCGCATCGAAGCGGGCAGCGAGTCCCATATCAGGAGCGCGCGTTCGTGTTCGTTGGCGGAAAGCATCTTGCGGATTTCCAGAATCGCCTCGCGCTTGCGCCGCTCGATCAGCTCCAGCGCCGCCAGCTTTTCCCTCGCATCGACGTTTTCCGGATTGTCCCTGAGCGCCTTAATCAGATCGGCGCGGATCGACCCCAGATGCCCCTGCTCCAGCAAGTTGTCGGCGATCTTCATCGAGGCGACGGTTGACTCTTCCTTGGCCTTGCGCAGGCGGTCGTGCACCTCCTGGCTTTTGGGTTTTATCTCCAGCGCGCGCGTCCAGCAATCCACCGCCGCCACCGGTCGCCCTTCCTTGCGGAAGCGGTCGCCCATCGCCACCAGTTCCGCGAAGGCCGATTCCGTTTTCCCCGGAGCGACGAGCGGAGCCGGGGTCAGAGCCATGGTAGCTTCGAGGTTCGGTTCCTTGCCCTGCAAAGCCTGTTCGATGGCGACGGCGACCTCGCCCATATTGGCGAAACGCTCGTCGGGGTTTTTCGCCATCATTTTCATGATCACGTTTTCCATCGCTACCGGCAGGGCAGGAACGTACTGGCGCGGCGGGATCAGCGGCTCGTGCTTATGCTTGTACATCATGGTCACGGGCGTGGGCGCGTTAAACGGCAGCACTCCGGTCGCCGCGCGGTAGAAGGTTCCGCCCAGCGAGTAGATGTCGGTGCGGGTGTCCAGCGCCGCGCCGTCGCATTGTTCCGGGCTCATGTAAGCGGGCGTACCCATCAGATCCTGGGTCTGGGTGACCTCGGTGGAGGACAGTTCCTTGGCCAGGCCGAAATCGGAAACCTTCACCACGCCCTCGGCGGTGATCATCAGATTATCGGGTTTAATGTCGCGGTGGATAATGCCGGCGTTGGCGGCGCTTTCCAGGCCGCGCGCAGATTGCAGAACGATTTCCGCGCAGTCTTTCCATTCCATGAAACCGCGTTTCCTGAGCTTTGCGCTCAGGTTTTCGCCTGCCACGAATTCCATGGCGATAAAGTAAAGCCCGTCCGCTTCCGCGACGTCGAAGACCTGCAGAATGTTGGGATGGTTGACCTTGGCGATGGAGCGGGCCTCGCGCTTGAAGCGGGTGACGAACTCCTCGTTTTCCGCCAGTTGCGGCGCCAGCAGCTTGAACGCAACCTCCCGGTCGAGCGAAATCTGCCGGGCACGGAACACCGAACCCATCCCGCCCTTGCCGACGAGTTCCAGGATTTCGTAACCGCCGATGGTTTTCCCGACCAGTTCGCCGTCAACCATGTTCACTCCGCCGCGTTATTTTTCATCAATCTTTTCAATCCGCCGCTGATGGCGGTCAATGCCGGAAAAAGGCGTCTCCAGCCAGGCCGCCAGGATGTCTTCCAGCGCGTCCATCGTCTGCGCCCGACCGGGCAGGACGAGGATGTTAGCGTCGTTGTGCTCCCGCGCGAGCCGTGCCACCTCCACGCTCCAGCACAAACTCGCCCGCACTCCCGGCTGGCGGTTGGCGACGTAACTCATGCCCAACCCCGTCCCGCACAATAGCAATCCCCGTGGAATCTCTCCGCTGGCTACCGCGCGCGTCACCTTGTGCGCGATATCTGGATAATCGCAACTGTTTTCATTATCGGTGCCAAAGTCCTTGACGCTGTAGCCCTGGATGATAAGCCACGACTCCAGCTCTTCCTTGGTTTGATAAGCGGCGTGATCGCTGCCGATGGCGATGGTTTTCGTTTTCATGCTGTTCTCCCAAGCTGCCAGAATTTCCGTCTTAACAATAGCACCTTCACGCAGAATCACTATTCCGCCGCCGCTCACATCGACCACGGTCGAGGCCTGTTTCTCCCGCGCCTCCCCGCCGTCAATAACCAGATTTAGCCTTCCCTCAAAATATTCGTAAGCCTCGCGCGCGCTTTTTGCCGGAGGACAACCGGCGGGATTGGCGCTGGTCGCCGTCAGCGGCATATCTAGTTGCCGCAGCATTTCCAGCAGCCACGGATGATCCGGCACCCGCAAACCGACCGTGCCGCCCTCGCCGTCAGACAAGACCAGCGTCAGCGCCCCCGGCCAGAATCTGCGTACCAGTATTTCCGCCCTCGCCGATAATTGCAAACCTAAATTCTCAACCGCTTTCGCATTTCCCGCCAGCAGTTGAAAAGGCTTGTCTTCTCCGCGCCCTTTCAACTCTCGCAAGGGCTGTACGCCTTCCGCTCCCTGCGCCAGCATCCCGACGCCGTAGACGGTTTCGGTGGGGAAAGCGATAACCTCTCCCCGCCGCAAGGCCGACAAAGCCGCATTGGTCGCGCGTGCAGGGTCGTCTTCGATACGGATGATTTCCGTCATTATTTCTTCAACCGCTTCAGCGCCTTCTGCCCGATGTCGGTGCGGTAATGCGCGCCCTCGAATTCGATATCCTTCACCGCCGCGTAAGCGCTCTCGATAGCTGTCGGAATATCCTTGCCCAGCGCCGTCACTCCCAACACCCGCCCGCCCGCGGTCAGCACCTTGTCTTTTTTTGGCACCGTCCCCGCATGGAAAACCGTCACACCCTTGCGCGCGCTCGCCTTTTCCAGCCCGGTGATTTCCTTGCCCTTTTCATACTTTCCGGGATAGCCGCCCGACGCCATCACCACGCACACCGCCGCTTCGTCTTTCCACTTCAAATCGATTTCGGAAAGTTTCCCGTCGGCAGTCGCTTCCAGCAGATCGACCAGATCCGTGTCCAGCCGCGCGAGAATCGGCTGCGTCTCCGGGTCGCCAAATCTTACATTATATTCCAGCACCCGCGGCCCGCCGCCGGTAATCATCAGCCCCGCATACAGAATGCCGCGAAACCGCCGCCCCTCGGAATTCATCGCATGCACCGTCGGCACCAGGATTTTTTCTATCACGGTATCCAGCAGCTTGTCGGTCATCAGCGGCGCGGGGCTGTACGCACCCATCCCGCCGGTGTTGGGACCCTGGTCGTCATCGAACACGGGCTTATGGTCTTGCGCACTGGCCAGGGGAGCAATGGTCTTGCCGTCGGTGATCGCCAGCACTGACACCTCTTCGCCCACCAGCATTTCCTCCACCACCACCTTCGTTCCTGCCTGGCCGAAGGCCTCGTCGATCATGCACAGTTTTAACGCCTCCAACGCCTCGGCGTGATTTTTACAGACCATCACTCCCTTGCCCGCCGCCAGCCCGTCTGCCTTCACCACCAGCGGCCCGTCCTCGCGGCTGGCCAGATAATTCTCCGCCGCCTCGAACTGCTCGAACACCGCGTAGTCGGCGGTGGGGATGCCGTGGTGCCGCATCAGATTCTTGGCGAAGACCTTGCTCCGCTCCAGCTCCGCCGCGTTTTTCGCCGGGCCGAAAACCTTGATATTGCTGTCCCGGCACAGATCGACCAGCCCGTCGCACAGCACCGCCTCCGGCCCCGGCACCACAAGATCAATGTTATTGTCTCGCGCCCAGCGGACGACCGACTGGAGATTGTTCAGATTGAGATCGACGCATTCGGCGACCTCGGCGCAACCGGCATTGCCGGGAGCGACATAGATTTTCTCCGCGCGCGGCGACTGCGCCAGCTTCCACGCGAGCGCATGTTCCCGCCCGCCGTTACCCACTATCAGAATTTTCATTACATTCTATTCCTTATGCTATTTCACCAACCGGGTGACTCCCTTGCCTTTTCTGATTTCGCCGACGACAAACGCCTCGCAGCCGGATTTTTTCAGCAGCTTCAGCGACTTGTCGGCTTCGTCCGCCCCGACCACCGCCACCATTCCCAGTCCCATGTTGAAGACGCGATACATTTCCTCCGGCTCCACGTTGCCGCATTTTCTAATCAGATCGAAGACCGGCAGCTCCGGCCAACTGCCGAGCATGAAACACGCATCGCAGTTTTTCGGCAGCACGCGCGGAACGTTTTCGATCAGTCCGCCGCCGGTAATATGCACCAGTCCTTTAATCGGATTTTTCTTCTCCGCCTTTAGCAAAGAGATAAGAGGCTTGACGTAAATCCGTGTCGGCCGCAGCAACTCTTCCCCGAGCGTGCAACCCAGTTCCTCGACCTTGTCCTTCAATTTGAGTTTGCCCACTTCCAGCAGCGCCTTGCGTGCCAGCGAATAGCCGTTGCTGTGCAGGCCGCTGGAAGGAATGCCGAGCAGGACGTTGCCGGGCTTGATTTTTTTTCCGTCAATCAGGCGGCTCTTTTCCACGATGCCGACGGCAAAGCCCGCAAGATCATATTCGCCTTCCGCGTAAAAGCCCGGCATCTCCGCCGTCTCGCCGCCCAGCAGGGCGCAGTCGCTTTGTCGGCAGCCTTCAGCCACGCCCTTGACGAGATCAAGCATGATCCGCTTCTCCGCCTTGCCGGTGCCGATGTAGTCGAGAAAGAACAGCGGCTCCGCGCCTTGCACGAGTACGTCATTGACGCTCATCGCTACCAGATCGATACCGACAGTGTCGTGCTTGTCCATCAGGAAAGCGACCTTGAGTTTCGTGCCCACGCCGTCGGTGCCGCTGACCAGTACCGGCTCCTTCATTTTCTTGCCAAAGAGTTTCGCCGCGTGCTTGAGATTGTACAGCCCGCCGAAACCGCCGTCGTTGCGCACGACGCCGCGGTTAAAGGTAGACTCCATCATCCCCACGTAAGTCCCGGCCAGCTCGTTGCCGACGTCGATGTCGACGCCTGCGTCGCGGTAGCTGAGAGATTTTTTCTTAGCCATGTGTATTCCTTTTGGTTGACGGGTTGTCGGGGCGACGGGTTGACGGATCATTTCCTGTCGACTCAACTTTCCCGGTTATTCTATGCAAATGTCTTTCAATATCAAAACCGTACTTATCTCCAATAGGAGCAATACGGTTTAATTAAGGAAAAACCTTTTACCGTCATTCCCACGAAGGTGGGAATCGGGTATTGCGTACGATTTCCCCACTGGCTTCCCGCCTCCGCGGGAATGACGACCGTAAGTTTTTTCTGAAAACAGAAAGATTTTCTCTTAACTAAACCGTATTGCCTCTAACTCCCCCTGGCAGGGGGAGAATATATATTGGGCACCGCTAACTTGAATTGATATTACAGTATCCAAGCTACCCGTCGACCTGTCGACCCGACGCCCCGTCAACCCGTTTTCACTTCCGATTGTTAAACGAAAACTGTTCGCGCCGCAGTTCGTTGCGCTTGCGGTACATGGTCATCTGCGGAGTTTCGCCGTCCGAGACTGAACGGATGTCCTCCACGGTGAAAAAGGCTTTCTCGTTGAACTTGCGCACGAGCCGGATCAGTTCCTCCAGTTCCGAGCGGCGGATGACGGTAAAGATGATCTTCACCGGCTCCTGCGAGCCCTGGGCGTCGACCACGGTCAGGCCGTAACCGGCATCCTTGAGCGCGTCCACCAGTTTGGTCGCGTCTTTCTGGGTTATTATGCGCAATCCCGCGAAACCGATGGAAAGACGCTCCTCGATCCTGATGCCGACGATGTTGCCGGTGGCGAAACCGGCGGCGTAGGCAATGTAGGTCACCGGCCCGGCGAGGTGGTTCATGATCTGGCTCATGGCGAGAATCCAGATCAGCACCTCGAAGAATCCCAGCGCCGCCGCCAGGTAGCGCACGCCGCGCGCCACGCAGATCAGGCGCACCGTGCCGATACTGACGTCCATGATGCGCGCGCAGAAAATCAGCAGCGGCACCACCACCGTCGGAAAATATTCCCAAGTTGTAATCGCGGAAAACAAGGTGACTCCCAAGTTCAAATCGGCTGTTTCAAATCTTCCTCGGTAATCCACTTCCTGACAATTTTCCCGTCCTTGAAAATGACGATCGGGGTATTTGTCCGAAAAGCGATTTCCCGCGCCCGCATCGCCGCGCGTTTAAGTGCCCTCTCGGCGCAGATGGAATCAGGATGGCGTTCTCTTTCTGGTTCCTTCATTTCTTGATTCCTTCCGCCAGAAAAACTGGACTCTCTCCGGCATTGTTGAACACCTGCCAGTGATCTACCAATGATTTGTAAAGTTCCAGGTTGCGCAGCCCTGAATCATAACGCCTTCTGATGATATGCTCCGGTATGGCGTGGCCTCCCTGGGAAACCCTGAGACTTACTCTTTCCACCGCCAGTTCCACATTGGGTAGCCAGAGGAAAATCAGCTTCACGGAAAAACCGGCCTGTTGCCAAACAGGGATTTTTTTTATGTAACCTTGTGCCGCCAAAGTGGTCTCCACGGCAAAGCTTTCCTTGCGGCGCAGATGTTCCTTCATGGCGGCGAGGGTCAGCCGCGAAGCCTGCAAAGCCGCCCGTTCCGGCTGGAAAGGCGAAAGTCCGTCCGCAATCAGATCGGCATTGATAAACACCGGACATTTCGCTTCCTTAACCAGAAACTCTCTGGCGAAAGTGGTTTTGCCTGCGCCGTTAGATCCGGCAAGAATAATGGCTTTCGGCTTCTTTTCCATCATCATTCTAATTTCTTACCGCCGGAATCCAGGTTTTGCTTTCATTCATCCTGCGCCGCGACCGAAGGGAGCGCGAGAACCATTAACCATCCATACTCGCTTGCGCAATACGCCTGTGCGGCTCGCACCCGCAGTTAGTGTTTCTTCCCGCCGCCGTGAAGGTCAAGCATGTCGCGGTCTTCGTCTTCCTCGCCGGAGCGGTCCATGCTGTACTTGTCGCCCATCTTGTCGATCACCTTGACGGGATACTTGCCGGTAAAGCAGGCCGCGCAATAATGGTGGGCGGGCAGACTCACCGCCGACAACATGCCGGACAGGGAAATATAGCGCAGGGTGTCCACGCCCAGCAGCTCTTCCATCTGCGGAATGTCGTGGGTCGCGGCCAGCAGTTCCTCCCGCGTGGGGAAGTCGATGCCGTAGAAACAGGGATAGATGTTGGGCGGGCAACTGATGCGCAGATGCACCTCCTTCGCCCCCGCCGCGCGGATGGCGCCGACCAGGTTTTTAGTAGTCGTGCCGCGGATCAGCGAGTCGTCGACCAGGATCACGCGCTTGTCCTTCACCACCGCCGGGACGACGTTGTGTTTCATGCTGACGGCGCGCACGCGCTGGCGCTGCACCGGCGCGAGAAAGGTACGCCCCACGTAGTGGTTGCGGATCAGCCCCCGGTCAAGCGGCAGCCCCGATGCCTGGCAATAACCCAGGGCAGCCGAGTAGCCGCTGTCTGGAATCGCCACCACCACGTCGGCTGGCACCATGCTTTCCTCCGCCAGTACGCGCCCCAGACGGTGGCGCACCTGGTGGACGTTTTCGCCGAAAATGCTGCTGTCGGGGCGGGCAAAATAAATATGCTCGAAAATGCAATGCGCGGGCTTGATGTCTTTTTTTGGGGCGAAGATTTCGCTTTTGACTCCCTCGGCAGAGATGGTAACCATTTCGCCGGGCTCCACCTCGCGCAGAAAGTTTGCCCCGATTAGGTCAAACGCCACCGACTCGCTGGCGACGACATAACCCTCGTCCAGCTTGCCCAGGCACAATGGGCGCAGACCCTGCGGGTCGCGCGCGGCGATGATGCGATCGTCCCGCAGAAACAGAAAACAGTATGCGCCTTTGACGCAGTTGAGGCAGTGGCCGAGGCTGTTTTCGCGGCAGACGTTTTCGGGGTTGGCCAGCAGGTGGACGATGATCTCGCTGTCGGTGGAGGTCTGGAAGATGGAGCCGTAAGCCTCGTATTCGTCGCGGAGGGTGCGGGCGTTGACCAGATTGCCGTTGTGGGCGATAGCGAGCAATCCCTCGGAATAGTCCACTACCAGCGGCTGGATATTCTGCGGCTTGGAGGAACCGGTCGTCGAGTAGCGGACGTGGCCGATGGCGAGGTGGCCAGGCAGCTTTTCCAGTTCCGACGACGGTACCGCCTGCGGCAGCAGGCCCATCCCCTTGCGACTGCGGATCTTGTCCCCGTCGGAGGAAACGATGCCTGCGCTTTCCTGACCGCGGTGCTGCAGGGCGTGCAGCCCCAGCCACACCGGCACCGCCGCGTCCGGCACTCCGAAAATTCCCATCAAACCGCAGTATTCGTGTCCTTCGCAATCCACGAGGCAATCTCCATCTGTTGGCAGGCAAAACCGCATTTTAGCAGAAAACCCGGAATTGGGAAGTGAAAAGGTTTCCGCCGATTTCTTTTGCCGCGCATCAGCGGGAAGGAGTGATATCGGGGTCGTGCCCCAGCGCGCGCAGGCGCAGTTCCATCTGCTTGGAGCGCTTGACGTACTTGTCCAGCAATTCTGAGCTATTCTGCAACTGAGCTTTCAACTTCTGCATTTCCTGGGTCTGGTTGGCGTTCTGGTTCTGCAACGCCTGGAGTTCGCCGGCCAGTTGCTGCGACCGCTGCATGTAACCGGTCGCCGCCTGCTGGAGTTGGGTCATTTCTTCGCTCTGGGAAGCGTAAAGCTGGGCGCGCACCTTCTCGATGTCGGCGCTCAACCGGGTGAAGTCGGAGCGGGAAACGGTTTCCGTAACGCGAAACGCTCGGTAGGAGAGAAACCCGATCAACAGCATCAGCGGCAGCGCCGCCACCGCGATCACATACACCGGCACGGAATTGCGCGAACGGTTGATTTCGTCCACCAGCGGCACGTGCATCTTGCGGATAGCCTTTTCCAGCGGGACGGCGATGGTTTCCTCCCGCAGGTCGGCCAGGATTTCCGGCACCTTGTCCTCAATCGTGCGCGCCAGCGGAGACAGCACTTCGCTTTCCAGCCGCGCGGGCAGCGTTTGCAGAACTTTTTCCAGTTCTCGCGACAAAACCTCAGCCCCGCCCCCCGTCGGCGCGGCCTGCTGGAGCGTTTCGATTTTCTCCAGCAAAGCTTTTTGCCAGGCCTGGTCGCGGCTGTTGTCGACGGCTGCCGGTTTTTTCAGCGTTTCGGCGAGTTTTTCAAGCTGGCGCGTAAATTCCACGCGCATGGCATTGAGTTGCGGGGAAAGATCCACGCCGTTTTCCTGCGGACGGTCGCTGATGCGGGAAAACAGCAGGTTCAGCTTGCTGTCCAGCGTTTCGGCGAAGAGACTCTGTTGCGTCGACGACTCGTGCGCTAGGGTTTCCTGGAATTTCTGGGTCAGCGATTCGGAAAACTGGATAGTCTGCACCTCGTCGCTGGCGGGCGGGAGGTCGGACAACTGGCTGGCCAGTTGCTGACGCACCGCTTTTTCCACCACGTCGCGGATCGACTCCGCCTGCTGCTCGGCCTGGAGCGAATCCAGAGCGTCCCGCAACGTCCGGGTCTCTTGCCGCACCGCCTCAACCACGGCCAGTTTCAGCTGTTCCGGGTCGAAGGTTTCCCGGCTGCCGGAGGATTTCAGTTTCTCAATATTTTCCGTCAGCGCCCGGGTTTCGCCGCGTACGGTGGAGGTGATGATCCTGCCCAGTTCCTCGGTGTCGATGCCGGGCAGCTTGTCGAGGCGGGCGGAAATCGCCGCCGTCTCCCCCTGCATGGAATAGGCGATCAGCCTGCCCAGTTCCTCCGGATCGACAGTCGACTGGGGCATACTGTCTAGTCTTTGCGAGAGCACCGCCGTCTCGCCTTTGACGGTGTAAGCAATAAGCTTGCTTAATTCATCCTGCGCAACGGCGGCGGAATCCGGCAGACTGTTTACCCGCGCCGTCAGCACGGCGGTTTCCCCGCGCACGGTTTCGGCCACCAGCTTCCGCAGTTCCTCCAGGTCAAATGAAGCCGGTTTGGGCAATTGCGCCAGACTGTCGGCCAGTTGCGCGCGCAGGGTTTCGGCCAGGGCGTTCTGCAATGCTTCCGGATTAATTGCCGGAGTCCCGCCGTCGACGGCGGGAGGCGAGAATTCGAGAAAACGCGCCGCGAGTTCCGTGCGGATAATCTCCCTGATATTTTCCGCGGGGCTTTCGGCAGGTTCTTTTTGCGCCAGCGCCTCGGCAATCTGCCGGGTAAACAGTTCCGCCAGACGGTTTTCGCGTTCGTTCAGCAGTTCCGGCAGTTCGCGTATCGATTCGGAGACGGCGTCGATTTTTTCGTCAAAAGCCTGGGAAAAAGACTCCCGCAGGTTTTCCTCCAGCTTTTCCAGATCAACGGCGGGCGCGGCGGTTTTGACGGTTTCGTGCGCGGTTTCAGGCGTAGGAAAGGTGAGTTCAAGAAACGGCGCCTCCTCGCAGGCGGCGCAGGTGTGTACGCGGGAGACCTCGATGTGGGCGGGTTCCGATTCGGCGGCGCAAGCGGGGCAGCGCAACACCGCCTGCGACATGGTGACCAGGCCGGTCTTGCATTTCTGGCAACGGTACAGTTTTCCCAGCGTGACGTTTTTCACCCGGTGAATAGTGTCGCATTCCGGGCAGACCAGACGAATCGGTTCCGGCACGAAAACTCCTCTCCCTGCGGTCAACTTTTTCCGGATGCCATTTTCCATTTTCGTCCGCCCAAGTCCAGCATTTTTCCGCCTGTCCGGGAAAATTGGCACGCTGGATGGATAGTTTATGGGGTTGCGTGTCGGATTGGGCCTATCCCGAAACCTGGGCGGCGCAGACGTTCAGCTTGCATAACAGGCGTAACGTGTTACACTAATATTCTGCTCAAGCTGAAATCCTTTTGCCTGGACAAAACACATGACAGACCTTTGCCTGCAATACGCTTTCATCTTGGATAACAATGAACGCGAGGTCTTCGACCTGCATCTGGATTGTGATAGCCTTCGCTTGATCGATCCCACGCCGACAGACCAGCCGGCCTGGGCGCGCCTCGGGTTTCACCAATGCCCCCACTGCCTCTTTCAGCCGGAAGACCATCCCTCTTGTCCGCTGGCCGCAAGCCTTGCCCATGCCGTCAGTCGTTTTGACCGCATCCTCTCCTTCGATACTGTCCGCGTGCTGATTACGACTCCCGAGCGTATCGTCGAACAGAATACTACTGCGCAACGGGGGCTGTGTTCGCTGATGGGGCTGATAATTGCCACCTGCGAATGCCCGTATACGGATTTTTTCAAACCCATGGCCCGTTTCCATCTGCCCTTTTCCAGCGAGGAGGAAACTATCTGGCGCGCCACTTCGAGCTACCTGCTGGCGCAGTATTTCCGCAAACGGGACGGGCATGAGGTTGATTTCGCTTTTGCCGGGCTTGACCGGATCTACCGGAATATTCATACGGTGAATGTGGCTGTCGCCAACCGCATCCGGGCGGCCAGTGAGAAAGACTCGGCGGTAAACGCCATAATCCTCCTGGATATGTTTGCCACCACCATGCCGCTTGTTATCGGGGAAGCATTGGAAGAACTCCGGCCGTTGTTCGCGCCCTTCCTGAATTCCGTTTCCAACCTTGCAGGTAAACGACCGTGACGGAAGGCAAGACGGATCAGCTGTTATTTCGTTTCCTCGGCGCCTGCGTCGCCACGGCAGATACTTCAAGCAAAGCGCAATAGTTTCAGTGGCGGTTAATGCCTTCGCAGGAATGACGAGGCAAAGAGCCTCCGTTCAGTTCATATTCAACTTTTCGGCAATTGCCCTGGCGTCGACTTCGCTTACCGGGCAATTATTCCGGCACGCCAGCGCGCAGGCCGCGCCTGCCGCTTCGCCGGTCTGGTTGCAGTTCACCATCACGCGGACAGCGCCAAACGCTCCCCGGTCGGCGTCGAGGCACCTGCCAGCCACCAACACGTTCTCCGCGCCTTGCGGCACCAGCGACCGATAGGGAATCTGGTAAAACGGCGTGACCTTTCCTTCTTCCCGCCAGCGCCGCGCGGTACGGGAGAGGTCTTCGCCGATTTCAATTTCGCTGCCGTCGAGATTCCGGAAAAGAATTCCACCACCTGCGCCGTTATGGATGTCTACGGGATAAGTGCCCCTAGCGATGGCGTCGTCGAAACCGACGCCATGCAGGACTTCGTGTTCGGTCAGCGTGTGCAGGCAACAGGCTTGCCGCGTCTGCCTTATACCGATATGGGCAGGCAACGCCAGTATCTCGATTTCTTCTCCGCCGGAAAAATTGTTGCGCAACAGGTCGCGGATTTGGCTCGCCTGTCTCCGCCCGGCGATTTCCGCGCGGGTCAACTGATCGGCGTCGGAACAATCGGCGCCGTGTACGCGGGTGCCGACTGTCAGCAGCGCGTCCCTCAGGCCAGGCAACCGGGTCGACCAGAGAAAGCCTTTTGGCAGCGACTCGGAATAAGCGGAGTCGAAAACCACTTGGTTAAGCGCAATGCCAGGATTAGCCTCGCACCAGCGCTTCATCCCCTGCAACAAAATCGGAGTGGTCGGGGGCTGCAACACAGGCTCGGTTCTGGTCGGCAGACCCATGCGGTGGATCAGGTCGGCGTCGCCGGTGGCGTCGACAAAATAACGGGCGCGCACCGCCCGCCGTCCGCTTTTGTCTTCCAACAGCAGCGCGTCCAGTTTTCCGCCCTCGTACAGCGGGCGGCAGGCGCGGGCATGAAGAAAAACCCTTATTCCCGCCTCCTCCGCCATCCGATCCAGCATAATCGCCATTTCGCTGGGATTGAAGGTGACATTCGATTTTTTTTGTTCACCGTTCCAGACCGCCGCGCCGCGCGCCTCCAACCGTTCGATTATCTCATCGGTCAGACCGCCGATGATCTGCCGTTCTTTTTGCATGTCGTAAAGCGAGTGCCACAACGCGACCAGACCGGCAGTCGCTGTCCCCCCCATCATTCCTTGCTGCTCCACCAGAGCCACGCGCAAGCCCAGCCGCGCCGCGGTGATTGCGGCAAAGACGCCGGTGCAGCTTCCTCCCGCCACGCACAGGTCGCACTCGTAGGCCACAGACACTTTCCGTTCCGGTTCAATAATGGTTTTCATGGATGTCTTTCCCTAAAGAGAAGATAAAAACAAAACCGCTTTCCTGTATCCTCACTCTACCGCCAGGGAAAAGCATAATCTACCCGACGATAAGCCATATTTTTTATGTTTTTATGCTATCTAGATGGTATAATGCCGGTATTATGAAACAGGACAGGCATATCAGGCAGATACTCGACGCCGCCCGGGCTTTGCGCGAACTGGCGGGGATAAACGTTGTCTGGAAAAGGCTTGACGGTGGCGCCGAAACCGGCGTTCCCGGCGAATTCGCACTGCACTGCAATCCCTATTGTCTTGCCGTCAAGGACGGCAGGGCGCGTGCTTTATCATGCGTGGAAGACGACAACCTCCGGGCCGCCGAGGAAGCGCGCAGGCGCGGCAAGCCGTTTCTCAAAACCTGTCATGCTGGAATAACGGAATGGGTGGCGCCGGTGATGCTCGCGGGGCAATTCGAGGGCTTGCTTTTTGCCGGGCCTTTCCGCCTGCGCGGTGCGCAGTGCCCCTATGCACAGCTTGAAACACACTTTTTCTCACTGCCGGAATTCACCGGAAAGAAGCAGGACGCGATTCAGTCGCTGTTGACGCTTCTGGCCGAACGTATCCGGTATTATTCCGAATGGATTCTGCTAAATCGCGATCACGCCGACCTCGACGGAAGAATTCAAGAAGTGCTCGCCTGGATGGAAGCCAACAGCCGCGAGCGGCTTCTGGCAACAGATGGCGCCAGGCGTTGCCACCTGAGCCTGTCTCGTTTTCTGCATCTGTTTAAGGATGAAACCGGTGAATCCTTCAGGACGGTTTGCCTGCGGCTGCGTGTGGAACGGGCACAACGCCTGCTGGAATATACCCGCCTGCCCATGGCCGATGTCGCGGAGGAAACCGGCTTTTGCAGCCAGAACCAGTTTTCGCTGATGTTCCGTAAACTGGCCGGTGTGTCGCCGCTCCGCTATCGCAAGCGGTTTATTGCTTCGCAAGTGGTTTGATCCGGCTAATCCGTTGCCAACCGCGAAGCTTTTCACCAGGAAGTCCCGGAGCTTATAAATCCGATGGGATTTTATAATGGACAGCTATTCCATTAATAGGGTAAATTGGTGAGAGTCGCAAGATCAGGCATTCGCTATTTAACATAAACAGGAGCAGAGATGGAGATTCAGGATCAGGACTTCACCCGGGAAGAAAAAATTCACGCCCTGGAAATGAAAGTCAGGCGGCTGGAAGACGCCGCGCCCAAAAAAAAATCCCACTTGGGAGTGATCCTGCTGGTCGGGGGATTTCTGACTGTCATGCTTTTCAGCATTTTCATGCTGGCGGGTGTGGTCGGGCTGATTATCAGCCAGGGCGGCCAGGGCGGGGGCGCGATTGAAAAAGTACTGCAGCAGGGCGACGGGATCGACTCTCCGAAAATCGCCATCGTCACTGTCAGCGGCGTGATCGAGGGTGACGCCTCCCCGCTCGTGGGCGAGGGCATGGCGCACGAGGTTGTCTCCGGCCTGCAGGCCGCTCTGGACGACGACGCGGTCAAGGCGGTGATCCTGCATGTCGATTCTCCCGGCGGAGGCCTGACCGCCAGCGACGTCATCTACAACGAGGTGCGGGAACTCGGCAACAGCGGCAAGCCGGTGGTGGTCTACGTCGGAGATATGGCAGCCAGCGGCGGCTATTACGTCTCCGCCCCCGCCAGGCACATCGTCGCCTCGCCCACCAGCCTGGTCGGGTCATTTGGGGTGATCATGGAACACGTGCAACTGATGGAACTGATGAGCAAGATCGGCGTCAAGGTCGAGCCGATCAAAAGCACCGGCATGAAAGATATCGGCAGCCCCTTCCGCGAAATGACCGAGGAGGAGCACAACTACTTCGAGTCGATCATGAAACATTACCACGCCCGCTTCGTCGACATCATCGCCGGGGGCAGAAGCCTGAAAAAGGAAGAGGTCGAGCCTCTCGCCAACGGTAAGGTCTACACCGCCGAACAGGCGCTGGAATACAGGCTGATCGACGAGATCGGCTACTTCGACGCGGCGCTGGCCAAGGCCAAGTCGCTGGGCGGCATTTCCGGCAACCCGACTATCGTCACCTACGGTTCGCCCCCCTCCCTGCGCGACCTGCTCACCGCCAAGGCGGGATTCGACCCGAAGGAGGTATTGAAAGCCTTGCATAACGAGGCAACGCCGAAAATACAGGCGCTCTGGGTAGGCAGAGACAACGAATAACCAACAGTGCGTATTTTTTGATTTTCGTTAGTTTTTTGGGAAGGACTGTAAGTCCCTGGATGACAGAGTCCAGTATTGGTTTTCAAAGGTTGCTCCGGAATAGAAGCCAGACCGGTCCTGGCGTGCAGCCTTGAAACTTATGCCATAACCTGCTGGAGACTGAAAAAGTTTTCCGCTAAAATAAGATTACAAAGAACTTTTTTTAACAGGGGGTTGAAAATGTGCAAAATGAAAACCGTGTTTCTGGCCGCGTTCTGTTTCGCGGCCTGGTCGTGTTCCGTTTTCGCGGGCGAAGCGGAAGAGAAGAAAATCGGGGTGCTGCCGGGTGACATGATCGTGCATATCCGCACCGGGCAGATAGAAAACACGCTGCAGAACATCGAGGAATTCCTGGTCGAGGCGGTGCGCGGCACCCCGCTCATGATGCAGATGCAGCCGGGAATGCTGAAAACCGTGCTCCCCCTGCAACTGGGCCTGCCACTGGAACTTTTTGACACCACCAAAAGCGTCGAAATCGCGGTCTGCAATCCGGATTTCGCCAACAACGACGCCGCGACCGGGTTTGTGGTTCCCTTCGCCAACTTCGACGACCTGAAGAAAAACGGCGCCGCCATCGGGCTTAAACTGGAAGAAGAGGAAGGCGCGTTCAAGCTCGGGTTCATCAACCAGGGCAAGACGGCATATGTGGCCGACGCTGGCAACGGCTATGTGGTGATTTCGGAAAAAGCCGCCCACGCCAGGCACCTCGCCGAAATTTACCTGGAAAACCCGCCCCACGCCGCTCCGACGGAAAAGAATGCCGCCTGTTTTACTATTACCGTGGATGTGGAGAAAATCCTTACCCTGAACGCGCCGCTCATCGACGCGGGGATGCAGAATTTCCAGCGCGGAATCGAGGAAGGCAAGTATCAGGCGACCCTGCCGCCACAATTCCAGGGCTTGCTGAAACTCGCGCCGCTGTACCTGAATACCCTGAACCGGTTCGGCAACACCATCAAGAGCCTGCGCACGTATGTCTACGCTTCTTCCTCGTCGCTGCGGCTGTCGGGATTTGTCACGCCGCAGGCCGACACTCTGCTGCGCAAGACCGCAGATCTGTACGAGCCGACCGCGCCGGAGTACGAGCTGGCCAAACTGCTGCCGCGGGAAAGCGCGCTGGCAATGGGGTTCAATATGAACAAGGAGGCGCTGCAGCCGGTGCAGGATTCCATTTTCGCCATTTTCGCCGAAATCCTGAAATCCTTGCAAGGCGAAGGCGAGCCGGAGTTCAAGCTGGCTGACATGCAAAAAATGATCGGGCTTCAATCGGGCGATCAGGCTTTCGCCATGGTGCCGTACGTGACGGAAAAGGAAACCGGCGCCACGACTGTCGTGGCCAGCACGACTGCGAACGGAAAAGAGTACCAGGAGTTGTTAAAGCCGGTTTTCGCTGAAACCGGCACCTTGCTCAACCAGTTTTACAAGTTGCTCGGATTGCCCTGCAAACTGACGTTTAGCCTCAAGGAAGCCGCGCGGCAAACCGGCGACGGCACACCGGTCGGCGGGGTCAGCATCGGGATCGAACGCATTGAGCCCAAAGAGGGCCAGCAGGAAATGAACGATTTCATGTTTGCCCTGATCAAGAAACAACTGGATCGGTTCCAGGAGGAAATCGCCATCGTCGATAACACGTGCGTTGTCACGACCGGCACGGGATACGCTCCGACCCTGGACAACACGGTCAAAAGCCTGAAAGACAAACAACCGGGAATCGGCCAGCGGCCGGAATTCGCCGAATCCCTCAAGGCGGCGGAAAGCGCGCAGATGGCTTTCGGCGTGCTGTACCTGCTGGATACGGCGAAGGCGGCGGTCATGGAATCGGCGCACAATAATCCTGCCATCACCGAGGTGATGGTCAACGTCGCCAAGACTGTGCCCAACTCCACCGAGCCGGTTATCCTGACCCTGGGCGCGCAGAAAGGCAGCTACAAGTGGACGACCCGCCTCACCACCAAAGCGATCAGCGAAACCGCCGTCGCGGTGATGGGGGCGTACATGAAATTCATGATGATGAACCAGGCGCAGCAGAACCAGGCGCAACCCAACCCCCAACCCGCTCCGACCCAGAAAGCGCCGCCAGAGGCGTTTTAGCCGCTTTCTTTTTCGCACAAAAGCCCCGCTTTACGGCGGGGCTTTTTTATTATCTGCCTGTCAGGCACCAGTCGCGGATTTTGCATTGCAAGCCCGCGCATCGCTAGTATGATATAATCCAACTGAAAACATAATTTTTCCGGCGAGGCCAGACTTATGAAATATCTCAGGTTCGACGACGGCGGCGGGGCGAAGTGGGGCGAGTTGCGGGGCGAGGAAATCGCGGTGCTGTCCGGCAGCCCGCTTGAAGACGGAATCCGGACGGACGAAACACGCGCCTTGGCGAAAGTAAAAATCCTGCCACCAGTGCAGCCGCCCAACATCGTCGCCCTGGGCAAGAATTATGCCGAACACGCCCTGGAAATCGGCGGCGTGGTGCTGAAGGAGCCGGTGGTTTTTCTCAAGGCTACCAGCGCCGTGGTCGCGCATGGGGAAGATATTCTGCTGCCTCGTACTCATCCGGACGAAGTCGATTACGAGGCGGAACTGGCGGTCGTCATTGGCAAAACAGGCAAGCATATTGCACGCGAGAAAGCGAAGGAATATATTTTCGGCTACACCGCCGCCAACGACGTGAGCGCCCGCGACTGCCAGCAGCGTATCGACAAGCAATGGGCGCGGGGAAAAAGTTTCGACACGTTCTGCCCCCTGGGGCCGTGGATCGAGACCGAATTCGATCCGTCCGACGTCATGGTACGGCTCAAACTGAACGGGCAGACGATGCAGGAGCAATCTACCCGCGACCTGATTTTCGACGTACCCGCGATTGTCGCGCACGTATCAGGCTTCATGACCCTGACGCCGGGGACGGTGATCCTGACCGGCACTCCGGCAGGCGTGGGCATGGCGCGGACGCCGCCGGTTTTCTTGCGAGAGGGCGACGTGACGGAGGTCGAAATCGAAGGGTTGGGAGTTTTGCGGAATAAGGTCTGCCGGGAATAAAGCTTTCCGGCATGTCGCAAAGGATAGCACTTAGCCCCCCGCAAAAAAAGGGGCAACGCGAGGGTATTAGTTCGAGTTTCGCACTTTTCCGGAAATCGTTGCAAGCCGGAAACCAAGTTCCCTCTCCCCCGGTTGGGGGAGAGGGTTAGGGTGAGGGGGCTCCTTATCTCGATATTTTCAGGTTCTCGTGCGAAAATATTGAAACCCCTCACCCCGACCCTCTCCCCTTATAAGGGGAGAGGGAGATATTTTTCGTGACTCTGGCAATTAACCGCACCTTGCGAAAAATAAAACCTAGCTAGTACAGTTTACCTATACTACGAAAGAAAAGTACGAAACTCGAACTTAGAGGCAATACGGTTTAATTAAGCAAAAAACTTGTACCGTCATTCCCGCGAAGGCGGGAATCCAGGTGAAAGGCCACTATGCTCCTGACCTCCTCCCCGGCCAAACTGGCCGGTTCCGTGCGGATACCTGCTTCGAAAAGCCACACCGTGCGCGGAGTCCTTTTCGCCACGCTGGCGGCTGGCGAAAGCGTTCTGCGCTCCCCCCTCGACAGCGGCGACACCCGCTCGGCGCTCGAAGCGGCGCGGCAGCTTGGCGCGACTGTCACGCGCGAGGAAAATCTGTGGCGCATCACCGGCACCGGCGGCAAACCCAAAGCCTGCGGACAAATGATCGACGTGGGCAATTCCGGCACGACATTATATATCGCGCTGGCGACCGCTGCGCTGGCCGACGGCGTGATCAACTTCGATGGCGACGCGCAAATCCGCAAGCGTACGGCGAAAAATCTGCTGAACGCCTTGGCGGAACTAGGCGCGGTGGTGACTTCGGCAGGCAACAGCTGTTGTCCCATCTCCGTGCGTGGCCCACTCAAGGGCGGGGAGGCGTCGATCGAATGCCAGTCGAGTCAATACCTCACTGCATTACTGATGAACCTGCCGCTGGCGCAAAACGATTCGACTGTGCGCGTGCCGGTGCTGTTCGAGCAGCCATATGTCGGCATCACCTTGAAGTGGCTGGAAGAACTGGGGCTGAAAGTAGATTACGCGCCAGACTATTCTGTTTTCAGAATTCCGGGGAGGCAGAAAATTTCCGCTTTCGACAAGGAGATGGCGGCCGATTTTTCCAGCGCGACTTTTTTTCTCTGCGCCGCCGCAATCACCGGCTCGGAACTGCTGGTGCAGGGGCTGGACATGCAAGACCCGCAGGGCGACAAGGCGGTGGTGGGATATCTCCGCCAGATGGGTGCGGTGATCGAGGAGACCGAAGCCGGTCTTCTGGTCAGAAAGGGAAAGGGTCTGCGCGGCGCTCAACTCGACCTGAACGCGACTCCCGACGCGCTGCCCGCGATGGCGGTGACGGCGGCGGCGGCGGAAGGGAAAACCGTGCTTGGCAACGTGCCCCAGGCGCGGATGAAAGAGACTGACCGCATTGCGGTGATGACGGCGGAACTGAAAAAACTCGGCGTCAACATAACTGAGAACCCCGACGGCCTCGTCGTCGAGGGCGGGACAATCCGGGGCGGGAAAGTCTGCGGCCACGGCGACCACCGGGTGGTAATGGCGTTCGCAGTGGCGGGACTGGCGGCGGAAGAGGCAATCACCGTCGACACCGCCGAAGCCGCCGCCATCACCTTCCCCAACTTCGCCGAACTCCTCGCCTCCGTCGGCGGCAAGGTGGAGGTGGGGGAATAGCGTTCGAGGCATATGTTTATCCACTATTGTAAACGGAGAAAACATCAAAATGAAAAAGAGATTGAAGCTAACTGCATTTGCCTGCGTCTTGGGCATCATGACCGGCGTATATTCCGCCGTTACTCCTTCCAGCCGTATGGTCGCAAAAATCGAAAGAACCGACTACTACGAAGTCTCTGGCAAAACCTTGCCGGAAATTAAAGACAACATGAAAACTTCCCGGCCTAAGGATTACGACGCATGGACTGACTGGTATGTAAACTGGAATTATGAATTCTACATGGCAAAAGACAGGTGCACTCTGCGGTCTTTTGATGTCTCGCTGGCAATCCGCTACACCTACCCGTTTCTGATCGACGCGGACAAGAAGTCAAAAAAAATCAAGGAGCGTTGGGAGGAGTATATCGAAAACCTGCAAACGCACGAAACCGGCCATACCGCTATCGCGCTTGACGCCGCCTATGCGATGTTATCTAAAATCCAGGTTGACACCATGCAGGACGAAAACAGAGAAAAGCTTAAAGCAAAGATCGATAAAATATGCAATGAGATCATTGAGCAGCATTTAAAAAAAGAAATTGAGTATGACAAAAAGACAGATCATGGAAGAACGCAAGGCGCAAGGTTATAGTCTCCTTGACCATTGGCAATAAAAAGATTTTCTCGCGTTCTCCAAGGAGAATAACTTGCTCTACCTAGTCGCCACCCCTATCGGCAACATGGAAGACATCACCCTGCGCGTGTTGCGGATTCTGAAGGAAGCCGACGTTCTCGCCTGCGAAGACACCAGGGTTACTAAAAAGATTTTCGCCAGATACGAAATCCCGCTGCCGCCGATAGTTCTCAGTTATCACGAGCACAACGAGGAACGCGCAGGCGAGCGGATTCTCGCGCTGCTGGGCGAGGGGAAAACCGTGGCTCTCTGCACCGACGCGGGGATGCCGGGGGTTAGTGATCCCGGTTACCGCCTTATCTCAGTCGCCGTGGAAAGCGGTTTCGATGTCAAAGTTTTGCCCGGAGCGAGTGCGGTCGAGACGGCCTTGGTGCTGTCGGGTCTGCCGACGTCGAGTTACGTCTTCAAGGGCTTTCCGCCGCGCAAGGAAGGCAAACGCTGCAGTTTCCTGGCCGAGGAAAAAGATCAGCCGCACACTATCGTTATATTTGAAAGCCCGTACCGGGTTGGCAAACTGCTGGCGTCCGCACTGGCGGCGCTGGGCGACCGGAAGGCGGCGGTGTGCTGCGACTTGACCAAGAAATTTGAACAGGTCGAGCGGGGCTATCTGTCGCAACTGGCGGAGTCTTACAAAAGTCGCGCGCCGAAAGGCGAATTCACCGTCGTCATCGCCGGCAACCACGCCAAGTTTGCCCGGGAGACAGAAGAGGAAGACTGATCATTTTCCCGACGAAATCACGGAGAGAAGAGTTATGAGAATTATGAAAATCGCCAAACTGCTGAAAGAAAATGGGATACGGCGCACTTGCGGTGTTTTGTGCAATTATGCGGAATACAGCTTGCACCGCCGCCATGTTTTCAGTTTTCCCAGCGCGATAGACATTGAAGTTACCTCACGGTGCCCGCTGGCGTGCATGCATTGTCCGCGTACTCATCGCGAAGCGCTGGGGCTAGAATTTCCCATTGGCGACATGGATCGCGCCAAGGGGCTGGAACTTATCCGTTCCCTGCGCGGGGTCAGACGCATAGCTTTCCAGGGATATGGCGAGCCCTTGATCTACCCCCATATTTTCGAGTTCCTGGCCGAGGCACGGCAGTCAAGGATATTTACCGCTTTTTCCACTTCGGCGGCTGTCGTCAACGACAAGATGCTGGCGGGGCTGAAAGAATGCCCGCCGGATCTTCTAACCTTTTCCTGCGATGCCGTCAACATGCGCTATGACGACGGCGTACGGGAAAACCTGAATATCGAACATTATCAGGACAATGTGGCGGCGATTATTGACGCCGTCCGTTCCTCGGCAAAGCCTGTGGAAATTCTTTTTCATACCTGTATCGTGGGGGATAACTACAAATATCTGGATGATATCGTCGCGTTCGCCGCAAAACAGGGCGTGAAGACGCTTGATATTAGTGAATTAAACATATCTTTCCTAGAAAAATGGCTCGACCGTCTTTTGCCGCAAGACAAGGAACTGATGATGACGGCGGTGGATAAGGCCAAGGAGACGGGCGCGGAGCGTGGCGTTACCGTGGGATTTACCCCGCAATATGTTGCGCAAGACAAAAAAAAGGTGAACTGCCGGTACCTCTGGCAGCATCCGTTTATCACCTGGCAAGGTGAACTTACGCCTTGCTGTGGACGGCCTTTTGCCTCTCAGTTCACTCTTGGCAACGTATTTGATAAAGGCTTTTACGCGCTTTGGAATAGTGAACAAATCAAGCAGATGCGGCACGATATAGCGAATTTGAACTGCCCGGATATCTGTCGCGGATGCCCATATGCGCCGTAACAAACTTCAGGTTTATGGTTACAGGAGAAACCGATGGTCGCTGTCAGAATACTGGCTTTTTCCGGTATGATTTTTTTCGCGTACAATGCGATTGTCCACGCGGCCAATCAGGACAGTCCCCAGCTGGTTGAGTATGCCAAAAAACTGGCAGAAGTCGACAAGAGCGACGCTAAGGAACTGAAAAAGCTGGCCAAGTGGTGCAAGAAACAACGTCTCTCCCGCCAGGAAAAGGAAGTGGAGGGGCTTATCACCGAGGCGGAATATCAGGAAAAATATGCCAAGCTGAAGGATAAACCCTCGCCCGATGGTTACAGCAAACTGATTAAATGGTGCAAAAAAGAAAAGCTTGCAGGCAAGGCGGAAGTGCTGGAAACAGAAGCTCTTGTGGCGGAATACGAAACCAGGAAAAACGCCTTGCCGGAAAACGATGCGACCGCGAGGCTGGAACTGTTGAAATGGTGCGAGAAGAATTCCCTCTCCGCGCAGATGAGCGAACTCGGCGCGAAAATTCTCGAAACCGACCCCGAACAGCCAGACGCACGCAAGGCGCTGGGTTACGTGGTGAAGCTGGATGATAAGTGGCTCAAGGCAGACGACGTTGCGCTGCAATATTGCGCCATGGAAAAAGAACAACAGGACGAATATCTCAAGCAACTGAAAGACGCCGGTTACTCTCCGGCCAAAGAGGTGCTTGACCCGTTTACCCAATGGCTGAAAAGTCCCACCGGCCTGCTCCAGAAACAGAAGACCCCCGGCTATGACCAGGAAACCGCCTGGCATCACGTTTACGTCTCCAAGCATTACGATCCGAAGAAGAGCGGCCTGCCCCTGTTTATCTATCTCCACGGCGGCGCGAAGGGCGCGGGGACGGCCGAGAACATCGTCGCCCTGCACCAGGTGATACCGCTGTTTCAGAAAAGCATCGCGCTGTTTCCCAACCATATCAATACCTGGTGGTCGGCTCCCACGGAAACGGAATACGTGCTGGACACCATCCGCGAGGTGATGCGCCGCTGGCGGGTCGACCGGACGCGGATTTATATCATGGGTTCGTCCATGGGCGGGCACGGCGCCTGGCATTTCGCCTGCCGTTTTCCGGAAATGTTCGCCGGTTGCAGCCCGAGCGCGGCGTGGTGGGAACCGCTGCCGATCGAGGGCGCGGCAGGGCTGCCGATCTTCATCATCCACGGCTCCAAAGACACGACGGTGCCGGTGGAATGGGGCAGAAAGGCAGACCAGAAGATGAAGGCTCTGGGCGCGAACTACGAATACCACGAATTGGACTGCGGGCACATGCCGCCTAACGATATTTTTATCAAGGCGGCGGAATGGTTGTACCAGTTCACCAATAAAAACGAATTCAATTTCAAGGATTTGAAGGAAAAGGCGAAGAAACTGCCGGCTGCAAGCTGGATGTAAGCAGTGCGTGCCGCACGCGCATACTTCGCTGGCGCGTTTGCGCAGGTTCCAAGCTTCCGCGCTCCCTTCGTTCGCGGTATTAAGGCGACAGGAGATTTTCGGCAACAGCTTATCCGTCCGGCATCTGCGTAGTCGCGCCTCCAACGATGCTAAACACCGACTAAACCGCGTCGGTGCCAGCATCGCCTCCGGCTGCTCCCACGCATCTGCCTGGTTGGGATAATTAGGTCGAAGTTTTTTTGATAATTTCGAAGCGGAAAGTTATCGAGCTAATATGATAGGAGGTGGCATGTTTTCATTACGCAAAAGCGCGTTTGCACTGCTGGCTCTGCTGGCGGTCTCGGGCGCGGCGCTGGCATATCTGCCTGAAAACTGCGCGGACGAACCGCCGGAAGTTATCTTCGGCAAATGCGAGGCGGCAGTGACAGGCCGAGTGATCGGCTTTCATCGGGATGAATGTAAGATCAAAAACTCCCTTTGCTTTGTATATTCAGCTACCATAAAAATCGGCGCAACCTACAAGGGCAAACTTGCCGCAGGACAAGAAATTTCCATTCCCGTGGGCATGTATCTGCAAAGCGGCGGCGAGGACAATACCGTTCCCACGGAACTGTGCCGCTACATCTCCCAATCGCCCCTGCCGCTGGAAATCAACGGGGTCTATCTGTTATTGCTGAATGATAAAAGCGACTCCGATTTGCATACCACTCCCGTTTGCATTTTGACTAATTTCAACTATGGCATCTATCGTTTGTGCGAGTGGACATCAGGCGATAATGCGGAACAGGGCAAGATAAAAATATACCCCGTCGCGGTCACCGTCCGCCGGGAAAAGCCCGGAGGCGAACCGGTATTGCTGGAGACTTTTCTGGAGAAAATGGCCGGGGCTGATTCATCGTCAAAAAGATACGAAAAAAAATGATTATAACTATTGACAAACCCCGCCGCTTGCGGGTATCAGATTAGGCATGATTTTCAGCCATCAGCTTGCGGAAATTCGCCAGTTCCAGACGGATAAGGAGAGGCCAGCATGAGTAACGTACCGGTAGACCTGTTTTTCGCGAAGACCCATGAATGGGTTCTGGTCGAGGAGAATGTCGCCACCATCGGCATTTCCGACCACGCCCAGAGTGAACTTGGCGACATCACCTTTGTCGAACTGCCTGAAGACGACACCGAGATCAACGCCGGCGATGAAGCGGCCAATATCGAGTCGGTCAAGGCGGCTTCCCCCGTGTTCTCTCCTGTCGGCGGCGTGATTATCGAAGTCAACCCCGACCTGGAGGACACTCCGGAAAACATCAACCACGACCCCTACGACTCGGGCTGGATTTTCAAGGTCGAAATGAGCGACAAGTCCGACCTGGACAATCTCATGAGCGCCGAGGAATACGAAGAGTTCATCGCCGAAGCCTGAGGTGCGTGCCGCACGCGCATATTTCGTTATCGCGCTTCTGCGAGCGCAAGACTGTCGCGCTCCTTTCTTTAGCGATAAACTGTTATCGTGCGAACGTCATTCCCGCCTCCGCGGGAATGACAACCACAGGTTTTTTTTAATGTGATCGCTTTGGCAAGCCCGCCTCCCGCGCAAACCCCAAACTTGACAAAACGCGTTTCGCCTGTTACGCTGAGACATTTACCTTTCGTGCGTATATGAGGTATCGCCATGCTGCCGCGCTTCGCCTTGACCGCCTTGTTGCTGATCTCCACCTCCTCCGTGGAAGCGCAACCGTCTTCGGCAAAATCCTTTGTCTCGCACAAGGCCGCATGTCTTCTGCGACATGCTGACGATTACGAGGCGGGTGACGAAGACATTGAGAAATGGGCGGCGTGGGAAAACCGGCTACCCCTGCTTGCGTCAAACCCGCTTCAAAGAAACCTTTTCCCTGGTGCTGGTGCCACGCGACGGTATTTCTCCTTTATCGACCAGTTAGTGCAATGCCTCTCGGTCACGCATCTGTTGATCTGACACTTCGCTCCCGCCGCTAACCTGTGGTTCTGCCAACTTTGCCATTTTTTCCCATCTATTCCCGCGCTGCGGGAGGAGACGAAAATGAACGAAATAAAACTGGGCGTGCTATTTATTCTGGGCATGGGCGTGTTCGGGGGCATGTTGGGGGCGTGGCTGTTCCAGCGGCTGCGCATTCCGCAGGTGGTCGGTTATATCGCTATCGGCCTGCTGCTGGGCGAAAGCGGCTTGCAGCTGATCCGGATTCCCGACATCGTCGCCCTGCGGCCGCTGAACCTGTTCGCGCTGGGTGTGATCGGTTTCCTGGTCGGCGGCGAGCTGAAGATCGACACGTTCCGGAAATACATGCGGCAATTCGTCGCCATCCTGCTGGGCGAGGGGTTGGGTGCGTTTATTCTGGTAGGCGCGGCGTCGGGATTGATCATGTACCATGTCTCGGGCAGCATCTCGGTCGCGGCGGCGGCGGGAATCGTTTTCGGTGCCATAGCCTCTGCCACCGACCCTGCCTCGACCATCGACGTGCTCTGGGAATACCGCGCGCGGGGGGTGCTCACCACCTCCATCACCGCCATCGTGGCGCTGGACGACGCGCTGGCCATGACCCTCTACGGACTGGGCACCAGCGCGGCGGAATTCCTGACGCAGTCCTCCGGTTCGTTCGTGGCGGAACTGGGCAAAATCGCGCTGGAACTGGGCGGCGCGGCGGCGCTGGGTCTGGTCTTTGCCTTGCTTTTGCGGTTCCTGTTGCGTTGGCTGCCGCAGCCGGAAAAGGCGCTGGCCATCTCTATTGGCATGATCATGCTGCTGATCAGCATTTCCGAATACGCGGGGATGGACGTGATTCTCGCGGCGATGACCCTGGGGTTCGCGTTGATCAACCTGGCACCGCGCCGCAGCGAGGACTTGTTCAAGATCATGCGCGGATTTTCCATCCCGATTTACGTGATTTTTTTCGTGTTGGTCGGCGCGCGGCTGACAGTGTCGGGAATGCCGGGCTGGCTGTGGGCGATTGTCGCGGTTTATATCGTCGGTCGCAGCGGCGGAAAAATGGCGGGAGCGTGGCTGGGGGCGAAACTGACCGGCAGCGATCCGGCGGTGCGCAAATACCTGGGCATGGGCATTTTCGCGCAGGGCGGCGTGGCGATCGGCTTGTCAATCATGGCCAGCCACCACCTCGCCGGAATTTCCGCCACGCCGGGGCTGTCCCTGGGCGACGCCATCATCTTTGCCGTGACGGCGACAACGCTGGTGGTTCAGCTTATCGGGCCGCCGATGGTCAAGCTGGCGGTCAAGCTGGCGGGCGAAATCGGACGCAACATCACGGAGGAGGATGTGGAAGCGAGCTGGAAAGTTTCAGACGCCATGGACAAGGATGTGGTCGCTATTCCCGAAAGCACGCCGCTGGTGGCGGCCATGCGCACGCTGGTGGAACATGATTACCTGGTCTATCCGGTAGTGAAGGCCGACGGCAGCTTGTCTGGTATCTTTTCCCTCGGGGGGATGAAGGCGCTGCTGGCCGACCAGTCGTCGTGGGACTGGATCATTGCCTCTGATGTGATGCTGCCTGCGACAGACCAGACCACGCCGGAGGAGTCGCTGCTGGAGGTGATGCGGCGGATGCGGGAACTGAAAATCGACCAGATGCCGGTAGTAGCTAAAGGCGATGGGCATAAGCCGGTGGGGATGCTGGACATGATGTTGGCGCGTAAGCGCGTAGCAGAGGAAACCTTTCGCCGCCAGCAACCGGGGCATGGCGCGAAACCGGCTCTGGCGTAGCCTGTGTATGCGTATATAACGCTTCGAATGATCTTATCTTTTTATTTATCAAAGGCTTGTATATGCCATGACTGACAGAAGTTTAACTTATTGCGCTGGCTATATTGGTCTTACCTGAACCTCATTCCCAAATCCCCGTCCCAGAAAGAGAGCTTGTTTTCCTGCTCCCTTACCTCCTGAAGCGTAAAAAATTTCTGCAAATATTTGGAAACAAGAATTTGACTAACGCAAAACCTGCTGTATATATACAGATGGGTTTTGAAAAACAGTTCCACTTTTCACGGCTTTGGACAAGAAAGGCAAGTTATGCCGCAGACTTCACGCAGATCATTATTATTCAGGGTGGCGCTGGCAAATCTCGTGTTTTTGCTGACTGCGGCCTGGTCTGGGGCAGGGGAAGTGGAGTCTGCCATGCAATACGAAATCAACCCCCAGACCGGCATGTTGAGCAAATTGCGGCAAGGCGAAACCTCCTGGTTGAGCGCGGAAACCGGCCTCAGCATCAAGGACGAGATGAATGCGAAACGTGAATTCGTTCTCGCGGTTACCGCCGACGCCGCCAACACTGCCGAAAGCGCGAGTTATCAACTGACAGGCGAGGAATTTGCCGGAAAGCTGGAATACCGTAACGCAGGCGACCATCTGGTTTTCAGCGTGGAATTTACCTATAAAGGTGAAAAGGATTTCGGCGCCACTGTCGCCTGGAATTTGCCGTTGGCGCTGGCGGGAACTTCCATTTTCCTCACTGACGAGGAAAACCATCACGCCTTCGACAGCTTGCATGAACCGCTGGAGGCGGGCTATCCGCTGATGGCGTTTCCGATGTGGACTGCCTATCGCCAGCACGTCGGCGGCATTTCCGTGGTGCGCGATCCGGCGGAAAAAATCACCCAGCAGAAATTCATTGTCCAGCCTGACGGGCAGTTGACTATGGAAGCCAGGAATATCTGGATGAAGCCGGGAGTGGCGAGGAAGTTCACCTATTTCGTCTTTTTTCACGGCGGCGACTGGCGCTGCGCGGTGCGCTGGTTCGCGGACAAGTACCGGGACTGGCTGGAACTCTCGTTACCCAAGGCGCTGGAAACCGACGGCCCCATGTCGAGCTGGCGTCCGATCGAGGACGACGAGTTGCAGGATTGCGCGGCGCAGGACCTGACCTGGTGGGAAGTGCATGGCACCTACCCGTTTTACGGCAAATACGTTTCCGAAACCGAACCCTACCACTGGGCGCAAAGCGACCGGTATACGAATTTGCGGGCGCAAGGGAAGCCGGGCAAGAGCGTGGAGGAACTGGGCGAGCCCGACCAGACCCACGAACAGGTGCGCGACTTTATCCGCCGCCTGCACGGGGTAAACGCCCAGGCTCTTATCTATTGGAACCAGAACGACTGCTGGACCGATTTCGCGCGCGCGGAATATCCCGAGGCAATCGGTACGAAAAACACCCAGGGCGACCCGTGGATTCAATACGAAGACACCTGCATCCTGATGGCGGTTGACCCCCAGAACAACTGGAGTAAATATATTCTGGATCAGGTTGATAAGATCATCGCCACCTATCCCGAACTGGACGGCATTTTCAACGACCAGGTCTGTTACTTCCATTACGACTACGCGCGGCAGGATGGCATCAGCATGGTGCAGGGCGTGCCGGTCTACAATAACCGTTTTGGCTATATCGACTTTACGCCCAAGGTGGTGGAAAAGCTGCACCCGAAAAATCTTTCGCTCTGGGGCAACGGCTGTTATACGGTCGACGTGGGGCGGTATTTCGACGGCATCATGGCAGAGGGCGGCAGCGCCGGGATGGAGCGCAGCCGGTTTCTCGGCATCTTGGGCAAGCCGGTCTGCATTCTGACCGGTATCTCGGAAAAGGAAGGAGCAAAGGGCTGGGAGAAGGTGCTTAAACGTTCCCTGATTTCCGGAGTGCAGCCCTCGGTGGTGCGGAAATTCAAATACCCCAACACACTGGACTGGAAACAGGAGCGCCGCCGGATTCTCGACGCTGGCGACGCTTATCGTCCGTTTTTCCGCCAGTTGCGCGGGAAACGCTGGGTGCTGACGGAAAACGCGCTGGAGACACCGGCAGAGCTGGAAGGCAATATCTTTGTCGATCCGCAGGGGCGGGGAATCGTGACGCTGGTGACATGGGACGCCTCCTACAGCGATCAGGCTGGCGAATTGTACAACCGCAAAATAACGGCTCGCTTCGACGATAATTCATATAAAGCAATATACCTGACCAGCCCCGCCTGGCCGGGAAAGATGAAGCTGAACTGCGCGCCGGAGCAAGGCGCCTACCGCCTCACCCTGCCGGTTCATCGCAGCGCCACGGTGGTGAATTTCGAGAAGACCGGCGCGCATCTCGCCTTGACAGCGGAAAGCTGCCTGTCATTTGCGCCGGGCAAGCAGGAAGTCGTCGTGTCGTTGGACAACCTCACTGCCGGGAATCTGCGTGGTACGCTGACGGTGGAATATGCCAACAAACAGGTTTCCTTACCCTGCGAGGCGGCGGCGGGAGAGAGTCGTTCTATTCCGGTGCAGATCGACACTGCTGACGCCTGGGCGCGGGGCGCGGAGTTTGTTCCGGTCACGCTGGTCTTTACCGCCGACAATCTGACGGTGCGGGAAACTTCGGCGGTGCTGCTGCGCCAGCCGCTGGTTTTGTCTTTGGTCGATGCGCCGGTTAAAGTCGAGGCGGGGAAGCAATTCACCCTCACGGCGCGGATCACTAATCTGGCTTACTGGCGGCAGGAGCAACTGCTGCTGGAAGAAGACGGCGCGCTGCTGGAGAGCATTCCCCTCACGCTGTCGGCGCGGAGCGAAAGCGAACAGACGTTGAGCCTGACGGCGGGGCGGCGGGGGATTGCCAGTTTGCGCGTCAGTGTCGGCGACGCCAGTCGAGAAGCGAAGGTGGAAATTCTATCCCAGGCTTTGCAGGCGGAGGAGGAATTGGGGAAAATCGCGCGCGCCTGGTTTAAATGCGAGGCTACCGGTTCCGGCGACGGGAAATACGCCAAGCCGATTCTGCTGAATGGGCGGGAGATCGCCAAGCTCGCGCGGTGTAACGCAGAGTTTCCCGACTGGGCGGTGACGAAGGTCGAGATTCCGCCAGAGTCTTTCCCGCTTATTCGCCAGACTAATACGCTGGCTTTGCAAAATCCCGGCGTCGATTATTACGGCATACGCAATGTCTGCCTGGAGTTGCTGCTCGCCGACGGCACACGCGTTTTTTCCTCGCTCCAGCCGCAGGAACACCGCAGTTCCACCGCCGGACTGGAGCTGGGTTCCTGCGACTTTACGGTTGCTCCTCCGTTGGAGACAGCCTTCCCCGCGGCCGGAGCGGCAACCGGCGCGAAGCTGACGCTGGAATATGCCTTGAATCCGGAAAAGGAACAGACGCCGACACCGGAACTTACGCTGAACGGCGCGACAGTGGCGCAACTTTCCTTTAACAAAGCCAACCAGTGGGAAACCTTAACGCAGGAATTGACGCCGGAAAACGTGGCGAGACTGCAATGGGGCAATCGCCTGGAAGTATTGCGCCCGCAGGGAGCGGCTACCGTTCGCTGTCGCAACATAAGGCTGGAGGTTACGCTAGCCGATGGGCGCATTCTGCGCGGCGGGTCGGCGGAAAATCTGCAAATAGCGGTCTGGGACAGGAAGGCCGACCGGATTTCGCTCTGGCTGCCGCTGCGCGAGACTAAGTTCGCCCCGGTGCAATAAGGATAATTCGCATGACTTCTTCGCCGCCGCTTTACGAAACCATCGCCAGCCAGTTGCGGGAGATGATCCGCGACCGGCGGTTCGTGCCCGGAGAAAAACTGCCCGGCCACACCGAACTGGCGCGCATGTTCGCGGTCAGTTCCATCACTTCCAACCGCGCGCTGAGGGAACTGGAGCAGGACGGGCTGGTGGAAAGGCGCGTGCGGCAAGGCACCTTTGTCCGCGACATCAGCCGGAAACTGCGAACCGTCGCCGTGCCGCTGGACGCGGCGGAAAGCCGCTATACGCCGCAGTTGATGGAATACCTGGACGGGGTGTTGCAGGAAGCGGAAGCGCGGGATATCCGCGTGCGCCTGCTGTCGCTGGAGGAAGGAACGAAGATAGGACGCAAGGAACTGAGCGCGTTGCAATGCCAGGGCGTGCTTCGCCTGGGCGGGCACACGCCGGGTTTTCCCCGCAAGGCTATCCGCGACTGCGGCCTGCCGTGGGTGGTGGCCGGGGAAGAGGAGCCCGAAGCCAACGGTTACGCCAACGAAGACCGGCGCGGCGGCGCGGCGGCTCTGACCCGGCTGCTGCGGGAAGACGGCTTCCGCCGGATCGGCATTATCGGCACCTTTGCCTGGCGCAACCATAACCTGTGTCGCGAAGGCTACCGGGAGGTGGTGGGTGCCGACATGGCGGAGCAGCTTTCGCGTGACCTGACGCCACACGTGATGAAGCTTACGCCGCATCTGGTGGTCGAAGTCTTGGAAGAACTAGCGCCGCAGGTCGACGCTTTGCTGGTGACCGGCGGCAGCATGTTCAATCTGGTGGCGTGGGCGTGGCTGCAAGGGAACGGCAACAGTTTGCCGCTTGGCTTTTTCAACGAAAGCCGGGAGGTGGCAACCCTGCAACAACAAGTGTATTTCTGCCATCTGCCTCACGCCGACGTCGGAGGCAGGGCGTTGCGGCTGCTGGCGGATCTGGTGGAAAACCCGCAGTTCGAGCAGCGCGCGCAATTGTTGGATTGTACAGCTACCAGACCGGCGTCAGGCAGGCGTTAGCATCGGAAACAGGGAGGCAGGCCATGCAACTTTCAGACAATTCCCGGAAGGGGCGGCGGTTTACCCTGGTGGAACTGCTGGTGGTGATAGCGATCCTGTCGATCCTGGCGGGACTGCTGCTGCCGACCCTGCGCGCCGCGATCGAAAGCGCGCACCAGATGGAATGTATGAACAATTTCCGGCAGATGCACGTGGCGATGACGCTCTACGCCGACGGTAACCGGGATTATCTGCCGCAGGTTTCCACCGGCTATTCCCTCGGCGGACACTGGTGGACTTTCGCCGATTTGCTGCTGCCCTATATAGCGCCGGAAGCCAAACTCTACGGCTCTTATCAAGGCTATATCTGGCAGGGAAGCCCCTTTGTCTGCCGCAGCAATCTGGCCAATTATCCCACCTCCACGCAATATGGCATTGCCTTCACGTGCCTCGCCACCACCGGCGGCTGGACCGAGGCGTACAATCACGGCGGAGTGACATATAGTACAAATGCCAAATACTATCCCAAGCGCCTGGGCGCGATTCGCAACGCCTCCGGCACCGCACTGGCCACGGATTCCCTGCCAGACTCCGGCGGGGGTTCGACCGGCTGGCGGCTGGCTACCACCGCTTCTTCTGAAGGCGGCGCCTACTGGTACGGCAACCTGATTTCTCCCTGCCACAAGGGCGGCATGAACTGGCTGTTCGCCGACCAGCACGTGACTTTGCGCAAGTACGCGCCCACCAATACCACCGACGGCACCGCAGAATTCAACCAGGACTGGAAACTGCAAAAATAACCCCCATTTATGAAAAGGACATCCCATGCGTAAAACCGTGTTAGGCCTGATCGGCACCGGCGGCATTTCCCAGTCGCAGCATCTGCCCAATCTCATGCGCGCGCCGCACGTGTATCTGAAAACTGTCTGCGACAAGAACGAGGAACTGCTGGCGCGGATGCGGGAAAAATACCGGGTGCCCAACGCCACCGCCGAGGTTGACGACCTGCTGGCCGATCCGGAAATCGAAGGCGTTGTGGTTGCCACGCGCGAGGACATGCAGGCCAAACTCACCATCCGCGCGCTGGCGGCGGGCAAGCACGTCTATGTGGAAAAACCGTTGGCGGCCACGGTGGAGGAATGCGAGGAAGTGGTGGAGGCGCAGCGTCGGGCGGGTAAATTCGTCGTGGTGGGATTTAACCGAAGGCGGGCTCCGTCCTATCTCCGCGCGCGGGAATTGCTCAACGCCGACGGCGGCGCGCAGAATATCTATTACCGCATCAGCGACGAATACTGGCGCTGGGGCAAGGGCAATCCGCCCGGCGTGCGCGTGATCCACGAGGTCTGCCACATCTTCGACGCGTTGCGCTGGATTGTCGGTAGCGAAGCGGCTTCGATCTATTGCGCCTGCTCCCGCCCCGACGATGAAATTTACACCATGAAATTCGCGTCCGGCTGCGTGGCGACTATTCTCAACAGCGGTTATGCCACGCGCGATTTTACCAAGGAACGGCTGGAAGCGATTTCACGGTGCGGTTCGGTGACGGTGGAGGAATTCGTGGAGTTGCGCGCTTTCGGCTATCCCGGGGTCGCGCCGATGCAGCGTTTCGCCGGCCATACCCATCCCGACCGCGAGTTCGCGCACAAGCATATCTTTTCCACGCTAGGCGCGGAAGGGCTGTATGCCTTCCGTCGCATGGGATGGGAATACTTGCACCAACAGGAAAACGGCGGGGACTCAGGCTGCGACGCGGAAATTGAAACCTACATGAACGAACACGCGCCGCACTGGAATTACATGGTGGACAAGGGTTGGCTGGGGTTGATCGACCATTTCGCGCAGTGCATTCAGGAAAACCGGCTGCCGGAAGCGGCGTCGGCGCGGGACGGGTTCGTGGCCAGTCAACTGTGCCACGCCGCGATTAAAAGCCGCGAGACGGGGGAAGTGGTCAGGCTTTGAGTAACGCGTGGTATAAAGTAATAATATTTCCTCACCTGGGAGGGGGAGAACTTTATGCTTGTCGCTTGATCCGTCTGACCACAACCCATCCCAGCGCCGGAATCAGCAGAGCCACGCAGGCGGCGGGCCAGGGGTTGGCGATCGAACTTACGCTGCCGAACCAGGCGTAGATCAGGCAGACGGGAAGATGCCCCAGCGCGGAGGCGAGGAAAAACGTACGCGCGGGAATGTCGGTCAGACCCGCGAGGCAACTGAGAATCTCGGTCATCATCGGCACCGGGCGGCTGAGGACGATGGCGTAGACGCCGTAATCCTGGAACCAGGCGTCGATGGCGGTGATGTCGTCGGAGCCGATTAGTTTCTGAAAAGCTCTTCTGCCTCCCCAGCGGCAAGCGTAAAACCCCAGCCCCGCCGCCAGCATCGAACCGGCGAAACCGATCAGCGTTCCCAGCGCCGCGCCGAACATCATGCCGCTGACCGACATGACAATCGACGACGGCACCGGCAACAGCAGGTCTATCGCCAGCAGGCCGACAATCACAGCGGCGGCTAGATACTGGCCGTTTTCCGAAGCGTGGAGTTTTTCCAGTTCGGCTTGCGCGTATTTCTCGTCGGTATAGCCGAAATGATCGGCGACGATGAACATGGAGGAGAACACCGCCAGCAGGCAAACAGCGATGAGCAGCATTCTTTTCAAGCTTCGCCGCTCCCGCAAAGATTGCGCAGCAGCAGGACAACGTCTTTTGCCTCGACCGGGCGGGGATTGGCGGCGGTGGAACCGGAAGGCAGGGTGTCTTCCGCGATTTTTTCAAAATCCGCTTCAGGAATATCAAACCCGCGCAGATCGACAGGAAGACCGAATTTACGCAATAAGTTTTCGCAGAAATCCGCCGCGTCCTGGCCGAAAATGGTGGACAGGAGTTCGTAGCGTTCGCCTGCCGCCTCGCGGTTGAAGCGCAGCACGTGCGGTAGAAGAATACCGCAGATTTCCCCGTGCGCGATGCCGTAGCGGATGCCAAGCGGGTGCGCCATCCCGTGGACGAGGCCGAGGTTGGCGTTGTGCAAAGCAATGCCTGCCATCAGCGAGCCGTTGGCGCAGTTCTTGCGCGCGTCGAGGTCTGTGGCGTCGGCGTAGACTTTCGGCAAGCCGTCGGCTAACAGAATAGCGGCGTTGAAACTCATGGCTTGGGACAGGTCGCTGGCGTTAATCGAGAGATAACTTTCAATCGCCTGGGTAAGGGCGTCCAACCCGCAGGCGGCGGTCAGGCGGGGCGGGGCGGACTGCCCCAGCAGCGGATCGACCAGCGCCACGGTCGGCAACATGCAGTCGTGGCGAAGGCCTTTTTTCATTTTTGCAGCAGGGTCGGACAGCACCGCGATGCGGGTGGCTTCAGTGCCGGTGCCGAAAGTGGAAGGGACGGCGATGATCGGCACGGTACTGCCGGGAATGTTTTTGCCGTGAAAAAAGTCGCGCGCCGGTTCAGGCGAGGAACTGAACGCGGCGGCAGCCTTGGCCGCGTCGATGGAGCTGCCACCGCCGATGGCGCAGACAAAGTCGCATTCCTTTTCCCGGAAAAGCTGCCTGATCTGGTCGACTGTTTCGACCGAAGGGTCGTGCTCCACGCCGGTGCAGACGACGGATTCGACGCCTTCCTGTTCCAGCAGTTCCACCGCCTGGCCGATAAAGCCGTGTTCGATCATGGCTTTGGCGCCGGTCACGATCAGGCATTTCCTGCCCAGCGGCGCGGCGTATTTGCCTATTTCTTCGAAACAGCCGGTGCCGAAAACGACGGTGCGCGGGGTTTGGAAGGTAGTCATATGTTTCCTTAATATATATCAGGGACTAAGGCGCTAAGGGACTAAGGGACTAAGACTCTGGTCGAAGGCTTCCCTATTTGCCAAAAAATTTTCTCAATCGAGGGTTATCGACACCGCATCCGCAAAAAGATTTTCTTAGTCCCTCAGTCCCTTAGAGCCTTAGTCCCTCCGATAAAACTTATATTATATTGATCCCGCAAAAACATTCCTGGAAAAAACGTGAAAATTCGGAAAGAAACAGTTGCGTTAGGGAAATTTGGCATTATCCTATACGGCTTGACATAGATGCCTGCGCCATGGTGCGGGTATCGTTTATTGTGATCGAACCGGTTCCGAAGTGTGCGCCAGCCGCAAGGCTAGGAGATGTCGGATGAAAGCCCCTCGCGCCTGTGTTCTTGCCGCCGGCAAGGGCACGCGGATGGGAGGCGACCGACCCAAGGTATTGTTCGAAGCGGGCGGGAAACCCCTGATCGAATGGTGCCTGAAAGCACTCTCGGCAGCAGACGTCAGAGACGTCGTCGCGGTAGTCGGCTTCAGGAAAGATGAAGTCGTCTCCGCTCTGCCGACCGGAGTTCGCTGGGTTGAGCAGTCGCCTCAACTTGGGACCGGGCATGCAGTGATGTGTGCCCGCGTTGCGTTTCAGGGAAATGATGCTCCAGTCCTCGTGACCTGCGGGGATATGCCGCTGTTGTCGACCGGCAGCTTCCGGAAAATCGCGGAACTGCGAGAACGGGAAAACGCGGCTTGCGCGCTGCTGACGGTGCGGATTCCGCCTGACAGCCGTTTTGGCCGGATCGTGCGCGATGGCGCGGGCAACGTCCTGCGGATCGTCGAATACAAAGACGCGACCGAAGAGGAACGCGCCATCGACCAGGGCAACACCGGCGTGATGTGCTTCCGCGCGGACGATTTGTGGGATGCGCTGGATCTGGTGAAAAACGAAAACGCGCAGGGGGAGTATTACCTGACTGACGTAATCGGTATTTTGATTGCTTCAGGAAAAAAGGTAGTCGCGCATGTGTGCGAGAATCCGGACGAGGCGCTGGGCGTAAATACTCCGGAAGACCTGGCACAAGTGGAAAAATCCTTGCGGGAGAAAAACGGCTGACGCAGAGGCGCGCCGGTTGGCTTCCGAATTTTATCGAGCGGTAAAAAACAGAAGGACGGGATCATGCGTATTTTCAGCGGCAACGCCAACCCCGGCTTGGGAGAAGCCATCTGCACCTACCTGGGCACGGAACCCGGGCGGTGCGAGGTGGGGCGTTTTCCCGACGGCGAGACCAAGGTGCGGATCCTCGACGACGTACGCGGCCTGGAGGTGTTTATTATCCAGCCCACCTGCCCCCCCGCCAACGAGCATCTGATGGAACTGCTGATTATGGCCGACGCCGCGCGGCGCGCCTCGGCGGGTCGGATCACGGCGGTGGTGCCGTATTACGGCTACGCGCGGCAGGATCGCAAGCACGAAGGGCGGGTGCCGATCACGGCGAAACTGGTGGCCAACATGTTCGCCACCGCCGGGGTTGACCGGCTGCTGTGCATGGATTTGCACGCCACCCAGATACAGGGATTTTTCGACATTCCCCTGGATCATATCTATGCTTCGCCGGTGCTGATCGAATACCTTCACAAGAAAAAGATCGAAGCCCCCGTGGTGATGAGCCCCGACATCGGCAGCATCAAGATGGCTCATTCTTTCGCCAAGCGGCTGGGCGGTTCCCTGGCGGTGGTGGAAAAGCGTCGGCTGAACGATGCCCAGGTCGAAACCGGCCACGTTATCGGCGAGATTAAAAACCGCAACGTCATTATCGTCGACGACATGATAACCTCCGCCGGCAGCATGGCGAGCGCCATCAACGTGGCGAAAGAAAATTCGGCGGCGACGGTCACCGTGCTTGCGACGCACGGCCTGTTCGCCGGACCCGCCTTCGAGCGGCTGCGCGCGGCCAATGCGGACGAAGTCATCGTGACCGATACCGTGCCGCAGAAAATCAAGCCGGAGGGCATCAACCTCACCGTGCTGAGCGTGTCGGAACTGCTCGGGGAGGCGGTCAACCGCATCCACCGCAACAAGAGCGTGAGTGTGTTGTTTTTATAAATCCGAGAATTATCGGAAAGTTTGCGATTTTAACAATTAACAGGAGGTGAACGTGGCAAATTTGATTGCGGAAAAACGTGAGGGCACGGGCAAGTACGTCGCCTTCGATCTGCGCAAGCAGGGAAAGCTCCCGGGCGTCCTGTACGGGTATAATATCGAGAAAAACGTCCCCGTGTCGGTTCCTCTCAAGGAATTCGTGGGACTGCTTGACGGCGGCGACCGCCTGCTCGATCTGCAGATGGAAGGGAAACACGTGACCGTGCTGATCAAGCAGGTGCAGTACGGCACCTTCGAGCATCAGATCATGCACGCAGACTTTTTCGCCATCGACGCGACCAAGCCGGTCAACGTCGAAGTCGAAATCGAACTGACCGGCGACGCCCTTGGCGTGGCCGAGGGCGGGATTCTCGACCAGATCATGTTCCACGTGGGCGTGGAATGCCTGCCGAAAAACATTATCAACAAGATCGTTCTGGACGTCAGCAACCTCAAGCTGAACGACGTGATGCACGTATCCGACCTGCCGAAGCTGGAAGGCGTAACCTATGACGCCGAAGGCGACGAGGTCGTCATCAGTTGCCACGCACCGGCCGCCGAGAAGGAAGAAGGCGAAGGCGGGGAAGAGGGCGAAGGCAACGAACCCGAGGTTATCGGCGAGAAAGACCGCGCCGAAAAAGAGAAAGACTAATTTCGCGGAATCGCTATGAAGATCGTGGTGGGTCTGGGAAATCCGGGGGAGGAATATGCTGGTACGCGGCACAACCTGGGGTTTCGGGTGGTGGACGCGCTGGCGGAAAAACTGGGCGGAGTGGGATTTCTGCCGCGCGGGAATTTCCTCCTGGCCACGACCGGCGACAGCAGGCTGCTCAAACCCCTGACCTTCATGAACCGCTCGGGAGAGGCGCTGGGAAATCTGCTGGACGAGATGGACGGGGAGAAACCGGAAATTATCGTCATCGCCGACGACGTAAACCTGCCGCTGGGAAAATTGCGCCTGCGGGCGCGGGGTTCCTGCGGCGGTCACAACGGCCTGGCCAGCATCGAACAGGCGCTGGGTTCGGACGAATACGCCCGGCTCCGGATCGGGGTGGGAAACATTGCGGAAGCCGACGACCTGATCGAGTTCGTGCTGGGTCGGTTTTCCGAATGGGAGGAGACAATCCTGCCGGAAGTGATCGGTACGGCGGCGGAGGCGGTTCTGCTCTGGCTGGAGACCGACCTGGAGACCAGCCAGGCCAGGTTCAACGCCTGGACTCCGGCGGCGGTCGCGCCAGACGACAAAAAGTAAAAGCAGTTTTAAAAACCTTAGATGGAGGATTAGTGGTGAAAAAATTGTACGAAGCGATGTTCATCGTCGACAGCAGCAAGGCCAAGGATGATTACGAAAAGGCCGAGGCAGTCTGTCTGGAAACCATCACCCGTCACGGCGGGGAGATAGTGAAGTCGATCAAGTGGGATGACCGCCGCCTGTGCTACGAGATTGAAAAGTGCCGTCGGGGCACCTACATTCTCGTCCACTTCGAAGCGGAAGGCCCAGTCGTGGCCAAGGTCGAGCGCCAGTGCCAGCTCAACGAAAACATCCTGCGAGTGCTGATCACCGTTGACACCGACGGAGTCGAAACCGTCACCGGCGACGTGCGCGCCCGGGGCGTCGGCGAGGAGGGCGAAGTGGCCCGGGTCGGCAACGCGGAAGCGGATTGACCAGAAAGCGACTAGGTGTCGGCGTGCGGAAAATCCGCACCGCATACTGAAAGGGGAAAAACATGGCTGCCGGTTTTAACAAGGTGATCCTGATGGGCAACCTGACGCGGGATCCGGAATTGCGCTACACTCCGCAGGGTACGGCTGTGGCCGACCTGGGTCTGGCCGTAAACACGGTGCGCGGCGGGCGTGGCACCGAAAAGAAGGAAGACACCCTGTTTATCGACGTGACGGTGTGGGACAAAACCGCGGAGATTTGCAGCGAATACCTCACCAAGGGGCGCCAGGTGCTGATCGAGGGGCGGATGGTACAGGACGAATGGGAAGACCGCGACTCCGGGCAGAAACGCCGGAAGATCAAGGTCGTAGCGCAGAACGTGCAGTTTGTCGGCGGCAGCGGCTCCTCCAGCTCCGGCAGCCAACGCACTACCGCGCCCTCCTCGCGGCCCTCCCCCAAGGAAGAGCCGCCGCTGGATGATTTTTCAGGCGGGGACGATATCCCGTTCTGAACGTGACCGGCAGCGGAACCATAGGTTTTCTTATTTTTTAGGTGGCGGCGTGTCGCCGCTGACAGTTTTTGCAAACGGTGCGTGCCGCACGGGCATGAGGCAAGAGGTTCGGGCGGCGCAAGGCTTTCGCTTTCTGAGGTCGCTTGCGCAAACGCCAGCAGGCGCCCCTTTTGTTCGCGAAGCAACGGTTACATTTTTTCATAGGAGTATAACAATGTCGAAAGAATTTGTGCCAGTCATCACCCAGTGCCGGTTCTGCGCCAAGGATGCGCCGGCCATCGATTACAAGGATGTCAATACCCTGCAGAAATTCTGCAGCCCCCAGGGAAAGCTGTACGACCGCAAGCGCCTGGGAACCTGCGCGCGTCATCAGCGCGGCGTGGCCAAAGCCATCAAGCAGGCTCGGTTCCTGTCTCTGCTCCGTTACGTGGGACAGTAAGGTTTTAACAACGCCCGGTCGCGCGCGCGCGCCGGCTGATCGAGAGGATATTTCATGAGCATGAAGCTGTTACTCAGAATGGATGTAAAAAACCTGGGCATCACCGGGGACATCGTCAAGGTCTCCGACGGCTATGGTCGCAATTACCTGATCCCTAACCGGATGGCCGTGCCTGCCACCGACGCGAACCTCGCGCAGATTGAAGCGGAAAAGCGCCGCCGCGCCGCCAACGAGTTGGAACACGTCAAGGATCTCGCCGCCTTGGGCGAACGCATTCAGGCTACCGACATCACCCTGCGCGAGCGGGTGGCCTCCGGCGACAACCTGTACGGCGCCATTTCCGCCAAGGAAATCGTCTCCTCCCTGGCGGACGAAGGCATCAAGATCGACGAGGACATGGTGCAGATGGAAGAGCCGATCAAGACCCTAGGCGTACACCGCGTCAATATCAGGCTGCACAAGAGCGTCGAGGCCGAGTTGAAAGTTTGGGTGGTGGAACACAAGGTCGAAGCGGAAGCCTGAGATTCAAGTCTCCAGTTGACAGTCTCCAGTATTGGAATGCGAAAGCGTGTTTCAGAGTAGAAGGCAAAGCTATCTCGCTGCTTCTCAAGTCTGAACGTCGGCATAACAAATACTGGAGACTGGCGACTGCAAACTGGAGACTAACACAAAGTTCTATCCCGGCTTAATCCAAAGAACTTTTTCTCATTCGCACGCCCCGTTTTTTCTGGCGAGTTCACCGTAAAAGCGCCCCGAGGGGCGGATGTTTCTCCGGCGCATTGCATCTTCGAAATTAACCGCCAGCAAGCCATAGCGTTTGCCGGTTCCTTCCGTAAATTCGAAACCGTCCAACAGTGAACCATAGAAAAAACCTCGCAGGTCAACGCCGTCGGCGAGGGCGTTGCGACATAGCTGCAGGTGTTCGCGCAGATGCTGGCTGTGTTTTTCCGGGTCGGTTGCTTCCATGCCATTGCCGGTCACGTAGAGGGGAACGGCGGCGGTCTTCGCGGTTTCCCGCAGGACGTTTTCGGCATAGGCGCAGTCCTGCCGCCAGAATCCGTCGGGGGCGGCCTCGCCCGCCAGGTGAATATCCAACATGACGAAATCGGCTGTGGGCTTATTGCGGAACGAAAGGAATGGCGCGAAAGAATCCAGACCCAGGAATGAACCAAGGCTGTCTTCCTCGACTCCCGCCACCTCGGCGGTTTCCCGACCGGGACGGGGCTGATAAAAGTGAGCGGAGAGGCCGACCGCCGCTTCAGGCTGGATTTCCTTGACGGCGTTATAGGCGAGGGTATGCCCCCGGCGGAGATTGGTCAGCACTTTTTTCGCCGCCCCGGCTCCGCCCTTTTCGCAGGGCGGGTAGACGCCGGTGCCGTAGCCCAGCATCGCGTAGGCTGAGGGGTTGCTGATGGTGATCCAGTTGCGCGCTTCGCCGTCAAGCATCGTCGCCATTTTTTGCGCGAAATCTGCGAACAGTTCCGGCGCAGCCTTGTGTTTCCAGCCGCCCAGTTCCGCCAGCCACTCCGGACAGCAGAAGTGAAACAACGTCAGAAACGGCTCGATACGAAGCGAACGCAGTTCCGCCAACATCTCCAGGTAGCGCAATGACGTTTCCCGGTCGAAAGGCTCCTTGGGGCCTGGCTGAAGCCGTCCCCAATCGAAACCGAGCCGAAACGCACCCAGGTTCAACTCGGCGGCGGCGTGGAGATCATAGCGATAGCGTCGCCAGTGGTTGGGGCCGTCGTCTGGGGTGGAACCATCGGCGGCGGAGAAACCGCGCCATTCATTGACAGTATCTCCCTCCACCTGGAGCGGGCTGGTGGCGCAGCCCCAGAGGAAATTTTCAGGCAAGGCCTGTTGCATTTTTTCGGCATCGGACAAGACAGCGCTCCTCGTTGCGGGTTCAGGATGTAATTACATGATTATAGATGTATGGTGGCAAAGTTCAAGCCATGAGCAGTTAAAGCAGCCGGAAAACCACGGTTTTCCGCGGCAGTGCGAACACTGTGGCCTGGCGGGTTTCGCCTCCTCCCAGAGGAAAAAGCTTTATCGTAACCTCAACCGGAGAAGTCTCGGCGGCGACCAGGGTAAGGGCGTAGGAGCCGTTGGGTCTGACCACCATTTCCGCGTCTACTGGAGCGGAAAAGCCAAACCGCCAGCGGGGGCCGCAATCCATTTCGGCTTGCGTCGTCTGGAAAAATCCGGCTGCCGCCAGCCCCATTTTTCCCAGGCGGAACAGGGCAAATCTGCCAGCGAGTAAAATCTTTCCTTGGGGGAAACCTGTCTCCGCGACAGCGAGGGCGGGATTGCTGACCAGGATATCGCGCATGCCCCCAGGCAGGCCAGCTTCAACGCAACCGCCGCCGGTCGTGAATCTTTCCCCAAGGGGCGAAATCACCAGGGGTTCCTTGTCGCCGGCATTTCCGGCATGGAAAATAACTTCGGCTGCGCCCTTGCCTTGCAGCGCATTGGCGAAAAACAAAACGCCTGCTTCGTTTATTCTCCGCAGGACTTTTGTCTGTCCCAGATGCGTGTACGCCAGTTCGCCCGGATTCTTTTCCTCAACGCGGAAAGATTGCTCCAGTCGGCAGGAATCGCTTGCCATCTCAACCGCGTCGCTGACCAGCAGATAATCCCGCTTGGCATATGTCTTAACCAGCATGACCGTGCGCGAGGCCGAAGCCGGTTTGCCGCCGGGAATCAGCCAGTTGCAGGTCAGCGCATCAAACAGATTGCCCTGCATGAAGCGATGCGGCAAAGGTTGGTTAAGCGGCGGCAGCGCGGTTGGGCAAAAACCGTCAATCAATACCGGCGCTTTTCCCGTGGAACCAATCTCCTCCAGCAATAGGTTGTGCAAAGGCGTGGCGAGCGAGACCGCGCCGTAAACTTTTTCGCTGCCGGGAAGGTTAGCGGGAGCGAATACCGTGGCCGAAAGCGAACCGCCGCGCAGGAGGTACAGTCCGCCGTACTCAGGCTCCGGCGGATTGGCGACAGGAGTATTCTCCAGCGCGGCGGCAGCCTGTCCTTCCGGCAGGAAAAGTTTCAGCGACAGATTTTGCGGAAAATATTTCTCGCTCCACCTGGACAGATTGTCTTCCGCGAAACCGGGCGGCAGCAGGAAGCGGCAGGCGCGGGCATCGGGCATGACTCGATACGCCAGATAGTGCAGCAGTTTTTCCGCAGGAGCAAGGCGTATGGAAAATCCTGGCAAAGAGAATTCCTCGCCCGGTGGCGAAGGCGCGAGATTTTCTAGTTGCAGCAAACTCGCCAGCACCGCCACTGCAGAACCGTCTGCCAGCCGGGGCGAACCGTCGGGGTTGAGGTGCGCGCGCAGTTGGAGCGAAGACGCATATTTCAGCAGTGAATTACAGGCGGGGCTGGTGTTTCCTTTAACGGTGGCGGCGAGATTCAGGCAGGTTTCTGGAGAAAATGCTGTGGCGCACCCGCTTGCGAGCAAGGCGTTGAGCGCGGCGTCACGAGTCTGTGAAATTTCTTCTTCCCTGACTCCGGGCAACAGGGAAAGCACGCGCGCGCGCACGGCGGCGATGTCGGGGCGCCAGGCCGGGTGCAAATAGGGCGAATCAAACGCTGGCAAGGAAGAGGAATAGTCCCGCCACTGCTCCAGCATCTTCCCGGCCACTTGCGCGCGTTCAGCTTCGGTCTTGTCCCGCAGGATTTTTTCCACAGGCAGGAAGCATAAAGCGTTGATAAAAGCGGCGCGGGCATATTGATACCGCCCGGCCATTTTCTGCAACTCCAACCAGTCCGGAATTCCATCCACGTCGTAGCAGCCGGAAAGCAAAGTATCCTGCAACCGATCGACTTGCGCGTCATCCGGCCCGGCGGGGAAAGCGGCGGCGCTTTCAGTCGCGGCAGGCGCTTCTCCGACGGTTCCGGGAAAAACCAGCAGACTTTGCCCTTCGGCCGCGAAAGCACAGGCAGGAAACTTTCCCTGTGCGAAGAGGCTAACGAATTCATCCGGTAGCGCGACAGTCTGCTCGTACTTGCCAGGAAGAACTTTTTCAACCTTGAGCCGCTGGCATTTGTCACCCCGGAGCAGAGTAAGTGACGCGGTGTTTTCCTCCTGCCAATTCTGCCAACCGATTTTGAGCGACTGCCGATTGGCGGCAGACCATTCGAAAAACAGCGGCGCGCAATGCTTGAACACCTTTATCCCGCCGCGCCGCGACAAGTCGAGGACGGCCAGGCGCGTTCCCTCAGCGAGAACCGCGCGCATGACCAGATCAAAACTCCCCGTCGGCGCAAAAGCGGTAAACGGCAGATAAAGTTCGATCATCCGGGAGGCGTTTTCCAGCTTTTCCCGTATTACGAAGACGGGAGGCGCGTCTTCCCAGCGCAACCCGTCCCAGGCGGATTCCTCCGGCTCCTTTCCCAGGCGCAGGCGCACCTGTCGCGTCAACCAAGGCGCGCTGCCGATTTCTATCGTAAGAGTTTCTCCGGCGTTTAAAGCGCGATTTTCAAACAAGAGGAAAATACCAACATCGTCAGCCGAAATTTTTGCCGAGATATTTTCAGACAGCGCCCCGTTAAAAGGCGGGCATTGCGCCGATGGCGCGCGCCACGCCAGATCAGAACCGTCGCCATCGACCAAAGGTGACAGCAACGCAGGCGGCAGAATCAGGCAGGCCATGTCGACACGTCGGGATAGTTCGCCGGCCGACAGGCACAGCGGTAACAGAAAACAGACAGGCAGGAATAAGCTGGCGCGAAACAGAACCATTTGATTATTCCAGCCGAAACGGCGGATAGGGGGAAGCGGCTTCCGGCGTTTTATCTTTTTTTTCCGGAAGCAACGGCAGCGCCTTGCCGTGGCGCCTCCAGGCGCGGTCGGCGCGCGCAGATAGAGTCGCGGCGGCGAGTGACTTGGGCAGGTCGTGAATACTCTGCGGCCACGTATTGGAAGCCATCTCAGCGATAATATCCCGTACGATTGCCTCGCCGCGTTCGTCGCCCAGCACCGTCAGCGCCATAGCGGCTTCGTAGCGTACGAGCGGACTGGGGTGCTTGGTCATCGGCTCCAGCAGCGGAAACGCCTGCTCCGGCGTTATGGACGCAAGCGCGATTGCCGCAGGCTCCGACCACGCGCCTCCGGCCAGAAGCTGGCAAAGAAAGTCGCGAGCTTCCTTGCTCCCGCAACCGCAGACCGGCAGGCAGAGGGAAATTATGCAGCTCCGGATTTCCGCAGACCGGTCTTTTTTGTACCGTCGCAAAATCAGTTCCAGCAGCCGGTCGGCCTGGGCGACGTCGCCTGCCGCGCGTGCGCGCGCCGAATTCTCCGCCAGCACCCGAAGAGCCACCTGCCGGTCGTCGAGATACAGGCTGCCCAGCGATTCGACGCAGATCTTTTCCCCGCCGACGGCATAATTATGCAAATAGGGGTCGTCGCGGTAGCTCCAGAATACCCTGCGTTCGCAACCGGTCAGCAGCAGCACTGCGGCGAGAAATGCAATTGGAAGAAAGCTTTTCACTTGCCTGCTCCTTCCCTGATGGCGGCGATAAAATCGGCGGTCAGGAACGGCATGGCGTAATCGTCCACGTTGCCGTGGTTGACGGCGGAGGAAGGACTGGTGCGGATGCGCATGTTCTCGACCTTGCCCCCGATCGGGCCGCCGTGGTAAAGGGTGGTCTCAAGCTGGTAATAATTGGTATGCGCAAGCAGCCTCTTGCCGTCGACCCGGGGCGTGCCGTCGTAGGCGATAAAGTAAACGTTCTTGCCCGGAATAGGGTTGCCCAGGGTCAGCACGGTCGAAGTGATGCCGGTGGTGGTGCCGACCGTGCTGGATTTGACCGCGTCCACCGTCGCCAATAGCTGGATGATGACGCGGGGATTTTTCTGAAGTATGCGCTGCGCGAATTCCCCCGCGGCGGTGGCTCCCCAGGAATGCCCTGCCAGCATCACCCGAGGCGGCAGGCCGCTTTTTTCTCTCAACTCACATTGTGTCGCGAGCCAGCTTTCCGCCTGGGTAGTTTCAGAATAAAGGAAAACCGCGGCGCTGCACGGGGCGGTAGGCAAGGCTTTCTGCAACGCCTGTTGCACGCCGCACGGCGGAGCCGGAGGCGAAAGCGGGTGCGGCACGAACACCAGAGCGATGACGCCGCGATCGGCGGACTGCAACAGCGCGAATTTACGCAGACTGTCCGCCGCGGGAATCGGCTCGGGCGCCTGGTTTGGCCAGAGGCAACCGGCGGAGGAAAAAAGCACTAGCGAAGCAAGGACGAAAAAAAGTCGGCGCATCAGAAACGTTTCCCCCGCAGAATCGACCACGCCAGCCACAAGCCCATGACGGTGGCGACACCGAAACCGAGGCCGCTAAACAGAACCGACAGCGGAGTCTCGCCGATAACGGGCAGGCTTCTGTGTCCCAAGGTATTGCTACCGGCGGTAAGGACGATGGAACTGCCGATAGTGACGCCAACGATAATCAGGCCGAAAGTGAGGCGGTTGGAGGCGCGTTCGATCTGCGTGGTCAGGTCTTCCAACCCTTCGTGCCGGTAGATGATGCGCAGGCGACCGGTCTTGATGCGTTCGAGAATATCGCGCATGTCTTCCGGTGCGCGGCGGATCAGCGAAATCAGCCGGTACAGGAAAAAGCCGAACTTGCGCGCGGAGGAGCCGGGCGAAAAAAGATCGCCGAGAATCTTTCGGGAAAACGGCTTGAGCGCTTCGTCTATCCGGAAGCTATTGTCCAGCGCGCGCACCACGCCCATCACCGTGACGAAACTTTTTCCCAGCAGCACGAAATCGCGCGGGAGCAGCAGGCCATTATTGCGCGCCACCGCCAGACTGTCCTGGAACGCCTGCGCCAGATCCAGCCGGTCAATCGGCACGCCGTAATAACGGTCGATCAGCGCGCGCAGCTCCAGCCGGAATTCGCGCAGATCGGTCTTTTCCGTAAATCCCCCGAGGTCGGCATAGATGTCGACTATGATGTCAGTATCACCTTGCGAAAGCGCCAGCAGCGACACGCCAAGCTGCCGACGCATGTCATCGGAGAGATGCCCCATCTGTCCGAAATCGATCAGCGCCAGCCGCCCCTCCGGCGTCAGCAGCATATTGCCCGGATGCGGGTCGGCGTGAAAAAAACCGGTGACGAAAAACTGCCGCATGAAACAGCGCCCGACCACGCCCGCCAGTTCTTCCCGATCAACCGCCCCGGCGGGAAGACTGTTCAGCTTTCCCAGCGACGTGCCCTCGATCCGCTCCAGCACCAGGGTGTCGCGGGTGACGAAGTCCCAATAAACCAGCGGACACTTGATATTTTCCTCCGCCGTGAGCAGGGCGGAGAATTTTTCGGTATAGGAAGCTTCGCCCACGAAATCCAGTTCGCGCTCCATGCAGCGGGAAAATTCCTCCACCACCATACGCGGGCGCAGCACCTTCAGTTCGGGCAGATATTTCTCTATCAAGCCCGCCAGTATTTCCAGCAGTTCCAGGTCGTCGCGGACGCGCGTGTCGGTGTCGGGGCGCTTGATTTTGATTACGACCGGCGTGCCGTCGGCCAGCGTCGCCTTGTGAACTTGGCCGATGGATCCGCTGGCGATAGGCTTGTCTTCGAACTCCCGGAAAATTTCCTCAGCGTCAATCCCCAGGTGTTCGCGTACGGTTTTGCGCATCAGCTCCGCCGGCAAGGGGTCGACGGAATCCTGCAACTGGGCAAATGCGGCGAGAAAATCCTCGCGCACGAGATCGGGGCGGGTAGAGAGAAGTTGGCCGAATTTGATAAAGGTCGCGCCGAGTTCCTCAAACACCCGCGCCAGCCGTTTAGCGGCAGACAGTTCCTCCGACCCGGCAGAGAATTCGGTATGCAGCATCAGCCTGCCCAGGCCGGGGATGTGCTCCGACAGGTGCAGACGGCTGACGAAATGGGAAAAGCCATGCCGCGCCAGAATGGTCGCGATCTGGCGCAGCCGTTTCATGCTGTTGAGCGTGCGCGGAATGCTGAGTATCGACATAATTGCCCGGTTTATGGGTAAAATAAGTGAAGCATTTAGTTGCTGAGTTGCTGAGTTACTGAGTTGCTGAGTTACTGAGCCTGTTGAGTCGAGAGTTCATTTTTGCGCCTTTACTTTGCGAAGCAATGCTTCCAGCATGTTAGCCCGTACATTTCCTTGGAGGGAAAATCCTCAGTTGCCAGGTAAATATGCTTAACCAAAGCGATAGATTTCTGCCATACGGTCAGCTCCTTATAACTAGCCACCTTCGCCCTCTCAGCAACTAAATAACTCAGCACTTCAAGCAGGCAGCGGCGGCGGGGCGGAAAACACTCCCGCCAGTTCCGGTACCTGCCCAGCCGGAAGCCAGTTGGCCATGCCCTGTTTCCAGACCAGGGTCTCGCGCGTCAGGTTGCCGCCCACCGCCTGCCCCTTCAAGGCGTTCAGGTCAAACGGCCCGGCCTGTTGGCTGTTGATAGCGGCGAAAAATTGCGCCGCTCCCGGCAGCGGAGGAGGAGCGACTGGCGCGGACTGCTGGTTCTGCATTCCCGCCTGCATCGCCCCGCCAACAATACCTCCCATGTTCATGCCGCCGATCATGCCCATCATCCCGCCGCCGGAGCCGGGATTGTTGGCCATGTCGCCGATAGCCTCGGCGGTCTTCATCTGGGTGTATTGCTGCATGTTGCCCAGCACGCCCATCTTCGAGCGCTGGTCGAGCGCGGCTTCCACTTCCGGCGGGAAAGAGATATTCTCCACCAGGAATTTCGTCAGGGTCAGGCCATACTCCTCGAATTCGGGCTGGAGCTTCTGGTTGATTTCCCCGCCCAGCTCGGTGTAATTGGCAGCGAGATCGAGGGCGGCGATTTTCGATTCTCCCAGCGCATCGGCAAAGCGGCTCACCAGCAGATCGCGCAGATAGTTGGAAATATCGGCGGTCTCGAAACCGGTGTTGGTGCCGGAAATCTGCCGGATAAACGCGCCCGGCTCCTTTACCTGGATGCAGTAGCTGCCGAATGCCCGCAGACGGATGGGGCCGAATTCCGGATCGCGCAGCATGATCGGGTTAGGCGTGCCCCACTTCAAGCCGGTGAACTGGCGCGTGCTGACGAAAAACACGTCGCACTTGAACGGTTCGTTAAAGGCGTATTTCCAGTTTTTCAAAGTGGTCAGGATCGGAATATTGCTGGTGGTCAGCACGTGCCGCCCGGCCTTGAAAACGTCGCCGAGTTGCCCCTCGAACAGGAACGCCGCCGCCTGTCCCTCGCGTACGACCAGTTGCGCGCCGTTCTTGATGGCGTTGTCGTAATGGGGAAATTTCCAGACCAGCGTGTCATGGGTGGAATCGGCCCATTCGATAACGTCGATGAACTGGCTTTTAATCTTATCCCAGAATGCCATGATCTTCCTCCCCTGTTTGTGGCACGGACTGATTGCCCGCAACCGGTCGGCTTTCGTAACGACAGGACAAACACCGCTCCCCAAGCTATTTTACCCAAGAACCAAACCAGGGAGCAAGAAAAAACAGATTTTCATTTACTTCGTGCGCGTTTCATCTTTATCATAAGGGATGTTCCGGCTGATTGCCGCTATAATTTCGACTCTTGTTTGTAAAGCCGGTTTGGCCTGAGGATATCCGTGCCCGCTTTTGTCATCAGTCTGCCAGTCGGCGGAAATCAGGCGAAGGAAAACGAGGTTATCGCTTTCCTGGAAGCGTGTACCTCACACGGAATTATCCTGCTGCCTGATATTTATAATCTGACCCGCGACCATCCCGCCGCTCTCGCCTTGCGCCAGCAGACTTCCGCCCTCGCGTTGCTGGCGCCGCATCACCCCCGCGCGGCGAAGTGGATTCTGCATTCGCTGGGCGTGAGGGCTTCCATCAAGGCGTTTGATTCCCGGCAGAATTTTTCGGCACACGAAACAGCGGGAAAACTTCTGGCATCGTTACCGCTTTATCCAGGCAAATCCCAGGCGTTGATTTTTTCGCAGGAATTGCCCGAACGCTGGTATCCGGTGCTGGATTACGACCGGTGCGCCGGTTGCGGACAATGCCGCGAATTCTGCATCTTCGGCGTTTACGGCAAAAAAGATGACGGCACTGTCTTTGTCGGCAATCCCGACAACTGCAAACCCGGCTGTCCCGCCTGTGCGCGGGTCTGCCCGGCTGGCGCAATCATCTTTCCCCGCTGCCGCACCGACGAAGCGGTGGCGGGAGCGGAGCAAGGCGCGCTGCCTGGAGGAGATATAACCGCCGCGCGCGCCTTCGCCGCCGAGCATCTGCGTGTTTATGAAAGTAAAACCGATTCCAGCGAACAAACTGGTGGCGATGAGTTTGACGACCTGATTGATGAATTGGAAAAACTGGAAAACAATCAGCCGTAAGCGCCAAAACCGAAAAACCAATTTTTCTTGGCGAAGCGGTAAGCCCAGTTTTTTTCCGGAATATTTTTTCCCGGCAGATGGTGGCACGGCAGCTTTCCCAGCGCCTGTAATTCCGCCAGCCCGTCGCGTGAGGTCGTATGTTTCGCGCCGCACTCGCCGATGAGGTCGATCAGCAATTCCGGATTCTCCAGCAGCACGCAACCTCGAGAACTCGCGCCGATTCTTTTCCGGAACGCGGCCAGAAATTCCGATTCGGAAACAGTTTTGCACAAGTCGCCGCCGTCCCGTATATTTTCACAAGCAAACTGCACCGGCGGACAAGGCTCGATCCGCCCGCTAGGGGAAACGTGATAACTGATGCCAGTCACCGCCGGGCAGAGCGCGTTACCGTCGGCGTCCCAGTAGGCGTCGATCAGCGCGATATTTTTCCGGTCGCGCATCTCGACCATGAATTCGCGCAATCGCAGGATCTGATCTTCGTCAAGCGCGAGTTCCGGGCAGGGATTCGCGCCGGACGGGCGGTAGATGTAATACCACATGTAATGCACGCCGCGCGCGATCAGGTCGTCGAGAAACTTTTCGCATACCAATTCAGCAAAATTGCTTTGGCAGATGCTGCTGGCCGCGCCGATGACAAGTTTTTCCTGGCGACAATTTTCAACAGCCCCCATCGCCTGTCTGAAAACGCCTTCGCCGCCCCGGCGCGCGTCGCCGCTTTGCTCCAGTCCCTCGACGCTGATAAGAGGCGTAACATTGCCCAGCTTGCGCAGAGCCGCCGCGAAATCCCTGTCCAGCAAAGTGCCGTTGGTGAAAAGCTGGAAATAACAGTCGCGGTGTTTCCTGAACAATTCCAGCAGCGGTTGCCACAGCAGCGGCTCGCCGCCGAGAATACCGAAAAAAAAGCCGCCCTGTTTTTTGCAGGCGTCGATCACGCGATCCGCTTCCGCCAGCGTCAATTCCTCCGGCGCACCGTTTACGTCGACCCAGCAGCCCTGGCAGTTCAGATTGCAACGGTTGGTTACGGACAGAAACATGAAGGCGGGAAAAATCGCTCCCCGCGCGCGCCGACGCTCGAAGCGCCGAACCGCGCCAATGCTTTTCCAGCCGAAAGTATAGAGGAATTTCGCCAGCAGCCGCGCGTCTATTTCCGTCAGCATTCTTTTGGCGAGGGATAAAATCATTTCTTTTTGCTTTTATAATAGGGTCGCTTACGCAGAACGACGCCATTAAAGCGCCACTTCTTGATAAACTCCTGCGGCTTGGCGTAACGCTTGCCGCCACAGGGATCGGCGATAATCACCTCGTCGTCCTTGGCCGACAACACCGCAATCCAGTGGCCCACGAAGGTGCCGTATTTCATTTCCGCCAGCACTACCCCCGCCTGTTTCAACTCGTCGTAGGACTTAAAAACCTTGTAGCTACAGTCAAGCCCCTCGTCGGCATAGCGGTTTTGCAGCGCCGCGCACAGCATGTCTGGAGGAGTGCCGGCGCAGGAACTGGTCTTGGCCAGAATCGCGATTTCCCCTTCCTCCGCCTCGAACCCCAGATACCGTAAACCGCTCACCGCCGAGGCCGGGCCGCAGGTGTATTCGGTATTCTGCATACAGACCCCGTCCTTGTCGTAGCGAGTTTTCATCGCCGCCAACCGGTCGCGGATCAGTTCCGGCTCCAGGAACGGCATGACCGAGTAAAACCAGAATACTCCGGCCATGAAGATAAAAGTAAACACCTGCAGGAAACCGCGTTTCAGTTTCAGCGCCGGAGTAGTGAACATCACCGCCAGAAAGAACCCCATCAGCGCGTATTCCACCCGCCCCCGCATCAGCAGCGCCACCAGCGGATTGAAGGAAATGATCGGCGCGCGGCGCGCCATGGCGATCACGACGATAAACAGCAGCGGCACGAGAAAACCGAGCGCCCACGCCTCATTCTTGATTTTCGACAGCAGCCAGCCTAGACCTACGCCGACCGCTCCGAAAATGGTTACCCCGATGACCTCGCCCATCGACCTCTCCCAAAAAAATCCCCTGCCTTTAGGGGATTATAAAACGGTAGAAGATTCAATGGAACAGGAAAATAGGGCTACTCCGTGATGATTTCCTCCTTGGGCGCTTCATCTTCGGCAAAGGGGCTGGTTTTTTTGTTGGCGGCTTCCGCCCGCAAAGCTTCGCGCTGTTCCTGTTCGCGCTTCAGGGCGAGCGGGGACTTATTTATCCGCACCGTTCGCGTAGTGCGCAGGACGGGGTCGACCGGCGAGTCCAAGTCTTTCTTCGGATCCTGTTCCCGGAATGTGACATCTTCAGGCTTTACTATAGCGGTGCGGCGTGCCTGTGCTTCATGCCCGGAGCTTTTCAGCCAGAGATAACCCCCGCCCATCAGGACAATCACCACCAGCAGCGCCGCCACGGTCAGGCGAAATTTCTGCGCGTCCTCGCGGGCAATCTGTTCATTCGCTTCCTTGTTGATAATCACTTTTCGAGCCATGCGCACTCCTATGATTAATGCCACTTTCGTACTGTAAATAAGGACTGAGGGACTGGGTTTGCCATTTCCGAAAACTCCGCTCCCCCCGAAAACGAATCGCGAAAATAAGCAAACCGGCACCGCCCCTTCCCCTGATCCCTCAGTCCCTTAAAAGAACAGGTCTTCCACATTGGACAACGTGAGTTTGTATTCGCTGCTGGCGATGTCGACCGCGTCGCTCCCGACCACGTGCCAGTTCTTGAATGACGGCGTAGGCGCGGTGGGGAAATACGGTGGCGGATTGCTCATCACGTTTTTGTCGTAAACGTACTGCCGGTATTTGAACGTCCCGGAAAGCGGATTGGTGCCGGTAGTGATCAGCCCGCCCAGACAGTAGAGGTTGTAGTCCTGCGTGCCGTAGCTGCCGGTCGGGGTCACTACCCCGTTGGAGGAGAACAGGAACGCATGGATCTCCGCGTTGCGGTACATGGTATCGATGTAGATGTCGTTGCTGGAGACGACTCCCAGGCAAGGATTGTTGCCGTGGGAAGGCTTGCTCCAGCCGTCGGTCTGGCGGTAGTCGAATTCCGATCCTTTCCACGAACAGGTATCCGACCATTCGTTATAGGTGGCGTTGAAACCGCCGGTTGAGCCGTTTTTATACAAGGTATACTGGGGATCGCCGCTGTCGTTGACATAGCGCACCGGGCCGTCGAAGGTGACGCTCTTGGTGCAGATGATTGACGCGCGGGAGGAGAAGTTGCCCTTGCACGAGGCGTTGCCGTTCACGTACAGCATACTGTTAAGAGGAATATTCGCGTCGGTTTCGGTAAAGCTTGCCTTTAGAGTGCCGGAAGAATTGTAGACCTTTACCACGGTGTCCATCTTGTCGTTCTTCCAGAAGAAATCCACGTTGACCTTGTCGGTGGAAGCGGGAGTGTAGCCGGTCTCGTCGTTGCACTTGTTTTTGAAATCGATGTTGCGCGCGTCATACATTACGGCGTCGGCAGGCGGGTTGGCGCCCAGATCCTCGATCTCGGAAGCTTCCGGCAACTGGATGGTGCCGACGTGATCCTGGTGATCCTTGAGAAACTTGGTATAAGGCGCGCCCTTGGTGTTGCTGGAATCGTAATACGAACCGTTGAAGCTTCCCGCGCAGGTGGTGCGCTCGTGGAATTTTATATTGGCGCCGCCCAGGCTTATATCGGCGTTGGAATGGACTTCGCCGTGGTAGGAGGCGTCGGCGCCGATGCTGAGGGTAGTGTTGCTGACGAAGCGGGCGTAGCGGCTGAACAGGTCACGCGGACGCATGGACATGGCGATGGAGGAACTGGCCTCGCCCATCTCCGCGCGGGCAATCACGATGTACCAGGTGCGGAAAGCGTCGGTGGAGGCAGGCGCGGTGTCGAGCACGAACACGCGCACGCGCGCGGTGCCGCTATAATCGTCGCCGATGTCGAAATAATCGTTGCCGTCGTCCCAGGTGATAGGCTTCATGCTGCCGGGGGTGTTGGCGACGAAAGGCGGAGTGCCGCCGGTGCCGGCCCAGTGCTTGAGCCAGTTTTCGCCCGTCTCCTCGTCGGTGTGGCGCGCGACCATGAACTTGGCGCGGCTGACGCCGGTCTCTGCCGCGTAAGCCAGGATTTCGTTCTGGCTGGAGAAACGCTCGATGTCGTCGCGCGCGCCCACCGCCATCAGCAACCCCACCACCATCAGCCCCATCACCGTCATCACCGTGATCGTCACGATCAGGGCGCTTCCCTGCTGTCTTTCGGGATAGGTATACATGGTTGTCCCTCCTGCAAAAAAGGTTTCACTTCTTGAAGCGAAAACTTTAAGTTTCCAGTAGTCTCCGGAAACCGGCACTGGAGACTGTCAACCGGTGACTGGAGACTAATTCTTGTTCCTCGTCAGCACGTCGGTCATGAGCGAGGCGCTTACCATTCTCGAACCCTGGTTGAAAGTTCCGCCAGTCACGCGTTTCTGCGCGGTAATCTGGATCTGCATGGGCAGGCTGCTGACCTGGGTGCCGGAAACGAAGTTCGGCACTTCCACCTGCGCGAGGTCTATCATCAGGCGCCGGATAGTCTGGTTGCTTCCCGCCGTGCTCGCGCGATTGAAGGTGGTGCCGTCGCTGAGGGTGATGGTGGTCGCGCTCACAGCCGTGATGGTAATCGGGTTCTGGTCGTTGAAAGTGTGGCTGTTGTAATCGGTGTACTGCCACAACTCAGCGTTGAAATACGCCAGCACCGTTACTCCCTGCCAAACCGGTTCGGCCGAGATAGTGACGTTGGCACCGGTACCGGTAGTGAATACGAAAGTGCCGTTGACGTCGCGCGGGGTGGGATAGCAGATCGCCACCTGGGTGGAACTGATAGTGGAGCCATCAGGCAGTTCGATCGTGCCGCTTGCCGGGTCGGTGAAGCGAAACAAGGTCATGTGGTCGGCGGAGCTTTCCTGCACCTGGGTAGTGACTTCGTCAATCGCGTTCTGGATAGCGCTTTGCAGCCAGGCCTCGTGCGAGATGATCGAAATCTCGTCGGAGGTGCGGGTCATGAACTCCATTGCCAGAATCAGCGCCACCGACAGCAACGCGGTCACGATCATGATTTCCAGCAGGGTATAACAGCGTTTTAGTTTCATGATGCTCATGGCGATTTCCCTTGGCTTATATCCCTATCGCGGGCGAAGACCGCGCGAAAATTATATGCGTTAGATTCCGCTTGCGAAATATGCCGGTGCGGCACGCACTTACCTTGTCCTTACGCTATGCACCCGTGCGAAAATCTCCTGCGCGGTGCCGACGTTGATAGTAACCAGATACGCCTGCGCGGAGCTGGAATCCCACCCCAGGTCGCTGACCGTAATCGTTCCCGCGTTGGTGCCGTCGGTGGAAAGCCCCAGCACGTCGAAAGTCGTGCCGTCCCGGGCGACGGTGTCGTCGATGCTTTCGTTGTGAATTACTTCCAGCACTTCCTGCGCGGCTTTGTGGGCGATGGCGCGGTCGTTGTTGTAAACGTTGTTGCGGTCGGCGCGCAGCACTGTCACGCCCAGGCCGGTGAAGATGACTGCCAGCAACGCCATGGCGATCATCAACTCGATCAGGGTCATTCCCCGGCCTGCCCTGAAAGACGCGCCTCGGAAAAACAGTTCCATGCCTTTACCCTTCATAATAATGTCCGAATTATCCGCCGCACTTGCGGACAAGCATCTGTCAGTAACACAACAATCCTTGTTCCACCCGTCGATTTCCGACAACCATCTTGCTTGAAAATATAACTCTTTCGCTGATAAAAGTTAACAGCGAATTTTTTTGGCGGGTAAATTTTTTCTTCAATTTGCGATTTGATTGGTGTAACGAAATGAAGATGTTTGCAAAATATCCTGTAATATAACGGAGAGGAGAAGCCAGGGTCAGCGCAAGGCATTTTCCAGGGCAGGGAGCATGTTTTCAGCAATGATCGGCTTTGGGAGATAAGCCTGAGCCAAGCCTTCGAATATGGCCTGATCAGCGTTGCGCGTGTTTTCCTCACCGCTGCCTATAATAATGATCCTGGTGGAGGCGCGTGCCTTATGCAGATATTCCACCGGCGTATCGGGCCAGTTTTTCAACAATGACGCTTCCGCGATCAGGAGATCGACACGGTTGCCTTTAAAGCCGAGATATTGCTTCCATGCCTCGAAACCGGGTATCACAACCCCCCTGTAACCGTAAGTGTTCAGTAGATCGACCATGGTATTGGCTACCTCGCGGTCAGGATCCATCACCGCCACTATTTCGCCATGGCCGCGCGGCAGGGCTAATTTACCGAGTGCCGTGGTTCCGATTGTCTCTGCCTTAGGCAGGAGAATCCGGAAAGTACTGCCCTCCCCCACAATGGATTCGAGCGAAATACTGCCGCCGTATCGTTTGACCAACTGGTTTACCATGCTCAACCCCAGACCGTGGCCGTTTTGCTTGGTGGAGAAAAAGGGCGTAAAGATTTTGTCCTGGAGTTCCGGACTTATGCCTTTGCCGCGATCCTTCACGATCAGTTCGGCCATTGGCTTATTATCCTCCGCCACGCAATCGCCCAGGAAAATATCCACCCGTTCCTTCTTGTCCATGGCTTCCACCGCGTTAATGCAGAGGTTGAGGATGATCTGGTGCAAAATCGTGGGTCCAGCCCGGCACGAAAGGGTTTCGTTTCTGATATGGAGGGAAAACACCGCGCGATTCTGAAAAGCGGAACCAAGCAGCCGCACCGATTCCCTTAACAGCGGAGCAATGCAAGTAACGATGTCGGGCGATGTGGAGCGATGTGAGATATCCAGCAGACTCCGGGCGATTCTTGCCGCGCGCTGGGAAGCAAAAATGATTTTCTCTATCCGCTCTGCCGCCTTTTCCTGCAGCTCAAGCTCGATAATCTGCGCCTGCCCCATGATAACAGTCAAAACGTTGTTGAAATCGTGCACCAGTCCACACGCCAGCGTTCCCACGGATTCCATGAATTGCGCCATCTCAAGCTGGCTTTCCAGGGATACGCAAGGTTGTTTCGATAGAAAATCAAGCTCTTCCCCACACTCGGATTTGATAGGATCAAGCATATATAATATTCCGCAAACCATTAAGTATACATAAAACGCAAAAACCGCCATCTAGACGGATTTTCCGGCAAAAAACCGCTTGTAGTGATAAATAACAGTTACCGCAACAAGAACATTATACATGCTGAAGCATCTTGTGTCAAATTTAAAATAAGCGAATTTATGGGGAAACTCATTTTGCATTTTATGCAAAATGAAGTGCGTCTTAGGTGCGGGGATACTGTTTGAGCAACTCGAAAAGTGCGATTCTCAGTTCTTTAAGGCCTTCTCCGGTCACGGCGCTGATACCGATTACCGGAATTTTTAACTCTTCGCGCAGCCATTGCAGGCTGTCTTCCGAACCGGTCAGGTCAAGCTTGTTTCCTACCGCGATCTGTGGTTTCTGCGCTAGGACGGGGGAGAACTTATGCAGCTCGCGGTTGATGGCGTGATAATTATCCAGCGAATAAGTGCCGTCGATAGGACACAAATTTACCAGATGCAGCAAAAAACGGCACCGTTCCACATGCCGGAGAAAATCCACCCCCATGCCTGCGCCCTCGGCCGCGCCCTCGATAATGCCGGGAATGTCTGCCATCACCAGTTCGTGGATGTAGCCGTCCGAGACAATGCCCAGTTGCGGCTGCATGGTGGTGAAGGGATAGTCGGCGATTTTCGGACGCGCCGCCGACAACCGCGAAAGCAGCGTGCTTTTCCCCGCATTGGGAAATCCCACCAGTCCAACATCGGCGATCAGTTTCAATTCCAGCCGCAGCTTTTTTTCCTCTCCTTCCTCTCCGTAGGTGAATTCCTGGGGAGTCTGGTTCACAGCCGAGGCGAAAAATTTATTCCCCAGACCGCCCTTGCCTCCTCTGGCCGCGAGATAAGTCTGCCCATCCTCCACCAGGTCGGCGACTTCTTCACCGCTGCAATAAACCACTGTCCCGATCGGCACCTTGATCACGACATCGTCGGCGGTCTTGCCTTTGCGCTGCCTGCCGCCGCCGGGTTCGCCGTTACGGGCGGCATAGCTTTGCTCACGCGCCACGGTCAACAGCGTATCGGTGTTTTCACTGGCGAAAACGACTATGTTGCCGCCATCGCCGCCGGGACCGCCGTCGGGGCCGCCGAAAGGAAGGTTTTTCGCCCGTTTAAAGGAGAGGCAACCGTCTCCGCCCCGTCCGGAGCGGATCTGGATAGTGGTGGCGTCGACAAATTTCACGGCAGATTACCTTGCAAGAAAAATGTTGCGCTTCAGGACGAGCAGATACTGTAACTGCCGGGGCGGGAAAAAGCAATGATTATACGGGTGGACGGGGTGGCGCAGGCGTTTACGTCTGCGTGCGCCAGCATGAGAGGCATGGCCTGTGCGTGGTAGCAAGGGCAATTACGAGATTAGCGAATTCCGAACGGTGAAGGGATTTCCTCTTGCGGCTCCGACGCGCAGACGTAAACGCCTGCGCCAGCCCATCAACCCTGAATACTCAGGCGGGGGCGGTTTTCCGGCGCGACCGCCGGGGCGGGGATTTTCGGGCGCGGCGCGGGGTTCTGCGCTGCCGATGCGGGTTTTGAATGCGTAAACGTGTCCTGGCTGGTCGTTTCGATGGCTGTCGCGGCCTCCGTCTTGACCTGGCTCATGGCACCGCTCCAGCCTTCAGACAGCTCGCGGAATATCTTCTGCACCTCTTCCACGCTCTGGATATTTTTCCGCATGTTGGCTTCAATCAGTTTCTGGAAGGAATAGGTATAAAGCCTGGCGAGATTTTCCGCGATTTCCCCTCCCGCTTCCCGGTCGAGGCAATAGAACAGCTCCAGGATAATGGCCTGGGTGCGGGTCAGGGCTTCGTGCGCAACCTCGATATCGCCGCTTTCGATGGCTTTTTTGCCTTTTTCGCCAAACCGGATCACCCCGTTCATCAGCATCAGCACCAGCTGCTCCTTGCTGGCGGTCTGGATCTGGGTGGCGAGATACTGCTGCCGCTGCTTGGCGTTGGTCATGGCAAACCCTTTAGGCTCTTCCTGTTTAATTATCGGTCACGCAGGCGACCCGCTTTAGCCTCACTCAAGATATAAGACAAAACTTTCCCCACCACCCTTGTATCTTCATTATAGATCAGTATCGTATATTAAGCAAAATACCCGGGCGGATTTCAGCTCCGAAACATTTTTTTTGGGAGATAAAAGGATATCTCCTATTCGCTGACATTAACCTTACGGAAAGAAAACCTTTTTTACTGGAGGACACTGAAATGAAGACTATCACAACCTGCAAACTCGCACTGGCCCTTCTTTTCTTGGCCATGTTCGGCGCCAACGCCACCTTCGCGGCAGAAAAACCGAAGGAATCGCTTGAACTGACCAAAGCCATCTCCGAAACCTACGCCGACATCGCCGAAAAAGTCAGCCCCGCCGTGGTCGGTATCAAGAGCGTCAGGAAAGTCACCATGGCCGAAAGCGGCGACATGCAGTTGTTCAACAATCCCGAGGATCTGATGCGCCGCTTCTTCGACCGCGACCTTCCCCGGCGCAACCAGACGCCTAAAAAGAACCAGAAGAAACGCGAATACCGCGCCCCCGGCCAGGGCAGCGGCGTCATTATCGACGCCGAGGGTCATATCCTGACCAATAACCACGTAGTGGAAGATGCGGAAAAACTCACCGTGCAGATGGCCGACAAGACCGAATACGACGCCGAAGTCGTCGGCACCGACCCTAAGACCGACATCGCCATTGTCAAGCTGAAGAATTTCAAGGGCGAACTGCCGGTGGCGAAGCTCGGAGACAGCGACAAACTCCGCGTCGGCAACATCGTCATTGCTATCGGCAATCCCTTCGGGCTGATGCAGACCGTGACCGCCGGCATCGTCTCGGCCAAGCACCGCGCCATCGGCATGACCATGTACGAGAACTTCATCCAGACCGACGCCAGCATCAATCCCGGCAATTCCGGCGGGCCGCTGGTCAACCTCGACGGCGAGGTGGTCGGCATCAACACCCTGATCCAGACCCGCACCGGCGGCTCGGTGGGGGTAGGCTTCGCGGTGCCGGTCAACCAGGCGCGCAAGGTGCTGGAGCAGCTCATCAAGCACGGCAAGGTGACACGCGGGTGGCTCGGCATCGGCATCCAGGACATTGATCCGGAAATGGCCGCGACCATGACAAACGTCGAGGGCGGCGTGCTGGTCAGCGACGTTTACCCCGATACCCCCGCCGGCAAGGCCGGGTTCCAGCGTGGCGACGTGCTGGTCACGTTCGACGGGGAAAAACTCGAGGATGCGCGGATGCTGCAGGCGCTGGTTGCCGAGCGCAGCCCCGACGATGAGGTGAAGATGGGAATTATCCGCCGTGGCGAGAAAATGACCGTCAACGTCAAACTCGGTCGTCAGCCGGAAAACCTGGCGGCGATGGGTGGCGAAAATGACGGAGATAACGCGGGCGAAGCCGAGCAGGAGGAAAACGAACTGCTGGGCATCGAGGTGAAAGACCTCACCGACGATTTGCGCGAACAGTTCCGCCTGCCCAAGGACGAGGAAGGCGTGCTGGTGACGGAAGTCGATCCCGACGGCTCCGCGGGGGAGGCAGGCATCCGCGCCGGGGCGCTGCTGATCGAACTCGACCAGAAGCCGGTGAAGTCGGCCAAGGATTTCGCGGAAGTGGCCAAGTCCCTGAAAGACAGGAAAAGCGCGCTGGCGCTGTTCCGCCAGGACGGAGCCAACCGCTTCGTCGTACTGAAATTCGAACAGGAAAAATAGCGCAATTTCAGCGGCACAATCCGGCAGTAAAGACGGGGGAGAATACAGGGCTATCGCATTAAAATCCCCCTCGCCCCTTACAAGGGGAGAGGGAACTTATTTTGCCCTTCAGTGAAGCTTTCACGGTAAATTATGGATGCCACTTGGGCGTATAATTCACAAAATACAGCTATTTTAATGCGATAGCCTTGGGGGAGAATAGTTCTCCCCCGTTTTTACTTTGGTTCTTCGTAATATTTCGGGGTAAGATTTATCCTCGATATGGTTCGGCAAGCAATTTTTCTGTTTTACAAAACAAGCTACGCTCGTCATTCCTGCGAAGGCAGGAATCCAGGCGGGGAAGCCCCGCTAAAATGAGCCGAGTTGCGATCAGTCCAGCAACTGCTTGATTACCGCGCTCAGTCCCGCCAGGCGGTAGGGCTTCTTGATAAAGGCGATGTTCCGGGATTTGAGCAGCAACTCCACTTTGCCGTCCACCCCGTAGCCGGAAGAGATGATTGCCCTGAGACCGGGATTGATCCGGCGCAGGGCATCGATGGTTTCCTCGCCGTCCAGGCCGTTCATCACCATGTCGACGATGACAAAATCAATCTCCGCGAAGGCATTGCTGTAAATATCCACCGCCTCCCCGCCCCCGGCGCAGGCTATCACCTTGTAACCCATTTCCTCCAGCAGATCGGAAAGAGTGGCTCTGACCACTTCCTCGTCGTCCACCAGCAGGACGGTGCGGCTGCTGCTGCGTTTGACCGTGCTGGCATATTCCGGCTCTGGTTCCTGCTCTTGGCTGGCGCAGGGGAGATAGATCAGCGCTTCGGTGCCTTCGTGCAGGCGGCTTATCAGCTTGATCGCCCCGCCGTGGCTCTTGGCGGTGCCATAGGCGGCTGGCAGACCCATGCCGGTGTAGCTGAAGAAATCCTTGGTGGTAAAAAACGGCTCGAAGACGCGCCGGTAGGTGTCTTCGTCCATGCCCACGCCGGTGTCGGAGACGCGCACCTCGACGTAGTGTCCGGGGGTCAGTCCTTCGGGGCGGTTGTCGGTCTCGGAGAAAACGACTTCGCGGCTGCCGAATTCAAGCTCGCCTCCGTCAGGCATTGCCTCGCAGGCGTTCAGGCCGATGTTTACCAGGGCGGCTTGGAGCTGCGAGGGGTCGCCTCTCACGATCAGTTCCGTTTCGCAGAGGTGGAAAATGATTCTGATTCCATCGCCGATGCGTTCGGCCAGCAGGCTACCCGCGTCCCGGATAATGGAATTGACGTCGAGAGAAACAGAGACGTATTTGCCTTTCTGGGCGAAAGCGAGCAGTTGCGAGACCAGATTGGCGGAACGGTTGCAGGCCTTGGCGATCTGTCCGGCGAAATTCCGCACCGTCGGATCCTCGCACCGGTGCAGCAACAGGTCGGCATAGCCCATGATACCGGCAAGCTGGTTATTGAAATCATGGGCGATTCCCCCGGCTAACTGGCCGACGACGCGCAGTTTCTCCGACTGGCGGAGTTTCTCCTCCAGCTTGCGCCGTTCGGTAATGTCGCGGTTGCTGGCGCGCTGTCCCAGCCAGCGGTGCTCGCTGTCGAAGATGGGGCAGCAGTGATGGGAAATCCAGCGCGTGTTGCCGCTTTTGGTAATGATGCGGAAATTGGTGGAGTGCTCCTCCTGCAGTTCCGGCATTTGGAAAATATGCTCGGCGATTTTCGGCCTGTCTTCCGGATGAGTGATTGTAATCAGCAGCCCCAGTTGCCGGGTGAATTCCTCCGGGGTGTAACCGGTGATGCGTTCGCAGGACGGGGAGATATATTTGTATGTGCCGTCTGGCCCCAGCCAGTATTCCCAATCATAGGTGTAATCCGCCATGATCCGGAAACGCTCTTCGCTCCGGCGCAGCGCTTCTTCCGCCAGCTTGCGTTCGGTGATGTTGAAGCCCACCGACTGAATCTCCAGCAGCTTGCCGCCCGCATCGAAGATACCCCGATTAAACCATTGCTGCCAGATTTTTTTCCCGTCCGGCTGAAACAGATATTGCTCATGGCATTCCACCGGGTTGTCGAGCGTAATGGAATTGAGTTTGCCGACAATTTCCTCGCGGATTTCCGGAGGCAGGAATATTTCCGACTTGACGCCTTTCAATTCCTCGGGATGTTTGCCTGCCAGTAGCGCGCATTCCTCATTCACGAAAAGTATGGTGGTATCGGGCAGCATGCGACAGACGCAGGCAGCCTGCTCGGCGATTATTTTGCTGTACCTCTCTTCCAGTTGTTTGATCGTGGAATGGTAGGTATGGTTGCATATCGCCACTCGCATGATCCTGAGAATGGACAACAGGAGATTCAGGCACTGGGCATGAGGCTTTACTTCCGCGCGGCTGAATTCCAGCATCAGGCAGCAGCAAGGCGTGTTGTTTTCAAAGATTGCCGCCACTGCCAGGGACTCGACCCCGCAGGCCTGCATTATCCGGCGTTGGGATGAAGGAACGGCGGACAACGGGAAAAAAGCAAACGGTTTTTCTTCGGTCAGTCTTTTTTCAGTAAAGAGGAAATCATCAAAAACCTTCCGGCATACCGGTGTGGCAGCGCCGTTTTCCGACCAGAAAAATTTCCCCGGCAGATTCTGTCCCATCCGGTCGGTTTGGAAACTCTCGTTGTGTACCGTCAGGTACGCGCCGCGCGCGCCGCAGGATTGGCCTATTACCGCCATGATCTGCTGGTAATCCGGTTCCCGGGTGTCACCGATGGTCAACATGTCCGCTATCTGCCCGAGTGCGGAAATCAATCCAGACAGATTATCGTTGTCGGTATTTTCCGACACTGCTTCCATGACTGTTCTTCTTTGCCTGAAAAAATAATCCGTCGCATAACCAGAAACTTAAAGTGCGACGCCAGATTCTACATACGCTTTACTCATTATATGCAAATAGCACGAAACATGACAAGCCGAAGCCATGTTTCTGCTTATCACAAAACAGAATACGCTGTGGGATGAACTAATGTCAAGGATGCAAAGCAATTAAATATGGTGTTGCGTGTTTCAGCCTCAAATACCTTTTGCGTAATATGCAAGAGGCTGATAAACTCGAAGTTTACCACGTTGCATGACATTTGCTAGTTAAAAATCTAGAAAAGTGAACGTTCATGGAATGAAAAATTATCTTCTTCCACAATATTTTTATGGATAAGCATTTACGATTGCAAAGGCGAAAAACATGCTAAACGGAAAACACGTAATACTCTGTGTCGACGACGACACAAATGCGCTCGAACACCTGCGCAAAGTGTTGGAAAGCGACAGTTATGTCGTTGAAACTGCTACCAACGAACGCGAGGGAAAAGCGAAATTTGACGCGTTTCGCCCTGATTGCGTCATCATCGACCTGATTATGGATGCCGCGGATTCAGGCACAAATTTTTCGCTGGAACTGAAGAAAGCCAATTGCGACACTCCTGTTTACCTGCTCAGTGCGGTTGGAAGCAGATTGCAGGAAGAAATCGATTGCGCGTCGCTGGGCCTGAGCGGAGTTTTTCAAAAACCCTTTAACCGCGAGAAGTTACTGGCAACTCTTGGCACCGCGTTGCGGGGCGACATGTCGCCTGCCGCCAGAGTCGCGGTATTCAGCACGCGTCCTTACGACCGTTGCCACTTCGAAACCGCCAATGAACAGTTCAACCATGAGCTGCGTTATTTCGAAACCCAGCTCAATTCACATACTGCCTTGTTGGCCAATGGTTTCGAGGTCGTCTGCGCCTTTGTGAATGATGTACTTGATGGAGCAGTGCTGGAATCTCTCCACCGTCGCGGCACCCGGCTGATCGCTTTGCGCTGCGCGGGCTATAACAACGTTGATCTGAAAAAAGCAGCGGAACTGGGTATTAGCGTCGTCCGTGTACCGGCATATTCACCTTACGCGGTGGCAGAACACACCATTGGTCTAATGTTGGCGCTTAACCGCAAGATTCACCGCGCCCACGCCCGCGTGCGTGAGGGAAACTTCTCACTGGAAGGTTTGCTCGGTTTCGACATGCACGGACGCACTGCCGGATTGATTGGGACTGGCAAAATCGGGCAAAAAACCGCTAATATCTTGCATGGTTTCGGTTGCCGTATTCTGGCATATGATCCTACGGTAAACCAGGATCTGGTGGCGCGCGGAGTCGAGTATATGGATCTGCCGCGCTTGCTGGCGGAAAGCGACATCATTTCGCTGCACTGCCCGTTGACGCCGCAAACGCGCCACCTGATCGACAAGCAGTCTATCGACCAGATGAAGCGCGGGGTCATGCTGATCAACACCAGCCGCGGCGCCTTGATCGACACGCCAGCAGTTATAGACGCCTTGAAAAGCGGCAAAATCGGCTTGCTGGGATTGGACGTTTATGAAGAGGAAGCGGATCTGTTTTTCGAGGACTTATCCGGCAAGGTCATCCAGGATGACGTGTTCAGCCGCCTGCAGACTTTCCCCAATGTGATCATCACCGGGCACCAGGGGTATTTCACCGAGGACGCGCTGAACAATATTGCCGAGATAACGCTTGCCAATATCGCGGAATTTGCGGAAAATGGCAATTGCGCTAATGCGGTTTCCGCTGAGGTTATCCAGAAATAAAGCCGTCCCCATGAGCGAGACAGCAGCATGACTTTGCGAAAAAAATTCTACCTGCTCGGTTTTATCAGCATCTCGTTGCTGACGCTGGTGTTGTCGCTGCTGCAGATACACTGGATCGACACCCTCATCATCAACCAGGCCTCCAACCGGATGGAGCAGAACATCACCGGCGCCTGGCACATGCTGAATTACCGCCGCCAGCGACTGGCCACCGTGGTGCAACTGCTGGCGGAATCGGCTGACCGGAGTTGCGACCAGCATTTGCCGAAAACAAGCAGTCGCGAGATACTACGCAAAAACCGCAACGAATGGCAACTGGATTTTCTCTCCACGGTGAACTGGCTGGAACTCACCGGCACCAATCCCGCCGGTGAATATGTCTGCCGGAATTTCCTGCCCCAACAGCTTGAGGAACCGGTTTCGGGCTTTGTCAAAATTCCGACCGAGGTGCTGGCGAAGGAAAAAGAGGCTTTCCGCCAGCACGCGCTGATTAACGGCCAGCCTCTGCCCGCAATGGTGGTTTTCGCCGCCGCTCCCCTGTCAAACGGGGGAACCCTGATCGCAGGTATGCTGCTCAACAACGACACCGACCTTGCCGACGAAATCCAGAACGACATCTTCAGGGACGAATACTATCACGGCAACCGGGTAGGCACCGCCACCATTTTCCTGGACGACATACGCATCGCCACCACCGTTCTGCTGCAAAACGGCGAGCGCGCCACCGGCACCCGCGTCTCCCGCGAAGTGCAGGAGCAGGTGCTGGAAAAAGGCATTCCCTGGACCGGTCGCGCGGAAGTGGTGGACAACTGGTACATCTCCCACTACGACCCCATCCGCGACCCCAAGGGGAAAATCATCGGGATGCTCTACATCGGCGTGCTGGAACAGATTTACATCGACACCAAATACCGCACGCTGCTGATCGGGCTGGGCGCGATTGCGGGGGTGATGCTGATCGCCTTCTGGGTCAGCACCTTCATGGCCAACCGTATCCTGGCGCAGATCTATTCGCTGGAACATTCCACCCGCGCCTTTGCCAACGACGATTTTTCCGCCCGGGTTACTACCGATACCACCAACGATGAAATCGGCAATCTCGCCCGCTCCTTCAATCACATGGCCGAACGGCTGGAGAAGAACCGCAACCGCATTCTCGAACAGCAGCAGAAAATCGAGGAAGCCAACCGCAGTTATATCGACCTGCTCAGTTTTGTCACCCACGAACTGCGCAGCAGCCTCGCGGCGGCGATTTTCAACGTGCAGCTGCTGAAGGAAGGCTCCTTCGGGGAGCTGGACGCCGATCAGAGCGAAGGCGTGCATCTGGTCGGCGCGACGCTCAATCACCTGAACGACATCACGCTTAATTACCTGCAACTCTCCCGCATCGAGGAAGGACGCATCGTCATCAACCGCACCGAGGTGTGCATCAACCGCGACGTGATTCCGCCGGTGCTGGAGGGATTGAAAACCCGGCTGGAACGCAACGGCATTACGGTCGAATGCCGCATCGACCCCGCCGCCACCGTCGCCGCCGACGTCACCCTGCTGCGGGTGGTTTACCAGAACTTGCTCACTAACGCCGTCAAGTTCGGCCGTCCCGGCGGGAGGATCGTGCTGGAAAGCACGGAGGAAGACAGCCGCCACATCCTCACGGTCTGGAACGAGGGGCATGGAATCGCCGTCGACGTGATTCCGAAACTGTTCCAGAAATTCCAGCATTTCGACGTGGAGGAGAAGGAAGGCAAGAGCGGCACCGGGGTAGGCCTGTTCCTGGTGCGGCAGATCGTCGAGCAACACGGCGGCGAAGTCTGGGTGGATTCCAAGGAAGGGGAATACGCCTGTTTCAGTTTCACGCTTTTAAAGTAGAAGGAACCGCGCATGGAAAATCTGAAAGTCCTGATTATCGACGACGAGCCGGGAATGCGGGTAGGTGTGTCGCGCGCGCTCCGGAACTTCACCGTGGAAATCAAGGAACTGGAAATGCCGGTCGGTTTTTACGTGGAAGACCTCGGTAGCGCCGAGGAAGGGCTGGAAGCCATCCGCCAGTCGACGCCTGACATCCTGCTGCTGGACTGCAAACTGCCGGGAATGAGCGGCCTGGATCTGCTGGAAAAGCTGGGCGACTATTCCGACAAAATGCTGACCGTCATGATTACCGCCTATTCCTCTATCGAAACGGCGGTGCTCGCGACCAAGCGCGGCGCCTACGATTTTCTCCCCAAGCCTTTTACTCCCAACGAACTGAAACGCACAGTGAAAAAAGCAGCCACCCGCCTGATGCTGACCCGCCAGGCGCGGAAGCTCGCGGAGGAAAAGCGGCAGGTGCGGTTCGAGTTCGTCCGCATCCTCGGCCACGAACTGAAGGCTCCGCTTAACGCCGTGGAAGGGTATCTCAATATCCTGGAAGAGCAGTCGCTGGGGGCGATCGACCCGGCCTACGAAACCGTCATCAAGCGTTCGCAGGTGAGAATCATCCACATGCGGAAACTCATCGCCGACCTGCTGGACATGACCCGCATCGAGTCCGGGCACAAGCGCCGCCAGATCAGGGAAAACGTCGACGTGCTCGCCGTGGCGCGCGAGTCGGCGGAACTGGTGGAGACGGAAGCGGAGAGTCGCGGCATCACCGTCACCGTGCATGAGGAGCAACCGGTGCTGATGAACGCCGACCCCGACGAGTTGCTGATTGTGTTCAACAATTTTGTCTCCAACGCCGTCAAATACAACCGCGACGGCGGCAAGGTGGACGTGCGCGCCGTGCGCGAAGGCGAGGTCGTGACCATAGCCGTCTCCGACACCGGCATCGGCATGGGCGAGGAAGAAGTAGCACGCCTCTTCGGCGAATTCGTCAGGATCAAAAACAGCAAGACCCACAAGATTCTCGGCAGCGGCCTGGGGCTGTCCATCGTGAAAAAAGTCGCCGGCCTCTACGGCGGGGAGACCGAGATCAAAAGCAAACCCGACGTGGGCAGCACTTTTATCGTCAAACTGAAATCGCAGCCCGCACCGCCGGAAAAATCTTCAACCAACTGAACCCTTCACCGCAAATGGGCGCTTATCATAAATATGCTATTCGTTCAACTGTCCGCAAATGCAAATTTCGGCTATCGGGATTATTCTGCAAAGAAAGGGAGGGGTGAGTCATGGGCAAACTGATCGGGATTATTTCGTTTATTATCGTGCTGCTGGCGGGATTGTTTCTGGCCACGAAAAAAGAAGAAAGTCGCGACAGCGCGCAGGCCGACGACAAGGTAGTGGTCTGTTACGTGGCGCACGACCGGGAGTTCTCCGAGCCGATCCTGCGGGAATTCGAAAAGCGCACAGGCATAAAAGTCCAGGCCGTATACGACGCGGAAAGCACCAAGACTGTCGGTTTGGTCAACCGCCTGCTGCAGGAACAGGAACGCCCGCGCTGCGACGTGTTCTGGAACAACGAAATCGTCAATACCGTCCGCCTGAAACACAAAGGTGTTCTGACCGAATACCGTCCGCAGGCGGCGCAGAACTTTCCGCCGGAATTCCGCGACCGGGACGGCAAGTGGACCGGCTTCGCGGCGCGCGCACGAGTGCTGATTGTCAACACGGAACTGGTGAAGGAAGAGGAAACACCCGCGAAACTGTCCGACCTGCTTGACCCGAAATGGCAGGGGAAAATCGGCATTGCCAAGCCGCTGTTCGGTTCCACCGCAACCTGGGTAGCGACTATCTACACCGAAGACCTCGCGCGGATGCAGCAGCGGGAAGATGCTTTGAAGCAGGGACAGAAACCTGATGCTACCGACAGCCAGTTTGCCGTGTTGCAGAAATTGGTGGAAAAGCAAAAGCTTAAAATCCTCGGCGGCAACAAGCAGACCGCGCAGGCGGTGTCAGGCGGCGACCTGCCGCTGGCCTTCACCGACACCGACGACGCCCTAGGCGAAAAGGAAAGCGGTAAACCTGTAAAAATCGTCTATCTCGACAGCGCGCCCGATGGTTCGGGCACGTTGTTCTTCCCCAACACGCTTTCGTTAATCGCCAACTGTCCGCATCAGGAAAACGCGAAGAAATTAGTCGAATACCTGCTGTCGCCGGAAATCGAAATCCAGTTGGCCAATGGCCCCGCCGCGCAGATACCGGTGAATCCCGCGCTTAAGCCAGGCGAGGATTTCCTGCCCCGTTGCGCCACTCCCCAGACCGCCCGCCCCTTCCCCGCCGACTGGGACGAAGTGGCCAAACGCTGGGAACCGGCGATGGAATGGGCGAGAAATAATTTTGATCTGTGATGCGCTGGTGCCGGGTTTTCAATTGCCTTCCACCGCCCCCGACAGGCTCATGATACGACTGTTTTCCGGATAGGTTTCCTGTTTGAGGCCAGGCATCTCCTTTATCACCTCCAGCAGGGTAATGATTTTTTTCACTGCCTGGCGGCAGTCCCAGATGGCGGCCTTGGCCATGGCCTGCAGTTCCGGATTGTCGCGGTTCTCCGTGGTGATTTTATCCAGCAAGTTCAGATTGGTATTCAGCACCGTCAGCGGCTGGTTGAAATGATGGGCAATTCCTCCCCGCAGCAGGATAGCAAGATTGGTTTCCACCTGTTCCGTCACTTCCTTGCGCCGGTTGACCAGGATGCCGGCGCGGGACAGGAACTCGCGTACCCGGAAGGGCTTGTAAAGATATTCGTCCGCGCCGGCGGCAAGCCCTTCCAACATGCTTTCCTCGCTGCTCCTGGCGGTTACGATCATGATCGGCGTGCTGTTGCCTTCGCTTCGGAGCCTGCGACAGATGTCCAGGCCATTCATGCCTGGCAGCATCAGGTCGAGGACGATCAGATCATACTCCCCTTCCGACGATTTTTTCATCCCTGAATCGCCGCACATGGCGGTATCAACCACATAGCCGTTATCAGCCAGGATGTGTTCGATCAGCTCGAGAATCGCGTCTTCGTCTTCCACAACCAGAACCCTGGGTTTTTGCACGGTTTTTCCCTCTCATTCTGAATGAATTCGAAGGACAGCTTACCAAAGAGTGGTTTGCGGAGAATTTACCAGATGTTTTTTTTTGATTAAAGTTGATAAGACCGGCAGATTCAGGGGGAAAGAGATCTGGAATACGGCAGGTTCGGGATTAACGCTTGCGCGGATTATCGCCAATGTTACAATAGCCGCTTCCGGCGGGCTTGACCCTTCGCTTGCGGAAGGATATCCTTATATATGTGACATTATACTGCGGAGATTTCTCAGGAGGGATTCCCATAATGCGTCTGTTCACGGCCATAGCTTTACTCTTTATTCTTTCCGGCTGCGGGATGGGGGAGGCGATTGTCTCGCGCATTCCCAAGCCGACCTTCGTCAATCCCGGCAGTTGCCTGCCCAAGGAAGGCGAGATCGAAGGGTTGCACGCGCTGGCGAAACCCCGCCACTACAAGGGCGACGCCATGATCGATCCGCTGGGCAAGCAGGCGACGATGTTCGCACGCTACGGCGCCAAGAGCCTGAGCGCGGGCGACTATTATCTGCAGATACCGGAGCGCACAGTCACCATCGAGGATTACGAGATGGACGATGACGTGGCGGCGGCGGGGATTTTCCATTTTTACCGCGGACGCAAACTGGGCCAGGACGGAGTGCCGGTCGACGCCGGGACGCAGGGCGTGTGCGACGCCGGACGCGAGCGGCGCAACTTGTATTTCTACAAACAGAGCCACTTCGTCAAGCTGATCTACAGCGGCAAGGACCCGGTGCCTGACCTGGCTACGCTGGCGCGGGCGGTGTCGGCCAAGCTGCCTGGCGGCAAGGAACCGCCCAAGGGCTTCAGCTATCTGGAGGTTCCCGGCGTCGACCCCAGTACCGCGCGGGTGACGGCGGGCTATACGTTTAATTGCGACTTCCTGCCCACCGGCATTTTCGCCAAAGCTCCCGGCGCAGGCGACATCTCCGAGGTTTTTCTGATCGGCCATCTCGACGAGAAGGACGCGCAAGAGACCGGAAACAACTACCGGACTTATCTCGAAATCAACGGCAAGGATTACACCATCAAGGGTTCGCGGCGCGGGCGGGTGATCTGGTGGGCGCGCGATCCGGATCAGGGTCGGGTGATCTGCACGGTTTACCGCAAATTCCTGATCGGGGTCTTGCGCCCGCAGACCTACGACAAAGGCGAAGCCATGCTGGCGTTGATCGTGAACAAAATGGGACAGGAAGAATAATGCCGGAACGCAAGCCCCTTAACAACAATACCAGTCGGCTGGGGCCGCATGCCAGCCTCAGCGGAGCGTCGGAAACGCGGCAGCTCCTGGGGGCGCTGGTGGATCTGGCGTCGGAACTGAACTCCAGCCTCGACCTCTCCAACCTGCTGCGCACGGTAATGGAAAAGGCGCGCGAGGTGATGGAGGCGGAGGCGTGCTCGCTGCTGTTCCTGGAGCGGGAGACCGGGGGACTGGTCTACGAGGTCGCGCTGTCGCCGGTAGGAGAACTGCTGCGGGAGAAACATTTCCTGCCGCGCGGCAAAGGCATTGCCGGTCATGTCGTCCAGACCGGGGAGCCTTATTTCACAAATAACCCTTACGACGACGCCAATTTCTGCGAGGAAGCCGACCGGCACACCGGTTTCCAGACCCGCAACATTCTCTGCGTGCCGCTGAAGACCCGGGAGGAAGGGCTGATCGGAGTGGCGCAGGTGCTGAACCGCAAGGACGAGAAAACCTTCGGCGAGGACGACATGTTCCTGTTCCAAGCTTTCGCCGACATGGCGTCCGTCTCCATCGCCAACGCCAGGCTGCACGAGGAATCGATTGCGCGCCGGAAGCTGGAGCAGGAAATGAACGTCGCGCGGCAGATCCAGGAATCGCTGCTGCCGACGAAATTCCCCAGCCTGCCGGGTCTGCTGATAGAGGCAATAACTATTCCCGCGTTTCACGTCGGCGGGGATTTTTACGATGCTTTCACTTTGCGCGACGGGCGCGCGTGCGTAGTGGTCGGGGACGTCTCCGGCAAGGGGCCGTCGGCCAGCCTCTATGCCGCCTGCCTGCATTCGGAACTGCACCTGGCGCTGGAATTCCTGACCGAACCGCGCGCGGCGCTGGAGCGGCTGAACGATACCATGTATTCCCGCTCCCGCAACGGCGCTTTCGCCACCCTGCTGATGCTGGTCATTGCCCGGGATGGAAGCTGCGTGACCGTGGTCAACGCCGGGCACCCGCCGCCGCTGCTGTTCGCCGCCGGGAACGTCAGCCAAGTTGAATCCGAACCGGTTTTGCCGCTGGGAGCGCTGCCCAAACAGGTTTACGGTTCGGTCGAAATCAGCCTGCCTGACGGCGGCGCTTTGCTGGTCTACAGCGACGGCGTTACCGAGGCGAAAAACCGGGCAGGCGATGATTTCGGTTTGGCCAGGCTGCGCGAGTGTTTCGCGGCACTGGCTCCCCAAGGTGCCAGCATAATTCCCGGCGTCAGGGCGGGCGTGTCGCAATTCACCGAAGGCGCGGCCTGTTACGACGACATTACCCTTGCCGCTTTGTCCAGGAAACCGGCATGATTCCTACCGTGAAAACGACGCTGTGCTTTCTGGTTCTCTCCTGCCTGATCGGCAGGACGGCAGCAGTTGCGGGCGAGGAGGAAGACTGGGAGCGGTCGCTTCACCACCGTCAGCAGCTTCGCGTTTCGCAGATGGTTCGCGGGCTGGACAGCCCGGTCGACGTCAGGATGCAGTATGTCGAAGCGCTGGTGGAGGAAGCCGCCGGAGACGGCAGGGAGATGACCATTGAACTGCTGGCGGCGGCCATCCAGTCGCGCAATCCGCAGATCCGGGAAGGGACGGTGGATGTGCTGGCGCGCCTGGGCTCCGCCGACACCATCCCCATCCTGGTCGAACAGCTTCAACACGATGGGTTTCCCGACCTGCGATTGCGGATCATGCGGGCGCTGACGACTTTCCTTGCCGCCAGTTACGGCAAACTCCACCGCGAGGTGATCGACATGGCTGAGCGGGAGACCTACGGCATGACCGACCGCCTTTGCCGGGTGCTGCGCCAGCCGCCGATGCGCGACAGCAACAACGCCTTCGATCCCGTGCGGGATCAGATCCGTACCTCTGTTACGGCTGGTCTTGCCAGCCAGCTCGATCCGATCGGCACCGCGATCGAAAACCTTTCCTCGAAAAAAGTCGGCGTGAAAATGCAGAAGTCGCTGATCTATTTCTGCGGTCGCCCTCTGGGGGACACTCCCGAGGAATGGGCCGAGCAGTGGAAAGCCGACGGATTGCGGTTCGAGTCACCGGTGCAGGGGGAAATCAACCGGTTGCAGGCGATGGCGTGCAGGCTGCTGTCCGACATCGGCGCGGAGGGGACGGAATACGTCGTGGCGCATTTGCGCTACGCGACCGAGGTGCCCCGCCCCTACGTCAACGAAGCCGCGCTGAAATGCAGCGCCGTACTGTGCCGCCTGGCGCGGGAGGAAATCGAGGAACACCTGGCGGAGCTGCCGAAAATCAGACGTTTGAAGGAAAAGGAGGCGGAGGTCGCCTGGCGGGAACGCAAGGTGGTTTCCGACCGCAGGCTGCTGGAGTTCGCCAAGGAAGCGGGTCTGAAGCTTATCACGCAAAAAAACGACGTGGTACGCTCCGCCGCCTACGATTGCCTGGGCGCGACCGCCAATCCCGCCGTCACGGTCGTTCTCGCCAAGCGCCTGTTGCAAGGCGGGGAAAGCGCGGGCGGGCAGATCATGCTTGCGCGCGCGCTGGGTGAAATCGGCGACGTCGAGGCGGTCAAGGCGCTGGTTACCCTTTCCAGGTTCCACAGCTACACCTCCGACGCCAAGGCGCTACGGGAGGAATACGAAATCATACTCGCCGCGGTAAGAGGCTTGGGCGCGATTGCCGCAAAGTTCAGTTCCGACGAGGCAACAGGCGCTTTTGAGGAACTCCTGGTCTTGCTGGAGAATAAACGGGAACTCCCCGGCTCGCCCCGCCGGACGGACGAGGCCAAGACCCTGATCCAGGACGTGGCGCTGCTGCAACTTCAGCAAATAATGAACCTGCGCGCCACGGAAACCGACCCCAGAGTCTGGCGCAGACACTACGCCAGCCAGCGGGAAAAACTCCGGCGTCTGGGCGGCTTGTAATTTGTTGCTACAGCTCCGCAGTTCGAGTTTCGCATTTTTCCGGAAACCGTTGCAAGCCGGAAGCCAAGTCCCCTCTCCCCAGGGGGAGGGAGATATTTTTCGCGACTCTGGCAATTAACCGTACCGTGCGAAAATATACATAGATCGTACAGGTTACATATGCGAAAGAAAAAAAAGCGAAACTCGAACTCAGGGATAGGTAAGCAAATCAGGAAATGGGGGACTGTATTACTGCGGGGACACTAATGAAAGAAATCGAAAAACTGCTGGCAAACATGGAAAAGGTTGGAGCCAGCGACCTGCACCTCAAGGTCGGCAGCCCTCCCATTTACCGCGTAAACGGCAGCCCGCAGAGAATCAAGGGCGACCCGCTCGATTTCGAGCAGGCGCGGGAAATCATTCTGGAAATCCTTACCGAGGAGCAGGGCAAGAATTTCGCCGCCGCCGGTTCGGTCGATTTCGCCTACGGGCTGGCCGGGGTGGGGCGGTTCCGGGTGAATGTATTTCGTCAGCGCGGCGCGGTCAGCTTTTGCGCGCGACGGGTGAATTCCGAAATCCCGCCGTTTGAAAAGCTGATGCTGCCCGAGGCGATCAGGAGAATACCGCAATACGAGGACGGGCTGGCGCTGGTGGTGGGGATGACCGGTTCGGGCAAAAGCACCACCCTCGCGGCGATTATCAACGAAATCAACCAGACCCGCCGCACGCACATCCTGACCATCGAAGACCCGATCGAATATGTGTACCGCGACGGCAAGTCTTTCGTCAACCAGCGCGAGATCGGAATTGACGCGCCCGATTTTCGCCAGGCTTTGCGCTACGCCCTCAGGCAGGACCCGGACGTGATCCTGGTCGGCGAGATGCGCGACGAGGAAACTGTCGAAACCGCGCTGGCGGCGGCGGAGACCGGCCACCTGGTCTTTGGCACCTTGCACGCCACCAACGCCCTGCAGACCATCAGCCGCATTCTCGAATTCTTCCCCCCCGAACGCCAGGCCGGAAACCGGCAGGTCTTGAGCTACACCCTCCGGGCGGTGGTGGCGCAGCGACTGCTGCCGGGGTTGAAAAAGGAATTCCCGCGCGTCCCAGCGGTGGAGCTGATGTTTGTCGACCCGGTGATCCGCAAGCATATTTCCGACGGGCAGGATCTGAAGATTCCCGACGCCATCCGCGCCAGCGCCCGTGACGGGATGCAGGACTTCAACATGAGTTTTTACCACCTGGTGAAAAACGGCTACGTCTCCGAGGAAGTCGCCCTCTCCCGCAGCCTCAACCCCGAACAGCTCGCCATGCAGTTCAAGGGGATGGTGCTCAATTCCGACGCGCAGACCCTCTCATGAATGACGCGACCACGACCTCCCGGGTACGCCTGCCGCTGGCGCTGGCGCTTACGGCGGCGGCGTTCTGGGCCTATTATTCCAGCCAGGGGCGGCTGTATTCCTCCCGCCCGGAGGAACCGGTGTCGTTGTTCCTGCTGGCGGTGGCTTACGGGCAGATCGCGCTGCCGCTGCTGCTCATGACTTTCATTCCCGCGCTGTTGGTGAAGCTGCAAGCCGCCTCGCGCCCGCGCGCCACCCGGATTTTTTTCCTGATACCGGCTTTCTCCGCCTGCGCCGCGCTGGCCGGGGTTAATGAGGAGCTGATTCCACCCCGGTTGTTTTGCGGAACGGTGACGCTGATTATTCTTTTCGCCGCCTTGTCGGCGGGAAGCGCGTTCCTGGCGTTAGCGGAAAAACTTTCGGTAAAAATCATTCCCTTCTCGCCGCTGGAGCGGCTGGCAATCGCGGCGGGACTGGGATTGCTTATGCTGTCATTCGCCACCTTCGCGGCTGGCGTAGCGGGTATGATTACCCAAGGCGCGGCGGCGGGAATTCTGGCGGTATGTGTCGCGGCGGGAGGGCGGCGCGCGTGGCGGTTGCTGCGAGAGGCGGTCAGCGAGTTTTTCGCCCAGTGTGAAGAATCTCCCGCACTCGGCTGGTGCGCGCTGGGATTTGTCTTGGCGGGGCTGGTGTTTCTGCTGCCGGGCGCGTTTTTCCCGCCGCTGGATTACGACGTGCTGGAATATCATATTCAGTTGCCGCGCGAATATTTCGACCTGGGCAGGATCCGGGTTTTGCCGCACAACGCCTTTTCCGGTTTCCCGCTGGGCATGGAGATGCTGACCCTGCTGGCGTTCATGCTGACCGGCGGTTATCACGGCATTCCGCTGGCGGCGTCGCACGGAATCTGGGTGGCGAAACTGCTGAACCTCGCATTTTTGCCGCTATTGCTGCTGGCGATTTTTCTCTGCGTGCGGCGGCTGGCGGGAGCAAAGTCCGGCACGACGGGAGGGATGCTGGCCTGCGCGCTGGCGCTGGCTTGCCTGCAGACCGACGCGCTGGCGATGAAACTTTACGTGGAGTTAGGGCTGGGCGCTTACCTGCTGCTGGCGCTGCTGTGCCTGGCAATTGCGTGGACGGAAAAACGCGAGAACTTTCTGGCGTTGTGCGCGCTGGCGGGAATATTTTCCGGCGCGGCGGCGTGCTGCAAATATACGGGACTGATCTTTGTCGGCGGCCCGCTGTTCCTGCTGGCGCTGCTGACGCCGGTCGAAGGGATTCCGCGAAGCGCGAGAGTCAAGGGCGCGCTGGCGCTGGGCGCGGTCTGCTGGCTGACGCTGTCGCCGTGGCTGCTGCGGAATTTCGCCGAGGCCGGCAACCCGTTTTATCCGCTGTGGAACCAGGCATTCTCTGTCGAAAACTGGAGCGCGCAACAGGAACAGCGTTTCTATCAGGCGCATCACGCGACCGGTTTCGGCGCGGTCGAGATGGCGAAACAATTCGTGCGCGTCGGCCTCGGCGGCGATTGGCCGGGTTGGGCGTCGGGCAGCGCGCTCAGCGTCTTGGGACTGGTTTTTCTCCCGGGACTGCTCTGCCTGCGCCGGACTGACGGAAGAGGAAAAATCCTCGCCGTGCTGGGCTGGTATGTCGGCGGTTTTCTGTTGTGGTTTTTCCTGACCCACCGGCTGGAAAGGTTTTACCACCAGGTTTTCCTGCTCGGCTGCGTTCTCTCTGGCTGCGGGTTCGCGTTTCTGCGGAAAGAGGCGAGCCAATCCGGCGGCGTCGCGCGCGGCCTGGGGCTGGCGGCGGGAGTGTGGGCGCTGTTGTTCTGCGTGGTTTCGCAAGCCGCATTTGTCGGCACGAACTGGTTTGGTGACCAGAACGGAATCACGCCGGTGAAAACCCTCCTCGGAGTCGAGCCGCCGGAAAAAATGCTGGCGGCGTATTACATGCCCTGGAGCCTGCGCGAAAAAATGCTGAACGCCTTGCCGCCGGACGCGAAAGTGCTGCTGCTGGGAAGCGCCGACCCGTTCTGGCTGCCGTCAAACGTGGAATACGCGATGGTTTTTTCCAATCATCCGCTGTGGGAACTGCTGCAGAAAAGCAAAAGCGCGGAAGACGTCCACCAGTCTTTACGCGCGCGCGGCATTACGCATATCTATATAAACTGGTCGGAACTGGCGCGGCTGCATTCGACTTATTTCGAGGCGTACCGGCTGGATCGGGACGGGCAGGCGCGCCTGCGGGAATTGCTGACCTCGTGCGGTTACGAAAATCTGTCGCCGCCGTGGCCGTTCGGGAGAGTGCGCGACAGTCGCCCCTATGTGAAAAAACTGGCTGACAATCTGCCGCTGCTTTTCCCCGGCGGCCTTCCGGCGGGACGTTACGCGCAGGCGCCGTACGAATTGTTTCCCCTGCCTGCTGAAACGAAAAAGTAAACGTCAAAACTCACTGCGGTTCTCAGTTTGGGGAGATAAACTTTCTGTTGTGCAAATAAAGTTACGCGCGTCATTCCCGCGCAGGCGGGAATCCAGTGGGGAAATCGTCCGCAACATCTCCTGGATTCCCGCCTGCGCGGGAATGACGGTACAAGTTTTTTAATAGCAATTCAAGTTAGTGGTGGTCGTAATTAACTTGATCCAATCGTATGTATGTCAAAGCCCCGCGCGTTTCCGGGCGCGAAGCTGGCCGCAGGCGGCGTCGATGTCCTGGCCTTTTTCCGCGCGCAGCGGCGCGTCAAGACCGGCTTTTTCCAGCACCTCCTGGAACGCCCGCACCCGATCCGGCGGTGGCGGGCAACCGTCGTAATGATCTACCGGGTTCAGCGGGATGAGATTCACCTTGCATGGCAAGCCTTCCAGCAGCCCCACGAGTTTGCGTGCGTGTTCCTTGCCGTCGTTGACGTTATGGATAAGGCAGTATTCCATCGTCACGTCGCGGCTGGCGGAATAGGCGAACTCGCGCACCGCCGACATCACTTCCGACAGTTTCCAGTTTTTCGCGGCGGGAATGATTTTCTCGCGGGTCTCCTGGTCAGGCGCGTGCAGCGACAGCGCCAGGCGGAAATTCACGCCTTCCCCGGCCAGGCGCAAAATGCCGGAAGGCACCCCGACGGTGGAGATGGTGAGGTGACGCCCGCCGAGATTAAAGCCGTCTTCCGAGGCCAGCAGTTTCGCCGCCGCCAGCACCGCGTCGTAATTCAGCAGCGGTTCGCCCATGCCCATGAACACGATATTGGTCAAGCCACGTGTCTCGCCTGCTTCGCGGCAGGCGTCGTCGGCGCGGTAAACCTGTTCGAGAATTTCCCCGGTTTCGAGGTTGCGGTCGAAACCGCCGTAGCCGCTGGCGCAGAAGCAACAGGCCATGGCGCAGCCGATCTGGCTGGAGACGCAGACGGTACGGCGTTTTTCGCGTTTCTCGCGGATCAGCACGGTTTCAAAAAAACTTTTTTCTCCGCCGTCCAGCAAAGCGGAGTAAAGCCATTTCTCCGTCAGGCCATCGGCGGAAACGCGGGTGTCCTCCACGCCGAGAGTCCGCAGATCGAACGAGTCGGCCAGTTTGGCGCGCAATTCCTTGGAGACATTAGACATCTCGTCGAAAGTCGAAGCCCGTTTGACGTGCAGCCACTCCCAAACCTGTTTGGCGCGGAATTTTTTCTCCCCGGATTTCAGCAACCATTCTTCCAGGGCGTCCTTGGTCAAATCCAGCAATCGGGGTTTCATTTAGTACCATGCCTCACGATAAAAGGGGGCAAATCGGTTTAGGGACTGAGGGACTAGGGGACTAAGAACCTGTTTTCAATTAACCCCCGTTTTACTGGCACAATGTTTAAAAGAACCAGGCGTACGAATCGTCATTCCCGCGAAGGCGGGAATCCAGTGGGGAAACCGTACGCAACACCTCCTGGATTCCTGCCTTCGCAGAAATTACGGTACAAGTTTTTTCTTTTATCTAACCTCTGATTGGTTCAAAAAAGGACTTTATTGAAAACAGGTTCTAAGATTTTTTTGCAGGCTCGGAGCCGATAACCCCGATTGCGAAAAACTTGCGGTAACCGGGGAAATCTTCGCCCAGAGTCTTAGTCCCCTAGTCCCTTAGAGCCTTAGAGCCTTAGTCCCTTGTACGTTTTGCCCCCTTGTTTGCGGGGATCTGTATTTAATAGCCGTCTTCGTAGCCGATTTTTTCCTCCAGCAGTTTTTCCAGCCTGCCGGTTTCAAGGAATTGGCGCAGCGCCCCGATATCGGGCAGCACGGCATCGGCCAGAAACCGCACCACCCAGTTTTCTGTCAGCGGCGAAACGCAGACTATCGCCGCCCCCGCGTGGAAGGCGTTCCACATTTCAATCGCCGTACCCATGCTGGCCTCAGGCACGAACGCCAGCAGCACATCCACCCGTCCGGCGTGATCCATCAATTCGAAAAAGACGTCGCGCCCGTGCTCGGGATTATATTTCAGACTGTCAGGATGCTCGGCAAAGGGGTCGTAGACCTCGGCGTCGGGCAGGTGCTGCTTGACCAGGGCGGCGATTTCCGTGCGGTAATTTTGGGAGTGAATCGTGTCAGGCAAAGACCCCTGGATAATGCCGGCCAGGAACACATTTAGTTTTTCAGACATTTTCTGCGTTTTCCTTGCGTAATACTTGCGATGATATTTATATGAAAGCCTAATTTGGATCGTTTTTCGACCCGCAAGGATACCTATCCGCCAACCCGATTGCAATAATCTGTGCAGCGGGATTTGTGATTTTTTTGGAATATCGCAAGATTTCGCTTAAAAAAGCGATTGACAAGCGTCCGATCGCAAGGTATTGTATTCTCTTTCCAAAAGTGGCTCGGGGAAGCGCGTGTGCGTGCCCGGCGCGGAGCGTATTGATTATTTGCAGGAAAACCCGTAAATGAAAACGACAATTGCTAAAAAGGAAACCGTCCAGCGCGACTGGTATCATGTCGATGGCGACGGCCAGGTCGTCGGGCGGTTGGCCGTGCGGCTCGCGATGATGCTGATGGGCAAGCATAAGCCTATCTATACCCCGCATGTCGACTGCGGCGACTTCGTCGTAGTGACCAACTGCGAAAAGGTGGTCTTTACCGGCCGCAAGTGGGAAGACAAGGTTTATCGTCGCCACACCGGCCACATAGGCGGACTGGTGGAGGAGACGGCGGGCGAGGTGCTAGCCAAGCATCCCGACCGGATTTTGCGCAAAGCCGTGCAGCGCATGTTGCCGAAAACCAAACTCGCCGACGCCATGCTGCTGAAATTGAAAATCTATTCCGGCGCGGAGCATCCCCACGCCGCCCAGAATCCCAAAGAACTGACGATCAACGCAAGGAGGAAATAAGGTGCCTGACAAGAATGGATATGAATGGGGCACAGGTCGACGCAAGTGTGCGGTCGCAAGCGTCCGCCTGAGCAAGGGCACCGGCCAGATCACGGTTAACGGCCGGGATTACAAGGATTATTTCCCCACCCAGCGCCTGCGTAGCGCCGTCATCGGCCCGCTGAACCATATCAAGAAACGCAGCCTGTATGATGTCAACGTCAACGTGCGCGGCGGCGGCCCCAACGGCCAGGCCGGAGCGCTGATGATGGGTCTGGGACGCGCGCTGATCAAGGCGGAACCCGAAAACGAACGCGAACTTCGCGACCAGGGCTTCCTCTCCCGCGACAGCCGCATGGTCGAGCGCAAGAAGCCGGGCAAGCCCGGAGCCCGCAAGAGCTTCCAGTTCTCCAAGCGCTAAACCTGCGCCAACACCAATTCAAAACGCCGACCTTTATGGTCGGCGTTTTTTTTGTGCATAAATTTCAATAATCACAGGGTAAGAGCCGCTATGGCGGTTGCGTAAATCTGTCCGCCGGCCTGCGCGTGGGGCGTGATCGAAACGGGAAAACTGCCTGCCTCTGCTCCGATGGCAGCCTGCGTCTGCCCCAGCAAGTCCCGGTCGCGCCGCAGATTTTGCGCATATTCATCCCCCCCCGCCGCTCGCGCCGCCTGCACGAAGAAATAGGCGAAATAAGGGTCGCAGGAAGCGTTTTTCCTTTGCGAAACCTGCTCCGCCACTGCCGCGAGAATCTGCCTGCCTTGGGTGCGGGAAGTTTCGGTTTCAGCGGTCAGAAGCGCGTAAGCGCCCATTGCCGTCAACGCGGAAGTGACTGGCGCGGAAGGACTTGCGTTGCCGTAGCCGACTTTGCCCGCGGCGTCGACAAAACTGGCGACATAGCGCGAACCCCGGTCCAGCGCCACGCGGGCTTCATCCCAACCCATTGCAGTGGCGAGACTTAACGCATGAATCTGCCACGCCGTCACTGCGGTGTTAGGCATTTCATCACTCCTGCCCAGATACCCCCAACCGCCGGATTTCGCCTGCGCGCGGATGATATATGATAAAGCGCAAGCGAGCGAATAACGTAAATCATTATTGCCATTGTCTTTATACGCTTTGAGTAGCGCCACGGTCGCGATGCCGTGGTTGTACATGGAGGTGGAGCAGGCCGGGCCGAAGCGACCGTCGGGAGACTGATTATCACGAACAAACTGCACGCTTTTCGCCACGTTTTCGCGATATTCCGCACCTTTTTCCAACAGCGCCATCAACGCCAGCGAGGAGATACCGACGGTGTGGATTTGCTGTCCGCCGTACGCCGCCACATCCCAGGAACCGTCGCTCTGCTGCTTCGCAGCCAGCCACTGCAATGCCATTTGTTGATGATTCTCTGTCGCCGAGGCCACGTGCGTTGCTTTTTTTTGCTGGCCATTACTCCCGTTATTCCCGTTTTTCTCATTTATTGGAGAGGTCGAGAACAGGGTCAGCCACAACACCAGCGCGGCGGCGGCAGCGGCGGGGAAATGTTTCAACACCATCCTGATCCGTAGCGGGAAGGGGACGACATTTTCCCGCCTGATTTTTTCCATCACGTCGGCGGTCAGGTCACGCGGCATCTGTTCCTGGGGCGCGGCTTTCATTTGCCCGATAAGAGTTTGCATCGCAGCTACTTGCGCTTGTAACTCGCGGTTGTTTTCCAGCGACTGTTCGAACTGACGCCTGCGCTCTGGCGAAAGCACCCCGGCCAAGTAATCAGCGATAATTTCATTTTGCTCAGACATGGTTTCCTCCTGGCCTTTTCGACACGCTCTTGCTACTTGATAAGCGTCGGGCGCGGATAAACGGTTTAGTGAAATCGGTTTTTTCCAGCGAATGCACTATAAAATTCTTTGATCAGGATTACAAGCCAAAACCGGCTTGCACCATTATTGCATGCAGAGACCGTTGTCGGTTTTAGATTGACACCCGGGTCGGTTTTGATAAAACTATCCGTGTGCTGGCTTATTCAAGTACTCTTTGTACCCGGTATTTTCGGAATAGCTCTGGCAGGCTACGATTGGAGATGCGAATGGGAAATTATGCGGAATTGTTCGATCGGGAAGAAAACCGGCAACTGTTGGCTATCGGCGTACGCCATCAGATTCGCGCCATCGGCATTGGCGGCATTATCTGGGGCGTCATCAATATCGGCCTCGGCATAGTTTTCATGCAGCAGGCCGCGATCAACGTCTGCGTGCTGCTGCTGGGAGTGCTGATGATGGGGGCGGGAATTTACGCGCTGATCGTGCCCCGGCTGAACACGCTGCTGCTGGAGGCGGCGGTCGCGTTTCTGCTGCTGGGGTGGAATATCTTCGTACTCTGGTACAATTTCAAGATAACTGGCAAAATGGAACCGAACGGAGGGCTGTTCTGGACGGCGATTTTCGCCATCGGCATTTTATCCCGCTATCTAAAACTGTCTTATCTGAAACAAGCTGTCGCCGACCTTACCGCCGAGGAAGTGAAAAATGCCAAGGCTATCTGCAAGGGCATCTGGAAACTGAAACCCAAGGACGAGCCGGAACTGTTACAGACGGCCAATAAACAATGCCGCCTTCGCCGCCTGGAGGACGGATTTTTCCTGGTGCATCGCGACCTGCGCACCGCTTACCAGGCCACCGGGGAAGAATTGCTGAGCCTGATCGAAAAGCCGGAGGCGAAAAAAATCGCCATGAAAATCAAGTACCCGCTCGGAGACCTGCAGTATAAATTCGACCCCGCCAGTTCGGAAACGCTGCGGGAGTGGCTGGGAGTAACGCCGCCCCAGACGGAAACTGCCTGAACTCGCGGTGGCGCAGACGTTTACGACCGCGCGGCGGAAGCCGCAAGCGGAAAATCCTTAACCGGTCGTAAGTCAAGCCTCCCGCAATACGCCTATGACATTACGCACCGGTCGTGCCGGTAATTATTTGGAATCCGTACACACAGGCAGTTCCTCTTGTGCTACGCACGCAGACATAAACGTCTGCGCCACCCGCGAGTGAACGTGGTAGACGAAACCCACGGCACGGAGAGGACATCTACCCGTGCCTGCTTGTAATCGTAAAGAATTTTCTTGCGTGCGGATTCCGACCTCCGCGCAATTTGCGGAGTCGGCACTTGGCACATATACAGGCTCGGCGCAGGTTGGCGTGGTAAAAAATATGCGCCCGTGCCGCCGAGACTAACCTGTCATCGCGGCAAACCGTTAATCCCCCCCTATATCCTAGGTGGAAAACCGGTAACGGGGTAAGCGACGCGAATTCTGAATTCGGTTGCGCATGATTGGCGAAGATTTTCACGGTTGGATATAGGGGGGAGGAGAGGCGTTCCGGCGGTTCAAGGTCGGACAGGCAGCGCGGAGATGACAGGGTTCCGGACGTTTTCCCGCCGCCTGCCCTGGGACGTTCCAAAGGCTATCGCCTTTTCCACTGTGTGCCGCGTGCAGAGCACGCGCTTCGGCTGTTCGCCGAAGTCCGCACGCAAGGTCGCGCCTGCGGCGCATGATTTAAATTTCGTTGTGGGCGAAGCCCACATTGGTATTCTTTTGTAATCCATGCCAACACCTCTGGATTCCCGCCTGCGCGGGAATGACAGGCGTAAGAAATTTGCGTACCCGGACGGATTGGCCTTATCCCAGGAAAATCCGTTCCAGCGCGCTGCGGGAGACGTTGCCTCTGTCGTCTTCGGCTTCGATATAATATTTCACCAGCCCCGCGCCAACCGGCAATTCGGCGGTGTAATAATTCGCGGTTGCCCGTGCGCCGGTCTTGCCAGGATAGGCGCCGTTGTTTTTAAGCGGCAGGCGCTGTTCGCCCTGCTCGGTACGCAGGATCAGCGACGCCTGTTTTACGCCGGAGATGTCGTGGATGAAAGTGTGCAGCGTCGCCTCGCGCGGGGCGTCCCGCAGGCAGTTGTTGCCCCAGGTCTTGCCGCCGGGGTTTTCGGGAGTGACCCAGGGCGGGAAAATGGTGGGGCCGGTTCTGTCCTGCCCGGAAGAAACGAGGCTGTCCACTTCGCCGCCGCAAAGGGATAAGGCTTTGTTGGCGGCGTTGGTGACTTGCGCGTCCCATATGTCCTGCCCCGTCCAATACCAGTAGCAACTCGTCTCGGCCATCAGCAGCAGGCGCGTCGCCTCGCCTAAAGCCTCGCCGCCTCGTCCGGTGTCTTCCAGCGAATGCACCGCGTTCTGTAAAGCGGTGAGCACTGCCCACGAATTCAGGTCAGGCGAATAGCTTTCCTCGTAGCGGCTGAACCATTTGCGGAACTGCGGGTCGCCGTTGTCGGCGCCGCTCCAGGAGCCAGGCTCGACGTGGACGGCGTTGGCCGGATCCGGCGGGAACATCTGCAGATAATCCTGTACGGAAATCAGTTCGAAGCGGGAATCCTGTTGCAGCCACTGCACGAGTTGGCCGGTATTGCTGCCGTAATAGCTGTCGGCACCGCCGCCGTAATTGTCGCCGTCGGAATGCAGCAGGAAAAACGGCGGATGCGCCGGGTCGAAGCCGCCGGTCGAGAGCAGTTTGTCGTAAACCTGTCCCAGCACGTCCGGGTATTGCAGCGCGCCGAAACCGCCGCGCGCGTCTTCGTTACCCAGGTAACGTTCCGCCGGGACGCCGATGATTTTGTGGATCTTGCCGTCGGGGTCTTCGTATTTGATGTATTCCGGCCGCAGCAGGCCGGGGGAAATTTTCGAGCCTGCCCAGACGTTATTGAGCTGATGCCAGTCGGAGACAGCCGGATTTTCCTGTTCCGCCTGATTGGGCGGCAGCATTCCTTCCTGTACGCCAGCGTAAGGATAATCCTTACAGGAGCGATAACGATGGATTGAATCATAAATAACGGCTTCGATGCCTGCTTCCACCAGCGCGGGAATGATGCGTACGTGAAAAGCGGTTTCCGGCGGGAACAACACCCGCGAGGCTGCCGCGCCGAAAGCGCTTTGGATAATCCCGCGGTGCCATTCGATCTGTTTAACGATATCGCGCGATGGCACCAGCGGCATGAGCGGATGAAAAAAGCCAAATGCGGAAAAAGCAAGGCGCGGGTTGCCGCAGGCGGTTTTCAGTTGCGCCGCCTCGCGCAGGGAATTGTTCCAGCCGGAAAAACAGCCGCCGCACAACCCTTCCCGGCCGCAACGTTCAAGCTGTTCGATCAGCGACCCGCTCCAACTGGCGGACAGCCCCGCGTGCGGCAGGCTCTGGTATTGGCGCACGGCGGTGGGGACGAAATGGGTGTAGGGGCCGCAGCGCGAGCCGAAGATTTCGTCTTTCTGCCCGTCCCAGGCGGAACTGTTGGTAGTGTCGTAATAGGGCTGGTGCATGTGTTTATGGATGCCGAAATACATTTTTGGCCGCCCGTCACTGGCGCGTGGAGCGGCGACTTCTACTTGCGGAGCTTTTGCCGGAGGAGTTATCGCGGGAGCGGATTCAGTCTTCTTTTCGGCAAAAGCAGGCTGATCCAGCCAGAGATGGAAATAATGCTTGACCCAGTCCTCGGCGCAGGCGTGGGCGAGATCGGCGCGTTTGCATCCTTCCACCTGCACGACATATTCGCCGGGAGAAAACCGTCCCGCCGGAATCGAGGCGGCATAGGTGAAATCGTCTTCCCGCCGGATGTTTTTGTCGCGGATGATGGTTTCCCTGCCCTCGTCCCAGATAATTATCTGCGGGAAGGGAATGGTGCCGTCGGTGACGAACACGATTTCAAACGGCGGATTTTTGCCCGTGGTAGCTTCGCAACGCAGCCCCTGGGGCAGGTCGACTGAGAGTATCTGGGAAAAAATGTCTGGCATTGGTGTCTCCCGGTTTCTTATTTGTTTACTTCATTAGCATCGTCGATTTTTTTCTGCTGGATTTCTTTCAACTGATCCTTCAGCTTTTCGCCTTCCTTGATCTGCGCCTCGCCAGTGGCGTAACTGGCGGTGTCGTCGACGTCCTTGGAACAATCGCAGCCGCCGATGAGCATCGTCACCGACAGCAAGGCCAGCGTGGTGGTCGTGAAAAATGTTTTATTCATTTCATGTTCTCCTATGACGAATGCCTGCTCAAATCCGCGAACGAAGGGAGCGCGGATGAATATATGCACCAACCGCGCTTGCGAAAGATGGCAGTGGCGCCATGCCACTTCCCATCTTTTTCTCCGGCAAAAAATTTCTCGCCGCATGCGGATAATTATCGTCTTCAGGCCACTTGCGCGCAAGTTGTTTCCGCTTGCAAAATCCCCCCCGCGCAGGCACAATAGAAGCCCCGCCGCGCGTTTGCGCGGAACGCTGATTCTGATTCAAGAGGATTGGCGCGCGGGATGGTCTTTTCCCGAAAACCGCGGATGCAGGCGCGGTTTGGCTGCCGAAAGGTTTTTGCATGACCGATCCGCTTGACAGTGTCATCAGGAAAATCCAGTCGCGGCTGGAGGAAAGTTTCATCTATCGCAAACTGGGTCTGTGTTTCGACTACGCCGCCCCGCCTGGGCAGTTCCCCCCCCAGACCCTGCCCAACCCCAAGGAAGCGCGCAACATGCAGCCCAACCCCGACGGCGAGGGCACGGGGATTTTCGAGTCGGCGCACAACGGCGCGCTGCTGTTTGACGGCTACCTGCTCAGGCTGGAACTGGGCATTGCCGCGCCGGAAGAGGAAACTGTTTTCGATCGCCTCATCGGCGGGCTGATCCGTACCGCCACTATCGCGCCCCGCAATTTCCTCGTGCGCGGCCTCACCGCCGACGGGCGGGGTTTTTACGGGCGCGTCGACCCCGACAGCCATCTGCTGTGGGCATATTCCGCCTGGCGGGGATTCCGCACCGGCGCGATGGCGTCCGAAAGCCAGGTGAAAATCCAGAACATCGTCGCCAAATGGATCGGTCGCATCCAGCAGCAGGAATATGTCCTGACTCCGCTCAGCGGCGAGACGCTGCCCGCAGGCAACCTGCTGGCGCTGGATTGGCATACCGGGCCGAAATTGCTCGCCCTGCTGGCCGTGGCCGCCAACATCACCGGCGACGCCGCCATCAAGAGCATCTTCATTGAGAAGGCGGACGAGAACAGTTCCGCCCGGGTCGGCTTTGCCGTGCCTGGCGGGGTTGAGAATCCGTTTGAGCTCATGTCGTTGCAGATCGCATTTTTCCTGCTGCTCCAGTTTGACGAAAACGAAGACAGGAAAAGCGTTATCCGCAAGCGGATGCGGGAAGTGTCGGCGCAGGCGGCGCGGTTTCTCTCCGCGTACCGGGAACTTGACCCGGAAATCCTCGCCGACGCGCCCGACCTCGACTGGCGCAAACTAAGTAACTCTTCGCCGGAACTCGCCCCTGCCTGGCGGCGCTTTCCCCACGAGCGGAAAACCGTGGTCGCTTCCCTGCAGGCGGCATTGGCCATTCTGCTGGAGGGAGACAAGGACGCAGCCGAACCCCACGCCGAGATCATCGCCGACTGCCTGCAAACCGTGCCGTTCGATAAATTGTGGCTCGCTTCGGCGCTGGCGCCTGCGTTGTCAGTACACGCCCTGGGCTTTGAACTGGGTCTATGGGATCAGGAATTAGGAAACAGGATTTACGCCATCGACGGCACTTCTTCGCTGGTAGCGGACTACATGGCCGAGGATTTCGACGAGCGCCGCCCGGAGTTGGCCGGGCACACCGTATCCCCGAAAAAGGCTGCTCCGCCTCCGCCGGAACCGGGAAAAAGGAACGGCAACGCCAGACCGGCGCAGGCAACCGCCGCCGCGCCAGCCGAGGACGGTGAGCGTAATAACAACCGTCGGCGCGGCGGACGTCGGCGTCGACGGAAAAAATAGGCGCTTTGTAATTTTCGCGGAAGAAAATTTTAGTCTCAATACGGTTTAATTAAGGAAAAATCTTTCTGTATGCAGAAAAAACTTACGGTTGTCATTCCCGCGAAGGCGGGAATACAGAGGGGAAACCGTACGCAACACCGCCTGGATTCCCGCCTTCGCGGGAATGACGGTACAAATTTTTTCTTAATTAAACCGTATTGGTTTTAGTCTCCGGTTGACAGTCTCCAGTCTCCAGTTTTTTGGCAATTTCATCCACGCACTTTACGAAAGGACACGCATGAATCTGATTCTTCTCGGACCTCCCGGAGCAGGCAAGGGCACGCAGGCCAAGTTCATCTGCGAACGTTACAAAATTCCGCAGATATCCACCGGCGACATGCTGCGCGCGGCAGTCAAGGCCGGCACTGAACTCGGGAAAAAAGCCAAGGAAGTAATGGACTCCGGCGGGCTGGTGAGCGACGACCTCATTCTCGGCATTGTCCGCGAGCGCATTGCCCAGCCTGATTGCAAGGGCGGCTTTCTCTTCGACGGATTCCCCCGCACCATCGCACAGGCCGAAGCCACCCGCGCGGCAGGCGTGAAGATCGACGCTATCGTGATGCTGGATGTGGCTGACGGCGTCATTATCGAGCGCATGAGCGGAAGGCGCGTGCACCTCGCTTCGGGTCGCACCTATCATCTTAAATTCAATCCCCCGAAGGTCGCGGGCAAGGACGATGAGACCGGAGAGGAACTGATCCAGCGCAAGGACGACGCGGAGGAAACCGTCCGCAAACGCCTGAACGAATATCACGCGCAGACCAAGGTGCTGGCCGACTTTTACGGAAAAATGGCGGAAAGCGGCGACGCCGATGCGCCGGAATTCGTCAAGATCAACGGCGTGCAACAGATCGACGCCATCACCAAGTCCATCTTCGCGGCTCTCGATAAACTGTAAACGCGGAGAAGACATGAGCGGGATTCTGGTAGTCGGAAGCGTAAACATGGACGTCGTCGCGCCGCTGGAGAAACTTCCGGCGGCGGGCGAGACCGTCCTGATCGACGACGTCTCCCTGGTCAATGGCGGCAAGGGTGCCAACGCCGCTGTCGCCGCCGCGCGCGCGGGAGCGGAAGTGCGTTTCTGCGGTGCGGTGGGAGACGACACCTTCGGCGCGGCGTTGCGGGCGGGGCTGGAAAACAACGGGGTGGACTGCCGTTTTTTACAGACTTCGCCCGGCGGCAGCGGAACGGCGCTGATCCTGCTGGATAAATCCTCGGGGCAGAATTCGATCATGGTAGGGCCGGGTGCCAATTTTCGGATGGCCCTGCCGGAAACGGACGAGCTGTTCGACGGCGTGGGGTTGCTGATGCTGCAACTGGAAACGCCGCTGGAAGTGAATCTGCAAGCCGCCCGCAGGGCAAAGGAAAAAAATATCACTGTCGTGCTCGACCCGGCTCCGGCCTGCGCCGAGCTGCCGGAAGAATTCTTCGCCCTGTGCGATGTGATTTCTCCTAACGAAACCGAATTGCAAATCCTCTCCGGGCGGAAAGTGAAAAATCCGGATGACGCGAAAGCAGCGGCCGCCGTGCTGCTGGAAAAGGGCGCGCGGGAAATCGTCGTCAAGATGAGCAGCCAGGGCGCGCTCCGGGTGACGGCGGAAGGGGAGGAGTTCTATCCCGCCTTCAGGATCGACCCCGTCGACACCACCGCCGCCGGAGACGCTTTTACCGGTGCGCTGTGCGCGTCCCTGCTGACCCTGCCGAGACGGGAATGCCTGCGAATCGCCATGGCCGCGGGAGCGCTGGCCTGCACGAAAAAAGGCGCCCAGCCCTCCCTGCCCTCTGCGGAGGAAATTCGCCGCTTCCTCGCCGCGCAATAAAAACATATCCCCGGAGCGATGCGGTGGAAATAATCTGCCTGACCACCCTGCAAAACAGCATTCCTTTTCTGCCGGAGTGGAAACGTCTGGCGGAAGAGAATATTTTTCTGTCTCCGCTCTGGCTGAAACACGTCGAATGGGAATATGCCCTGCGCGGCGCGCGGCTTTATCTCGCGGCGGAAGGTGGGACATTGCGAGGAGTGTTGCCCCTGCGCAGGCGGGACGGTGGAATGCTGATCGGGTTGGGTTACCCGCACGGCGATTACGGCGGGCTGTTGCTGGCGAGGGACGATAACGAAAAAATGGCGGAGACAGCGGCGCTGCTGGTGCGCCAGGCTTTCGCCGACACCCGTCTTCCCCGCCTGCGCCTCAGTAATCTTCCTGCCGGATTCGACTCGACCCGGGCTCTATTGGCTGGCTGCAAAAACGCCGGGTTAAGACTGGAGGAAAAAAACGCCGGGGATAGTTTTGTATTGCCGTGCGGAGCGGATTTTGAAACTGTCTATTCCAGCCTGCGCGACAGCAAGAGCCGGTATAATCTGCGCCGCGCGTGGAAGCAACTGGAGAAAAACGGCGCGGTTACTTTTGCCGAAGCTGAAAAGGATACGGAAATACGCGAAACGCTATCAGCGTTGTTCAGCTTCCACCGCGCGCGCTGGGGGCAGGAAAGCAAGTATCACCGCGCCGAAGAATGCTCGTTTGCCGAAGCGGTTGCGCTTGATCTTGCCCGAGAAAAAAAACTGGCGCTGTATGCCCTGCGTCTGGACGGAAAAATCGTCGCGGCTCAATTCGGTTTCCGCGCCGGTTCCAGGCATTACTATTACAATGTCGGTTACGACGAAAGCGTTGCCGGATTTTCTCCCGGCAGCCTGCTTCTCAGGGAAACTCTGCGCTGCTGTTGCGAGGAGGGGATGACAGTGATGGATTTATTGCGCGGGCGGGAGCAGTACAAGCTGGACTGGAACGCCACGCCCGCCCTGCTCGCGACCGTGACCTTATATAATCCCTTCAGCGTCGCGGGAAAAATACTCGGCTGGTGGAAAGCTCATTCGTAGATGTTCCAGTGCTGGGGCGCGAGGGTGGCGGCTGCCGACTCCGCCAGTTCCTCTTCCTCGATCGAATCCGGCAGATGGCGCAACGAAATTAGTATCCCTAGCAGTATCCCGATCAGCCAGTTCGTCTTGGGAAAGAACAGGGTGTTTTCGCCGACCTGTACCAGCAATACTCCAAACAACACGCAGGTGATGATATTGCCGATGATTCGCTTGGGATGCTGCCTCTCCCGGGGCAGGCTGACCCAGAAGAGGTAGCAGCGGTAAACCACGATCAGAAACGCCAGAAAACCAATAAGGCCGAATTCACACAAAATATAAGGGTAAGTGCATTCCAGGCTGGAATGGCGCTGCAACATGGGATCGTCGCTGGTTTCCGCCATATAGGAGAAACTGCCAGGCCCGTTTCCGACAAGCGGACTCTCCTTGAACATGTCCCAGGCTATCTCGATTTTCCGGATTCTGTAATCAACACCCGATTTCCCTTCCTCCCCGATCTTCAATGCGGCGCTTTGCTCAATCTGAGAGGACATGACGATAGCAATGGCCATGAAAAATGAGATCACGAAAGCAACCCTGAACCGGCGTCCGATAAGCAGTGACATCAGCACGGTTCCGGCAAAACCCAGCCAGGCGGAACGGGAAAGCGAAGCAATCAGAGTCACCAGCAACAGGCCAACGCCGATAGTTTCAAACAAGATCGAACGCGTCACATGGCGACCGAAATTAAGCATCGCTATCCATATGCCAAGACCTATGTAGATGTATCCGCCCAGCGCGTTGGTGTTGGATAATACGGGAGTGGAAGGGGTTTCTCCCATCAGCAATTTAGCACTGGCAGTCAGGGCGACCAGAAAAGAGCCGATGCAGATCGCTTTCAGCAATTGCTCAACTCGACGCCAGGATACCAGGCTGTTGGCTGCGATATAATAGCTGCAGAACAATACGCCGACATAGAGAAATACTTTAAAGGCACCGACCTTATCCGGAGCCAGGGAAAAGGACGCGAGAAATGCAATCAGCGGAGGCGCGGCGATAACCGGAAAACCGTGGCGGGAACGGTTATCCCCGTGCGTGATTCGCGACACGAAAACGCCGGAGATTACCAGTCCCAGCGTCGCCAGCAGAATCACCCACTGGTGCGCGTAGAGATTGGCGAATCCTAACGAGATCTGCGGACTCCAGATACCCGAAAACAGGACTAGCAGGATCATCGCCCGGTAGGGACGAAAGAGAATCGCGCCTGCCATCAGAGGAAGCGACAAGCCCAAAGCCCCGTACTGAAGCCTGCTTCCCGGGGGCGTGGCGATGAGAAACAACGCCGCGCCCAAACCGAGTAAAAACAGGTAAAACGCCGTTTTTTTCGAGCCCATGAACTTAAGCCTGCCTTTTGACTTAGAAACAGATATGCACATGTTTGATTTTTGGGATTCCGCGGAAGATTTCAAGCTTAATCCGCAATACCAGGAAAAAACCTTACGCAGCATCCCTGTATTTGCTTGCAGTTTTCATGAAGATGCGTAACCTTTTAAGACTGAATACAATCGCCAGGGAGGTTTCTTGATGGAAAGCGGACTGGCCAAGACTATCGGCGAACTGGTCGGCAATATCGAACACGTCATCATGGGCAAGCGCGACATTGTCGAGTTCGCCGTGGTCACGCTGCTGGCGAAAGGCCATCTACTGCTGGAAGACGTGCCCGGCACTGGCAAGACCCTTCTGGCCAAGGCGATGGCCAAATCCTTCGGAGGGACCACCAGTCGTATCCAGTTCACTCCCGACCTGCTTCCGAGCGACATCACCGGCATCAATATTTATAACCAGAAACTGCACGAATTCGAATTCCGTCCCGGGCCGGTGTTTTCACAGGTGGTGCTGGCAGACGAAATCAACCGCGGCACCCCGCGCACCCAGTCGAGCCTGCTGGAATGCATGCAGGAAAATTCCGTCACTATCGACGGCAGCACCATGTCTGTCTTCGAGCCGTTTTTCGTGGTCGCCACCCAGAACCCCATTGATTTCCAGGGCACTTATCCGCTGCCGGAAGCGCAACTCGACCGCTTTACCATGTGCCTGTCGATGGGATATCCAGACGCCAAGGCGGAAGCAAAAATCGTGGCCAGCCAGTTGCGCTCCCAACCGTTGGAAAAAATCCGCGCGGTCGTCTCGGCTGACCGGATATTGCAGATGCAGGACGAGATCAGCAAGGTTCACGTCGCGCCGCCGGTCTTGGGCTATATTCTGCAGATTGTGGAAAAAACCCGCCTCGCCCCCCAGGTGCGCCTCGGCGCCAGCCCTCGCGGCTCGGTCTGCCTGACTCGGGTCAGCCAGGCGCACGCCGCCAAGGAAGGCCGCAATTTCGTCACGCCGCTGGACGTGAAACGGGTGGCGGTGCCGGTGCTGGCGCACCGGATCATGCTCAACCCCGACGCGCTGGTGGAAGGGGTGGACGCCAAGGAAGTGATTGCGCAACTGGTGGAAGAGGTATCGGTGCCGGTCACCCACGGCCCGGAAAGCCATCGCATTTCCACCTGAGGACAGGGTTATGCCTTCATGCCGCGAAGTAAAACATGCGAAATTTATCATGGGTCGCCTTGCTTACGGGCAAGACCTGTTGGAGGAATTGGGGGCGGCGGTCAGGGACTGCGGCGCGCGACTGGGGCGGATCGAGGCATTGGGCGCGGTCACTCGGGCGGTTCTTGGTTTCTACAACCAGGAGACGCGCCAGTATGAAAATCACGTCTTTGACCAACCGCTGGAGATTACCAATTTCATCGGCAATATTTCGCTGAAGGACGGCGCGCCCGTAATCCACGCGCATGTCACCCTCGCCGACGAAAAAGGAAACGCCTTTGGCGGACATCTTTGCCCCGGTACGACTGTCTTTGCCTGCGAGTTCGTATTGCAGATTTTCGAAGGTGAGAATTTCTCCCGTTCTCACGACGCGGAAACCGATCTGCCGCTGTGGAAACTCGAATAGTTCAGCGCGCGCTTGCCTGACGCAGGCAAATATTGCCAATCATTAGAACCTGTTTTCAATAACCACCAGCGCTTTACTGGCACTCATCTTTTAAAAGAAACAGGCGTAAGTGTCGTCATTCCCGCGAGGGCGGGAATCCAGTGGGGAAACCGTACGCAACACCTCCTGGATTCCTGCCTTCGCAGGAATGACGGTACATTTTTTTTCTTAATCAAACCATAGTGCTCTTAGAAATCCGTCGTCATTTTTCGCTGTTCCCGGCACTACTGAAATTTAATTTTTTTCCGATTATATTTGACTTAACCTCTGGAGAGGGTAAGCTTCACCATATACGTGTAGTTACACGTTAGGCTTATTTGGGAATCTCGGAGGCTCTGAAATGGCAGAAAAGTCGTCGCAAAAGAAGTATAATTCAAACTACAAAAACGAGCAGTTAAATTATCTGGCGTTTCCCTTGGGCGGAATCGGCAGCGGAATGATCTGCCTGGAGGGGACAGGCGCGCTGTCGCATGTCAGCCTGCGACACCGACCAGAGGTGTATAACGAGCCGGTTATGTTTTCCGCTATCTGCCTGAAAGACGGTAAAGGCAATCTCGCTCGCGTGCTCGAAGGGCCGGTGCCGAAATGGAAAGCGAAATTTCCCTGGGGGATTTCGCAAGGTCATGATGGCGCCTCCGGCAACGGCGCGGGCGGACATCCTTTCGGTCTGCCCCGGTTCCCGTCCTCCGTGTTTGACACGCGTTTCCCTTTCGGCAAAGTCACGCTCAAGGATACAAAGATTCCACTGGCGGTAGAAATAACCGGGTGGAGTCCGTTCACGCCCGGCAAGGCCGACGATTCCAGTCTTCCGGCGGCGGCGCTGGAATACTGTTTCAAAAATACATCGAAGAAACCGGTCGACGCGGTCTATTCTTTCCACGCGGCTAATTTCATGGCGACTGAAAAGAAACCGGAAGAACGCAAAGACAGCGTCTGCTCGCGCAAAAACGGTTTTACCCTGACCCAACCCACCTTGCCTGGCAAACCGGAGGCGCAGGGAGAATTCTGCGTCTTCGTCGATGGCTGCGCCGCGAAAACCAATTGCGCCTGGTTTCGGGGCGGCTGGTTTGACCCCCTGACCATGGTGTGGAAGGAAATCGAAAGCGGCCAGCCAGTCTCTCGTCTGGCTCTGAAAGACGGAGCGCCCAGTCCCGGCGGCAGTTTGTCTGTCCCGCTCAAATTGAAACCGGGCGAGGAAAAAACCGTACGCCTGCTGCTGGCGTGGCACGTGCCGCATAGTTCTTTATTCATCGGTGAAACTTGTTCCTGCGGGACGGAGAAAAAATGCGACGAAACCTATGCGCCTTGGTATGCGACTAAATTCAAGGATGTGGCTGCGGTGGCCGCTTATTGGAGCAGGCATTATGCGAAGCTGAAAAAGGAAAGCCTGAAGTTCGCCGACGCGTTTTACGACACGACCTTGCCGCCGGAGGTGGTAGAAGCTGTCGCCGCCAATCTCACCATCCTGAAAAGCCCGACTGTCCTGCGGCAACACGACGGGAGAATCTGGGCGTGGGAGGGATGTTGCGACGGCGTCGGCTGTTGTTCCGGTTCCTGCACCCACGTCTGGAATTACGCCCAGGCGTTGCCCCACCTGTTTCCCGAACTCGAACGCACCCTGCGCCAGACTGAGTTTTACGAAAATCAGGACGAGCGCGGGCACCAGAATTTCCGCGCCTGGCTGCCGATCCGACCGGTCACTAATCACGGCAACCACGCCGCCGCCGACGGGCAGTTGGGCGGGATTATGAAAATCTATCGCGAATGGCGCGTGAGCGGCGCTTCCAGGTGGATGAAATCTTTCTGGCCGCGCGTAAAGCAAAGCCTGGCTTATTGCATCGAAACCTGGGATCCGGATCATCTGGGCGTGCTGATTGAGCCGCACCACAACACCTATGATATCGAGTTCTGGGGCCCGGACGGAATGTGTTCCAGTTTCTACTTGGGGGCGCTGGCCGCCGCTATCCGCATGGGCGATGAATGCGGCGAGGATGTTTCCCTTTACCGGGAACTGCTGGCGAAGGGAAAAAACTTCCTGGAGAAAAAACTGTTCAACGGGGAATATTTCGAGCAGATTATACAATGGAAAAATTTGCGCGCCGGAGATCCGACCGCGGTCAAGGCGCTTTGCCACAGTGGCTATTCGCCCGAAGCGGAAAAGCTGTTGCGTAAGGAAGGGCCGAAATACCAGTACGGCTCCGGTTGTCTTTCCGACGGGGTGCTGGGTTTTTGGCTGGCTGAGATGTGCGGGCTGGGCGACGAGCTGGTGGATAGGAAAATGGTGCAAAGTCACCTGAAAGCGGTGCATCGGCACAATCTGCGCAAGGATTTGTCGGAGCACGCCAACCCCCAGCGACCCGGCTACGCCCTCGGCGACGAAGGGGGGCTCTTGCTCTGCACCTGGCCGCGCGGAGGAAAATTGTCATTGCCTTTCGTCTATTGTCAGGAAGTTTTTACCGGAATAGAGTACCAGGTTGCCTCGCACCTGATGCTCTGCGGCTGCATCAAGGAAGGACGGGAGATCGTCCGCACCGCGCGCGACCGTTACGACGGCACGGTGCGCAATCCCTTCAACGAATACGAATGCGGCCACTGGTACGCGCGCGCCCTTTCCAGCTACGGCCTGGTTCAGGGGCTGACCGGCGTGCGCTATGACGCGGTGGAAAAAGTCCTGTACGTAAACCCCTCGACCAAGGATAATTTCAGAAGCTTTCTCGCCACCGCCACTGGTTTCGGCACGGTGGAGTATAAAAACGGCAAGGCGAAGTTGACCGTGCTCTCAGGAAAAATCGAGGTAAAAAGGATCGACACCGGCTCATGATTTCATCCCTGGAACTGGCGAAAATCTGCGGCGTCTCGCAGGGCACGGTCGACCGTGCCCTGCACGGGCGCAAAGGTGTAAGCGAAACCACCCGCCAACTGATTCTCGCCGCCGCCGAAAAACACGGCTATCGCCCCCACCCGGCGGCGCGGGAAATGATGGGCGGTAAACGTACCATAGTCGGCGCGATTGTTCCGGCCCTGAATAGCATCTTTTTCATGGATCTATTGAACGCGGTCAGGGAAAAATTGACGGAAGCGGGGTTGCGGCTGTTTCTGACGCCGGTGTCCAGCCGGGAGGAGTTTTTCGAATCGCTGGAGGATTTCGCCGCCAGACGCTGCCGCGCCGCAATCGTGATTCCACCGGAGGACGGGCTGGAAATTCTCCCGCAGATTTCGCGCGACCTGCCGGTGATTTCGCTGCTTTCTCCCTGCCGGGGAGAAAACACGTTTTTCATTTCGCCTGACGAAACCCGCGCCGGTTACGACGCGGCGCGGTATCTGCTTTCACTCGGGCACACGCGGATAGTCCATCTTACCTACAGCCGTCAGTCCCCGGCCATTATTGCCCGGCGCCAAGGTTATGAAAACGCTTTGCGCGAGAAGGGGATGGAGCCGTTTACTCTTGCTCCGCTGGAGGAAGAGGAATTCCTCCGCGTACTCAAACGGTATAAACCGACCGCGCTGTTTTGCCATAATGACTGGCTGGCGCTGTCGGCGATGCGGCTGCTGGGGCAAGCGGGAAAGCGGATTCCCGAAGACGTTTCCGTCCTCGGCGTGGACGACAGTCCCACATTTATCCAGCTCTGTCCCGACATCACCACCCTGCGTTATCCTGCATCAAGTGTGGCGCAGGCTGTTCTCGCCTGCCTGCAAAACAATTCCGCGCCGCCTCCGGTCGATAACCTCGTCCTGGTGGAGCGGTCGACTGTCCGCGAGCTGTAATTTCCCTCCAAGCCAGAAACTAATCTATGATTAGTTCTCGCCAGAAACCAGAAATATAATATCCATAAATTAATCATCGCAATCATATCTTACTTATAAATAGTAACTTACAAAACACGCTCGTTGTTGCTGAAATTTGGCGCAGGCGATAGAAATGGAATATACTTAAATGTTGAGACAGATAATCTGTTTCCGGCGTAAAAAAATAATCGTGCCTAAACCGCTGTTTGAGGAAGTATCGTGAGAGATGTCCGCAGCCAAAAACTGGAAAAAATAGCGGAAAACCAAGGCGGTTACTTTACGGCCAAGCAGGCGCAGACTGTCGGCTTTGTCAGCAATATAAACCGCGCTTACCAGCAAGGTAAGTGGTTGCTGGTCGCCAAGGGGCTTTACCGGCTGCCGGGTTACGAGGATTCCCTCACGGCGGAACTGACCCGGGTTTCGCTCTGGAGCCGGGATCACAACGAACAGCCGCAGGCGATTGTCTCGCACGAATCGGCGCTGCTTTTTCATCGTTTGCGAAAAAAAAGCCTGACGGATAAATGCACGTCTGTTTCCGTGCCGCCGCGATTCCGGAAAGAACCGCTGGACAACTGCCGTCTGATCCGCCGGGCTTTGGCAAACGTCGACTGCGAGGATTATGGCCATTTCCGGGTCACGACGCCGTTACAGACCTTGCGTGACATGGAGCGCGTATTGTCGCGGGAAGGAACCCTGGCCGAAGTCGCGCAACAGGGTCTGGTTCGGGGTATAATCAGACAGGATGATCTGGACAGATACGGCCTGTCCGCCAGCCCCGCGTATGGCGCCGCCCCTTGGAGGAAAAACGACATGAACGAACTTGCCAGCCCCTATACGCGGGAAGAACTTTTCGCCCATCCCCGCCCCGGAATCCGCGCCTTCACTCTGGTGGAATTGCTGGTGGTGGTGGCGATTCTGTCGATCCTAGCTTCGCTGCTGCTGCCGATGCTGGGGAAGGCGCGGGAAATGGCGCGAAGTATGCAATGCGCCAACAACCTCAAGCAACAGGGACTCGCCATGGTTATGTATGCTTCTGACAACCGCGACTATTTCCCCCCCAGCACCGGATACCATGCCAAGGGGTACGCCTCCTGGGCAGTCTTTTTGTGCTCTTATATTAGTCCTGAAAGCGCGATACTTACTTTCGGATCGTCGCCGGTCAGGGCATATGCCAAGGACATCCTGCTGTTGCAATGTCCCACCGACAGCCATGTGGCTGCAAGCAGCAACAGGAATACCTATCATATGTCATACGGCATGAACAGGTATCTGTCTGTCGCCCAGTGGCCCAATAACAATAAGCCTCCGCTACGTTTCAGCAAGGTCAACCATCAGAGCGATACTCTGTTGATAACGGAAATTTCCTGTAGCATCACAGACCCATCCGACGCCAACGGACACTGGGACGCGTGTTTTGACAGCAACATGTTACGTCAAATGGAAGACTTGCATCAGGGAAAATACAATGTCTTGTTTGTCGACAGTCACGTGAAGACGTTGCCGTATCTGGCGGTAAACCTGGGTTCTCCTTGGTCTGACGGGATGACCACCTTGCCCTGGAACACAACCATGAGCGCCACTCCGAATCCCATCCGTTATTGACGCTACTGTTTAACATCTTTTTGAATCAGGAGAATGGCTATGGCAACACCGAAAAAATCCGAACAACGCCGGGCATGTCATGCGTCAAAAACCAACCGAAATGGAAGCGGGTCGGTTTCGCTTGGCGCAATCAGTCTGGCGTTTCTGGCAACGGTTTTTGTCTGGAGCCTGAACGGTTGCGGCGAAAAACAGACTGAAGGGCGGAAAACCGGTCACGCCGGTAATGCTGGCGTTGATGAAACTGCCATGCGCGAGGAACCGCGTGTAGCGTTGACATTGGCGCGCGGCGGACGCTCCGATTACGCCGTAGTGCTGGCGAAAGACGCGACGGAATTGGAAACCAAGGCGGCTGCCGACCTGACGGAATATCTGAAAAAGGTCACCGGAGCGGAATTACCGCAGGTCAAGGAAGGCGAGATGTTGCCCAAGGCGCATGGAATTTATGTCGGGCAGACTCTGTTCGCGCTGCAATCCGGCCTGGATTTCCGAGAATTCACCGACGAGGAATACGCGATCAAGACCATCGGCGAAAACCTCGTCATCACCGGGAATCGTCCCAACGGCTCCTGGAACGCGGTCTGCCATTTCCTCCAGCGGCAATTGGGCTGCCGCTTTTTCTCCTGGGATTGCGAAGTCGTGCCGCGCCGCGAAACTCTGCCGCTAACAGGCATCGATGTTCGTCGCATGCCATCGTTCGCGGGACGGCTTATCAGCATTCATCCCTGGGACTTCGGTTATACTCCGGAGACGAACAAAAAGGCGAACGCCTTCATGTTCCGCAACTTCTCCAACCACTACCGAAGCCGCTTCGATCGGGGGATTACGCGGAATTCAGAAAATTCCACCGCGCTCAGATGCCACAACTCCTTTTTCTGGGTCGATCCGCGCGTTTACGCCAAGGATCATCCCGAGTATTTCAGCCGCAAATACAGCCCGGAAGAACTGGCGCGCATGAAAGACAAGGATCAAAGCGGCCAGGTCTGCTGGACTAATCACGACGTTTGGGAAATTACGCTCAACAAACTGCGCGAAGTCATCAAGAGCGACCGCGCCGAGCTGAAAAACGGCGAATGGCCGACCGTCTACCAGCTCAGCCAGAATGATGTGCCAGACTATTGCCAATGTCCCAAGTGCGCCGCCGTTACCAAAGCGGAAGGAAGTTTTGCCGGGCCGCAGTTGATGTATGTGAATTACGTCGCGGAAAATATCGCCAAGGAATATCCCGACGTGAAGATCATGGCTTTCGCCTACGTCGGAACGGAAGACGCGCCCAAGACCATACGCCCCGCGAAAAACGTGATTATCCAATGGTGCGACCTCTACACTCGTAGTGACTGCTACCGGCCTTTGACCAGCAAATTCAACGCCGCGCAAAAAGCGCGGCTGGATCAGTGGGTAAGGATTGGTGTCGAACTCGCGGTCTGGGATTACTGGAACATGGGGATAGCCGAAGGCCCCTATTTCAACCCGCCGCGCGTGGAGACCATAATCGACGCCATCGCCCCTGATTTGCGCTACTTCCGTGAATCAGGCGTAACGGGGGCATACGCCGAAGCGGAATTCTGCCAGAAGCACCCACAGAATTTCATTGATCTGCAATATTACCTCGGATTCCAAATGATGGCCGACGTGACGCAGGACGAGGAAAAAATCATCGCCGAATACATGGCTGGTTATTACGGTTCAGCCGCGCCTGCCATGACGGAATTTCTGATGCTGCTGCGCCAGGCCGTGAAAGCGGAAAAGGAACCGTTATTCTATATCTATAACCCCAACCGCTCCTACACCGACGGCGCATTTCTGGAAAAGTGCTACCGTTTGCTGAAAAAGGCGCTGGTCGCCGCGCCCGCCGATAGCGATTACGCCCGCCGCGTTCAGCAGGAGATGATTGCGCCGCTGGCGGTGATTATCATGAATCCGCAATATGATTTCTTCCAGCGCACCGGACTTAAAAAAGAGGCTATCGTTGCGGAATACAAGCAGGCGCAGCTCAGCCGGATTGACCAGCCCTGGATTTCCGACCAGCGCCGCCAGGATGATATCGCCGCGCTGGAAACCGAAATCGCGGGAATGAATTTGGTTTTCCCCACGCCGGACTTTCTCCAGAACCGGGGCAAGACGATAAAATTTGCCTGGCCGCAGATGCAAGGTTATCAGAATGTCCAGATCGAACCGGATGCGGATTCCATCATGGGCAAGGCCTTGGTCGCCCGCGCCAAGGAGGGCAAAGAAAAAGAAATGCACGACATGGAAAAACCGTTTGCCGGTGGCCATCGCCCCAATGAGTTCGGTGTCTACAACACAGGTGATAAAAGATGGTCCCAGACGCTTAAAACCGAAATTCCCCAGGATGAAAAATATCACTGGTACAAAATCCAGGCTTTTGAGTTAGGCTCGAGTTCTTTTCTCTGGGGGTTCTACTGGAATATGAGTGTCAAGTTTAATTCCGTATACGCCAACGCCGACGGTATGCCTGGCTATAATATCTGGGAAACCTGGATTTCAGTGAAGTACGCCGGCCCGGCCTACGCGAAAGGCTCCACACAGAAAAACGGCGTTTTTCTCGACCAAGTGATTCTGGTCAAACCTGAAACGGCAAAACCCTGACTTTTCAGGTTTGCGAAATCACGAAAGGAGCTTTTTCCGTGAGGAGAAAGCTCCTTTTTCTTGCCAAAAGCGGGAATGCGGAGTAACATCCCGCCAGGAACTTTTTCTATCTTGCGCGGGGGGATCGGTAATGGCGTTTGAGTATAAGTCTATTTATTTTGACGAACCTATCGTGACAGACCGGGCGGTGGATATTTTCGTGCCGGGGAAAATCACGCGCGAGGTTGCCCTGTTCTTCGTGCACGGCGGCGGGTGGCAGGCGGGCAGCCGCGCGGGTTATCATAAAATCCTGCGCGCCTTCAACGCCGAAGGTTATGTCTGCGCGACTACCGACTATCGCCTCTCCGGCGTCACCATCTCGCAACAGGTCGCCGACGTCAGGCGGGGGTATGAAGTTTTTCTTTCTGAACTGGAAGCGCTGGGGCGACCGAAAAAGGTGGCGGTCTATGGCGGTTCGGCCGGGGCGCATCTGGCGGCGTTGCTGGCGCTGTCCTTGCCGGGCGAATGCGGCGAGCCGAAAAGCGAGGAAGGCTTGTCCGGGCTGTCGGGGAAATGGATCCGCCCTATCGGCGCGGCGTTGCAGGCCACGCCTGTCAGGTTCGATCCGTGGGAAGATATTTTCCCGCATATCTGGCGCGACATGCAGAAAGCGGCGGGCGACACTTACGAAAATAATCCCGGCTTGTTTCGAAAACTCGCGCCAATCAACCATATCTCGGCTGAGTCGCCGCCCATGTTTTTTCTCGAAGCGGAAAACGAGCATATGTTCCCGCACGAATATATTCTGGATTTTCTCGACCTGCTCCGCGCGGCAGGCGGCAGCGGCAAAAGCAAAATCTACACCAAGGCCGAACACGGCTTTTTCTACGATCTGACCCGACGCCAGCAGAAAGAAGCCTTCGCCGATCTGCTCGAATTTTTCGGCTCGCTGAAATAGCCGTCAGTCAAACATAACCCGCAAAGCGTAATCCTTGACGTCAAGCATGGAGAAGTCCCCGCGCGGTTCGGCGGCGGAAGTGATAAACACTGCTCCTTCTTCCGGCGAAGCAGGGGGCAGGCCGTGGCTGCCTTTTACCAGCGACGCGTCCAGCGGCACGACATCCAGCTTCACGCGCATACCCAGTTTCTTCTGCAGGATTTTCCAGGCGCAGTAAAGACGCGGCGCGGCGAGAGCGGGGTCGTAAAAAAGCTCGCAAGGGTCGTAACCGGGCTTGCGGTGAATGTCGACGGTGCGGGCAAAATCAGGCGCGCTGGCATTTTCGAACCAGTAATAATATGTAAACCACGCGCCCGGAGCGGCTAGCGCTACCAGTTCGCCGCTGCGGGGATGGTCGAGACCATGCGCGGCTTTTTCCTCCGCGCCCCAGACTTCGGCAATGCCGTCGTGTTCCGCCAATAATTTTCGCACGCTTGCGACATCCTCAGTCTTCTTTACATATATATGCGCCAACTGGTGATCGGCCAGCGCGAACGCCGGGGTTTCCGGCAGGTCGATCATCTCTCCGAACGGGCCGCCGCGCACCGTCAGCAAGCCGTTTTGCCTGAGCACGCGGTTGATATGGACAGGCTGGTTCACATTGGCGAGACCATATTCCGACAGCGCGATGATTTCCGCGCCATTTTCCTGTGCCGCCGCGATCACGCGCCCCGCGCAGGCGTCGACTTCTTGCAGGCATTTTTTTACATGCGCGCCGGTGACGCCGAAACGTTGGAAATCGTAATCAAGGTGGGGGAGATAGACCAGGGTTAGGGTCGGCTTGTTTTCGCGCAGAACTTTTTCCGCCGCTTGCGCGATCCAGCGGGTGCAACCCGCGCCCGATTCCGGCCCCCAGAAAGTATGGAACGGAAACGCGCCCAGGCTGGCCGTGATTGTTTCCGCGAAACCGGCGGGAGTTCCCAGGATGCCGAAACGCTTGTCGCCGTCGCAGCCGTACCAGGGCTTGGGCGTGAGAGACCAGTCCACTTTCGCGCCTTGGTTGAACCACCAGAAAAGTTTGGCGCAGGTGAATTTTTCGCCTGCGGCGGCGGCGCGTTTGCGGGCCGCTTCATAAATAGTCTCGCCCTGCATCAGAGCGCGGGATTGTTGCCACAGGCGCGCTTCCATGGTGTCGCGGTAAAGCCAGCCGTTGGCGACGATGCCGTGGAGCGAGGGAGCAAGTCCGGTGAGGAGACTGGCCTGAGCGCTGCAGGTAACGGCTGGGATTACGCTCCGCAACGGTCGAGCGCCATGCCGTCCGGCCAGCCGCGCGAGAAGGGGCGTGGCTTCGTGCGACACCAGCGCGGGGGTGAGGCCGATGACGTTGATGATGCAAAGAGACTTCATGCCGCCTCCGGGATTATTCCAGCCCCTCGCCGCGCAGGCCGCTGCCTTTTTTTCCCGGCGGCGGGGTTTCGTCTCCCGCCAGACCCACTGTGCCCTGCGTGGAGCGGTCGACGGAATACTCCTTCAGCTTTTCCATGACCAGGCTGGGCAGAAAAGCGCTCATGTCGCCACCGAGAGCGACAGCTTCCTTGATCAGGGTGGAGCGGACAAAGGCGTTTTCGGCGCTGGCCATGACAAACACGGTTTCCACCCCGCCGATTTTGCGGTTGGCGATGGCGAGTTGGAATTCGTATTCGAAGTCGGCGAAGGTGCGGATGCCGCGCAGGATGGCGTGGGCGCCGAAGCGCTTCACGCAGTCGACAGTCATGCCGTCGAACAATTCGACGCGGACGCTGGGGAGGTCGGCGATGAGTTTGCGGATCAGTTCCACCCTGACGTCGGCGGGCAGCAGCGGTTTTTTTGATGGGTTCTGGCTGACGCCGATAATAAGTTCGTCGAACAGTTCCGCGCCGCGCCGGATGATGTCGAGGTGGCCGTAGGTGATGGGGTCATAGGTGCCGGGAAGAGCGGCTATGCGTTTCTGGTTCACGAGAATACCTCCGAGTGTATGCTTACAATTTAATCCCATCCGGCGCGATGTAAAGAGAAATGCGGAAGCCCCCGCTTCCGCATTTCGACCCCTACCCTCTGCGAGCTTCGCGGTTCTCCAACCGCGGTGATTATACTCACTACTTGCCGCGCGGTCGCAGTCTCTTTCAAACAGGCAGGTGAAATTAGTGCCATTTCTTTCGGAAAGATCAGAACTTCAGATTCTTCAGCAGATCCTTGATGTTTTCTTTTTGCTTTTCTTTCTTCTCGTCGCTGCCACCGGTCTTATCCAGAAGCTTGTTGATCAGAATATCAAAGCCTTTGTCTTTCCCGATAGCGAACAGGGCAGTCTGTATCATTTTTTCACCGCCGGTGCAGGTGGGAGACATTATCGGCCCTTGGATATAGAATTTGAGCTTTTTCTCCTGGCCGAGTTTTTCCAGTATTTCCGGGATTTGCTCTTTGTAATCCTCGCGTTCTTTTTGGGAAAGGCCGGCGAGTTTGCCTCCTTGCATCGCGATCAGGTCGTCGACGTTGAAAGCCCGGATGACATGGCCGTTGATGTAACCCCGTACATCCAGGATTCCTCCCGGCATGATACGCCCGGCCATGCGGAAATCGGCGGTGGTTTTACCTATCGCCTGGATGGTGGTAATATTGACCAGTCCGTCCTTGGCGAAGAAACTGGCGGTGATGGATTCGACTTCTTCCAGGTTCTCTTCTCGTTCCCTGCTCTTGTCGTAAATCTTGCCGATGACGCCAAACAGGGACAATATCTGATCCCCCGCGTTGTGGGTGAACTGGAAATCAGTGATGACGAACGAGCCGTTGTCCAGGGTGAATGAACGGGAGATTTCGTCAAAGCCGAAGCCGCGCCACTGCATGCGCTGGGAGGGCGCTACTTTCGGGTCGGGGAAATAGAACAGGCCGTGTTTGACGTCGGCGTATTTTTCAAAAATCTGCGGCAGATGATCCAGGCTCATGCCGTCCACCTTGACGACAAAATCGCACAGCGGCGCGGCGGAATCGAATACCACATTTCCCGCCAGCGCCACCGGTCCGGCGAAATCCATACCGGCCTTCGTAAAAGAGAGCACACCGTTTTCCAATTTGAACTCAGATTGCAGATTTTTCCCCGCCGTCTCGTCCAGCATGAATTCGCCAAGTTGCATCCGCCCGTCGGAGATGGTGAACTCGTGCATATAACCGTAGGCGTTCCGCGCCAGCTGTTCATTTACCTGGTCGGGACGCAGGTTCAGGTTTCCTGTCAGCGATAATTTGGAATTGTTCAGCAACAGCGGCAGGCGCTTGCCTTCACCCTTGCCGCAGGCGAGGAGTTTGTCGAAATCCGCGACAAAAGCGACAGACAGTTTCCTGACGTCTCCCTCCAGATTCAGGCGGGAAGTCGCTGCGCCGCTCAGGGACAAGCCGCTGTCAGCCACTGACGGGAAGGCATTGCCCAGTTTCACCGCGTCCCTGACCGTAATGGAGGCGCCGCTCCCCTGAGCCACGCGCCAGTTGATTACTTCTGGCATCGCGGGATCGCTTTCGGGAAGCAGATTGAGAGAACCGTCGTTCAGTACCAACCCGTCACCGTTGACCGCGAGGGAAATTCCCTCAGCCTTGATGCTGCCGTTCTTGGCATAAAGCACATTCCCGCCGCCGCTGAAAGTTTCGGCCTGAAAAAACGACTTTCCATCCTTACCTGCGGCTGCAAATTTCTCCGTGTGCTGTTGGCAGGAGATATGCCAGTTCCCGCCTTGCAGAGTCGCCTTGCCCTCGGCGCGCATTTTCCCCGACAGGTACAACTCGGCAAAAATCCCAGCGACATTCCGCAACGCAGGGACGTCCTTGCGCAGATTTTCGGCGAACACATTCCAGGTTGCAAGATCGCCTGTCAGGGAAAATTCTGCCGCTCCCGCGTCAGGCCAGGCGAAATTGCCATTACGCAAAACCGCGGCAACCGCCATCCGCTCCTCCGAGCCGACTTTCATAATCAGTTCTTTAAAATTCAGAGACGGTCGGTCGGCGTGCGACAGATCGAGTGTCAGGTCGTGCCCGAGACTGCAAGGACTGCCGTCAGACATCCTGCCGGAAATTTGCGCATCCTGCAGGGTCAGCGCTCCGCGCTTATGCCAGAGTTTTCCGGAAAAAGCTTCAGGCGCGAACGAAACGTCCCCTTCAGTGAAAGCGTAAACGAGTCTTCCCAGGCTGGTGCGGTCGGCTTCGCCCCGGTAAGCGGCGCGGATTTCGCCAGAGTTCAGATTAGCGTTCAGCGTCAGTCCGGCATTAAGCGAAGGGCAGGAAAGCTGTAATAGTTCGCATTTCACCTCGCCAGACGTGACACCGTATTCGCCCTTCGCCAGCAGCCGGAGCGGGGAGATTTCGGCGTTGCTCAGTTCCTCGAAACCTCCGGTAACGCGGAGATCAGGCGACTGCAAAACCATTTGCTCGAATTTGATCGCGTTTCCGGCCAGTACAAATTTGCCGGTCACAGTACCCTTGCCCGTCGTCGCCAGATTTTTCGGCAGGGCGTTTTCCGGCAACAGCGCGCGCAGTTTGGAAAAATCCAGTTCTCCCGCCAGCGAAAACTCGCCGACCGGTTTTTCCGCCAGCGAAGACGCTTTTCCGAGGACCGAAAGTTTTCCCGTCGGCAGGGAAAGGTTCATGCCCTTAACCTGAACGACTCCGCTGGCGGAATCGAAAGTAGCCTGTCCATCCACGGTTCCCGATATCTCCCCGCTTGCTGAGGGCGGAATAAGAGTGGCGTTTTGCAGAATAGCGGCGACTGCCAGGCGACCCCCGGCGTAAACGGCTTGCGCACCGCCGTTGATTTTTTCCAACTTGGCGGTTCCGCCCAATGCGCCGCTTTCTATCCGCAGGGAACTGTTTTCCAGTTTGAATGACGCAACGATTTTCTCGGGGCTGAACCCGACGCTCAGATTTCCCCCCAGCGCTGCCCGTGCATATTTTCCGCCCGCCGCATCCAGTATTTCAAAATCGCCGGACGGTAGAACCAGTGCAGCTTCAAGATTTTTTTCGGTGAAATCCACGGTTCCGGAAAAAGCGGCGGTACCGCGTGCGCCCTTCGATATCGCTTCGGTGATTCCCTGCGCGCGGAGGAAAGAGCCTATCTCCTCCAGCGACAGGTTTCCGGCAATTGTCAGCGTGGCGCGGGGGGTGGTGAGAAAATCGTAAATCGTGCCATTGGCGCTGATTTCAGCTTTGACAATATCTGACTTGAGCGAGATGCCGCGCAACTCCAGTCCCCATTTTTCCAGGTCGATAGCGGCGGTAAATGCGCAACTGGTATCAGGCGCCTGCGTGACCTGTTCCAGTTGCGGCAGCTTGGCCGACAGCGCGCTAAAAATCACGCCCTCGCTATGCACCATCGGTTTGCCAGATTCCATGGTAATCTTGATTTTTCCCGACGCCTCGCCCGAGCCGATTACCTGTCCAGGCGCGAACCCCGACGCTTTGAATAGTGTCGGCAGATTGACTTTTTCCAGTGTCAGGGCGATGTCGCTGGCTCCGTTGGGATCGAAGCAATTATTTTCCAGCAGATCGACCGACCCGGCCAGCCTGATATTTCCCAGCGTGTCGCCGCTGGAAAGATGCTGCAACAGCCCCTCCAGTTTCATTGGCTGGTTGATATCGGTGCCGGTAATTTCCAGGCTGTCGGCGCGCCAGGTCATATCCATGCTGTCGCGCGGGGAAATGATGCGGATAGTGGAGTCGGTTACGTGAACATTTTCAATGCGCAGGGACGCTCCGCCGGTTTCGCCGGTTTCAGCAGCGGCGCTGAGAAGGATTTCCTTGCGTTGCGGTTCCTGGCGGGGAGTCGATGCCAACAGCTTTTCAAAATTCCACGCGCCATCCTGTTCTTTCTTCAGGGAAACGGAGGCGCCGTCCACCGTCACCTGTTTTACCTCCATGCTGCCGACCATCAGTTTCAGCAGGTTGGCGTCGAGGCTGATTTTTTTGCAGGAAAACAGTTCGCTTCCGTCGGCGTCGGGCAGGGAGAATCCCTCCAGCGTCACGCCGTCGAGCCAGCCGATGGAAATATTTTTCAATTCGCATTGGCGCCCGGTGCGGCGATTAACTTCCGCTACCACCGCCTTGCCGATCCACTCGGTAGGCACGAGTTTCGGCGCTGCGGCCAACCCTGCACATAATACAACAAGAACCAGGCAGCCGCATGTCAGGCAGCCCCGCCGGGGACGCTTGCCTGTTTGTTCGGAAGACTTAACGGCATCTGTCATGAAAAACCTCTCGTAAAAGATAGGGATATGGTAATCTGTCACGCCCGTAGGCAAATCCCTTACCCGTGGGCCAGATATACGACAGCGCCCACCGCCGCGATTGCGCCGATAACAGTAAGCGCAATCTTGATCCAGCTCCACGGGCGCTCGCCCTGCACCTCGCCGGTTCTGGCATTGACCAGAAAGCGATAGGTTTTTTCTCCGTAACGGTAGGCGGAAATCCAGACCGGCAGTAGAATGTGCTTGAACGTGATGTGGTTGTACTGGCTTTTCACCGAATGAATCCGCTGGCGATCGCCGCCGATGTCGCGCCTGACGGTTTCATGCACTTGCGCTGAGATGACCACCTTCGCCTCCTCGAATCCCGCCGCCAGATCAATCTGGTAATTTTCCGCGCGGAAACCGCTGAGATATTCGTCCTGGTACGGCACCAGGTTTTCCAGATCCCAGGGCTCCAACTCGTCGGCGTGTTTTTTCGGTAATGAATGGCTGGCGAGAATCAGGATATCGTCGAAATTGTCGAACACGGTGCCGCTGGCCGGGTACCATCTGGTCTTACGCACCTGCCGGGTTTTGCTGACAGTCTTGCCGTTCTCGGTAGTGGTGTAATGCTCGGTCTCGTAATAATCTTCCCCCCGCTCGCCGCGGTAGACGCTGACAGTGTCGCAGTCGTAAGTCCAGAAAGGCACGTACATCCCGTTGAGGCGGTTGTCGACCTCGGCGAATTTTTTCAAGGCATTAGGCGCGAACCACAACCCCCGCAGCCACTGGCCGAACTTTTCCACCGCCTCTTTCCGCGCCACCTTGAACGGCAGCAGGCTCTTGGGCTTGAGTGAGTTAGTCGAGCCGCCTTCGGAAATGAGGTCACTGCCGCAGAATGGGCAGCGGTCAGCCGCGATTTCGGCGGAACGCAAGGTTTCCGCCCCGCACGCGGAACACTTCACCACCTGTTTTTCCTCTGTGCTACCCTGGTCTTTCGCCTGCTCGAGATATGAACTGAAGTCAAGCTCCTCGATTTCGTCCTCGGATTTCGGGATTTTGTTTTCAAGCCCGCAATAAGGGCATTTGGGAGCAGACGCGCCGGGATCGTATTCCATGTCGCCGCCGCATTTGAAACATTTGAAATGTTTTTTAGCTTCCGCAACTTCCGCCATTTGTTAGCCTCCAGGTCTGGCGTCACCATCGGAACAACCAGTATAACTATAACGCAATCATACGGTAGGGTAAAAGCATTTTGACATGAAAAAGCCCTTCCCGGAGGAAGGGCTGAGAGTTGCGCCGACGTTTTTTAATTGTCCTGGTTGCTGATCGCGTCCATCTGCTGGGTGAAATAGTCGCTTTGGCTGTTCATCTGCGCCAGAGCTGATTCCATCGCCGCGAATTTCTTCAGATAGTTCAGTTCCACTGAATCCAGTTGCTCTGTTTTGGTATCGATGGCGGTCTGGAGGTCGTCTATCTTGTCGTTAAGTGATTCCTCCTGCACGGCGAAAAAGCCGTCGATGCTGTCGGCGAGACTGTCTACCGTGGTTTCCAGCGAACTTGCCAAACCCTGCTTTTCCATCGCCTCGATCTCGACCATTCTGAATTTGTTGTCTGCGGCATTGGAGGAATAGGCGGTGATGCGCAGGCTGCTGACCGAGGTCGGAGTGCCAAAGCCCATGTAGGTGGCGCTGGCCTTGTTCCCGCTGACGTCCCGTAGCGTCTCCCAGGATTTCGCCAACGTATCGAAATACTCAACCTTGAAATCCTTGAGCGCGTATTCAGCGGCCGGCATGTCGGCGGAATTGATGTGGTGCAGAACCAGATTAGTCAGGGTCTTGGGACTGTCGAAATTGATGGTGATGGAGCTGCCGGTGCTTTCGATCGCCTGCGCGCTTTCGTAGCCGTTGGCGATGCCGAACTCGTTGGAGCTGGTGTTGCCATTAATGAGATTGTCGAGGCTGTACTTGTAATTCGCAATCGGAGTGCCGCCGGAATCGACCTCTCCCATGCCGGAGGAACTGACGCTGGCGTTAAGGTCGCTCCGGGCGACGTCGGTGGTCTTGGTCATCAGTTCCCGCACCGCCGCGAAATTATTATTAATCATTGTGCTGAGCGTGGAAGAATCCAGTTCGAGTTTTCCCTCGTCGGTAAAGGTGACGCCGATATCGTAGAACATCATAGTCTTGCCGTCGACATCCTTGACGGTGGAGAAAAACATGTCTGACAAGGTCTGCATGAGGCTGCGCGTGGCGCTGTCGGCGAAGAGGATGCCGGGTTGCTCGTTTTCCTCGTCCCACTTGTCGAACTCGGCGATCAGGTCGTGAATATTGTTGTACGCGTCCACCATCGCCTGTATGGTGGTCTCGACCTCGGAGGTGTCTTCCGTGACCGTGACGGTGACCGGGGTGTCGCTGACTTCCTTGAGGTTAAGGGTCAGTCCCAGCACCGCGCTGTTGTTGGTGTTGCTGGCGCTTTTCAGCATGACCGGGCTGACCGCCTGCCCCGCCTGGCCGTAAAGCAGGATCGAGTCCTGTCCCTTGGCGTTCTGCTGGAAGTTGAACGCCTCGATATTGCTTTCCATTATGAAATCGCCTGCCTTGCCGGAATTGTCGCTGGTGACGACGAGGCGGTAGGGCGTGAATTCGGAGCCGTCGTAAATCGCGCTGACCGTGAGCGCCGCGCCGGAATCGGCGATCTTGTTCATGACGTCGGTAAGGGTGTCGTTCTCGTCTATCTTGACCACGCGCTCCAGGCTGCCGTCGAGATAGCCTTCCCCGCTGCCGAGGAGACCCAGGTCGCTGGCGGTGCTGCCGCCGTTGACTTCCTTGACGGTGATGGCGCTGTCGCCGCCGAGAACGTCGACCAGCAGGATCCCGTCGCCGGTGGAGTTGAGGCTGGCCTTGACGCTGGTGGTGGATTTGTTGATGGCGTCGATCACGTCGCCGATGGTGTCGGCGGAGGAGAGATCGACGGTACTGCTGCCGCCGCTGCTGTTGATAACCTCGATGCTGCCCGCGTAGACGCCGGTGTTGCTGTTAAGCGAATCGAGTCTGGTCGCGCGGCTGATATAGTTCAGGTCGAAGTCGCCGACGTTGCTTTTGCTGCCTGCGGCGGAAGTAACTTCGGTCAGACCCAGGTCGCGCGCGGCGGTGCCGTCGAGATTGTCGAAGGTGAAGGTCGTGCCGGAAGTGTTGTTGATTACCTTGAGACCGTTGCCGCTGTCGTTGACAGCAAACTGCAACGCGCCGGTGCCGTACTCCGCTTCGGCCGCGGCGTTGAGACGCGAAAGCACGTCGGAAAGGCTGTCGGCACCGGTGAGGTCGGACAGGTCGACGTCAAGCCAGTTGGAGCCGCCGTCGTCGCTGATGCGGAGTTTGCCCAGGCTCTGGGTCAGGTCGCCGCGCGCGCCGTTAATGCCGCCGGTGAAGACGGATGTTCCGGTAATATTGCCGACGCCGATGATTTCCGCGACAATGCCCAAATCGGTCGCGGTGGTTGAACTTCCTTCGGTTACGGTGAAAGGGTCAATGCCTTCGCTGTAGTCGATCAGGCGCAGGCTGCCGGTTTCCGCGTCGATTACGGCCTTGACGTTGACGTCGTCCGCGTTTTCGTTAATCATTTTCACCAGGTCGCCGAGGGTTTCGCCGCCGGTCAGGGTGATGGTGGTGCTGTCGCCGTCGCGGTCGGTGATGGTGAAGTCACCCGCCGCGACGCCTGCCCCGCCGTTCAGGTCGGCGAGCGCCAGGGAACTGTTGAAAGTCTTCATGCCGGAGATAGACGCCATCTGCACCGAGTTCATGTCGGCCAGAATGGTCTTGCCTTGCAGCGTTCCCGCGCCGGAACCGTAAAAGCCCAGGTCTTCGGCGGTGGTGTTGTCGTCGCCGACGTTGGTTATTGAAATATTGCCGGTCGCGCCGGTGAGGGAGAGGGCGCGCGAATTGCCGGCGCTGATCTGTGCCGTGATATTGCCATCGGTGGCGGCGCTGACGGCGTCGATCACGTCGCGGATGGTGGAGGCGTCGGACAGGTCTACCTCGAATGACCCGCCCGGAATCGTGACCAAGGACGAGCCGGTGATCTTGCCGGTGCCGTCATCAGTGCCGATTATGCCGAGATCGGCGGCAGTGGTGTTGCCGGAAGTGTCCTGAATTTCAAACGCTCCCGCCGTGCCGCCCTCGAATACCAGGCGGTCGTTGCCGTCGATCGAAGCGCGGACGTTGGAACCGTAAAATTCTGCGGTATCGTTAATCATCTGCACCACGTCGCCCAGGGTTTCCGCGCTGGTCAGCACGACGTTGAAGTCCTTGGTGCCGTCGATAATCTTGATATTATCGAGGTTTGCATACCCTGAGTTGATTCCCGCCCCGCCCAGCATATCCTCCAGTACCGAGGATTCATTTACGAAGTTCGCCGCGTCATCGTGAATGCGGATTTTCCCGGCAGTGCCGTCGTTGACGCCCAGGGCGTCGCGCAAAGTCGTCAGGCTGGTGCGGTTGGACAGGCCGTAAACCGAGTCGCCGGTAAGGGTGCCGCCCGCGATGCTTTTGGCAATGCCCAGGTCTTCGGCGGCGGTGCTGTTGCCGTAATTTTCCACGTTCAGCGTTCCGGCTCCACCGGAGATATCCTTGAGCACCAGGGAACCGCCGGAACTGTCGACGGAAGCCTGGACCTTTACTCCGTCGGCGCTGTTGATGGCGTCAAGCACGTCCTGCATGGTTTCGGCGACAGAGAGATCGATCACCGCCGAGGAGCCGCTGCGGTCAGTGATTTTGAGTTTTCCGTGATAAATGCCTTCGCCGTCGTTGAGGCTGGCCAGGTCGGTGGAGCGGGTGACGCGAGCCTTGGCGCTTTCCAGGCGAATCGTGCCATTACCGCTAGGGCTGACCGCGGTAGTGCTGCGGTCGGTGAAACCGCTGGACATGTATTGCGCGGTCTGTGCCAGTCTACCCACCCGGAAAGTGTGGGTGCCGGGGTCGGCGTAGCTGCTGGCGGTGGCGGCGAGGATAGATTCATTGGTGGAATTGGCGTTACGGACTTCCCACATCGAATCAGCGGCCAGCGAAGACACGCTGCTCTGGAATTCCAGCAGCAAATTGTTGACGCCCTGGTATGCCGCGAGCTTGGTCTGGTGCTCGGCAATACGGTTTTCCATGATCGTGATCGGGCGTTTCTCTATCGACATCAGACTGTCGATAATACTGTTGGTATCGAGCCCCGAGACCAGTCCGCCGATGGATTGCGTTGCGCCAGCCATTTTACCTCTCCCCGCAAAGTTCCCCGCCTGAGCAAAAAGCCATCCCCAAATGATTTCCGTCTCAGGTGGCTATATAAGAATTATCGGACTTCTGCGGTCAGGCTTGAGCAAATTTCCGCTTTTACATAATATATATGGCGGGGAGTTTTCGGGGATTGGGCGGGGATAAGTTGTGGACTACATGTCTTTAGCTGACAACGCATTAGGCTTTGACAGGCTCCAGGCTTCGGGCCTCAGGGGTCAGGATTGGTGGTAGCGTGGGTTCGGGTGGACGATATTTTGCTCGGTTGTTTCGGCTTCGTTATATCTTGGGACTTTACGAATAAGGGTAGAAACTTATTTGACAAAGTTAGCTCACATGGTAACATTGAGTCATGAGTAGAATTGTAAAATACTATGAGACTGGTAATGGTAAATGCCCTGCCAAGGAATTCATAAATTCCTTGGCCAAGGCTGAACGCAAGAAAGTATTCTGGACACTGCGTCTGCTGGAGCGGATGGAAATAGTCCCGGTCGAGTATTTCAAAAAACTGGTTGGCTCGGAAGAAATATGGGAAGTGCGCGTACAGGTTTCAGGGAATGCTTACCGCATTTTCAGTTTCTTTTTCAAGGGGAACACGGTTGTTTTAACCAACGGCTACAGCAAAAAGAGCCAAAAGACCGATCAGCGGGAAATTGATCGGGCGCAACAATATCGGTCTGATTATCTGGCAAGGCACGGGAGACAGGAAAAATGAAGAAAATGACTAGCGATCTTGAAAAACATATTGAAGAATTCAAAGCCGAAAATCCGGAAATGGCGCATGAGTTCGAGGAAGGCTACAAGGATTTTGAAATAGGCGCTATATTGCGGCAGGCGCGGGAAGCCGCGGGGCTGACCCAGGAAGAACTGGCTAACCGCATCCACACCCAAAAGACTTGTATCTCGCGGTTGGAAAACCACGCCGAAGATGTGAAGCTTTCCACCCTGCGCCGGGTAGCGCGGGCGTTAGGCAAGAGAGTGGATTTCAAGCTGGTGTAAACCAGGGTATTCTGGAGAATAGGCATGAAAATTTTTGAAGTATTCCCTGAGATCAAGGCGATTGGACAAAACATTTTACAACAACTCTGCACGGAATGGCTGAAAACAGCCGTCGCTCAAGAGTTCGGTGTATCAGATTTAAAAGTGGTGGAGGTTGATGGTAAATTGGCGCTTTATCCTTCATTCTGTATGACACATAATTTGCAAGAAAAGGAGGAAATCTACCTACCCACGGAGCGCCTTCTTTATTACATTGCCGATCACGGTATTCAAGATAACGTAGTGAAAACGAAGGTGAAATCTTTAATTGCTGTAAAGACCAAGAAGCATCCAAATGTTTACAGAAAATTCATTGTGAATTTAGGTGAAAAAAAGCCATTGTTCCTAACCTGTAAAACCCTTGGTTGTGGAAACATCATGCAGACCCAATACGAAGCATATAAGAGCCAAACTCTTACTATTAAAAATGGAAGGTTTACCTGTCCACGCTGCAAACAAACACATTCCATTGAAGATGGCGACCTTTGGTATCAGCATGATGATTAGCGAATATGGGAACCCAATACCAGCTTTTCCCTTTTCATGATCACCCGGAAATCCATAAAGACTTCAAAAACTACCATCCCTGAAGCCTGAAACCTTACAATCTACTGTCGGCAGGGTTCGCCGCCCCAGCCGAGTTTGTCGCGGAGAATGTCGTAACGACCCATGTTTTCGTTCAATAACAGGCGGTAAACCCGGTCGGCGGGGCGCACCAGCAGGCGGTAATCGTGGCCGAACGGCAGCAAATCGCGCCCGTCCATGGTCAGTTGAACTTTTCCCGGCGGAAGCAGGCGCAGCGTCACCGTCTCCTCGCTGCCCAGCACCAGCGGTCGGTTGGCCAACCGGTGCGGACAAAGCGGCACCATCACTGTCGTTTTCAGCACCGGGTTGACGATGGGCCCGCCTGCCGACAGCGCGTAGGCGGTCGAGCCGGTGGGGGAAGCGAGGATAATCCCGTCGCCGGAAAAACGGGTAAGTAGCCTGCCGTCGACTTCAGCCTCGATCTCGATCAGGCGGCTGCGGTTGTCGGAAGCGAGGACGAATTCGTTTACCGCGTGCCCGTCCCAGATTCGTTTTTCCCCGTGAAAAACCTGTCCGTAAAGCAGAGTGCGTTCGGAAATCTGGTACTTCCCTTCCAGGATTTTTTCTAGCGTGCTTTTCAACTCCTTGGGATTGACTTCCGCCAGGTAGCCCATCCGTCCCAGGTTGACTGTCAGGATCGGCGGCTGTTTCAGGCCGAGGCGGTGGATGACGTGCAGCACCGTGCCGTCGCCGCCGAAGACGACGACGAAATCGGCGTCGTATGTGGCGAGGTCGGCGTCAATGTCTGATTCTATGCCCAGCACTTCGGCTTTGCCGTGTAACCAGAGTTCCGCTTCGCGCGCGAGGACGAGCGCCTGCTCCTTCCGGGCGTTAGCTACCAGCAGGATCTTTTTCATGCCGAAATTTCCTCCAGCGCCTCCTCGGCGTTGTAGCTGCTGCGGACAAACGGCGCGGCCGCGACGTGGCGGAAGCCCAGGTCTTTCAACTCTCGCCGCATCCGGGCGAATTCCTCCGGCGTGACAAATCGCTCCACCGGCAGGTTTCCCGGCGCGGATTGCAGGTATTGCCCCACTGTCAGCATGTCGACCCCGGCGGCGGCCAGGGCTTTTCCTGCTTCGAGAATCTCTCCGTATTCCTCGCCCAGACCGACCATGATGCCGCTTTTGGTGGTCATTTTTGGATGGAGTTTTTTCACAAACCGCAGGACTTCCACGCTGGCGGCGAAATCCGCCATCGGTCGCACGCGCGGATACAGGCGCGGCACGGTTTCGACATTGTGGTTGAACACGTCGGGCAGACTGTCGGCGGCGGTGGCGATATCTTTTTCCACTCCCCGGAAATCCGGCGTCAGGATTTCAATCGTCGCGCCGGGATTCAACTCGCGCACGGCCTTTACGGTCTGCGCGAAATGTTCCGCGCCGCCGTCGGGCAGATCGTCGCGGGTGACGGAAGTGATGACCGCGTGTTTCAGTTTCAGGCGTTGCACCGCTTCGGCGACATGGCGCGGTTCCTGCGGATCGAGCGGGGCAGGCGCATCACGGTCGACGGCGCAGAAGCGGCAATTCCTAGTACAGCTTGGCCCCATCAGCAGAAAAGTCGCCCGTCTTTTCTGAAAGCATTCCAACTGATTGGGACAGCGCGCGCTGCGGCAGACCGTGTCCAGGTTCAGATCCGTCAGGCATTCGCGCACGGCATTATTGGGGTTGCAGGGCACCTGTTTTTTCAGCCACGGCGGAAACGGGCTGCGTGATTTTTTTTCAGACTGGTTTTCCGGCATATCACTTCCTATTTAAAAAAACGCTAGATTCTCCAATTTTCTCCGTAACGGGGAAAAGAGCAAGCGGAAATTTTGCCGTGTTCCCGAAACCGCTTGCGCATCGCTTGTTTATGGATTAAACTTGACTTTCCATAAAGCTTGACGGCCGCGCGGCCTGATAGCCAGATGGTTTATTGGCTGAAGCGCGCTTTTGCACCGCATAAATCAGGAGAATCGGCAGTGGCATATCTGGGTATCGACGTGGGCAGCCTGTACGCGGGGTTGGTTCTGATCGACGAAAACGGCGCAATTGTCAAAAGCGACCACATCCGGCACAAAGGCGAACCGGCGCAGGCTTTGCGCGAAGCACTAAAAAATTACCCGTTGGCTGAAATCACCAGCGCCGTCAAGACCGGCTCCGGCAGCGAAGGCCTGCCCGTCCAAGCCGAACACGTCGACGCCATCGTCGCGGGCGTGGAGGGGGTGCGCAAACTCATCCCCGACGCCCGCAACATCATCGCCATCGGCGGCGGCTCCTTCAGCCTGACCGAACTGGACGAACATGGCAAATACCATCGCTCCACCAAGAACAGCGCCTGCGCTTCCGGCACCGGCGCGTTTCTCGATCAGCAGGCGTTGCGTTTGCAGATCGACCCGACCGAACTGGCCAACCGCGCGTTGAAATACGACAAGCGCCCGCCGGGAGTGGCGACGCGCTGCGCGGTCTTTGCCAAAAGCGATATGATCCATCTCCAGCAGGAAGGCTTTAGCGGCGAGGCTATCGCCGCCGGTTTGTGCGCCGGTCTGGGGCGTTCGACTGTCGAAGGACTGCTTGGCGGCAGGAAGCTGGACGGCAAGACCGCGGTAATCGGCGGCGTGGCGAAAAATCCGGTAGTGGTGCGCTCGGTCAGCGAAAAAGCGGGGGTGGAAATCGTCGTGCCGGAAAATCCGGAAACCGTCACCGCCTACGGCGCGGCGCTGGTGGCGCTCAAACATAAAAAACCGGTGACGATAAACCTCGACGCTTTTTCCGCCGCAAGCGAAAACGCCAACGCGGACAAGAATTACATGCGCCCGCCCCTGAAACTGGCACTGAGCGAATATCCGGATTTCACCTGGCACGACTGCTGGCTCGACGGCAATAAATCCGAAATAGCCATTGTCGCGCCGCGTTCGGGCAAAATCGTGGTTTCACTCGGCATCGACATCGGCTCGACCTCGACCAAAGCCACGCTGCTGGACGAAGAGAACAAGGTGGTGGGTTGGATTTACCGCAAGACCGCGGGCGACCCGATCCGCGCGGTGCAACTCCTGTTCATGGCGATCCGCGAGATGCAGCAGCGCGGAGGCTTTGAATTCGACATCCGGGGCGTAGGCACAACCGGCTCGGGGCGCAAGATGATCAAGGAAGTCATTGGTGCGGATCTGGCGACTAACGAAATTACCGCCCACGCGACTGCGGCGGTGTTCCTCGATCCGGAAGTCGACACCATTATCGAACTGGGCGGGCAGGACGCGAAATTCACCCAATTGCAGAACGGCATGGTCTACAACTCGATCATGAACTACGTCTGCGCGGCGGGCACCGGCAGCTTTATCGAGGAACAGGCGCTGAAGCTGGAAATCCCGCTGGAGAAATACGCCGATTTCGCGTTGGGGCACGAATGCCCCTGCACCAGCGACCGCTGTACGGTTTACATGGAGCGCGATCTTGACCTGCTGCTGGCTAAGGGGTGGAGCCGCAACCAGGTTTCGGCGGCGGTGCTGCATTCCGTGCGCGACAATTATCTGAACAAGGTGGTGGGCGGTTTGCAGATCGGCCAGCACGTCTATTTCCAGGGCGCCACCGCCCGCAACAAGGCGCTGGTGGCGGCGTTCGAGGTGGAGCTTGAACAGCCCATCAAGGTCAGCCCCTACTGCCATCTCACCGGCAGCCTGGGCATGTCGCTGCTGGTGCGTGACCGGATCAGTCCCGAGCAGCGTTCGAAGAGTTTTAAAGGCCTGTCCTTCGCCGACGAAAAGGTGGAGATAACCTATGAGACGTGCGAACTGTGCCACAACCTCTGCAATCTCTCCATCATCCATGCTGGCAACACCACCGTCGCCTGGGGTCTGAAGTGCGGTCGCGATTACGGCGACAAGAAGGTCAAGGTCAAGAAGATCACCACCTACGACGGCTGGAAACAGCGCGAGGCGGCGTGGGAGAAAAAAGCCGAAATCAAAAACGGCGGCGCAGGCAAGCCGCGCGTGGGGATTCTGCGCGGCCTCGGCACCTACGGCTATTATCCTTTCTGGCAGGCCTTCCTGGCGGAACTGGGTTGCACGCCGGTACTGTCGCCGCGTTCCTCGGAAAACATTTTGCATGTCGGCACGGAACTGACCACCGCCGAATATTGCGCGCCGGTGGCGATGAACCACGGCCACGCCCACGCGCTTCTGTCCGGCGGGCAGATCGATTACCTGCTGGTGCCGTACATGCTGCGCGAGCCGGTGCATGAGGGTTTCACCGACGCGCATTTCTGCTGTTACGTGCAGTCGCACCCGGGCGTGCTGCGGGCGGTGAAGAATTTGGGCGCTACCAGCAAGATTCTGTCGCCAGTCATGCAGTTCGACAAACCGGGCAGCTATCAGGTGGAGAAACTGCTGGAAGCGCTGGGAACCCCGCTGGGCGTGGACGAGGGGCAGGTCAAACAGGCGCTCAAGGCCGCCCATATCGCGCACCGGAATTTCGCGGAAGAGGCGCTGCACCTGGGGCGGGAAACGATGCACCGGATCGAGGAGGAGGACGCCCTGGGCATCGTCTGCGTAGGCCGCCCGTACAACACCGTCGACGCGGGGCTCACTATCGACCTGCCGCGCAAGATCGCGGAAATGGGGTATAACGTTTTTTACATGGACATGCTGCCGTATTCGCTGGGGGACATCCTGCCCGGGCACGCCAACATGTACTGGCATTACGGCCAGAAAATCCTGGCGGCGGCGGAATATATCGCCAAATCGCGGCGGCTGTTCGGGGTCTATTTCACCAACTTCATGTGCGGTCCCGATAGTTATATCATGACGTATTTCAAGGAAATCATGGGCAAGGCGGGCAAGCCCTATCTCTGCCTCCAATTCGACGGCCACGGCGCGGACGCGGGCTACCTGACCCGCGTCGAGGCGGCACTGGAAAGTTTTCATTCCTGGAGCGGAATCGAAAGACCGGGTGAACAGGCACAGTCGCGGCAACCTGAGGCGGCAAAAGCATAAAAACTGTTTTTAAAAAGGATGTCTAACGATGAAGAAAACGACACTGATTCTCGGCTTGCTGGTTTTGTTTTCATGGCAGGTGAAAGCGGAAGAAAAACCCGCCGCGCCTGAAACGGGAGTCAAAGGCTGGCCGGTCGAAGCAAAAGAAATAGAATACAAAAGTTCCGCCGACGACACGATGCAGCCGGCGATGTTCTACGCGGCGGCAGGCGATAATCCTGTGCCGCTGCTGGTGGTATTGCATACGTGGTCAGGCGATTACAAGCAAACCTCTGGCGTGGGTTGCGCCAAGTGGTGCATAAAAAATAACTGGGCTATGATTCATCCGGATTTTCGCGGCTCGAATACCCGTCCCGAGGCGATGGGTTCGGAACTGGTGGTGAAGGACATTCTGAGCGCCGTGGAATACGCCAAACAACAGGCAAAAATTGACAGCAAGCGCATTTACCTCATCGGGTGGTCGGGCGGAGGATATGCTTCGTTGCTGATGGCCGGACGCGCGCCGGAAATCTGGGCAGGGGTCAGCGCCTGGGTACCGATTTCCGACCTGAAGGCATGGCATGCCGAATGCACCGAACGCAACAGCGGTTATGCCAAAAACATGGAAGCAGCCTGCGGCGGCAAGCCCGGTGACAGCGACAAGGTCGACGCCGAATATGAGACACGCAGCGCCAAGACTTATCTGGCAAACGCCAAAAATGTTCCTGCCTACATCGCCGCCGGGATTCACGATGGCCACACCGGCAGCGTGCCGATTAGCCAGTCGTTCAGAGCGTTCAACATCCTGGCCGGAGAAAAAGACCGCGTCTCCCAGGAAGACATCGACTATTTCACTAAGGAAGAAAAAGTCCCTCAGTCTTTGCAGGCAGAAATCCAGGATCCAGACTTCGGCAATAAAAAGCCGCTTTTCCGCCGGGTAAGCGACAACGTTTCCCTCACCATTTTCGAGGGTTCGCACGAAATCGTGCTTCCGGCCGCTTTGTCCTGGCTGGCCAAGCAGAAAAAAGACTGACAGGAGGTGGCATGGAGCCACTGCCATCTTTCGCAAGCGAACCTGGAGCTTAATAATATTTCGCGCTCCCTTCGTTCGCGGATTCATTGCAACAGATTGTCATAGGAGCCGCAATGGCACGGTTGGAAGAACAGAAAATCAGCGGCTCCGGCGAGGGGCGCACCATGTTTGTCCCCCCGATGGAACCGTTCGGGGCGCGTTTGATCGCGGCGGTGTTCCGCTCCATCGGCTATAACGCGGAAGTGCTGGCCGAGTCGGACGAGACGCTGGCGCTGGGGATGAAATACACCGGCGGCGGCGAATGCGTGCCGTGCCCCACCACTACCGGCGCTTTAATCAAGGCGATGCGCGACCGCAAACTCCCGCCGGAAAAAGTGATCTTCTTCATGCCCACCGCCTGCGGCCCCTGCCGCTTCGGGCAATACGCCAAGCTCGACAGCATCATCTTCGAGAAACTTGGCTGGGGCGATATCCGGATCATGAGCCCGTCTGCGGAAAACGCCTACAGCGGCATCGACAACTCCGCCCGGATGCGGATGTGGCACGCCATCGTCGTCAGCGACGTCATGCGCAAGCTGGTCATGAAAATACGCCCCTATGAAAAAAACCGGGGCGAGGCGGATTACGCCATCGAGGAACTGGTGCGGAAAATGGAGGCGTCTTTCGAAACCGGCAGGATCGCCCCCATCAGTGAAACACTCTCGCAAGCCGTCGACCAGATGGGCAAGATCGCGACAGTTCCGACACGGAAACCCCTGATCGGCATCGTGGGCGAAATCTACGTGCGCAGCGACCCTTTCATCAACGGCGACCTGATCCGGCGCATCGAAAAACTCGGCGGCGAGGCGATGCTGGCGCCGGTCAGCGAATGGATTCTCTACACCAACCACCTCACCAACCTGATCGTGAGGGAACAGCAGCACGGCCTGATGGCGACGCTGAAAAAAGTGCGCAGTTGGCTGGAGACGAATTTTTTCTTCGAGAAATGGGAACATCACTATTACGAAATCGCGGAACCTCTCCTGCACGACCGGCGGGAATACCCCATCGACCGGGTGATGGAGATCGGCGGGAAATATCTGCCCTGGCAGTTCGAGGGGGAGGCGCTGCTGACGCTGGGGCGGGCGGCGCTGTTCGTCACCCACGACAAGGCCGACGCCATCGTCAACGCCAGCCCTATGTTCTGTATGCCCGGCACCATCACCAGCAGCATCTTCCCAAAATTCGAGGAGGAATACGGCGTGCCGGTGGTGTGCAATTTCTACGACGGTTCAGGCGACCCCAACCAGAGCCTGGTGCCGGTGATGCACTACCTCCGCGAGGAAATCGCGGCTGCTGTTTGACAAAGAAAGGGCGCGCATGGATATGCCGCTGGTATTTAGACCGATTCTGAAAACCCGCGTCTGGGGCGGAGAGACTTTGAAATGCCGCCCCGGCGTCGCGCCGAAGGAACCGGTGGGCGAAAGCTGGGAATTGGCCGACCACGGCGCAGACTCAACCGTCGTCGCATCCGGCGAACTGGCGGGTAAATCGCTACGCGATTTATTCGAGCGCGACCGTTACGGATTGTGCGGGGAGGCGATCGATCCGGCTAATCCCGACGTGTTTCCGCTGCTGCTGAAACTGATCGACCCGTGCGCCGACCTGTCGGTGCAGGTGCATCCCGACGACGCCTATGCTGGCAAGAAAGTCGTAGGCGAACTGGGCAAGACCGAAGCCTGGTACGTACTCGAAGCGCAACCGGGAGCGAAGATATACAAAGGATTCAAGCCCGGCGTGACCAGGGAGATTCTGCAGCAGGCGCTGAAAGCGGGAACGGTAGCGGATACGCTTAACGCTTTCGAGGCTTCCGCCGGAGACGTGGTTTATCTTCCCGCCGGAGTGGTGCACGCGCTGGGCGCGGGGGTCAGAATTGCCGAGATTCAGCAGAACTCCGACACCACTTACCGCGTGTTCGACTGGAACCGCGTCGGCCTCGACAGCAAGCCTCGCGAGTTGCACATCGACGACGCGCTGGCGGTGACGGATTTCTCTCCGGCTGGCGAAAACACGATGCAACCCGACCGAGTCGACCATCCCGGCTGCGTGCGGGAACATTTTTTCAAGTGCGAAAAATTCAGCTTCGAGCGCCTGCGCGGATTTGCAGGCGGCAAGGTTTTTCTCGACACCGGCGGCAGGAGGTTTCATATCCTTACCGTCGCGGAGGGAACCGCGGAAATCTCCACCCCCGGCGGCACCGTCGCGCGCGGCAGGTGGGACTTGTGCCTCATCCCGGCCGGAACCGGGCGTTACGCCGTATCCGCATCCGCGGACGCGGTGATTCTGCTTTTTTACAGGTAGGCAAAATGCTGGAACGTCTGCAGAAATACCTCGCCCATTGCGGCGTGGCCTCGCGCCGGAAATGCGAGGAGTACATCGTCGACGGGCGCGTCAAGGTGAATGGCGAAACCGTCACCGAATTAGGCGTGAAAGTCGATCCGGATATCGACAAGGTCGCCGTGGACGGGCGTAAAATCCGTCCCGAAGAGAAAGTATATTATCTCATGCACAAGCCGCGCGGCTGCACTACCACATCCGATGACGAACTCGGGCGCAAGGCCGTGCTCGACCTGGTGCCGGAAATCAAGGAACGGGTTTATCCGGTCGGCCGCCTCGACCGCGACAGCGAGGGGCTGCTGGTGCTGACTAATGACGGGCAACTGGCGTATTATCTCACCCATCCCGCCTGCGGTGTGAAGAAGACCTATTCCGCCACCGTCGAAGGCCAGGTCGAAGACTCGGTGATTGAGCAACTGGTGGAAAAAGGGATTCGTATCGGCCCGGTGCTGGTTAAGCCACTGTGGGGGAAAATCGTCAAACGGCTGAAAACCAACACTATCATCGAAATCACCGTGGCGGAGGGCATCAACCGCGAGGTGCGGCGGCTGTTCGCGGCGCTGGGGCACGAAGTTAAAAAACTGGTGCGGTTGCGGGTAGGGCCGCTGCTACTCAAGGGGATCGCGCGCGGAGCCTACCGCGCCATTCGTCGCCAGGAATTGGACAAGCTCAAGGCGGGAATGGGAAAAACCACGATTACTTCCGACGACATATTCGCCTTCGAGGAAGAGCTGAAAAGGCCGCCGCGCACGCGCTACTTTGCCAAGCCCGTCAAGCGCGCGGGCAAGCCCGATCCTGCTTTGGCGCCGGAACGGAAAACGCGCGATTTACGCGGCAAAGACAGGCGCGCGCCGGAAAAAAGCGCTCCCGCGCGGCCAAAGAAAAAAATCACGAAAAAGACCGCCCCCAAAAAAGGGCCGTCGCATCCGCTGGCGTAAAAATATGCAGACCCCAAAAAGAGTATTGCTCACCCTCGACGCGCTGGACATGAGCGGCGTCGCTTTTTCCGCGCAGAACCTCGTCACCGGCTTGCGCCGCAACGGCGTACAGGTGATGGTGCTTTCTCGCCTGGACGGGGAGAGGAAAATGACTTTCCGCGAACTGGGCGCGGAGGTGGTGGTGCTGAAGCATTTCGGAGTGCCGTTTTTTGGCCGGAGCGCGGCGGCGGCAGTGAAAGCGTTCCAGCCTAAAATCATTCACGCGCAGTCGATGCAGATCGCCGCGCGCAGTTTCAAGCTCGCCCGAGCGACGGGGCTGCCGCTGGCAATAACCTCCAACCGCTTCGACGACTGCGATAATCCTTTTGCCTCCGCGCACAAGGGCACGCCGATTATCGCCGTCTCCGACGCGATCCAGGAGCGTCTGGGCAACCGCGCCGGCATTTCCCGCGAAAAGGTGAAGGTTATCCCCAACGGCTTGGATTTGAAACATTTTCCCCAGCCCGATTTCGATACACGCTCACGCTTGCATCATGTGCCGGTGATCGGCACCTATGGCACGCTGGCCGAGGAAAAGGGGCAGCGGGTGTTTGTACAGGCGGCGGGGATTCTGCTGCGGGAAAAGATCGACGCGGAATTCCTCATCATGGGTCACGGCCCCGACAAACCGGAACTCCGCCGCCTCGCCGAGGAGCAGAAAATCACCAGCCGCGTGACCTTTTCCCCCAGCACCACCACCGACACGCGCAACCTCGCCAATATCGACATCTTTGTCGAACCCACTTTCAAGGAAGGGCTGGGTCTGTCGGTGATGCAGGCGATGGCGGCGGGAGTGCCGGTCGTCGCCAGCGGCGTGGGAGGCATCTATTCCCTGATCGAGGACGGCGAGACCGGAGTGCTGGTCAACAGCGGCGACGCCGATGGCCTGGCGCGGGCGATCAAGGACTTGCTCGCCGACGAGAACCTCCGCTCCGACCTTGCAAGGCGCGCGCGGGAAAAAATCGAAAAGCGCTTCAGCGCCGAAAACGTGGCTCGGGAAATTCTGGAATTCTACGCCGGGGTGATCGAAGCCACTGGAGCGCCGCAACATGCCTGACATTACGTTGCCTGGCCAGTCGGAAAAGCGCGCCGCCCCTCGCCTCTGCCTGGCGATTTTTTTTGTCGTTGCGGCGGGAGCGATGGCGGCCTACGCGCCCAAGGCGGTCGAGGCTTCGTATAACGCCGATTTCGAGCGATACTATTATGCCGGTTCCGTCGCCCTTCGGGGCGGAGACATATACGAAGCCACCGATGACAAGCAGTTCAAATATTTCCCCGTCTTCGCGCAACTGATGATGCCAGTGGCGTATTACGGGGAACGGCATGGCTGCGAGTGTCACGACAGTTATCGTTATGAACTTCGCGTCGCCGCCTGGTTGTGGTACGCCATTTTATGCGCGTCATTCCTCGGCTCGTTATGGCTGGTCATTTCGCTGGCGAAACCAATCTGTACAAAAGAGGCGCTGCTGTTGGCGGTGATCGCCGTCGCTTTTTCCGCGCGGTTTTTCGTCGCCAATGCCCGTAACGGCCAGATCAATCTGCCGGTAATGTTCCTGGCGGTGCTGGGTTGCTGGCTGGCGACGCGGAAATACGAAAAACTCGGCGGCGCGGCGATTGCGCTGGCGGCGTGCATCAAGTTCATGCCGGTGGTGCTGCTGCTGTGGTTTGCGCGACGGGGCTGGTGGCGGGGGATAGGCGCGTTTCTTGTCACCACGCTTTTTCTGCTGCTGGTTGCTCCCGCCGCGACCTGGGGCTTCAAAGGAAACGTCGAATTATTGCAGCGCTACGTCGACAGCCGCCACAAAATGGTGACCGGCGTACCCGAGGATGAGGCACCGGGGCAAAGCGCCCCCAGTCTGGCCAATCGTCTGCTCAGAAAAGTAAATGCCGCATCGCTGCGCCGGATCGACGAAGAGGGAAACCGCGCGCCGATATACATAAACATTCTCGATCTGCCGCCGCAACTCGTTCACGCCGTCGCGGTCGCGCTGGTGCTGCTGCTGGTCGTCGCGACCTGGCGAGCATTATCAAAAAACGGCAACGACAACCTGACGGTTCTGCTGGAAATCGGAGTAATGTTTACCCTGCTGCTGCTGATCAGTCCCGAGGCGCGCAAGGCGCATTACGTGACGACCATGATTCCTGCGGCTGGCGCAACGCTCTGGCTTCTGCGTAACGGCGGCGGATTCTACGACAGAATATGGTTCGTTTTCGCTTTCCTGCTGTTGGCGTTTTCCAGCCAGGGTGTGCTGGGCGAAGGCGATTTCTACGACTACGCCAACGCCTGCGGCATCATCGCTCTTGGCGGCGGAATAGTGTTCATCCTCCTGCTGCATTTCCTGAAAAAAGCGCGTACCGAAAGCATCCCCGCAGATCCTGTCCGATAATATCTGCTTCACAATCCTAAATTTTCTGACAGAAACCGACCGGAATCGGCAAGTGATAATTGCCGCGATATGGGTGCGGTTGCGTTCGCGTTTTAAAAAGGAAAAATCATGCCCCATCGCATCGGACTCGGCAACGACCGGCACCGCCTCAAGCCCGGCGAGGGAATCGTTCTAGGTGGAGTTAGGATTCCGTGCAACCTCGGGTGCGTCGCCCACAGCGACGGCGACGTGCTGCTGCACGCCATTACCGATGCCTTGCTGGGCGCGCTGGGAGCAGGCGACATCGGCGAACTTTTTCCCGACACGGCAGAGGAAAACCGCGGGCGCGACTCGACCGATTTTATACTGGCGGCGATTGACAGAATGCGAAAAGCGGATTACACCCTCGGCAATCTCGACGTGACAATCATGCTGGAAGGAAAAAAACTTTCACCCCATAAGGAAAATATCAGGCAAAGCCTGGCGAAACTATTCGACTGCGACGCCGCGCGGGTGAATATCAAGGCCAAGACCGGCGAGAAGGTCGGTTGCGTTGGCCGGGGCGAGGCGATAGAGGTGTGGGCGGTGCTGCTGCTGATTCAGGCTGGAAAAAAAGCTGAGGCATAAAATATGGCGACCTGGAAATTTTCCGGCAAGGACAGAAAACTCGTGCAGGTCACGCGCGACCCTTCTGCCTGTGCGAAAGAGAATTCATCTACTCCTACCGGATTCGATTTGCCAGTCAGCCAGTTCATCATGTATCTGCGGGTCGAATGCGGCCTGGCGAAAAACACGCTGCTGGCCTACTCCCGGGATTTGAAATATTTTTCCTGGTGGGCGACGGAAAGCGGTTTGGCAAATCTGCAAGCTGTCGGCGGTCCGGAAATGTCGGAATATGTCGAGCACATGGTCGGCGCAAACTTGTCGGCAAAAAGCCGGGCACGGGCGCTGGCGGCGCTGCGGATGTTTTTCCGCTTTTGCGTCAGCGACGGAATTCTGCCGGTCGATCCGTGCGAGTCAATCGACTCGCCGAAATTGTGGAAACACCTGCCGCACGATCTTTCGGAAGAGGAAATCAAACAGTTATTGCAGGCGGAAAAAGGCCAGACCGGTCGCTCGGTTCGCAATCGTGCGATTCTGGAATTGCTCTACGCCAGCGGCGCGCGGGTTTCGGAAGTCAGCGACCTGCGCTTGCGGGACGTGAATTTTTCGGAAAAGGTAGCGCGCCTGCGCGGCAAGGGCGGCAAGGAGCGCATGGTGCCCCTGGGCCAGGCGGCCTGCGAAAGCCTCGCGCAATACTTGAACGGCGTGCGCCCGCTGCAGGACAAGGGTCGCGGCGCGCAAAACTTGTTTCTGTCGCGCACCGGCAAGCGTCTGGATCGGCACAATATTTTTCGCGTTATCAAGGAAGCCGCGCTCAAGGCGGGGCTGACGAAAAATATCTATCCGCACCTGCTGCGCCATTCCTTCGCGACGCATCTTTTGGAGGGCGGCGCGAACCTGCGGGTGGTGCAGACTCTGCTGGGTCACGCCGACCTGGCGACCACGGAAATCTACACCCATGTCAAGCAGAGTCGCCTGCATGACTCATACACTCAATTCCATCCCCGCGCGTGACAAGGGACTAAGGAATTATGCTGTTGCGTTGCCGAAACGCTTTCGGGGAACAGCCGGTCAGCGCTTTGAAGGTGCGCGAGAAATGAAAGGCGTCGAAAAAACCCGTGCGTTCGGCCACGATGTCCAGCGTCACCTCTTCCTCGCGCAGGATACGCATGGCGGTTTCGATCCGGCGGCGACGGATATAGGCGGCCGGGGTGACGCCAAAGACGGCATGAAAGCGCTTGCTGAAATGCGTTCGCTCCATATGGATGATTTCCGCCAGAAGGGAAATAGAAAGGTCTTCCTTCAGTCGGGCTTCGACATAATCCAGCACCGGCGCGAAACGGGCGGTGTCGGTTTTTTCGCGCGGAATATGTTTTGGCGAAACGACAAACCAACTCAGCAACTGCAACAGGATCGCGCATTTTTCCATCAGATGTGAGTCCGGCGATTCTGTCGTCAGGAATTCCAGCCGGTTCAGCAGCGACGGCGCCAGCGGCGGCAGTTTGACCGCTTCGCGCAAAGCCAGCCTGACTGTCAGCGGCGTTCCGCCCGGATACGCGCCACGGAAATGAATGTAATGCTGCCAGGCGTTTTCCCGGCACCGGAACGAAAAAACGGTGTGCGCGGGAATCAGGTACAGCCTGCCCGGCCGCAAGGGAATTTTCCTGCCGCCCAGTTCCAGTTGCGCCTGTCCGGTTTCGAACCAATAAATCCGGTTCATGTCGTCAGCATAGTCTGCCCCGTGCCACCAGAAGCCCAGTTCAATCGATCTGGCGACAGTCAATTCCAAGTGCGGAAGTTCAATAACAGTCTGCGTCACGGCAATTTCCTTTCTTGCCACAAATATACATGAAAAAACGCAATTCTGTCAATGGCTGCGCCGCTTGAATGAGATAGACTGCTGATAGTAACCCACATTCGAAAGGAACTGCCATGAGCTACCAGGACGGAATCGCCGCTATCAACCTGCAAATGCCGCCCCGCGTCCCCCGCACGGAATACAGCATCGAAGGGCACTGGGATTTTCTGGCGCGCGTGACCGGAATCGAAGTCGGGATCAACTCGCGGTTTGAGACAAAAGTTTTGGCGCAAAGTATCTTCCGTTCTCCCGCCTGCTGGAATTTTTCTTTCGGCTGGTCCGTCCTGTTGAGCAATCAGGAATTCGGCAGCCTGCGTACCGACATGGGCCATGCCGTCTACGCCGCCGGTGGTGTTGATCGCCGCGATACCGTGTCCTGTCCTTTCAAAGACCCGGAAGATGTTCTTGCTTTCGATCCGGTGGCGGCTTACGGCGTACCCGACCACGCGGAATGGGTTCGCAAATTTGAGGAACATTACCGGCAAAACGTGAACTGTCGCCCCGACTGCGTCAACATGACCGGAATTTACACCACCCTGATTTCCGGCCTGATCAGCATTTTCGGCTGGGATATGATGCTGCTGGCGCTGGGGGAAGACCCGGAAGGTTTTGGCGCGGTAGCCAACCGTTACGCTAAATGGATTCAGCCGTATTTCAACGCCCTGGCCGACGCCGACGTGCCGGTGGTGATGGTGCATGACGACATTGTCTGGACCTCGGGCGCGTTCTGCTCGCCGGATTGGTACCGCGAGTTTGTTTTTCCGAATTATAAGAATTACCTGCGTCCGCTCATCGACAGCGGCAAGAAAATCGCCTACACCTCCGATGGCGACTACACCGCCTTCATCGACGACATCGCTGCCTGTGGCGTGCACGGTTTCGTGATGGAGCCGATGACAGACATGGCCTATATCGCGGAAAAATACGGCAAGACCCACTTTTTCATCGGCAACGCCGACACGCGGAAGCTGCTGAAAAACGACCGCGTCGCCATCTGCGCGGAGGTGGAGCGGTGCATGAATATCGGCAAGCGCTGCCCCGGCTTTTTCCTCGCCGTCGGCAATCACATCCCCTCCAACACTCCGATTGAAGCGGCGCTGTATTATAATGAAGTCTACGAGGAACTGGCGCGGCGCTAAAGCGCTCCTCCTCGTCGGAACGGGTCGGAATTGAACTCGCGCGCCTTGATTGCGAGGTCGGCGAGAGTGACCGGCGGCAATTTGTCCGGCGCTTTTCCACCGCCGCTGTCGCCGATAAAAAACTCCCGCAGGACTTTCCCGGTCTGGTTGGGATTCGTCAGGGGGAAGTGGTGGCCGGTGCCGGGCAGCCAGTCCAGCTTGATATTGAGGTTGTACGGAATCCCCAGCGCCGACCGGTCGGGGCGCGGCCGATTGCGGTCGCCGTAAAGCGCGAGAATTTTGTGGGAAATCTTTTCCAGCGCACCCGCGCCGTCGAACCGCTGCTGGTGAATCTGCAAATCTTCCCGGATGGAAGCCGCCCACCGCACCAGGTATTTGTGCCGCATTTCCTTAAGCGAATCGCTTTCCTCCCGGCTCAGATCCTCATACTGGTCGCCGCTCAACGCCGTCGCGAATTGCGGCGAGAGAAAAGCGTCAAGCAGCGCTATCTTTCCCACCTGCGCGGGATTTTTCTCCACCGCCGCCGCCGCCGCCAGCCCGCCCAAGCCGTGCCCGACCAGGTCGAACTGACCCAACCACAAATCCTCTCCCAGCGCGATCACGTCACTGGCCAGGGCTTTCATTCCGAAACTTTTTTTAGGAATGTCGCTACCGCCGTGGCCTCGCAGGTCGAGGCAGATCAGCCGCCGCCCCTCCAGCCAAGGCAGCAGCGGTTGCCAGTCGCGGCGGTCGCGACCCAGTTCATGCAGCAGGATGATCGGCCTGCCGCCGCCGCTTTCGGTATAGGACAGCTTTCCCCAGGCCAGAGGTATGCTGCGTTCGTGGTTATAGTCGGCCTTGTTGGCTAGCATTTCGCTTCCTCAGAACGCCACGCGCATCAGCCACGCCAGCAGGTCGATCGCGCAGAGGGCGATGCCGAATCCCGCCATCCAGCCGCCGCTCTTTTCTCCCGCCGCGCGGTTGATGTCCCACAGCGCCCAGATGCCGACGGTTATTCCAGTCAGCGGCATGAAGACAAGCAGTTTGAGCAGCGGCGTATTACCGCAAATGGGAATCAGAAAAATCGTCAGGACGCCAAGGATGATGGAGGAACCCGCGGCATAGCTGGTCTTGGCCGGAGTCTCGGCGCGGAGCCTGCGCGCCAGTTTCCGGTCTTTCAGGTGCGCGCCGCAAAACCGGCACCGCAGCGCCTTGTGCGGAATCATTTCCCCGCAAGCGGGGCAGGCGACCATGGTCGGCGCTTCGGTCTGGGCATGGATTACCCGCTTGCGGCTTTGGGGTCCGGCCTCGCAGGAAGGCGCCACGCAACCGCCTTTTTCATGCCAGCAGGAAATATGGTAAAGCGCCCGGCAATGAATACAGCAGACAGTCTCTTCCGCCGAATCGCCGCAGGCCGCGCAGATTGACGCCGCCGGTTCCGCCGCAACCTCGCCGCTTGCCTCAGCCTCGTTTTTGGCAGGACGATCCCGGTCGAACGGCACCGCCACCGCCGCGCCGCAGCGGGCGCAACGCGCCTTCAGCCCCCCGTGACGGGAAGAGGCGGAAATGACAAAACCGCAGTCGCACGTGATATTTACCGCCAATTTTCCCTCCCGCAAGCCATGCACATGCTACTGATCGTCCGCGCTGGCGTCAAGAATATCCGCAAGTTCCGATGAAACCGCTTGCAAGAACCGGAACCGGCAGGATAATCAGGACAGCTGCTTTTTTAAGGAAACGTTCATGATGCACCGGCTACCGCGCATCTTCTGCTATCACACCATCAGCGCCTATCCGTTTCCCTGCAACGCGGGGGTGGAAACTTCTCCGGAAACTTTTGCGCGACAGATGGAACTGCTGAAAAGAAAGTACGCGGTGCTGCCGCTGGCAGAGATAGTCGGCGCCCTGCGCGACAAAAAAAGACTTCCTCGCAACGCGGCGGCCATCACCTTCGACGACGGCTATCGCGACAATTATCTCAATGCTTTTCCTGTCTTGAAAAGTCTGGGCTTGTCGGCGACGATTTTTTGCGCCGCTTCGCAACTGCAAAACGGAATCTGGCTTCCGACGTCTGACTGGCAGGGTCTGGAAATTGAAATGCTGCGTAAGGGTGACGTTGCGGAAATGAAAGCGCATGGCATTTCCTTCGGCTCGCACGGCAACGCCCATTCCCGCCTGGATCAGATGGATGAACCCGAGGTGCGCCGGGAACTGGAAGAGTCGCGGAAATTTTTGCGCGAATTTTGCGGCGGCGACGTCGAATATTTCTGCTATCCGTTCGGCAGCTTTAACGAAAAAGTGAAACACCTCGCGCGCGAAGCCGGTTATCAGGCGGCTTTCGCCGTGTGGAATCCGGAACCGGATTTGTTTTCCTTGACACGAATCCCGATCCACCGCCGCGACTGTTATTGGCGCTTCCGCTTTAAGGCGGCGTTTTACCTGCAACTGCGGAAATACTTGAAGAGGTGAAGATGAAGCCGCCGATCCGGATTTTTTCCCTCAGCCATTCCTGCGTGGTGCCGGAGTACCGCCTTCGGCAGGCATATGTGGCGGAACGGGAACATATCGAGCTGACCCTGCTCACGCCCGAAGTCTGGAATCAGTTCAACACTCCCTGCGTCTCGCCGGAAAAAAATCCCGCGCACCGCTACCGCCTGATCCGGCAGCAGCCGATTGCCTGGGGTCTGAAAAATCACGGCCTGCGCAACGCCTCGCACGTTTATCGTAATCTCGGCAGGCTGATCGCCGACTGCCAGCCCGATATTCTGGAATTATGGGAAGAGCCTTTTTTTGCCGTAAGCTGGCAGGCGGCGCGGCATTTTCTGCGACAGAATCCGCAAGGTAAAATCCTGTTTTTTTCCGCCCAGAACGTTGCCAAGCGGCGACCGCCGCCTTACACGTGGTTTGAAAAATATCTGTTCAAGCGCGCGCAGGTTTGCGTGGCGATGAATGCGGAAGTGCCGGAGGTACTGAAAGCCAAGGGCTGGCGGGGGCAGAACCTGATCCTGCCGCTGGGGTTGGATCCAAATAAATACGCGAAAGCATTTTCCGGAAATACGGAGCGGAAACTCCCGGGCTGCGTGATCGGCTTTCTGGGAAAGCTGACTGAACAGAAAGGCATTTCCGATCTGCTGGCGGCGATGGAGATGATTGCCGGAAGCGGGGTAAAGGCAAGCCTGCTGGTTGTCGGCGCGGGAGAAATGAAAGAGAAAATCTCGCGGAGACTAGCGGCGCTGCCTTTGCCCAATCTGCTACTGGATTCTGTCACACACGATGAGGTGCCGCAGGCGCTGGCGCAGATGGATGTAGTGGTAATGCCGTCGTGGACCATGCCGGGGCTGAAGGAACAGTTCGGGCGGGTGGCGGCGGAGGCAATGGCAGCCAAGCGCACGGTGGTGGTGTCTGACAGCGGTGAACTGCCTAACGTCGTGGGGGAGGGGGGAGTGGTTTTTCCGGAAAGAAATCCGTCTGCCTTGGCGGCAGCCTTGCGCAAGCTGATCGATGATCCGGTATACCGCCAGCAACTTGCCGCGGCGGGACATGCCCGCGCGCTGGACAAATATTCCTGGAAAGTGATTGCCGACCGGCAGGTGGCGCTTTATGAAGAATTGATTGAATGCTAATGTGGGCGAAGCCCACGGTGGTTCCAATACGGTTTAATTAAATAAAAAACTTGTACCGTCATTCCCGCGCAGGCGGGAATCCAGGAGGTGTTGCGTGCGATTTCCCCACTGGATTCCCGCCTGCTCGGGAATGACGACCGGACGTTTTATTTCTGAATACAGAAAGATTTTTCCTTAATTAAACCGTATTTTGCAGTCAGGAGGGGTGTTAGGTAACTTGTCCTCGTCCGTGACCCCCTCTAACTCCCCCTGAAAGGGGGAGGACTTGAAAAATTGCCAAAACAGCGCGATATCAGGCATCAAAATCCGAGTGACGCAAAAAGGTTTTCGGAGCGATTTTCCGGAATTTTTTTCACGCTATATATGGGTCGGCGATTTCCGATAAAAGTTGAAAAAGCCGTTTTATTTCCCGGACAAAACCTGTTTCCAATCTTTTGCCAACATTTACACCCACTATATATAGTGGGTCGCTCTTCCGGGAGGGGCGATATTTATGAAAAAAAATTCTTGACTCTTTTCCTGCTTCGCATACAGTAGAAGTTGAAAAGCACCTCACTGTTAATATTATACTAATCGTGCAAATGTTTTTAATCCACCCCCGAGAAGGGGTTTATGGCATATTTCCGGATGATGTTCTGCCGGTTTGTGGGCGATATATTGCTTTTTTGTTGGCGCGAAACTGCCTGGGAAAACGCGCTTTTTCCGGTTAAAGGGGATTTGTCGGTAATTCCGGCAAATGGGGACATAGAGTAAAAGCGAAAAAAGGGGGCGGCGAGTATGACTATTCATGTGTTTTCAAAACCTGGTTGCGGCAAATGCGAGGCGGCGAAGGACAAGCTCAAGAAGATGGGGCTGGATTTTGACGAGCATGAACTTTCCTATCATATCGAGCCGCATGAGGGCTGGCGTGAAGACGGTTCCGTGGCGGTAATGGCGGCGCACACCCTGATGGACACCATGCCTATTATCCGGGTAGGAGAAGAGTTCCACGACTATCCCGGCGCAATGCGTAAACTGAAACAGATGCGGCAGGAAAACACCGCAGCGGCATCTTAGCGCGGCACAGAGGGGGAGAACTCCGGGGGGATTTGCTCCGCTTGACAGCTTGATAATCACATGTGTTATCGTTGTCGTCTTCGTACCCGCGCGCGCAGGCGGCAAAATCGGCCTTGAACATGGCAATGTTCGAGGCTGATTTTTTTACCTGTTGCCGAACTCGTCAGGCCGGATATGATTGGGTTTTAGATGCGCATTTTCCACGAATCGTCATTCCCGCGCAGGCGGGAATCCAGGTGGTGTTGAGTATGGATTTACGGTTGGCAATATTTTCCGTAAAACTGCGAACCCCCGAATCGGCAACAACATATTGGTTATCTTTAATTGAGGTATATGGCATGAAAAATCTGACTGCACAACTGCGCAACCTGGGAGCGTCCGAAGACTGGCTGGCGGCGTGGGAAAAAACTGAAAACTCCCCCGTGGCGGCATGCCCTGACTTTCTACACTCCGGTTATATCGACGAGGCTTGCTCCTATCTGTGCATGGCGGCGGAAAACACCGTTGCTTTACGGGAAGCGGTCGCGGAAATTAAAACCGATCCCGATCTGTCGAGACTGCTGGTTTTTTGCCGCAATTCCCTGTTAAGTGAAAACCTGTCGCCGAAAAATACTGAATGGCCCCGGCTGCACGAATTGCCCTGTTTGCTTAGCGGCTTATTGGGTCTGCTGACGGTGCTGGCTTGTCTGCCGGAAATCAGGAAAAACTATGGAACCGCCGGGATTCCTGAAAAAGTCGTGCGCGATACGCTGGGCGATTTCGAGGTGAAACTGAACGCTTTTCGCAAATCAAGCGGCAAACCGGGGTATGTTATTTCCCGCTGGATCGGCAATTTTATCAGGGCAGAGATATTCTGGCTGGGACGGTTGCAATTCGCGCTTGCTGCACACAACCAGCAGTTTATGATGTTGCGGCGAAAAGCCGACGGCATAAAACTGGTGCTGGCGGAAGAAGGGCTTCCCTTCCGCGCTGACGGTTTCTGGTTCCATCCCGACGATCCCTCGCCGGACAGTTGGACTTCCCGTTTCGAGGAAACCGACAGATATTTCAGAGGCAATCCGGTTTCCGCCCATGGCCGTGCGCAAAGACAGGATCTTACGTTGTCCAAAACCGAATGGGAATGCGTGCTTAAAAGAGAAGATCCGATCTTGGGCGTACATATCCCGGCGCAAGGAAAAATGGATCACGCCTTGTGCGGTGAGTCTTTCTCGCAGGCGCTGGATTTTTTCCCTAAATACTTGCCTGAATACAGGTTCAAGGCTTTTACCTGTAATTCCTGGCTGCTCGATCCGCAGTTTGATGGCTTCCTGCCGGAGGATGCCAATATCGTCCGTTTCCTGAAGGAATGGTACATTTACCCAATAGCAGGAAGGCAATCCGGCATTCTGAATGCAGTTTTCGGCAAACCAGACGTCGACGTGAAAACCGTAACGCTGGACAATTCCCTGAAAAAAGCGGTGGCGGAACACATTCTGAGCGGCGGTCTCTGGCAGGGTGGCGGCGGCGGGATTATCACACCGGAAGACCTGAACTGGGGGAAACAGGTCTATTGGCAGCAGAAAATTGCATCTCTATAGAATTGGTAAAGACAACCTGTCATTTGTAGGTCTGGCACTTGCCGGCGTCGTAACAAAGCTTGCTGGCACGTTCGCCGGTTCTGCCGGAGATGCCATCGGTTTCCCTTACTCTTTGTGAGATGACCAGGCATTCCTTATAGCATTTGTTGCGTTCGGAGTTGTCGTTGGAAGCGCGGCCCTGGGCAAACAGGTTGTCTGCCTTTATCAGCATTTTCTCTGCTTCTTCAGGGCTGGCATAGGGTTCTATCGTGTGAACGACTTCCTCCTCCTCGATGTCGGCTTTCACCTTCTTGCGGGATTTTCCGCCGCCAGACGTTAGTTGCATGACTACCAGGCCGATAATAAGCAGCAGTGCGACGGCGCCAACTCCGCCGTACAGCATCAGCTTGGTATTGTCCTTTTTGCCGTTTTTATTGCCTCGCGCGTTGCGTTCCCGTCCCCGGCTGCGGGAGGAAATGGTGTTATCTTCCGGGTCTTCGATGACCAGGGCTTCGCGGCTGGATTTGCGGCTGGAGGTTCTGGCGCTGGCGCGGGTGTCTCGGCGCGATTCGCTGTCGGTGCGGGACGAGGCGCGGGAATCACGCCGGGAGCTTTCCTCGCGCCGGGAAGTCTGGCTTTCGGCTGCGCGCCGGGAAGACCTTCCGGCGGTTTTTTCGGCGGGTTTCTCCCGGGTTTTTTTTACCGAGTCGCCGCGTTTTCTGAGTTCGTCTCTGAAAGAAGGCATAACGGAAATTTAACACATGGTTGGCTTCTGTCAAGGCAATTCTGAAATGAGGCGGTTTATCAAACATAGTACTGTATTTTTTGGGAAATTATGCTAACCTTGGGCTGTGGTTATTTTGTCTGTTTTGGGATGGCATTATTTTATTGCGTTAAGTTTTCGCATGTGTCGGCTGGGCAGGCTGAGGTGCGAAACAGGCAGTGGAGGGATAATAATGCGGCGGGTTCTTTTGCTGATAGGGTGGTTGCTGTTTTCCGTGACCTTTGCCGCCGAGGAAGGCGAGAAAAAGGAGGAAACTCCGCCAGAAGCCAAGGAAGAGAAAAAGCCGGAAGCGAAATTCCTGACTGGCGAAATCGTCGAATACCAGCTGACCACACGCATGTTCAAAAAAGCGAAAAATTATTTTTCCGAAGCTCTCGCCGGAAAAAAGATGCTCAAATTTTACAATCTCACGGAAAGCTGCACAAAAAGGGTCAAGCCGCAAAAAGACCCGGAAAAGCTGCTCGATTACGACGTCACCAAGTATTCCACTTATCTATATGTGCCGCCGGAATACGATGGCGGCAAGGAGTGGGGCTTATATGTGCATCTGGGCGAAGAAAAAGCCGGAGTGCCAATAGAGGAAAGCTGGAAAGAAGTTTTGCTCAAGCGCAAACTGATCTATGCCTCGCCCAATGCTTGCGACGGTTATCTGCCGGATCTGCTCCGGGTGGCGCAAGCACTGGACACCGTTGCAACCATCACCTTCGAATATCCGATAAACCGCGCCAGGGTCATTATCGGGGGGGAGAATACGGGCGCGAAAATGGCAATGATGGCGACATGGAATTATCCGAAAATCTTTTCCGGTGTCATCTGCGTCAACGATATGCTGCTTATCCGCAAGACTGAATATGGCGAGTTGGCGACGGGAAAATTAATCGCTAATACCGCGGATTTCACCTGGGAGGCGGAGGCCAACTATATCGGATCGAGCGAAACCAAGAAGTTGCTGAAACTCGCGCCGCCTCTCGCTCTGGTTGCGGGCGGCGAAAGGGAAAACATTTCCCTGGAAAAAGTTTTACGAGGCTCGTGCTGGCTGCGTCGGGGAGGTTTTAATTACGAGGTGTTTGACAACAGCGAGGCCAAGTCGCCCCGGACAGTGCTGGATGACAAATGGCTGGACAAGGTGATCGGCTGGCTGGAAAAGGAGCAGGTGGATATTCCCGCACCCAGATACGATATTTACAATATCCGCCTGACCACCAAGCATTGAGACCGGCTTGACTTTACGGCTACGTTTGCATAATATCCAAATTTTCGAAAGTAGCGGCGGAATTTCACCGTACTGTTTTTGCGGATTACGGCATGGCTTGTTTTAAAATCGAGGGCGGACACCCGCTGTCCGGCGTTATCCGGGCTTCCGGCAACAAGAATGCGGCTCTGCCGGCGCTGGCGGCGGCTCTCCTGACCGACGGCGAGGTGCGGATCGGCAACGTGCCAGACATCGGCGACGTCAACACCATGCTGGCCATGCTGGAAAGCCTTGGTGTAGGACTTGCCCGGGAAAACCGGCACGACGTGCGCATATCGGCGTCCGGCTGCGAGGGGGACAAGCTGGCGCGGGAGCTTTCCGCCAAGGTGCGCGGGAGCATCCTGCTGGCCGCGCCCCTGTTGCATCGTTTCGGCTCGGTCGAGCTTCCTTTTCCCGGCGGCGACCGGATCGGCCGCCGGCGGCTTGACACTCACCTGCTGGCATTGGAGGCGATGGGCGCGCGGGTGGAGGTGGATCGGGCTATCCGTATCCGCGCTCCTCAGGGGTTGACCGGGGCGGATATCCTGCTGGACGAGGCTTCGGTCACGGCGACGGAAAACACGGTCATGGCGGCGGTTCTGGCCAAAGGCAAAACCATAATCCGTAACGCCGCCTGTGAACCGCACGTGCAGGATCTGTGCCGGATGTTGCGGAAAATGGGCGCCGATATCGAAGGCGCGGGCACCAATGAGTTGCGCGTGCATGGGGTACAGCGGCTGAACGGATGCGAATGCGAACTGGGCGCGGATTATATCGAGGTCGCCAGTTTCATCGCCCTGGCGGCGGTGACCGGCGGGGAGATCACGATCGAGAAAGCCGCCCCCGACCAGATGCGCATGATCCTGTTCCAGTTCCGCCGCCTGGGGATCGACGTGGAGATCCAGGGGGAGAACGTCCGCGTTCCCCGCGCCCAGCGTCTGCGCGTGCAGCCCGACACCCGAGGGGCGATACCGAAAATCGACGACTCTCCCTGGCCGGGATTCCCCGCCGACCTGACGAGCGTCGCCACTACCGCCGCGACCCAGTGCCACGGCAGCGTCATCATTTTCGAAAAGATGTTTGAAAGCAGAATGTTTTTTGTAGACCAGTTGATCGAGATGGGTGCGCAGATAGTGCTGTGCGACCCGCACCGGGCGGTGGTGATCGGCCCCAGCCGTCTGCACGGAGCGTCGATTTCCAGTCCCGACATCCGCGCGGGCATGGCGCTGCTGATTGCCAGCCTCGCCGCCGACGGCGAAAGCACCATCGGCAACATCGCGCAGATCGACCGGGGCTACGAACGGATTGACGAGCGCCTGCGCGCCCTCGGGGCGCACGTCAGGCGCGTGGAAGGTTGACCGGCTTAGGCCAGAGTCCCTTGAGCTTACGGTTGCCGCAGCAGGCCTGCCGCGCCGGAGCGTAAACAGAACGGATTTTACCGCTATGCCTGAACACAACATTGTCGTCCGGAAACGTCCGGAACATTGCATTTCCCGCCGCGACATCGACCCCGACGCACTGAAAGTCCTTTACCGGCTGCTGCGCAAGGGTTTTACCGCCTACCTCGTCGGCGGCGGTGTGCGCGACCTGCTGTTGCAGCGCCACCCCAAGGATTTCGACATCAGTACCAGCGCCAAGCCAGGCGAGATCAAGCCGCTGTTCCGCAACTGTTTCCTGATCGGCCGCCGCTTCCGCCTTGCGCACATCAAGTACGGCGACAAGATTATCGAAACCAGCACCTTTCGCGGCATTCCGGAAAACGACGCCAACCCCGACGATCCGGAAGCAAACCTGTTCCAGAAAGACGACAACAAGTGGGGTACGCCGGAAGAAGACGCTATCCGCCGCGACTTCACCATCAATGGTCTGTTCTACGATATCGAGACATTTAACGTCATCGATTACGTCGGCGGGCTGGAAGACCTGGAGAAACGCCAGGTGCGTTGCATCGGCGATCCGGAAATCCGGTTCCGCGAGGATCCGGTGCGGATGATGCGGGCAGTGCGGTTCGCCTCGCGACTTGGGTTTGAAATCGAAGCCAACACCCTGGCAGCGCTGAAAAATCACGCCTCTGAAATCGAAAAAGCTTCTCCGCCGCGGATGATTGAAGAGATTTTCCGCCTGTTCGGCTTCGGTTCCGGCGAGGCGGCGATTCGCCTGTTGCACGAAACCGGGCTGATGGTTCCGATCATGCCGAAACTCGCGGCCTATCTGGACGAGGTTGGCGGCGAAGCCAGCCTGTGGCAGATGCTGGCGGCGCTGGACAAGGGCGAATTCTACCTGAAGGAAGCAACCCAGCCGCTGATGATGGCTACGCTGTTCCAGCCCCTGATCGAGCAGGCTGGGGAAAGCGAACACCGGATCTACGCCGAAACCGTCAGCAAAGCGTATGACGGCGCTTTCAAGCACCTCAAGCTGCCGCGCCGGATGCTGGACATCATGCACCGCATCACTGTCGCCCAGCAGAGATTTTCACCCAGCCGCAAGCGCGGCTTTTCGCGGGGAAGGTTCATGCGGCACGAAACGTTCCCCGAAGCGCTGTCGCTGTTCCAGATAATTTCCGCTGCCAGTGGTTCCGACGGCAATGTCGCCAAGTGGGTTTCGCTGTACGAGGAATTCAAGCTGGAAAAAGCGGTTGAAAAGAAAAAGCCTGAAAGCACCGAGGGCGATAACGAAGCGGAAGAGCCTGCTCGCAAAGGCAAGCGCCGTTCCCGCCGCCGGGGAGGCCGTTCCCGCCGCGGGAAAAAACCGGCTCTTGACGCCGCCGCCGCGATAGAAGGAATTGTTTCCACTGAACCGGTTGTCGCTTCTGAACCGCAGAAACTCCCGGAACCTGCGGAAAAAGTTGCGGCTGCCGAGGCGCCGCAACTGGCTCCGTTGTCGGCGACGGAATTTTATCTGGCCAGCAAGAAAACTGCCGCGAAAAAGCGTCCTTCCCGGAGAGGCAAGAAACAACCGGCAGCGGCGGTGGAACCGGCCAAGCCGGAAGCTCATCCCTTCGATTCCGGCGACCATGCGCCGCACTGGCTGGACGAAATCTGATTGACAGGAAACAGGAGTTCAGGATGCGCAAAAGACTTGCCCTGTTTTTCCTGTGCGCTTTTTTTTGCAGCCTGGCTGTTTCCGGCGAAAGCCGCCCGCGGTTCCTTACGGGGGATTCGGCGGCCATACCGGTGTGGCTGGTGTCAGGGCCGCTGGCGGAGGCACTGCCGGAGACTGATCTCATCCCGCGCGAAGGCGATCCCGTCGGCGGTTCGGCCTGGGTCTATCTGCATTCCGGCGGCAAACCGGTCGAGTTAAACTCCCTCCTTCCCGGCCGCACCAGCTATTTCTATGCCTATGCCGAAATCGACGTGGCGCAAGTCTGCGAACCGGTTTTTCATTTCACCACTTTTTCCCCAGCCGCGCTGTGGGTCGACGGAAAAATCGCCGCGCGCTCCCGCGCTTCCACTTATCAGAATGTCTGGGAAACGGCGGCGAAGGCAGAAATTGCTCCCGGCACGCACCGGTTATTGCTGAAGCTGGAAGCGAAGGAAAAAATCGCCTACTTCGGCATTGCCGCAGTGGCGAGCCAGATCGACGGCAAGATGCAGCCTTTCCATGCCGCGCGCTTCGCCGTCACCTTGCAGGATTTCACCCCGGCGCGTCGCGCGGAAGCGATCGGCAATTCCCTTTCCTTCCTGTCAGAACCGCGCTTTATCGATGGCGAGGAGCGGCTGCGGTTTTATCTCCGTTTTCTGGCTGGGATGCCGGAGTTGCAGACTCCGCTTTGCCTGAAAATTTCCTCGCCGCAGGCGGAGTGGCTTAATGCCACCGGCAAGCCGGAAAGTTTCGCCGAAGCGGTTTCCTCGCATTTGCTGGTGAGTGTCAAGCCGCAAGTTTCCGCCTGGGGCAAGGCGACGGTCGCGGGCGAACTGCTGGCAGGCGCGGACGTGCTGGCTACTCTGAGCGTCGATGTTTTCTGCGAAAGCGGGTTGAAGGACAGCGTGGCGCGGCTGCGCGCGAGTTTGCCGGAAGATACTTCCGCGGAAACCGCGCTGGCGCGGCTGTCGCTGGAGCAGATTGATCTGCTGACCGCAAGCAGGGTCAACCGCACCTTTAAATACGGGGAGAAATCCGCGTCCCTGGTGGAGCGGGCGGAACTGGCGCTCGCCGCCGCCAGGGAAAAACGCGACCCGCTGGCCGGAGCAAGAGGAATTCAGGAAGCGGCTTATATCTGCGACGCCGATAACTCGGTTCAACCTTACCGCTATTATGTCCCGCTGAAACCGCAAACGGAAAAGCTGCCGCTGGTGGTGTTTTTTCACGGTTACGTGCCTAGCTATAACAAGCTGGACTGGATGAAAATCGAGCCGGAGCTGGCGGCGGCGATGGAGGCGACAGGGTGCGCGCTGCTGTTGCCTTTCGGGAGAAGCAACACCGATTTTCTCTCCATCGGCGAAGTCGATGTCCTGCGTGCGCTGGAAGAGATGAAGAAGCGCTATCCCATCGACGAGACGCGCATCTATCTGGCCGGTTATTCGATGGGCGGCAGCGGGGTGTGGACGATGCTTTCGCATTACCCCGGCGTCTTCGCCGCCGCGCAGGTGTGGTCGGGCAGAACGGATTACTTTTTCTGGCACGCGGAAACCTACGAACGTAACCTCGCCAGCCGCGAAACCATTCCGCCCTGGAAACGGACGCTGCTGGAGAGCGACAACCCCTACGACCTTGCCGCGACGCTGACCGACGTGCCGGTGCGGGCGGCGCATCCGAAAGATGACTCGCTGGTAAAATACGGCCATTCCTCCCGCATTTTCGAAAAGCTGAAACCGCCGCTGGGGCAGATGGAATTCCTTACCCCGCCCGAAGGTTTCGGCCACTGGTATTTTTCCGAGGAAATGAACAAGGCCGCGACTTATCGTTGGCTGCTGCAACACAAGCGCAACTCGCCACAGACCGTCGAGCACATCACCTACACGCCCAAGTATGGCAAAAAGTATTGGCTGTCGATTGACGAGATCGAACAGTGGGGTAAGCCTGCCAGAATCCGCGCGCGGATAGACGCGGACAACAAGCGGGTGGTGGTGGAACTGTGCGAAAACGTGCGCGCTTTTTCCCTAAACTTTATTCAAGCGCGCGGGGTGGAGTCTGTTTCTTTCTCCGCAGGCGGCGACCGCTTTGAAATCAAGGCCATGCCGCGCGCCGGGATTGCGGGGGAATTTTTCACCTGCCGATTGCGGGGAGAGAAAAAGGATTTAAGCAAAACCGCAACTCTCTGCGGGCCGGTGAAGGAAGCGTTTAATTCGCCGTTCCTGCTGGTGGTGGGCGACGGCGAAAAGAACGAAGCCAACGCGGCGCAGTTTGTGAAAGACTGGCAGACCTTCGCGCGCGGCACGCCGCGCTTGAAAAAACACGGAGAAGTTATTCCCGCCGATAGCGAAAAATATAACCTAGTGCTGTTCGGCGACCCGGAAGAAAATTCCTGCCTGCGGAAAATCGCCGACCGCCTGCCGGTGAAATTCCTGCCCGACGGCTACGGCGTCGGCGACCGGGAGGAGCGCGGCGAAAATCTCGGGCTATGCGCGATCTATCCTAATCCGGAAAATCAGGCGCGTTACGTCGTATTGCTTGACGGGTTGTACTACGGCCAGTCGCTATCCTTTAATCATAAGTGGGATCTGACACCGGACTATATTATTTTCAGTGAAGCGACTGACCCTTACGATGGCACCAACACCGCCCGCCTGGCCGGATTTTTCAATTCCGATTGGCGCTTCGACCCCAACCTCTCGCACCGTCCGCAGGCGGAACCCCTGCCCGAACGGGAAACACCTTAGTGCTCAACGTGGGCTTCGCCCACAACCTAATTTAAATCATGCGCCGGAGGCGCTTTCCTTGCGTGCTGACTTCGGCGAATAGCCGAAGCGCGTGCTCTGCACGCGGCACACAGTGGAAAAGGCGCCAGCCTTTGGAACGTCCCAGGGCAGGCGGCGGGAAAACGTC